>JAUSDY010000117.1 GCA_030650395.1 Acidobacteriota bacterium | reverse complement strand
GACGAGGATCGGGTCGTCAAATCGACCGGAGCCTACGCAGGCGCCTTGCCGTCTTTGGCGCGTCCATCGCTGGGGCGATTAATGCGGCGAGGGAGATTTGACCGCCGAGCGAGAGCGCACGCCGGGAGACACCTCTTCGCGTCACGCCCACGCGCGGTACAGGGCTCGCAGCCGGTGGGCGCGATGACGCGACGAGAGGTTGCTTTGAGAAAAAGCGGTGAGCTGACGTGGCGCTTCATGAGCCGGGCCCAACGCTTTTTGCTCAAAGCAACCTCTCGGCGCGTAACGGGGCCGGCTGCTATCGATACACTTCAGCCAGGATCTCTGCTTCGGTGAGAACGGTCGTCGACGACTTCGCCTTCGCGAACACCCTGTCGACGATCGGGTCGCTCGGCGGGATGCCGTGCTGCTCGAGCCAGAACATCACGTTCGACTTGCCCGACATCGGACCCACTTCGATTTCCTGTTTCCGCCCGACCAGGCTCGCTGGAATCGCGCAGTAGACGGCATCCATCAGATCGCGGTCGCCGGTCTTCCACGCCTTGATCACCGCCGCCGCGTGCACGCCGGTGGCGGTCCGGAACGCATCGCGCCCGACCACCGGGTAGTTATCGGGAATCGGGACGCCGCACGCGTCGGAGACCGTCTCGCAGTACTCCATCAACGGCGACAAATCGCGATCGATGAAGCGCATCACGACGAGGTTGACCAGCAGCAGGTCCATCGGCGTATTGCCGACGCGCTCGCCGATGCCCAGGGCCGCGGCGTGAATGCGGCTGGCGCCGGCCTCGATGGCGGCGATGCTGTTGATGATCGCCAGGTCGCGATCGCGATGGCCGTGCCAGTCGATGCCGACGTCCGCACCGGAGTCCTTGATGACCTGCGCGGCAAACCGCACCACCGCCGACGCGCCCCACGGCGTGGCGTGGCCGACGGTGTCGGCGAGGCAGATGCGCTTGGCGCCAGAGCGGATGGCGCACTCGTATAACTTGCGCAGCGTTTCCGGATCGGCCCGCGTCGTGTCCTCGGTGACGTACATCACGTCGAGGCCTTCCGACACCGCGAAGCTGATGGCCTCTTCCGTGCTCTTGAGCAGGAAGTCGAGCGTCCAGCCCTCGGTGTACTGGCGGATCGGCGACGAGCCGATGAAGGTGCCGACCTCGATCGGCAGGCCGGTGCGCTGCGTGATCTCGGCAATCGGGCGGATGTCGTTGATGGTGGTGCGGGCCGCGCAGTTGGCGCGCACCTTCAACTTGGCGCCGACGATCTCGCGCGCCAGGCGCTCGACGTCCTGCACGACATGCGGGCCGGCGCCGGGCAGGCCGATGTCGGTGGTGTCGATCCCGAGCTCGTCGATCAGATGGAGGATCTTGATCTTCTGCCCGATGGTCGGCGTGCGCACCGACGGCGACTGCAACCCGTCGCGCAGCGTCTCGTCGTCGAGCATCACGCGCGGCGGCCGGGCCGGCGCGCCGATCTTGTTCCAGTCGTAGATCAGCGATTCCAACACGCGGTCATGTCCTCTTGTCGGAGGCGGGTCTAAAGACCCGCCTCTACTTTCCCGCCCGTGCGGCCCAGGCGGTCGCGACGGCGCCGGTGCCGGCGATTACCAGGAACCACGCGCCGGATTGCACGGCGATGGCCCTGACGCCGGGGCGAAAACCCTGGTTGATGGTGACGACACGCTCGCCGCGCTGGTAGCGGGCCAATTGTTCGTGCATGAACGCGCGGCCGGCGGCCTTGGTCTGCCTGTCGCTGGTCACGCTGAATACCACTGCTGCACACAGCAGCCACAGGCCGAGGGCCAGTCGAACCGGTCGGGTCATCTCGGTCCGGTGTACTGCACGACCAGTGCCGTCACATCGTCGTACTGCTCGGCGCCGGTGGCGAAGACCTTGACCGCGTCGATCAGCTTGTCGAGCACGACGGTGGCCGGCTCCTTGTGGTAGGTCTGGAGAATCTCGACCATCCGCTCCTCGCCGAACTCGTCGCCGGCGACGTTGTGGGCCTCGGTGACGCCGTCGCTGTAGAGGATCATGGTGTCGCCGGGCTGCAGCTCGACGCTGTCGTTGGCGTAGGGGGCCGCCTCGAACAGGCCGACCGGCATGCCGCCGGCTTCGATACGGCGCAGGCCGCCCACGCCGTAGACCAGCGGCGGGTTCTGGCCGCCGTTGCAGAACATCAGCTTGCCGTTCGGCTGCAGCTGTCCGTAGAGCAGGGTCGCGTAGCGCGCATCGATGGCGCGGCGCGTCAGGACCTTGTTGATGTGATCGACCGTCTGGGCGGGGTCGTCGCCGACGGAGGCGAACGCCGAAAAGATGCCGAGGATCTTCGCGGTCAACAGGGCCGCAGCAGGGCCCTTGCCGGCCACGTCGCCCACCAGGAAGCCGAAGCCCCCGTCGGGCATGTCGATCAGGTCGAAGAAGTCTCCGCCGATCGATCGCGCCTGCACCGACGAGCCGCTGGCCCTGAAGAACGGGCCGTCGTGATTGCCTTCCGGCAGCAGCGCCTTCTGGATCTCCGCGGCGAGCTTGAGCTCGTGATCGAGACGCGCCTTGTCGAGGGTCTCGCGATAGAGCCGCGCGTTCTCGATTGCGACGCCGGCTTCGGTGGCCAGCGTATCGAGCGCAGTGCGGGTGTGCGGCGCGAGCAGGCTGCCCTTCTCGCGGCTGTCGAGATACAGCACGCCGATGTTCTTGGTCTCGCTCGCCATGTCGGCGCGATCGAGATAGCGGACCATGCGCAGCGGGATGCACGCGACGTGGCGGATGCCGAGCGCGACCGTGCCCATGTGCACGTTGGCGAGGTCGCCGTCGAGCAGGTCGGCCACGATCTTCAGCTCGCCGGTGGCGAAGACCTCTTCGGGAATCTTGCGGCTGGTATTGAAGCCGGTGCCGGGCAGCGTGATGCGCCCCTTGGCGCGCGCCAGCTTCATCTCGAGCGCGGCGCCGTTGCTCGACAGCATGATAAAGCCGCGCTCGGCGCCCGCGACGTCGATCGCGGCGTCGAGCACCAGCGCCAGCACTTCGTCGAGCACGCGGCCGGATCCGAGCGCGCGCAACCCTTCGAGCAGCGCCGCGAGCTGGCGAAGATCGTTGACCGCGCTCACCTGCGAGCGATCGGTATGCGCCACGCCCTCGCCGGTCAGAAAGACGACGTCGGCGCCGCTGGCGCGGCCGAACTGCACGCGGTCGCCGTTGGTGAGCTTATGTTCGGTGATCGACTCGCCGTTGACGTAGGTGCCGTAGCGCGAGCCCTTGTCCTTCAAGACCCACTCGCCGTCGACCTCGACGATTTCGGCGTGCTCGCGCGAGACGTCGCTGCCGACCAGGCGCAGGTCGCTCTCGGTGCGGCGGCCGATGCACAACTGCGCCTTGGTGATCGGGACGACCCGCTGGCCAAGGCCGTCGTTTACTTCGAGCCGCGCGTGTGCCATAGGGAACGCCCGCCACCACAGGCGGGGCGATTCATCATAACAGGCTTCCGCACGCCATCTGCTGGGCCAGCGCCGCCAGGCCCCCGCCCAGCGCGATCAGGCCGACGAGCGGCCAGCGGCTGCCGCGGCGCCGCGCGGCCGGCGGTGGAATCCGCGGCTCGGAAGTGGCGGTGCCGCACTTGTAGCAAATCAGGGCGTTGGCCGCGATCTCGGCATGGCACGCGCGACACTTCATCGTTATTCGCTATTCTAGCTGAAGGCTGATGGCCAGTTCATGATCCCGATTCGCGATGTCATCCCGTCGCGCACGACGCCGGTGGTCACCGTCAGCCTGATTGCGTTCAACGTCCTCGTGTTCCTGTTCCAGTCGAGCCTGTCGGAGCGCGGGCTCGATCTGTTCCTCCGCAACTTCGCCCTCGTCCCCGCTGATTTCTCGCTCGTCACCGTGTTGACGGCGATGTTCCTGCATGCCGGCTTCGCGCACCTCGCCGGCAACATGCTGTTCCTGTGGATCTTCGGCGACAACATCGAAGACCGGCTGGGGCACGGGCGGTTCATCTGCTTCTATGTGATCTGCGGCTGTGCCGCCGCCTTCGCGCAGACGGCGCTCGATGCCGACTCGCGCATTCCCATGGTCGGGGCCAGCGGCGCGATCGCGGGTGTGATGGGCGCGTACCTGATCCTGTTTCCCCACTCGCGCATCGTGATGCTGTTTCCATTCCCGCCGATCGTCTTCGAGCTGCCGGCAGTGTTGTTCCTGGTGATGTGGTTCGCGATCCAGTTCCTGAACGGCGTGGGAACTTTGCCGGTCTTCGGCGCGAGCGAGCTGTCGGGCGGGGTGGCGTTCTGGGCCCACGTCATGGGGTTTGCCATCGGCGTCGTGCTGGTGCCGATCATGCGCCGCCGCGAACGCATGACCGTCGATTGGTGGGACGTGCCCCATAAAACAGCAGACCAGGAGGCCAGGAGAAAACTTTTCTCCTGATCTCCTAGTCCTCCTGTTACGACTTTTTTCGGATCTCGAGTGAGACCTGGGCGAGCTCAACCATGAGCTTCTCGAACTGCGCGTTCCAGTCCGCGTCGGGCATCTCGCCCTTCTTCAGCTTGAGCTCTTCGGCCTCGGCTTCGAGCGTGCGGCGCCGGCGTACCAGTGCCGCCAGCTCCGGATTCGCCGCTTCGGCCGGGTTCTCGGCATCGAGATAGGCAATTCGCGCAAAGCCGCCGTCGGGACCTTCCGCGGACGCCTCGCGCCCTGTGCCGTCGCCGTTATCGTCGATCAGCGCCCGCTCGGTGGCCAGCTGACCGCGCTGCTCGTAATGCTGTTTCACCGCGGCGCTGGCGGCGGCGAACACCTCGAAGATCGAGGTCCGGCCGTTCTTGTCGAGATCGCTCGACGCTTCCTTCATCGACTTGACGAAATACCCGGGAAACACCGTCGCGTATTTCTGCGCGGCCGAGTCAGTTGCCGTGATCACGATGCGGCCCTTCGACGCCAGCGATGCGAGAAACGGAAAGCTCGCCTCGGTCGTGTTGATGACGGCGAGACGCCCACTGATGCCCGACATCATGTCAGTCCAGTCCTTGGCCGTGAGATCCGGACCAACGAGATTGAACTTCGCCACGTCGCCGTCGTAGGTGCCGTGACCGAGCAACACCACGAGCACAAAATCGTCTTTCGCGCCCTTGCCCTTGATCTCGCTGAACACCTTGCGAACGTTCGCCGCATTAGCGGTCTCGCCGGTCTTGACCGTTTCGTCGACCAACACGCGGACATTCTCCGCCTTGAAGCCGTAGCGATCGACCAGCGCCAACTGCAGATCGGCGCGCCACGTTCGCATCTGCTCGGCATACTTCTCGCCGCCCGACGCGCCCGACACGATCACCGCCCAACGCGTTTCCGCCATGGCCGCGAGTGGCAGGAGGAGGATGACCGCGAACACAGAGATACACCTGATCAGAGAAAAGAATGTGATCTGCGTCATCTGTGTCATCTGTGGCCCTGGTGTATTTTCTGCGTTGTCTGCGGCTACGCTAGGCCGACGCGTCGCCGCGCAATCCACTCTGCGGCGAGCAGCGCGACGATCGCCAGCAGGCTCCATCCATTGTGCCAGAGGTCGCGCAATTCCGGCGTGCCGGCATCGGCGCGCGACTGGCGCACGAGCGCCGGCAGGCGCTGCGCCTCGTCGGCGGCCAGATACGTGCCGCCAGTCGCCGCGGCCAGCCGCCTGAGCACGGCCTCGTTCAACCTCGGCTGCGTCATCTCGAGGTCGGCGCCGCCGACCAGCACTTGCCGTGTCGCGGTGCCGATCCGCTCACCCGCGCGAATCGCGGTCGCGTCGATGCGATAGACGCCCGGTTGATCGAAACGCGCCGCCACGGCGTAGCGTCCGTCCTGCGGGCTCGACAGTGCCGGCGTCAGCTGCCGCGCCTGCCCGTTTGGCGCCGTCACACCGATCGTCACCTCGGCGTTGCCAACCGGTGCGTAGTCCTGGTTCCTCACGGTGACCGTAATGCGATCGGTCATACCCGGCACGCTCGGGCTCATCGCCGCGATCGAAACCGGCCCGGGCGATCCGGCCGTGAGCCATCGCGCAATCTGCCGCCAGATCGTCTCGTAGCTGGTGTCGGTCGCCGGACGCATCATCCGCCACTGCCACGACGCTTCGCCCGCGAACACCATCGAGCGGCCCTGCCCGTAGCGCTGCGCGGCGATCAACGGCTGCACCGGCGCGCCGCCGCCGATCGTCACGGCCAGAATCTGGGCGCCGGGACGAGGGCCGCCGACGGCGGCCACCGACGCCAGCGGCGGCAGCTCCGACCAGCGCCGCCGGCTGTCGTCTGCTGATGCGGCGAGCCGCGTGGCCGGGTGCGCGGCGCCATCATCGGTCAGGGCGGGTGTGTTGGGTGCGGCCACCGCGGTAGCGGCCGATGCGCGCGCCACCGTGCCGCGGCGATCGGTCAGGTCGATCGGCAGCACTTCGTCGAGCGGCGTGCCGGCCAGGCCCTGGCGATCGAACGATCGGGCGCCGAGCACGAGCAGGCCGCCGCCCCGCGCCGCGACGAACTCCGACGTCAGCTCGAGCTGATCGCGCGTAAAAAAATCAGCTTCGATGTTGCCGAAGATGATCGCGTCGTAGACGAACAGCTCGGAGCGCTTCGCCGGATACCCGCTCGCCAACGCCGCGACCCGAGTGCCGCTCGCCTGCACGTAAAACGTATCCCGCCCATCGTCGTTCTGCCCTTTACGGACGACGGCGTCGAGGTCGAGGCCGGGGTCCTGGGCGAGCGCGCGCTTGAGGAAGGTGTGCTCGTAGCCGGGCGCACCTTCGACGATCAGGATCTTGCGGCGGCCGGCCTGCGGCGGCACCAGCACGCTGCGGATGTTGTTTTCGCGGGCCAGCTCGCCATCGGCTGCAGGAATCTCCACCGTGTAGACGGTGGCGACGTCCGGCTCGGGCGACACGGTGAACACTTCGTGAATGGGCGCGCCCTCGGCTTTCGGTGTCACGCGGCGCAGGTCGACCGGGCGGCCGTTGGCGCTGACGCGAATTTCCACTGGGCCGGTGCCGAACCCGGCGCTCGACGCGGACACGCTCAAGTCGATCGAGGCGCCGGCCAGCACAGGTTCCCCGGCGGTGAGGTTGACGATCTCGCGATCGCGCGCGGCCACGGGGTCGCCGACGCCGACGGCGAGCACCGGGGCGCTGACCGATCGCACCGACTCGCCTTCTTGCGCCGCGGTATCACCGCCGTCGGAGATCACAATCACCCCGGCGAGCTTGTGATCGCGATGGCGATCGGCGAGATCGGCGATCGCGCCGCTCAAATCGCTGCGGCGGGCGGTCGCTGCCAGATGATCGACATCGCCGGGTGCCAGCGCGTCGCCGAAGGTCAACAGCTCGAGCCGGTATTCCGTGCTGAGCCTCGCTTGCAGGTCTCGCACGATCGCTTGCGCGCGTGCCAACCGCGACGGGCCATCGCCGTCGGTCAGCCGCATGCTGCGCGACACGTCGACCAGGATCGGCAGCAGGCTGTTGTTCGCGGCTGAGGGCGGCACCAGCACCACCGGCCGCAACAGAATGGCGGTCAAGAGGATCAACGTCAGCGCGCGCAGGCCGATCAACAGCGCGCGCGTGCCCGCACCGAGCGGAGTAGGAATGCGCGCGTACGCCAGCCAGGCGAGCACGAGCGCGCTGCCGAACGCGAGCGCGTAGCCCCACCACGGAAGCACAACGGCAAACTGCATCTTGGTCGTCGTCTCTCAGCAGCCTTACCGCGGCTGTCTCCGCGGTGCGGCGAGGGACTGGTAATAACGGTCGACGAGCTCGCGATAGGTGTCGGCGACCGCGTCGTGACGGCCGGCGTTCAAGCGCTCCTTGTTCTCGCGGGCGCGCAGCTGATCCGATAACTGCGATTCGGTCTGCTCGAGTGCCGCCAGCAAATTCTTCTTGAGCGACTCCCATTTGGCGAAGTCCTGCTTGAAGCTTTCTGTCCCTGGCGCCGAGGTGCTGCGCTGCCATTGCTCCGGCGTCGAGCCGCCCTTCTGCATTCCGGGATTTTGCTTCTGCACTTCGTCGGCGAGCCGCTGGGCCTCGCGCATTTTTTCGTCGGCCTCTCGTTGCAGGCGCTGGACCGCGCCGGCACGGCCGCCTTCGGACGTCCCCTGCTGACCCGCTGGTCCGTCGCGGCCCTCCGCGCCGGGCTGCTTCTCCACCCCATCACGCAAAGTCCGCGTGGCGGGGGCCCCGGGCCCTTCCTGACCGGGCTGCGGCGTATCACCCGCCTTCGACAACGCGTCCATCGTCTTCTGCAGCTCGCTCAGCCGATCCCGCAGCTCCTGGGTCTTGCCGAGCTGATCGGAGAGCCGCGCGGTTTCGCCGTCGCGGCCGCCGGTTGCGGCGCCCAATCGTTCGGCGACCGTATCGAGGCCACGGGCGAGGTCTTCGGGTCTGGCCTGCCCCTGTGGATCTGCTTTCGCGCCCTGCCGCATGGCTTTCGCCGACTCGCGCATCCGCTCGCTCAAGCGTTGCCGCTCCAGCTCGCGCGACGCGTCGGTCATCGCCTGGCGCCTGCCCTGAGCGGAGTCGAAGGGATTTTGCGGCTCGCCTTCAGCGGGGCCCTTGGCGAGCTGTTTCATCGTCTCGCTCAATCGATCGGTTCGATCGGCAAGGCGTTGCTGTTCTGCGGCGAGCCGGCGGCGTGCGTCTTCGCCGGCGGCGCCCTCTGCAGTTTTCGCCGATTCGTTACCCAGGCGGCGTTCGGCATCGGCCAGCTGACGCGCTTCGAGCTGCAGATCGCCGAGGGCCCGGCGGCGCTCGTCGGGACTGGCGCCCTGCATCTGCTGTTCGAGGCTGCGTAGTTGCTGTGTCGCGCGGTCACCGCGTACGCCGGCCTGTTGCGGGTCCTGCCGGCCCAGCTCCTTCGCCGCATTGCGCATCTCGTCGGCGATCTCGCGCATCTTGCGGCCCTCGGACGACGACCCTTGTTCGTTTTGCTGCTGCGCGAGTTGTTCCGCCTGCTTCCTGAGCTCTTCCTGATCGCGCGTCAGCCGCTCGAGCTGGCGCTGGAGCTCTTCCTCGGCGAGCTGTTCCTTGTTCTTGGCCAGCTCTTTCTGCTGGCGCGACAGCGCTTCCTGACGGCGTGCCAGCTCGCGGATGCTAGACAGCGGATCGTCGTCTTGCGGCTGGTCGTTCCTGGTTTCAGTCGTCGGCGGCGTCTCGTAGTTGGTCTGTTGTTTCTTGCGCAGCTCCTGGTCGAACAGCGTCGACAGGTCGGGCTGCTGCCGATTGCCATTGCCACCGCCGCCGCCCTGCGCCTGCTGCCGTTGCACTTGCCGGCGGCGGATCTCGGCCGCCGCCTTCAGCAACTGGCCCAGAGCCTCTTCTTCGTGCGGCAGCGACTTTGCGGTCTGCAGGCGATCGAGCTCGGCGGCGGCGCGGCCCATCGCCTCGACCGCGCGCGGCAACGGATCCTCGGTGGTCGCGGCCGCCCGCCTGCCGGGTTGCGCGCCGCGGCGGCGCCGCTCGGCGAAGGCCTGCCCCGCGATCTGCGCCGCAAGCTCTTCGGTCTTCGACTTCAGCGCGCTCTGCGCCTTCGCGACCGCCTTGATGTCCTGTTCGGGGCGGGCATCCTTCGCGCGTCGTGCGCGCGCATCGAGCTTCCAGGTCGCGGCGATGATGTCTTTCTGCATCGCCGCCAGCTCTTCGACGCCGGCCGACTGCTGTCCCCCACCGCCGCCGGCCTGGCTTTCCGACGCGACGAACTCTTCTTCGTACGGCTTCACTTCCAGGAAGAAGATGTCGCTGCGCGCCTCGGACGCGCGCCGCCCGCGGCCGAGATCGCGCGCCCGCGCGTGATACGTCACGAAATCGCCTGGCTTCACTTTCAGGTCTTCGAGAAACACGGTGTGCGTGCCGGCGGCAATGGATCCGCTGACCGGAGAGCCGAGCGGTACCACGGTTTGTGTACCCGCCGACGTCTTGAACACGAGCTCGAGCGCCGCGAGACCGTAATCGTCATCGGCGCGTGCCTCGATCGCAACTTCCTCGAGCGGTGAGACCTGCTTGTCGCCCGCCGGCCGCAGAATGCGTACGTCGGGAGGGCGATCGTCCAACATGCGGATGAAGTACTCGGTGTCTCCCTCGCTCGACAGCCCGTCGATATCGTTCAGCGCGACCCGGTACGAGCCGTCTTTGGCGATGAGCAAGTCGGCGGTGACGACCTTGCCGGCCTGGGCACCGTCGCCTTGGCGAAGGTGACTGCCGCTCATCGCCATCGCGGTGCCATCGGCCATTGTCAACTGCGCACGAGTCACCGGTTTGTCGGTGGTGACCGTCACTGTGACCCTGGTGCCGGCCGGCGCGTAGATGTCGCCCGAATCTTCTTCGGTGTGCGGAGCGAGGCCGACGCCCCTGGGATACTCGAATGCCAGGTCGATGCGCGCAATGCGCACCGGCCGGATCACGTCGATGGTGTACTCGGCCGATCGGGCCGAGCCGGCGGAGACCGAATAGGGAAACGACACCGTGACGTTATTCAGGGTGATCGTGAATTCGCCCGGCGCATCGCCTGGCGACATCCGCGCCGATCGGGCGTCGGCTCCGGTGCCAACCGTCAGCATCGGCACCAATCCGCCGTCGATGCCGGCAATGCGCGCCACGATCTGAAGCGGAAATCCGGTGCGGACCTTGGCGGATCCGGGCGTGACCTCGATCGTATAGCTCCTGGGAAACAGGTACGAGCCGACGACGTTGGCCGCGCGTGTCGCCGACGGCGCAAACAACACCATCGCCACCAGCAACGCCGCGCTGCCGAGCGCGGCGCCCGCCGCGGCACGAAGCAAGGTCTGGCGGCTGATGACGCGGTCTAAATCAAGCTGTCGCGTCGCCCGGGTGGCATCGTGCACCAGGATGTCCGCCATCGGCCCGCGGGCATCGAGGCCCTGGTCTACCACCGTGACCAATACATCATCGAGTCCGCCGGCGCGCTCTTCGATGAAGCGCGCGATCTGCTTGTCGGTGGGGGCGTGGCGCAGGGGCAGCAGCGCGAAGACCAGCGATACCGCGGCGACCGCCGAGACGGCGACAACGGCGAGAACCAGCGGCACGCCGTCACGCGCCACCAGCCACACGGCGGCGAATCCCACAAGCAGCATCGCCGCAGCTGTCGCGGCGCCGAGCATCCACGCGCGCAGCAGCGCACGGCGCGCCCAGCGCCGCCGCACGTCCGCGAGAATGGTCCGCAGCTCGCTCATAATGTTCGGCACCCCTAAAGGGGTGCCCTACGCAATCGTACCCTACGTGGCGCGCCGTCCAACCAGCCCTTCGCCCGCCAATGCCACCAGCATCACGAGTAATCCGATCTGCCACCACCGCTGCCGATTTTCGATCTCGCGCGCCTGGTTCACCGGCGCTGGCAGGCCCGCGCGGCTGGTGCGTTCGATGCCAGCTGTAAACTCTTCGAGCGACGTCGTGGCCGGGCTCGACTCGCGCACGTTCACATTCACCGCAACCAGATACGGCGCCGTCGTCCCCTCGCTCACCGTCGCGACCCCGGGCGCCGCGACGATTCCGCGCGGCACGTCGGGCAACACCCACGCCTGCTTCTGCTGCCGTCCGGCCGTCAGGTAGCGCGCCGTTTCCACCGCGAACGGGACAAATGCCGGACTCAGCGGAAACCGGCTCCAGTGGTTGTCCAGATCCGACGTGAAGATCAGCAGCCGGCCCTGTCCGACCACCTGCTCGGTGAGCGCAGGGTCGCCTCCCGAAAACCGCGCCAGCACCGTGCGGCCTGTCTGATCGTTTAGACGCCGGTGCTGGTCCACTTGGACGTCACCAAGGGCCCCTGAAGGATTGAGAAACGGACGAAAGATGGGATGACGGCCGTCGCTCGCCACCATGATCGTGCCGCCCATGACCGTCACCGGCGCGGCGATGACCCCGAGGTTGGCGCCGATCACGTCGCCCAGCGTGGCCGGGTCAATGTCGGGTCCCAGCGTGAGCCAGACGTGCCCACCGTTGGCCAGGTAGTTCTTGACCAGCGCGCGCCCGGTGCGATCCAGCGTGCGCGTGCCGACGAGCACGATCGCACCCTGGCGCGACACCGCTTCAGCGGTCCACGACGAGAACACGCGGCCGTCGACGGCGTCGACCTTGAATTCGCGGCCGCCGCCTGCCACGGCGAGCGCGCGCTCCACATACAACCCGCCGGTCGCTCCCGAGGGATCCGCGACGACCACAGTGATCTCGATTGCCGGACGGGGTTCGAGAACCAGGTGGCGGATGTTGTCGCCCTGGTAACCGGTCGCGTCATCGACCACGACCTGCGCGGCGCCGGCGGCCGGGATGGCGCCATTCAGCCGCGCATCGGTCGCCGACAGCGGCGCCACGTCAACCGTCACGGTGGCGATCTTCTTCCCATCCACCATCAGCGCAACCGGCATGCGTGCGGGATCGGGTCCGTAATTCTGCACCGTTGCCACGACGGTCCGATCGCGACGCTCCGCTGATGTCACCGCCACGTTCGACGAGGGCGGCGGAATGGCCACCACCTCGACGCCCACGCCGTCCGGCAACCCGCCCTCGTCCGTCACTTCCCACCCTGCCTGTTGCAAGTCAGTGATCACGACCACGCGGCCTTCGCGCGCGCCGATCAACTCGGCGGCCCGAGCCAGTGCGGTCCGGTATCGCGTGCCGCCGGGTCCTGCTGCCAGCTGCGGCACGGCCGCGAGCGCGACAGCGCGATCCGTGGTCGCCGGCACGACGACAGTCGCGGCGTCCGCGAAGGCAACGAGCGCGACGGCATTCGGCGCCGGCGCGGATCGGATCGCATTAAGAGCCGCCTCCCGAACACGCTCGATCTGCCCGGGCGCCGACAAGCTCATCGAGGTATCAGCCACGACCACCGTGACCGGAGCGGACTCCGGCGCGATCGCTCCCGCGACGTACGGCCTGGCGAACGACACCGCTAGCAGCACCAGCGCGGCGATGCGCAAGACGAGCAGCACAATCTCGCGCAGGCGCCTGCGGCGGTGCTGCTCGATCGGCGCCCGCGTCAGCAGGCTGACCGCGGGAAAATCGATCACCACCTCGGTGCGGCGGTGAAACAGGTGAAGCAGGATCGGTACGGCCGCGGCGAGCGCGCCGATCAGGAACAGCGGTGACAGGAACGAGACCCCGAACATCACAGCACTCGGCGGCGGGTCATCAGGTACGACATCAATCCCAGTTCGAGTGGCTGTGAGGTGTCGAGCAGGCAGTAGTCGATGCCGACCAGCCCCAGCTCGCGCTTGTAGGTGGCAATCAGCCCCTGCATGCGCTCGATGTAACCCTTTCTCACCGTGCTCGGGACCGCCATGACCTCGTCGGCGGTTTCCATGTCGCGGAACCGAGCGGCCTGCTCGAACGGAAACTGCAATTCGTAGGGGTCGAGCACGTGAAACACGATCACGTCGGTGCCGCGATAACGAAAATGCTTGAGGCCGTCGAGCACGCGCACCGGATCGTCCAGCAGATCCGACACCAGCACCACGAGCCCCCGCTTTCGCACCGCGGCGGCGAGGTCGTGCAGCGGCTTGGCGACGTCGGTCTTCGCGCCGATCTTGAGCCGCTCGAGCGCGAGCAGCACCGCCCGCAGGTGCCCCGCGCGCGCGCTCGCCGGCAGCAGCGCCGAAATGCTGTCGTCAAACGCCATCAACCCGAACGAGTCGCGCTGTCGATGCATCAGGTAGGCCAGCGCCGCGGTCAGGTACGAGCCGTATTGCAGCTTGGTGACGCCGCCGCTGGCATACGCCATCGATCCGCTGACGTCGAGCAGCAGGTGGCACGTGAGGTTGGTTTCTTCCTCGAACTTCTTGACGAAATGTCGATCCGACCGCGCGTAGACCTTCCAGTCGAGCCTCGCCAGATCGTCGCCGGGAATGTACTGCCGGTGCTCCGCGAATTCGACGCTGAAACCTTTGTACGGACTGCGATGCAGCCCCGTCAGAAAGCCCTCGACGATGGTGCGGGCCTTGAGGTCGATCGTGCCGAGCCGCGCCACGACCGCCGGATCGAGGTAGCGGGCCTCGCCAGCCATGGGCTTACAACCCGCTGGCGGGCGCCGGCACCGCGTCGATCAGCCGATCGACAATGCGGTCGGCCGTGATGCCTTCGGCCTCGGCGTAGAAATTCGGCAGCACGCGGTGGCGGAGGATCGGCTTGGCCAGCGCCTGGATGTCTTTCACCGAGACGTGATGACGCCCGTGCAGCAGCGCGCGCGCCTTCGCACCGATCACCAGCGCATGCGACGCCCGCAGCCCCGCGCCCCACTTCACCCATTTCTCGATGAAATCGAGCTTCGCGCCGCGGCCGGGACGCGAGCTGTCGGCCAGCCGGACGGCGTACCGCACCACTTCCTCGGCGACCAGCACCTGCCGCACGTAATCCTGAATGGCGAGAATCTCCGCGCCGTCGAGCACCCGCATCGGATCGGGACGCTTGACGCTCGTCGTATCGGTCACGACCTGCACCTCGTCGTCTTCCGACAAGTACGTCATCACGACATTGAACAGGAAGCGGTCGAGCTGCGCTTCCGGCAGCGGATAGGTGCCCTCGAGCTCGATCGGGTTCTGCGTGGCGAGCACGAAGAACGGCCGCTCGAGCGGATAGCTGCGCCCGGCCGCCGTGACCGTGTATTCCTGCATGGCCTCGAGCAGCGCGGCCTGCGTCTTCGGCGGCGTGCGGTTGATCTCGTCAGCCAGGATGATCTGCGCGAAGATCGGCCCCTTCACAAAGCGCAGCGCCCGGTGGCCGTGCTCTTCGTCGAGGATCTCCGTGCCGGTGATGTCGGTGGGCATCAGGTCCGGCGTGAACTGGATGCGCTTGAAGCTCAGATCGAGGATCTGCGCCAGCGTCTTCACCAGCAGCGTCTTGGCGAGCCCGGGCACGCCGGTGATGAGGCAATGGCCGCCGCAAAACAGCGACATCAGGACTTCGTCGACGACGTCGTCCTGGCCGACGATGACCTTGCGCAACTCGGTGAGGATTTTCGTGCGGCTGGTGGCGACTTTCTCGGCCAGGCCCTCAACTGCCACATCCGTCGTCCGGTTCATGAAGCCTCAGTGCGTGAGCGAATAAATCACTTCGTTGATGAGCATCTGGTAGGCCTGCGCGGTCCACTTGATGTAGCCCTGGTATTCCTCGGCGTTGGACCACTCGACGCCGTCGCCCATGTCGGTGTTCCAGTTGATCAGGACCATCGGCCGGCCCGAGTCGTCCATGATGCCGCGCAGGTGGGCCGTGAAGCCGCCCTTCTCCCAGGTGCGGCCGCTCAAGAACGATCCTAATCCTGGGATCTGCGGATACTTGTCGATCCGGTAGAAGCAGTTGTAGATCGGGTGCGGCGGCGCGATCTCGACGATCTCGCGATCGGGGAACACGCGCTGCAACTGCTTCACCGTGAGGTCCCACTCGTACGGGCCGTGAAAATCATCGACGGTCAGCGTGCCTCCGCGTAGCAGGAACTCGCGAAGGATCGGTACTTCAGCGTCCGAGAGCAGCAGGTTGCTGGGCTCGACGATGTAGATCCACGGATACTTCCAGAGGTTCGGATCGTCCAGCGTCATCACCTGGGGATCGCCGACCCCGATCGAGGTGACGGACTTGATGCGCCGCGACAGGTTCTGTTCGGCGGCCGGCGCGTCGATCGCCCACGGGTCGTCCCAATAGCTCAGGCTGCGGCTGCGAGCGCCGCCCTCGTTGTCCCACGTGTTGTACTTGATGCGAACAAACGTCCACTTGAGGCCGGCGAACTTGTCGCCGCCGATCGCCGGGATTTGCGCCCCTACTTCTGAAACGCACCAAAGCAGAAGGGCCAGGAGGGCCAGCCTTGGCACCTAGCTTCCCCCACTTGTGAGTTTCAAAAGCAGGTCCTGGGCGCGAGTGAAAGTCGGCGCAATCTCGAGCGCGGCTAAGGCCTGCTTCTTGGCTTCGTCTTTTTCGCCCGCGAGTGCGAGCGCCTCGGCAAGGTCGGCGTGCGCCCCCGCGCGGTCCACGGGGCGCGCTCCGAGCGCAGCGCGGAACATCCGGATGGCTTCGGGCACGTTGCCGGCATCAAGCGTGATGCGCCCCAGCTTCGACTGGGCCTGCGCATCAAACGGATCGATGGCGACCAGTCGCCTGAGCGCGACCTGCAGCCGGGCGGGATCGCGAGCGCCGTCGAGCAACGTCACCAGCTCCCGCGACGACGTGACGTCGGTTTGAGCGTGGGCGGTGAGCGCATCGAGCGCGCGCGCCGCGCGCGGCTTGTCGCCTTTCTTGAGCGCAATCGCCGCGATCATGGCGTTCGGGCTGTCATCGCCGGTGGCGTTTGGCACGAGGGCGGCCGCCTGTTCGAGCGCGGCAATCGCCGCATCAGGCGACGACTCCTGCAGCGCCATGCCCAGTGACATCTGCGCGGCGTAGCTGCCGGGGTTCGCGGCGGCGATCGTCTTGAGCCGCTCGAGCGGCGTATCAGGCCCGAGACCCTCGACCTCGGCCAGCGCGCGCCGCGCGGTCGCAAAGCGCTTGTCGATGAACGCGTCGAACGTCTTCTGCAGATCGTCGATGTCGACACCGAGCGCGTGTTTGATCGCGGCTTCGGTATCGAGGCCATCGGCGTACGATCGCACCAGCTCGCGCAGCTTCCTCTGGCCATGGACCTCGGCGATGTGCTCGACCACGAGCGAGGCCTGGTAATACGCCAGCGAAATCGTTTCGGGATTCGAGAACCCCGAATTGAGCTCGCGCAACTTGATCACCTGGCCGCGGTCGATCGCGCGCGTGAACGGCAGGTCCATCTCACGGCCCCAGTCGTCGCGGGCGCGGCGCTCTTCGAACACCGAGGTGCCTTCGCTCAGCCAGCGCGGCAGCCGGTTGTTCGACAGCTGCAGCGTGATGACGTGCGCCATCTCGTGCCACAGGGTCTCGCCCCAGTTGAAGGTGCCAGGGTCGCGCGCCTTGGGCGAATCGAGCGTCACGACGCGGCCAAAGCAGGCGCCGAGCGCGCCGAGCATGCCGGGCAGCCCGAGCGTGCGCACCGCGAAGTCGTCGTGCTTCGGAAACATCTCGACCAGAATCGGTCCCTTCGGCGTGAACTCCCAGCGCTTGCTGAGCGCGTCGAGGGCCGCGCGCGCCAACTGGGGCGCGGAGTGGCGCATCACCGGTGACTCATCCGGATGGAGACGAATGATCATGTCTCCGTCCTTGATCGTGTCGAACGGCTCGAGATTGTCGAGCAGCGTCAACAAGTTGAAGGTGACCGTGTCGAACGGGTCGACGCGAAACGCGGTTTCGAGCGCCCGCCGCGCGTTGCGCTCGTCGCCGGTGCGCATCAGGTGCGCGCCGAGGTCCGCGTAGGCGCGGTTGTTCTCGCGGTCGAGCGCGATCGCCTTGCGCACCTGCTCGACCGCTTCGTCGAAGCGGTAATAATGCGCGGTGACCGATCCGACGATGCGGTGGATTTCGCCGTAGGTCGGATTGATCTTCAGCGTCGCGGCGAGCGTATCCTGGTATTCCTGGTTCTGGCCTTCGACGTAGGCCAGCGCCGCCTTCATCGAGAGCGCCTCGAGGTGGCGTGGATTGGTCTCGAGCACGCGGTCGATCGACTGGCGTGCCTCTTTCTTCTTATCCTGATAGATGGCGTGCTGCGCCATGAACAGGTGCGCGCCCGGATCGATCGGGTTCAATTTGAGCGCGCGATCGGCAAAGCCCATCGCTTGTGGCGGGTTGCTGTCGGCCACCGCGCGCGCCATGCCGAGCAGCGCCGGGCCGTATGCCGGATCCGACTTGAGCGCGACCTCGAACGAGCGCGCCGCATCCTTGTTGTTGTATTTCTCGACGAACAGGTCGCCCCACTCGGTGTTGACGAGCGGATCGGTCGGCGCCAGGTCAACGGCGTCGCGAAAATACGCCTGCGCGTCGTCGATCCGGCCGAGCGCCCGCGCCGCGCGCGCCGCGCGCAGGAAGTCGCGGGCCGTCGGCGAGCGCGGATCGCTCATCAGCACCAATTGCAGCGAGCGGCGGGCCTCGGTGCGGCGGCCAAGTGTCAGGTGCAGAAGGCCGGTCTCGAGCGCCGCATCACCGCCCGGGTTGGCTGCGGCCGTCGGCTGCAGCAGCGCTTCGGCGCGCGCGTAGTCGCCGCGCGCGGCAATCGCCCGCGCGCGCAGCACGGCGAGCGTCTCATCGGAGGGGAACGCCTGCGCCAGCTTTTCGACGTCGTCGATCCGGCCCGATCGCCACGCCTTGTCGGCGGCGGCGCGTGCGGCGCCCACGTTCTGCGCTTGCTCAGCCGTAACGTGCGGCGTGAGTCCGGCGGTGAACACCAGTGCGAGCAGGAGCAACCCGAGGCGACGCATGATTTGAGTATAGGTCAGCAGGCGGGTCTAAAGACCCGCCTCTACATGTCAGACGCCGGGGCTAATAGATCGGCCGCCACGTAAAAAACATGATGGCGACAAATCCCTGGAGGCACGCGAAGAACGCGACCCATGCCACGCGGTGCCGCGCGGGCACGGCCGCGCCCATCCAGAGAAACGCCGGGAACAGGACCGACGTCACTCGTCCCATCGAGAGCAACCCGCCGACCGAAACCGGTGGCAGCACGTTGACGAGGATGAGGGCCGCATACGGGAGGCCGAAGCGCCGGTACACCGGCCACACCGCGCCGAGCGCAAAGAGCACCGCGAGCAGGTAGAAGAAGTCGATCGTCTGCGTCGACGCGTAGGAATAGAGGCCGTTGGTGGCGATGAAGCCGACGCGATCGGCGACGAGCGTATCGAGTCCGCGATAGACACGGCCCCATGCCGCATTCTGCGTCGTCCACTGCAACGGGTTGCCGGTGAGCCGATAGATGAAAAACGAAAAGGCGATCATGCCGAGACCTGGCGCCGATGCCGACGCCAGCCGGGCCCACAGCAGGCCCCAACCGATCGCCGGCGGGAGACTGGGGCCCCCGCCACGCGGACTTTGCGTGGTGGGGTGGAGGATGGGGCGCCACCGCGCCGCGTCCCACGCCGGGCCAAGCGCCATCAACCCGAGCGCGACCGACAGGAAGCAGCCATTAGGACGCGTGAGGCCGCAGGCGAATCCCCAGGCCGCCGATCGCCACAGTTGATCCTTGCGGAAGTGAGACACCGCTGCTACGAGCGTGAGGAAAAACAATCCCTCGGTGTAGGCGGCGCTGAAGAACAGCGCGAATGGGTACGCGGCCAGCAGCGCCACGGCCGCCGCTGCACTATCTTCGTTGCCAAGCTCGTCACGCGCGAGGCGCAGGAAGTACACGAGGCCAAGAAAAAACGCGACGAGCGAGATGCCGACGCCCGTCCACAGCGGCTGATGGCCGAGGACGGCAGACAGGTAGCGCATCGTCATCGGGAACGCCGGGAAGAAGGCGATGTTCTGCTGGACCTCCGGACCGAGGGTGGGATTCCACTGATAACCCTCGTTGGCGATACCGAGGTACCACCCGGTGTCCCAGCGCCCCGGCAGATCGAGGAAGTCGTTCGAATAGACGCGCCACGGCGGTGCACCGCTGTTGGCTGGATAGCCAACGAGGATGACGGCCAGGAAGCCGACGGCCAACACGCCGCCACGCGTCGCGAGATGGATCGGCAACACCACTCTGGTGTCCGGATGGCGCCACCAGTTGGCGATGGCGAGAGCGACACGTTGCGGGAGGGGATGCCGGCGAATGATCGCGTGCCGGATCACCAGCGCGATCGCGCTCCACAATGCGGGGCGCCACCAATCGGTGACCGACAGCCGGATGTCGAAGAAGACCAGGCGGAACCCGCCCGCGACAAACACAGAGATGGCGATTATCGCCATGACGACCGCGAGCACGTCGAGTGCGGTCGCCCACTTCGGTAACTTCACGCGGGTCATTGTAGTGGTTCCGGACGGAGGTTCTGGACGGAGGTTCCAGACAGAGGTTCTCCACGGAGGTTCTTCGAACCCTCGTGAGGAACCTGCGTGAGGAACCTGCGTGAGGAACCCTCGTGAGGAACCCTCGTGGAGAATTAGGTTAGCGAAGGCGGCCTAATGCGCGATCCTCGACGCGGATGCGCAGCGTCATCAACCACCCGAACAGCATGATGGCGAGCGTGCCGGTGATCGGGGCCCACACCGTTGCCGCCACGCCGGCCATTTCACCGACCACCGCGAGGTAGTTGGGATGCGAGAGAAACCGGTACGGGCCTGACTGCACGAGCGGCTCTCCCGGTATGACCAGCACGCGGTAGCTCCACCTGGGACCGAGCGATGCGATTGCCCACATCTTGAAGGCTTTCGCGATCCCAAACAGCACGAGACCGCCAACCAGGATGGTCGGGGGCGCTGGGCCGCTGAGCGCGCCTTCGATCGCCATCGCGACAAACGAGCCGGGGTAGGCCCATCGCATCGCCGCAATCACGTCGCCGCCCGGTTCGACCGCGCCGCGCGCGCGAAGCCGGACCTCGTTGAAGGCCGAGAGGATCAACTCGCCACCCATCATCAACAAGACGGCCAACAACGTGATTAGCGCGATCGAGAGGGCAGGGCTCATGAAGTCAGCAATCTCCGGCGTAGCGAATCATCCGCTCGAAGACCGACGGCAGCGCGCGGGCGGCCAGCGCCGCGGCGGTCACGCCGCGAGGCGAGGCGACGAGCGATCGCAGCGTGCGATTGAATCGCCACTTCGACTGAAACGCCGCGCGGCGGCGGGCGGCTAACAGCGTGTGCGCCTGATCGGGCGCCACGCGTCCGGCCAGCACGTCGAGCGTCACGGCAGCCGCCAGCTCGGCGCCCGCGAGCGCGAGACGCAGGCCGTCGCCGGTCATCGGATCGATGAACCCGGCGGCATCCCCCGCCAGCAAGAGACCGGGCTCGCCGCACGCGAGACTGTCGACCGCCATGGGGCCAAGCATCACCACCGGCCCGGCAGGGCTGGCGGCGGCAAATCGTGGCGCCAACGCGGCATCCGCACCAAGGTATTGGTCGAGCACACGCGCGGGCGTTTTCATCGCCTCATCGCCATGCGCGTGGGGAACGACGAGGCACGCATTCGTGAGCCCGCCCGGAAGCGGCGCCACGCCGATGTAATGGCCGTCGCGCACGTGCATCTCCCCCGCCGTGGTCAGGCCGGTCACGCCCGTGAAGTACGCGCCGATCGCCCAGCGCCTTGGGCGCGCGGGTTGCCGCGCCAGCCCGCGTCCGAACGCGAGCGACGATCGCCGGCCATCGGCGGCGATCACCATTCGCGCCGTGTGAGACGCCGTCGAGCCGCCGCCCTGAACGATGACACCGTTGATGCGCGTGCGTCCGCCATCAGTTGTGGCAGTCACGTCGCGCACCGCCACACCTTCGTCGATCTCCGCCCCGGCATCGGCGGCCTGCGCGATCAGCCAGTGATCGAAGACCTCGCGCGTGATCGCGCGGCCCGACAGGCCGCGGCCGTATCGGCCGCGCACGCTGACACCGCCGGGGCCGGTGATCACCATGCCGTCGATCACGTCGCTGTTCGCCAGCAGCGGCGTGGTGTCGAGGTGCCGTGCCAGCACGGCGAGCGCGCCGGGGTTGAGCGTGTCGCCGCACAGTTTGTGCCGGGGAAACCGCGCCCGCTCGAACACCCGCACCCGCGCGCCGGCGCGCGCCAGGAGGATCGCCGCAAGCGCGCCGGCAGGCCCGCCTCCCGCGACGATCACATCAGGCATGCGAGCACCCGAGAACCAGTGCGCTGTTCTTGGAGCCGAACCCGAGGCAATTGCAGAGCGCCGCTTCGACCTGGACGGCCCGGCCCTCGTTGGGTATCACATCGAGGTCACACTGCGGATCGGGCGTCGTCTGGTTGATCGTCGGCGGCAGGAACCCGCGCGACAGCGCGAGCGCGGTGGCCACTACGCCCGCCGCGCCGCTGGCGCCTTGCGGATGGCCGATCATCGACTTGGTCGACGACCCGGGAATGCGATCGGCCAACGCGCCGAACGCCATCCGCGTGCAGCGCGATTCGATCGCGTCGTTCAGCTGCGTCGACGTGCCGTGATAGTTGATGTAGCCGATCTCCTCGGCAGCCCGGCCCGATCGTTCAATCGCCAGGTCCATGCAGCGCACGATCTGCTCCCCCTCCGGATCCATCTGCACGCGGTGGTAGGCATCGCACGTCGATCCGTAACCGTCGATCGTGGCATAGACGCGCGCGCCGCGCGCCCGGGCGCGGGCCTCGAGCTCGAGCGCCATCATCCACGAGCCTTCGCCGAGCACGAAGCCGTCGCGGTTGCGATCGAACGGGCGAGACGCCTGCGACGGGCAGCCGTTGAAATGCGTCGACACCGCCCGCATGCGCGAGAAGCCGAAGATCAGGCCCGGCAGCACGCACCCGTCGGTGCCGCCCGACAGCAGCACGTCGCAGTCGCCCTGCTTCAACAGCATCGCCGCGTAGCCCATCGCGTCGGTCGAGCTCGTGCAGCCGGTTGACAGCACGTGGCTGATGCCGCGAAGGCCGAGCGCGATCGAGATCTCGCTCGACACCATGCCGCAGATGCCGACGGCGATGGCATAGGGCGAGACGTGCTGGCCGTTGTTCGTGAAGAAATCGCGATACTGCGCCTCGCCGACGTCGATGCCGCCGCCGCCGCTGCCGATGATGACGCCGGCGTTGGCTTCGCCAAAGACCAGTCCCGCATCGTTCCACGCCTCGCGCGCGGCGATCACGCCAAACAGCGCGGCGCGTGAATAGCGCTTGGGGTCGGCGCGCGCGTCGCGGCCCTCGAGCTCGCCCGACAGCGGCATCGCCACGCTGATGTCGACGGGCGGCACGGCCGCCGCCACCTTGCATGGGTAGGTCGAGACGTCAAACTCGGTGATCGCGCGCGTGCCGCTCTCACCGCGGCGGATGGCATCCCAAAACACCTCGCGCCCGACGCCGAATGTGGAGACGACGCCGATGCCGGTGATGGCTATTCGCGATGCGGTCACAGAACCTTTCAGAACCTCTCAGAACCCTTCAGAACCTTTCGGAACCCTTCAGAACCCTATAATACCGTTCGTGAGCAAGGCATTCGTGTGGCTCGGCGCGCTCCTGTTCGTGGTGTCGCTGGTGTCATTCCTGGTGGCCTACCAGCTCAGGCTGGGCATGCCCGCCGCTGCCACCGGCGGCTCGGTGATGCCGGCAGTGCTCATCAACATCGCGCTGTTCACGATCTTCGCGCTGCATCACAGCGTGATGGCCCGGAGCGGCGCCAAGGCGTGGATCACGCGGATCGTGCCGCACGACCTCGAGCGCAGCGTCTATGTGTGGATCGCCAGCTTGCTTTTTCTGGCCGTGTGCTGGCTGTGGCAACCGCTGCCGGGAATGATGTGGGACGCCGATGGATGGCTCCGCTGGCTGTTGCTGCTCGTGCAGGCTGTTGGCGTATGGCTGACCATTCGCGCCGCCGGGATGATCAGCGTGTTCGAGCTCGCCGGCGTGCGGCAAGCCAATCACCAGCGGCCCGTGGAATTCAAGGCCACCGGGCCGTTCGGCCTCGTCCGTCATCCGATTTATCTGGGTTGGATCCTGCTGGTGTTCGCCTCGATCCCGATGACGGCCAGCAAACTGCTGTTCGCGGTGGTGAGCTCGGCCTACCTGCTCGCGGCCATTCCGTGGGAAGAAGCGTCGCTCGTCGAAGCCTTCGGCGAGAAGTATCACACCTACCAACGCCAGGTCAGATCGCGAATCCTGCCCGGGGTTTGGTAACTACCCGCGCCAGCCCTTGGTCGGCCGGGTAAAGCGTGCCGGCAGCGCCGCCTTCGTTGTGGCGTCCATCGGCTTGCCGGGCGCTTCGGTGGCCTCGGAGACGTCGGCTTCTTCGTCCTTCGGCAGGCCTTCGAGCTGATCGACGAACATCAGCGAGTGCAGCGAGGGGATCTCGAACTTCTTGCCGCACGTCTTGCACGTCACCTCGTCGTCCAGGCGCAGCAGGTGATCGCGCAGCTTGGCGAACTGCGCGCGATCGCGCTCGTCGCCGCCCTGCGGCGCGCGGTCTTTCTTGGTGCGGCGCATCCACCGGATTGTGTACTCGTTGACCCGCTTGCAGCGCGGGCACGGATACTTCGCCGGCCGGCTCTCTGGGCGCTCACTGAAGCAGGCTTTTTCGTCCAAGCTCACTCGCCGATTGTACCCGCAGTTCAGTCGATCTCGTGATCTGTCGATCTCGTGATCTGTTGACCAATCTCCTGATGTGGTGAGCGGGCGATCTGGTGAGCTTCGATCTAGCGATCTCTGGGCGCCGCCTTTACGTAGATCAACAAGATTTTGATCACCAGATCACGAGGTCAACGGATCAACCGATTGATCAACCGATCACCAGCTCAACAGATCAAGAGATAATGCTGACAGAGCATGGCTGCACCTAACGCCGTCCCCGAGCCTGGTTGGGTTCCCGCCCAGCCCTTCCCTAACTCCAACGTCCGCGAGACGTTTCTCCGTCCGGCCGATGATGACGAGCGGGTCCGCATCGCGTATTTCCGAAAGCCGGATTCCGGAACCCTCTACGTGCGGGCGTGGTTCGGGCCGCGCGCGCTCGGGCCGCCGGGGCACGTCCACGGCGGCGCCATGGCCGCGGTGCTCGACGAAGCCATGGGCGCGGCCTGCTGGATGAACGGCCACTCCGTGGTGGCCGCGCAGATCGCGATTACGTTCGCCGGCATGCTGCCGATCGGCACCGACACCACCGTCGAGGCGTGGATCGACAACATCGACGGCCGCAAGATCCACTTGCGGGCGCACATGAAAAACCCCTCGGGACAGATTGTCTCCGAGGGGCAAGGATTGTTCGTGGTGCTGAAAGACGAGATGCTGAAGTCGCTGAACGGGCTGCGATAGCGGATCTGAAGATCCGCTCTACACTATGTTCCTTTATTCTGTTCCTTTATTCTTTCACGACAGTCACGAGCGTCCACATCTTCGGGACGTTGACCTTCTCGATCGAGACCGGGTTCAGTTCGGCCTGCTTCAGGAACTCGTGCAGATCCAGGTCGGCGGTGAAGCCGATGTGCACGGTCATCGGCGAGATCGCCGTTTCGAATCGCCCCATCAGCGCGTTGGCGCTCTTGAAGTGATTGAGGATGATCACGCGGCCGCCGGGACGGCAGACGCGGTACATCTCGCGCGCCACCTTGACCGGATCGGGCACCACGCTAATGACGTAGGGCGCATACACGACGTCGAACGAGTCGTCTGCAAACGACATCTTCGTCGCATCCATCTCGGCGACTTCGCAGTGATGCAGGCCCTTCGAGTCGATGCGGCCCTGCGCCTTCGCGAGCATCTTGCTCGACAGGTCGATGCCGGTCACGCGGCAATTGCGCGGATAGAGCGCGAGGTTGATGCCGGTGCCGACACCCACTTCCAGCACGTGCTTGCCGGGGCGGATCGCCATCTTCTTGATGGCTTCGAGTCGGCCGGGGTGCAGCGTAGGCCCGTAGGTGTAGTCGTACAGGCCTGCGATGTTCTGGTAGACCTTCTCGACAAAGTCGGTTTCGACCGACGTCACCGACAGCGCCCTGGTGGCCGCAGTGCCCGAGCGCCGTGTTTCTCCGTCAAATAGGCCCATTTTTTTAGAAGTCTCCGAACCGAGCGGACTATACCACGTCAAGCACGTCGAGGGCGGCGTCCAACCGGCCCGACGGTGTCGAGATCTGTACGCCCGCAGCCATGCCCTTGATGGCTGCCACGAGCTCGCGGGCCACTTGCACGCCTTCCGCGCACGCTGCCTCCGCACTCGACGTACGGCGCATACGCTCCACCAGGGCGTCTGGCACGGTCACGCCCGGCACTTCGTTGGCCATGAACTCCGCGTTGAGCGCGCTTTCAAACGGCCAAATCCCGACGATGATCGGAATCCCCAGCGGCTCGACCCGCGCGAGGAACCGTTCGAATGCAGACACATCGAACACCGGTCTCGTCACCGCGAATTCCGCGCCGGCTGCGACTTTGAACTCGAGCCGCCGCAATTCCTGGTCGAGATCGCGCGACGGGTTCACCATCACGCCGGTATGGAACGAAGTGGGATCGCCTATCGACTGGCCGCCGATATCCAGTCCATGGTTTAGACGAGTAATCACGTTCGTTAGTCCGATCGAGTCCACGTCGAACACAGCTGTGGCGTCGGGGATGTCGCCGAGGCTTCTCACATCGCCCGTAACGCCGAGCAGGTTGCGCAGGCCCATCGCGTGCGCGCCCAGAAGATCAGACTGAATGCCGAGCAAGTTCCGGTCTCGACATGAATACTGCAGCAGCACTTCAACCGATGCATGCTGTTGCACGAGCACCGCGAGCGACAGCGCGCTCATGCGCGCGCCCGATCGCGGGCCATCAGGGATGGTTATTATTTCGACGCCGCGCGCCGCCAATCGTTTCGCATCCAACACGGCCGTAGACGAGGAATGGCCGCGCGGGGGCACCAGCTCGATCGCTCGGATGAATCCGCCGTTCACGAGCTTGCGGGCCATGGTCGACTTGGTTTCACGCGGCGCCGCCGGCCGGGCATTGAGCTGATTCTTCACCGGCGTCGGCGCGTCCGTGCTGCCGTGGTGGCGCGCCAGCCCGGGCGCCATCGATCTCACGGCCAGGCTGATCTGGCGGATGTGCTCAGGTGTCGTGCCGCAACACCCACCGACAAGGCGGACACCCGACGCGATGAACCGCCGCGCGTACGACGCCATGTATTCGGGTGAGCACAAATAGAGATTGCGCCCTTCAATGTCGCGGGGCTTGCCGGCGTTGGGCTGCGCCGAGAGCCATGCGTCGGTCACCTCGCTGATGCGATCGATCGTCTCGAGCATCGGCGCGGGACCCACGCTGCAGTTGACGCCGACGACGTCGGCGCCGCGCGCGACGAGCGTCGGCGCAAACTGTTCCGGCGGCGCGCCGTCGAGGCTCGAGCCGTCTTCTTCAGTCGTCATCTGCGCGACGATCGGCAGGTCGCAAATCGAGCGCACCGCGGCGATGGCTGCGCCGATCTCGTTCAGGTCACGAAAGGTCTCGAGCACGAACAGGTCGACCTTGCCGTCGACCAGCGCCTGCGCCTGCTCGCGAAACATCGCTTCGGCTTCGTCGACGCCGGTCTTGCCCCACGGCTCGATGCGCACGCCGAGCGGACCGATCGCGCCGGCCACGTAGCCGGGCTGCCCGGAGGTGTCGATCGCCTGGCGCGCGAGCGTGGCACCGGCCAGGTTGATGTCGCGCACCTGGTCGCCCAGGCCGAACGCCCGCAGCTTCATCCGGTTGGCGCCAAACGTGTTGGACTCGATCACATCCGCGCCGGCCCGCAGGTACTCCTGGTGCACGTCGACGACCAGGGCAGGCTGCGTGAGGTTGAGCGACTCGAAGCAGCGGTTGATGAACACGCCCTTGCCGTACAGCATCGTGCCCATGGCTCCGTCGCACACCAGCACACGTTCATCTAACGCAGAAAGAAAAGGCTTCACTGTTGGTAAGGGATGATTGGGGTCAGGCCCCAACTCACACTATCGCGCCGGCATCGGCGCTTTTTCATTCGCCGCAGCGGGGACCAGCAACTCCGTCTTGTCCCACACGAAATCGTCCTTGCTGTAGACCGCCAGCTCGTAATCCTTGCCCATGAAGATCGCCGCCACCGGGCACGCCTCTTCGCAGTAGCCGCAGAAGATGCACCGCGTCTTGTGGATCTGGTACGTCGACGCGTAGCGCGGGCCCGCCATCACGGTGCCGTCGTTCTCCGCCGCTTCGAGATAAATCGCATCGGCTGGGCACGCCACCGCGCAGAGGCCGCAGGCGACGCACTTTTCGAGGCCGTTCTCGTCGCGCATCAGCACCTGTTTGCCGCGATAGCGCGGAAACATCGGCATCTTCTGATCGGGGTAGTTCACCGTGATCGGACGGCGGAACAGGTGTCGGAACGTGAGCGCAAAGCCTTTGACGAGCGGACCGATCATAGAAGGAAATGATACCATTTCGTCCGCCTGCGCTCGCCAGGATGATGCGCGAGCTACGGCGGACGCCCGCCGTAGCGGCCTACGGCCGCGAAGGCGGGCGGGCCTGAATGGTGCAAGAACCCAAATTTCTCTCTGCCGGGCAGTTTCTCCTGACCACGCTGGTGGTCAAGCTTGCGGCCATGGCGGCGCTGGCGACGATGCTCGCGCGCTACCGGCGCTTCCGCCACATCCTGATCTTCGAGCAGCGCAACTGGCCCGACCGTCTGGTCTTCGCCCTGGGCCTTGGCGTGCCCCTGACCGCCGGGGTCGCCTCGCGCGTGCTGCTCAATTACGACGCCGCCGACTTGACGCTCGAGGGCGCATTCATCGCGGGCCTTATCGCCGGCCCGTATACGGGCGCGCTGGTGGGACTCGCGATGGGATTGCCCGCGCTCGCCGTCGGCGAGTACGGCGCGCCGTTCTTCGCGGTGGGCTGCGGCTTTGCCGGTGGCGGCTTGCGCGAGGCGTGCCCCAAGGAAGAGATCTGGAGCTTCTCGCCGTTCGTGGTGCTGAGCCTGCCCCGCTACGTGTGGCGCATGGTGCGCGACTTCCACGTCAACTGGCAGGTCGTCATCCTGCTCGCCATCGTCGGCCTCGAGCTGATTCGCCAGACGGTCGGCGCCCGCTTCGGCACCGCGCGGCTCTTTCACCTCTCGAGCGAGTCGTGGTGGATCACCGCCCTCGTCTACCTCGCCACCATCGTCACCGTGTCGACGCCGATCAAGATCTGGAACAACGCCCGCATCGAGCATCGGCTGCAGGAGCAGGAGAAGCTGCTGATGGCGGCCAAGGTCGAGGCGCTCAAGAGCCAGATCAACCCGCATTTCCTGTTCAACACGCTGACGTCGGTGTCGTCATTGATCAGGTCGCAGCCCGAGACGGCGCGCACCGTGATCCAGAAGCTGTCGGGGTTGTTGCGGAAGCTGATGCGAAACCAGGAGCAGTTCGTCACGCTGCGGGAAGAGCTCGAGGCGATTGACGAGTACCTCGACATCGAGGTGATTCGCTTCGGACCGCGACTGACGGTGAAGAAAGAGATCGCGCCCGACACGCTCGGCGTGATCGTGCCGAGCCTGTTGCTGCAGCCGCTGGTGGAGAACTGCATCAAGCACGGCTTCGCGCGCAAGGTCGGCCCCGGCACCATCACGCTGCGAAGCTGGCGCGAGCGCGGCGCCGCGATCATCGAAGTGGAAGACGACGGGCTGGGCATCTCGGTGGAACGGCTGCAAATCGCGTTGTCGAGCGGCATCGGCTTGAGCAACGTGCACGAGCGGCTGCGCGTGCTCTACGGCACAACCGGCCGGCTCGATCTGACAGGCTCCCCCGGCAAGGGCGTGTGCGCCCGCGTCGAGATCCCGCTCGACCTGGCGAGCGAGCGCATCACCGCATGAGCTCAAGCCCTTCCACCTCCGCCAAGGCTACGGTGGACAAGCAAGCCAAGCCCTCGAGCCCTGACCCGGGCCCCCAGCGCGGCACCCGCGCTGGGGTGGAAGCCCTCAAGCCCTCATTGACGGCCGTCGTGGCCGACGATGAGCAGTTGGCGCGGGACGAGTTGTGCTTCCTGTTAGGACAACTGGATGGCATCGAGGTGGTGGGACAGGCTGCCAACGGCATGGAGGCGATCGACGAGATCGCGCGGCTCGCGCCGGACGTCGCGTTCCTCGACGTGCAAATGCCTGGGCTCACCGGTTTCGAGGTCGCGCAGCGGCTGCTCGAACGGGGAACCGGACCGGGTGTGATCTTCGTCACAGCCTTTGATCAGCGGGCGATCGAGGCGTTCGAGGTGAATGCCGTCGATTACGTGCTGAAGCCGGTCGACGCGCGGCGCCTGGAGGTGGCGGTGTCGCGCGCGCGCAAGCGGCGGGGTGAAAACGAGCCGCTGGCGGGTCAGCTGGACCGGCTGGTTCGCCTGATGGCGGGCCAAAAAGACCGCCGGGAACAGGTCGCCGTCAAAGTAAACGACAGATTCGTGCTCGTCCAGGCCGACGACATCATCCACGCGTCGCTGGCCGAGGATTCGATTACTATTGTGACGAGTCAGGTCTCGGGCACGTCGAACGACCGGACCCTCGACGAATTGCAGGCCCGGCTGGACCCGGCCGTCTTCTGGCGGGTTCACCGGTCGCACCTCGTCAACATCAACAAGGTGAAGGAGATCGTTCCTTGGTTCAGCCGGAACTACATCCTCAGGATGACCGACGCGAAGGCGACGGAGATTCCAGTCAGCCGATCGCAGACGCGCCGTCTTCGGGATTACCTGAAGCTGTAGTGTTCGCCGACCCCGGCGACGAGACGCCGCCGCTGACGACCCTCGTCAGGGCCGGCGACGCGGTCGATCGCTTCGGCAACCCCACCGCCATCCCGATATCGATGCCGGTGGACGATTCGGTCGCGTTCATGCGCCGCATGGAAGTGTGGCGCGACGAGTTCTTCGCGTGGGTCCGCACGCTCGCCTCGGCCGCGGTCTACGCCACGCTGATCGTCACGTTCGGGTTCCAGGTGGCGCGCGTCGAAGGCCAGAGCATGGCGCCGACGCTGGCCGACCAGGATCGCCTGATCGTCAACAAGCTGCGCTACCGCCTCGCGGCGCCGCAGCGCGGCGACATCGTGATGCTCTACTACCCGCTCAACCCCGACAAGTCGTTCGTCAAGCGCGTGATCGCGGAAGAAGGCGACACGGTGCGCGTCGTCGACGGCCGCGTCTACGTGAACGACGTGCCGGTGCGCGACGACTTCGTGCCCGCCGAGTACCGCAGCCACGACGACTGGGGCCCGCAGGTCATCCCCGAGGGTTATTACTTCGTGATGGGCGATCACCGCAACAACAGCTCCGACAGCCGTCACTGGGGTTTCGTGCCCAAGAAGTACATCATCGGGAAAGTCCAGATTCGCTGGTGGCCGGTTCCTCACGCCCGCGTGTTCTAGCGACGTGAAAGACCGCACCAGCCAGGTCCAGCAGGTTCTCTGGCGTGTCTTTCTTCTCAACCTGATCGTCGCGGCCGCCAAGATCGCCACCGGCATAGCCACCGGCGCCGTCAGCGTCCTGTCTGACGGCTTCCACTCGCTCACCGACACCGCCTCGAACATCGTCGCGCTGTTCGGCGTGCGAATGGGCGGCGCGCCGCCGGATGACGATCACCCCTACGGCCATCGCAAGTTCGAGACGATGGCGTCGTTGGGGATCTTGCTGTTCCTGCTGCTGGTCCTGCGCGAGATCCTGTCGGCGGCGTGGGAGCGGTTTCAGACCGGCGGTGAGCCGACGATCAACGTGATGACGTTCGTCGTGATGGGCGGCACGCTGCTCATCAACCTGGGCGTGGTGGCGTACGAGCGCCGCGCCGCGCGGCGGCTGTCGAGCGAGGTGCTGCTGGCCGACGCGCACCACACCACCAGCGATCTGCTGACGTCGATCACGGTGATCCTCGCGCTCGTCGGCGTCAACCTCGGCTACGCGTGGCTCGACCCGGCCGCGGCCATCGTGGTGGCGGTGTTCATCGGCTACGCGTGCTGGGAGATCTTCAAGTCGACGTCAGGGATCCTGGCGGATCAGATCGCGATGCCTGAAGAGGCGATCCGCCAGGTGGTGACGAGCGTGCCCGACGTGCTCGGCTGCCACCACATTCGCAGCCGAGGCTCGGCGGACTTCGTGTTTCTCGACCTGCACATCTGGATGGACCCTGAGATGCGGCTGGACAAGGCCCACGCGCTCTCGCACGTCGTCAAGGATCGGGTGATGGCGGCCTTCCCCCAGATCAAGGACGCCATCATTCATGTTGAACCGCCGCCGATCTCAGATCGCAGATCTCAGATCTCAGATCAATCTCAGATCTGAGATCTCGGCGATTGATCTGAGATCTGAGATCTGACATCTGAAATCGACCGGCTAGTACCCCAGCTCCGGCTCGACGCGAAACCGCAGCGCCTCGCCTCTTTCAAAGCGCTCGAGGTTTTCGCCGAAGAGCGCGACGACCTCATCCCAGTGGCCCTCGCGAAAACCAGACGTGTGGGGCGACAAGATCACATTCGGACAGTTCCACAGCGGATGGTCGGACGGCAGCGGCTCCTGTGGCAACACGTCGAGCGATGCGCCGCCGAGGTGACCCGAATGGAGCGCGTCCATCAACGCGTCGGTGTCGACGATCTTCGCGCGGCCGACGTTCACGACCAGCGCGCCGCGCGGGAGCTGCTGAAACTCGCGGGCGCCGAGCATGCCCGACGTATACGGCGTCAACGGGGCGGCCACGACCAGCACGTGGCACTGCGTGAGCATGTCGCTCAGTTGCTCCGGACCGAAGGTGTCGTCGACGTTCTTGATCGCGTCGTGCCCGGTCCGACGCCGCACCGCCACCACTCGCATGCCAAACGCCTTGGCGCGCGCGGCGATCTCGGCGCCGATGGTGCCGACGCCGATCAGGCCGAGGGTGCGGCCGCGCAGCAGCCAGGGCAGGTGCAGGCCGACGAACTCGTTCTGTGCCCAGTGGGCCCGGCGCTGGTTGTCGAGCACCGCGGGCAGTTGCTTGGCGAACGCCAGCACGACCGCCATGACGTGCTCGGCGATCGGGACCGCCTGCACGCCGCGGGTGTTGCTGACCGCCACGCCGCGCGCGAACAGGTCCTGCAGGCAGAGCGTGTCGACCGCGACGGCGGAGGTGTGGACCCAGCGCAGCTTCGGCGCGCGATCGAGCTCGGCCTTGTTGAGGATCCAGGTGTAGGCGATGTCGCACTCGGCCAGCCCTTGCGCGCGCGTCTCGTCGGTGGTGGCGTGACTGAAATCGATGTGCGGAAAGCGTGCCCGCAACGTGGCGACACCCTCAGCCGGTATTTGCCACTGCTTAACGGGTTGCTGGATGGAGATCAGGACCTTCATGAGTTCAGAGTTCAGAGTTGAGAGTTCAGAGTTTAGAACAAAGCAACGGTGTCTTCGTTTTTCACTCTGCACTCTGCACTCTTAACTCTTAACTCTGACGTAGTGTCCCGAGCGCCCGCCTTTTTTCTCCGCGAGGTGGATGTCACCGATCTCCATCGTCTTGTCGACCGCCTTCACCATGTCGTAGAGCGTGAGGGCGGCGACGGCGACGGCGGTGAGCGCTTCCATTTCAACGCCGGTCTGCCCCGACGTGCGCACGCGCGATTCAATCGTGTAGCCGGTGCGCGTGGCGGTGAGGTCGACCGACACGTGCGTCAGGGCCAGCGGGTGGCAGAGCGGAATCAGCTCGCTCGTCTTCTTGGCGGCCATGATGCCGGCGAGGCGCGCGGCCTGCAGCGGATCGCCTTTCTTGACGGCGCCGGATCGGATCAGCTTGCGCGCAGCAGCCGACATCGCGATCGAGCCGCGGGCCACGGCCTCGCGCGACGTCACCGGCTTGTGGCCGACGTCGACCATGCGAATGCGCCCGCGCGCATCGACATGCGTCAATCCGGGACGCTTAGCTGCCATCATCAATCCCCTGCGCCAGGTAAAACGACAGGCTTTCGAGCGACACCGTCAGATCGACGCTCTTCAGCTTGATGCCTGACGGCACCTTCAGCGCTCCTGGAGAAAAATTCAGCACCGCCTTGATGCCGGCGGCCACCACTTGCTCGAGCACCTGCTGCGCCGATTCGGCCGGCACGGCGATCACGGCAATGTCGATGTGCTCCTTGCGCACCACTTTCTTGAGCTCGCGCAAATCGTGGATCGGGACCCCGCTGCGCGATTCGTCGCCGATTTTTGCGTCGGCCACGTCGAACATCGCAGCAATTTCAAAGCCTTCGCGCTTGAAGCCCGGATAGTCGGCCAGCGCCAGGCCGAGGTTGCCGGCCCCCATCACCGCGACGCGCAGCTTGCGATCGAGCCCGAGGATTTGCCGCAGGTTACGCTTCAGGTCCTTGACGTAATAGCCCACGCCGCGCACGCCGAACTCGCCGAAGTACGCCAGATCCTTGCGGATCTGGGCGGCGTTCAAGAGGAACTGATCGGCGAGCGCCTGCGAAGAGATTGTCTCGACCCCCGCCGACTCGAGTTGGGTCAGGCAGCGAAGGTAGACCGAGAGACGGTTGGTTGTCAGCTCGGAAACCGGCTCGGTCGCGGGCTTCCGCTTGTTCGGTGAATTCACAAGCTCGATTTTCAGAATACCGCAATTCCCACGAGGGGCGAAGCGCAGAGTCCCTGCTATTATCCGGCGCATGGCAGAGACCCCTAAAGGCTTCCACCCCTACATTTCCGCCGAGCAATCGCCCGCAGAGTTCACCGCCAAGGCCATCATGATTGGCGTGCTGTTCGGGTTGATCTTCGGCGCGTCCACCGTCTATCTGGGCCTGCGCGCCGGCCTCACGGTCAGCGCCTCGATCCCGATCGCGGTGCTCGCCATCTCGGTGCTCAAGAAACTCGGCGGCTCGACCATCCTCGAAAACAACATCGTGCAAACCATCGGCTCGGCGGGCGAGTCGGTCGCCGGCGGCGTCGTGTTCACCGTCCCGGCGCTGATCTTCCTGCTGCCCGACGGCCCCGGCTACTTCAACTACACCCAGATCACGATGCTGGCGTTTGCGGGCGGCATCCTCGGCGTGTTGATGATGGTGCCGCTGCGGCGGGCGCTGATCGTCAAAGAGCACGGTGTGCTGCCGTATCCCGAAGGCACCGCCTGCGCCCAGGTGCTGGTCGCCGGAGAACGCGGCGGCAAGCTCGCCGGGCTGGTGTTCAGCGGCCTCGGCTTCGGGGCGCTGTGGAAATCGTTGTCATGGACCTTCAATATTTTCCGCCAGGACATCGGCTACTCGATGTCGCGGCTGAGCCCATTCCCTAATGCGACTGTGGCCGTCGACATCTCGCCCGAGTACCTCGGTGTCGGCTACGTGATCGGCCCGCGTATCGCCGGCACGATGGTCGCCGGCGGCGTGCTGTCGTGGCTCGTGTTGCTGCCGCTGCTGTCGTTGCTCGGCGCGTCGATGACCACGCCGCTGCCGCCGATTCATCCGACCCTCGCCAACAACCCGGCGACGGGACTGCCGTACCTGATTTCTGAAATGAGCCCGGGCGAAATCTGGCGCGCCTACATCCGCTACATCGGCGCCGGCGCGGTGCTCGCCGCCGGATTGATCACGTTGGCCCGGACACTGCCGACCATCATCTCGTCGGCGCGCGAGGGGCTCAAGGGGTTCGGCGCGGCGGGCGGCGGCCAGCAACTCCGCACCGAACGCGACATCCCGATGATGGTCGTGCTGGGCGGATCGTTCCTGCTCGCGGTGTTCCTGGCCGTGACGCCCGGCCTGCCGACGCAAGGCAATGTGCTGGTGTCGATTCTGATTATTTTGTTCGGGTTCTTCTTCGCCACTGTGTCGTCGCGGATCACGGGTCTGATCGGCTCCTCTTCAAATCCGATCTCGGGCATGACGATCGCGACACTGATCATTACCTGCATTATTTTCGTGGCGCTGGGATGGACCGGCGATGTCTACGGGCCGGTGGCGCTGTCGGTCGGCGCCATCGTCTGCATCGCCGCCGCGAATGCCGGCAACACGTCGCAGGATCTCAAGACCGGCTACATTGTCGGCGCCACGCCGCTCTACCAGCAGCTGGGCTTGACGATCGGCGTGATCACGTCGGCGTTCATCATCGGTTACACGGTTCTGCAAATGCACACGACCTTCGGAATTGGATCCGAGGCCGTGCCGGCCCCGCAAGCGACGTTGATGGCCACGCTGATCGAAGGCCTGCTCTCGCAGAGCCTGCCGTGGGGCCTGGTGCTGGTCGGTGTCTTTGTCGCGGTGACGCTGGAACTGTGCGGCATCCACTCGCTGTCGTTTGCCGTCGGCGCGTATTTGCCCATCGCCACGACCGCGCCGATCTTCGTGGGCGGCCTGGTGCGCTGGTGGGTCGAGCGCAAGACCGGCGAGACGAGCGACTCGGACCTCAGCGCCGGCACGCTGTTCAGTTCGGGCCTCATCGCCGGCGGCTCGCTCGCCGGCATCCTCTACGCGATTCTCTTCGGCTACCAATACGCGGCGCCGACCGCGGACAATCCGAACGCGACCAGCTCGCTCTACGCGGATTACTTTGCCCCGATCGGCGATATCGTGCCGTGGCTGCACGGCGAGAGCGCGGCTGCGCAACTCGCGGGCGCGGTGCTGTTCCTCGCACTGGCCGTGATCCTGTCGAGATTCGCGCGACGAAAGATTTAGTGCGAACCCTCGCCGGAGCCCTAGCGATTGCCGTCGCCGGCTTGTGCGCCACCGTCGTGGCGCAGCCGGCGACGCGGCGCGCCACGACCATCGCCGCGCTCAAGAATTATCCGGGCTTCTACCACCAGCAAACCGTGCTGATCGTCGGCGAGGTGCGCGGCGAGGGCGAGCGCCGCTCGATCGGCACCGACGAAGCCAGCGTGCGGCTGATCGCGCGCGATTATCCGGAAGGCCGCATCGAAGCCCGCGGCCAGTTCTTCGACATCGGGCGCGTCTCGCAAGACGATCCGCGGCTGATTCCGTTCAACCTGCTCGACCTGGTTCGCAGCGCGTATCCCGATCGCTGGCCGCGGCCCGGAGAGGAGCTGATGCTGATCCTGGGCAGCAGCGCTCCGCCGCCGGCGGCGACCGCCGTCGCGACGCCGCCGCTGCGGACGCTGGCGATGGAGCCCGAGAAATTCGTCGGCCGCCCCGTCACGATCCAGGGACAGTTCCGCGGCCGCAACCTGTTCGGCGATCTTCCTGAAGCGCCGATCAACAACAAATGGCAGTTCGTGCTGCGCTCGGCCGACGCCGCGGTGTGGGTGATGGGCCTGCAGCCCAGGGGCAGGACGTTCAACTTCGATCCCAACAAGCGCATCGACAGCGGACGCTGGGTCAAGGTCTCGGGCACGGTCCGCACCGCCAAGGGTCTGACCTGGCTGGAAGGGACATCGATCGAGCTCGCACCGGCGCCCGCTGAAACGGCGACCGAAGTGACGATCGCGGCGCCACCGCCGCCGCCGGTGGACGTGTTGTTTGCGGCGCCGAGCGAAGGCGAAGCCGATGTCCGGCTCGATGACCGGATCCGGCTTCAACTGTCGCGCGACCTCGATCCGGCGACCTTAAAGGATCGCATCCGGATCACCTATGCGGCGTCCGAGTCTCGCGATCGCGGCGAAGCGCAGCCCCCGACGGTGGCCTTTGCCACGACCTATGCGAAAGAAAACCGCTCGCTCGAGATCCGGCCCACGCAGCCGTGGCAGCGCTTTCGTACCGTGAAGGTCGAGTTTCTCGAAGGGATCAAAGGGACTGACGGCGGCGCGATGGCGCCCTTCACCATGACGTTCACGACCGGCGGATCTTAGGGCACGATCCGAAATCCGTAGGCCACGACCTCGCTATTTTTCCCCTTGGTCAGCGTCACCTCCAACACGTAATCGCCCGCCGCGAGCGGCGCCAGCACGATTTCGGCGACGCCGAACGTGACACTCGTCGCGGCATCCGCCCGAGTGGTGTAGGTCGCCACGAGCGGCATCGGCTGCCCTTCCCTCGTCAGTAGTCGCGCCGCGCCCGCATATTCGGCGGCGGCCAGCGGCACTTCCACGCGCAGCCGTTCGGTCCGGCGGAACCGCGGATCCGCGGTCGGCACATAGGCCAGGCCCGTGCTCGGGCCGCGGCGCAGCGCGAGCAGGCCGGTGCCCACCTCGGCGGCCTCCGGCGGGACCATCGCCGCCGTCGATGCCTTAATCGGAATGCGTCCGGCTTTCGGCGTGACCTCGGCGCGAACGATGTAGCGGCCCGGCGGAAATGGATTGCCGCTCGCGGCCAACACCACGCTGCGCGCGCCAGGGTCGAGCGTTGACGTCACGACCTGCGATTCGGGGCCCGAGCCCTTCTCCGGATCGATCGTGAGGCGCACGGTTCCGCCCGTCGCCCACTCCGGCAGCTTGAGCGTGACCGGATCGAGCTCCACGACCGCGCGGATCGAGCCGCGTCCTCCCGCCGCCTGGATGCGCACGGGCAGGTTGCCGCGCGCCGGCGCGATCATCTCGAGCGCCCGCGCCACGGTCGGTGGCAGAGCCGCAGGCCCGCGGCTTCCCGGCGGGAGCACCGGCGCGACCCCCGCGGCCCGTGCTTCGGCTTCAGTCGGCGCGAGATAGCCCGGCCGCGCGCGCACCTCGACGCCTTCTCGTCTCACGCGCACCGTGATGCGGCGGAAGCGGCCATCGAGCTTGGTGTTGGTCGAGTAATAGTTCATCAGGTAATACGAGCCGAGGTCGGCCATCATCCGCGCCGTGGCGCCGCGCACGTCGTTGGTGTTGAGGACGACCGCGCCATCAGTTTGCTCGGCGAGCTCGCGCACGCCGTTTTGCCGCGCCGACATGCGGGCGCGATCTTGCTCCGGCGTGGCGGGACGCATCGGACCGATCTGATCGTCGAACGCCGCAAGCCCGCGCGGGTCGATGATGTAGAAGCTGACGTTGGCGCGATTGGCGCGCTGCGCAATCTGGCGCAGCTCGTATTCGTGATCGACAAACGACAGCAGCACGCGCTCGCGGTCGCAGGACTCCATGCCCCTGCCGGCCGACTCGCGCGGATCCTGTCCGGTCACGATTCGGCCGTCCGTGCCGACGCCAATCGGCAGCGAGCCCGGAATCGAGCCGCCCAGCACGCCGCCCAGCCGATCGTTGCGCCGGAACAGCACCCACCCTTCGGTCAGCAGCACCACGAACTTGCGCTCGTCGCGAAGCGTGCCCAGGTGCGTGACGAGCGCATCGAGCGACTGCAGCGTCCTCAGCTCGCGGCGGCGTTCGATCAGCTCCTTGGCCACACCGTTTTGCTCGGGTTTTCGCGGATCGTCGGGGTAACAAAGCTCGAGATCGCGCTCGCGCGGGTCGGAAGTGTTGAGCTTATCGCGCTCGCCCCACGTCCAGTTGTCCCTTAGCATCCGGTCGATCGCCGCCGTCCTCCGCGTCAGGTTCAGGCTTTGTGGCGACATCTCCGGCGTCATCACGCCTACCAGGTCGTCTGGGCTGATCACCCGGTTCAGGATCTCCGACACCGGCGCTTGCGCCCGGGCCGAGCCGCCGAGGCTGACGTGCCATTGATCGAGGAACAGCACGAACAGGCGTGACTCGGGATCGGACGCCGCATCGCGCTGCGCCACCGACCCCAGCGGCTCCGGCCGCGTCGTGATCCCGCCGGCGGCACGCGATTGCACGAGGCGGAAGCTCTCGATTTTTTGGGGGCGATCGTCTTCGAGCACTTCGAGGTCTTCGGCTCGAAGGTCGGTCACGGGCACGCCGTCTTTCGACACGTAGGCGTCGACCGCGACAAGATTCGCGCCCGATCGAAACCGCGGAAGCTGTGGCTCCTGACCTGTTGCGACGAGCACCGAGAGTGCCAGCGCGAAGAGCGTAAGTCGCAATGTCATCTGGGCGCGATCACGGAATGATGCGGAAGCCGTACGCGGCAAGCCCGGTCTTGCCGTCCTTCACGATCGAGACCTCGAGCACGTACTCGCCGGCGGCGAGGGGGGCGAGGTTGACTTCGGCCACACCCAGCGCCTGCGCCTTCTCTTCGTCGACGCGCGTCGTGAAGCTTGCCACCAGCGGCATCGGCTGCCCTTCGCGCGTCAGGAGACGGGCCGTCCCGGTATGGCCTTCGCCGATCAACGGCACCTCGACGCGCAATCGCTCGGTGCGGCGGAATCGCGGATCTGCGGTCGGCACGTAGGCCAGCCCGGTGCTCGGTCCGCGCCGCAACGCCAGCGCACCCGTACCAAGATCGGCGGACTCAGCCGGAACCGTCGCGAACGTCGTCACCTGGATCGGCAAACGCCCCGCCTTGGGTGTGAGCTCCGCGCGCACCGAATACCGGCCCGGCGGCAACGGCGCATCGGTGCCCGCGATGGGTATGCTGCGTTGCCCCGGCTGAATCGCGGTGGTGATGGTTTGCGTCGCGGCCGTCGTGCCGCGCTCCGGATCGATCACGAGGCGAAGCGTGCCGCCCGACATCCATTCCGGCAACTTGATCGTCGCGGCATCGAGCTCGACGACGGCGCGGATTGAGGAGCGGGCGCCGGACGCTTGAATGCGGACGGGCAGGTTGCCGCGGCCCGGTGCAATCGCATCGAGGGCCCGCGTCACGGCCGGGGGTGGCGGTGGGGGCGCGGGCACGGCGCCCGGGCGCCCCTTCGAGCCGACTGCCGCGCCGCCTGCCGCGCGCGCTTCGGCTTCCGTCGGTGCCAGGTAACCCGGTCTCGAACGAACGTCCACGGCCGGCCGCTTCACCTCGACGCGGATCCGCCGGAACTTGCCATCGAGCTTGGTATTCGACGAGTAATAGCGAAGCAAGTAGTACGACCCGACGTCGCCGAAGATGCGCTGCATCGCGCCGGCGATGTCGTTGGTGCTGTCGAGCACGGCCAGCCCGTCGGTCTGCAGCGCCATCATCCGCAGGTCGTCGTGCCGCTTGCGAAGAAACACCTGGTCCACCGACGGGGGCAGATCAAACCGGGTCGGTTGATCGAACACGATCAGCCCGCGCGCGTCGATCGGATAGAAGCTGACGTTGGCGCGGTTGGCGCGCTGCAGCAGCGTGCGAAATTCCGTTTGATGATCGATGTTCGCCAGCATCGCCCGCTGGCGCTCGCACGCCTGGTAGCTCGTGCTCATGCCCCGCCCCGTGTCGGGTGACCCCGGCTTCGCGATGCCTCCGGTCAGCGGGTTCACTCGCAAGGGATCCTGGCCGGGGACGGCGTCGTTGAGCGGCCGTGCGAGCCGGTCGCTGCGCTGATACAGGGGCCAGCCTTCCGTGAAGACGAGCACGAACTTTCGTTCCGGCCGCAGCCCCTCGAGATGGAGCACCAGCGCGTCGAGCGCGTCCAGCGTCCGCTGTTCGCGCATCCTGGCGACCATCTCAGCGGCGATGGAGGGGTACTGAGACTGCGGATAGCAGTCGTGGAAGGCCTGCTCGGCGGGGCTAAGCGTGGCGACCTGATCCTTGATGCCCCACGCCCATGAGTCGGTGACGTAGCGCTCGATGTTGGTGGTGCGCCGGCTGTAGGTGATGCTCGTGGCCGACATCTCGGGCGTCATCACGCCGACCATGTCGTCCTGGCCGATCACCTTATCCAGGGTCTGGATGATCGGCTTGTTGGCGTGGTACGAACCGGCGACGCTGACGTGATAGCGATCGAAGAACAACGTGAACAGCCGCGCGGCGTCGGCCCCGTCCTGCTGCATGTCGCGCACGGTCGTGGGATTGATGCGTTCCGATTGCGGAATGGGACCGCGCGCCTTGATCAGCTCGACGCTTTCGATCGTTTGCAGCTTGTCGTCTTCGTACACCTCGATGTCTTCGGGCCGCAGGTCGGTCAGCGCGACACCGTTCTTCGCGACATAGGCGTCGACGTGCACCAGGTTGGCGCCGGCGCGAAACCGCGGCGTCGCCGGCTCTTGGGCCGCGCCGACAACGGTTACCGCCGCCCAGCCCGAGGCGAGCAGGATCGCGCGAAGTCGCATCGGCCCACTTTACCTGCTTCTTGCCGGGACGGCACCTCCTGACGGGACGGCACTGCCTGACGGGATTGCACTTCCTGACGGGATTGCACCTCTTGACGGGACCTCACTTAGAGGTTTTGTCCCATCAAGAAAGTCCCTTAGAGCCTCTAACAAAACCCCGACCGGAGCGCTTGCCAGGCGAGCACCCTGCCACTTCGTCGGCACGAGGCGACCATTTTCTCGAACTGGTGGCCCCGACCGAACGGCGCGATGCGCGACCTGGGCAGATAGGCAAACCCTTCGCGACTGCTCGTTACTAATCGCATCTCGCGCACAGTGGAACCCAGTTCCGACTACGGCTCGAGCGGCGCCAAGACTGTGCCGAGCCGAGGGACTGAAACTTAAAGGGACTGGGGAAGGCAGGCAGGTCCGTCGGCTTGCCGGCAAGTAGATTTCATTATCCCCACTGGACACAAGGCCCACAAGAGGAATCACACTGGCGACCTTGAGGGCGGTTCGCGAAACCGCCGCCAGCTTTTGGAGGGTCGATGACTCAATCGCCGCCGGGTGACATCTTCACACGTCGAGTGTGCCTGCAGTTGGACGGAATGGACGCCATGACCGTGCGACGCGACGTCGCGTACGGCCCGCCGGAGAGTCGTCTTTGCATGGACGTCTACTACCCGCCCGACGAAACGGACGATAGTCGCTGGCCCGCAGTGATCATCGTGGCAGGCTACCCGGGGACGATGGAACCGCGTCCGACCACCTTGACCTACAAGGAGATCGGGTGGACGGTCTCGATGTGCCAGTTGATCGCGCTGTCAGGCATGGTGGCAATCGCTTACACGAACCGTGACCCCGTCGCGGATCTTCAGGCCGTCTTCGAGCACATTCACGAATGCGCTCGATCGTTGCGGATCGATCCGGCACGGGTCGGGGTCATCGCAGTGTCTGGGAATGTCCCGACAGCCCTCACGACCATCATGCAGGACGCCAGCCGAACGCCGGCCTGTGCGGTGTTCGGCTGCGGATGTCTGCTTGATCTCGATGGCGCGACAGACGTGGCAAATGCGGCGCGGCAGTTTGGCTTCGCAAACCCAGGCGTCGGCCGCACCTTTGCGGATCTTCGACGGGATGTGCCGCTGCTCATAACGAGGGCTGGACGCGACCAGTTTCCGGCGATGAATGCCTCCATCGACAGCTTCATCCGTCACGGACTTATCGAGAATCTCCCGATTACCTTCGTGAACCATGCCGAAGGCCCGCACGCCTTTGATCTCTTCGACGACAGCCGAACATCGCGCGACATCATTCGCCAGACACTGCGGTTCTTGCGGCAGCACCTAACGGCCGAGAGGTCGGACGAGCGTTACCCATGATTAGTCCCGACTGACGCCGTAATGTTTACCGATTCCGTGTCCCGCCCGCGGGAAGCGCCTCGGCGCGAGTGGGCACCGGCTCAGGCCGTTATCCACGTCTTGCGCAGCGACTGCCCACAAATCAACGCGCTCCAGTGAGAGGAATGCCTCGCGGATGTCGGCCCGCTTGTCAAACCGCACGCGCAGACGACGAAACTGATTGAGCCAGGCATTCGTCCGCTCCACGACCCACCGCCACCGGCGCAATCCACTCCCCGTGCGCGGTGCGACGCATAGCGAGCCACGGCACGAGGTGCGGCGCCCGCAGTCCACGCCGAATCGCCGTCGCGTCGTAGCTCGATCCCCGAGCACATAGTCCGGCCGCCAGTCGTGCAGCGGCGCCAGCACGTGATCCCCGATCCGCGCCCGAGTTCTGGCGGGAGCATCTGCCGGAATGCCGCTGCGAAGGACGAAAACGATGCCGGTCAGGCACGCGCGATCCGAGATGCGCGGCCGTCCGCCTTTTGGTCGACAGAGTGGAATCGGCAGGAACGGTTGGACCAGATTCGACGACGCATCTGGAAGCAGCGTGGCGGCCATACCCCGTTCACACTACCTCGCCGACGAGGATCAGGCTTCGGAGGTTTTGTTACACGCTCTTAAGACAAGAAGTGCCGTCGACAAGTGCCGTCCACGTCAAGGATTGCCATCCCGTCACGGATTGCGATCCCGTCAAGAGGTGCTCTCCCGTCAAGAAGTGCCCTCCCGTCACAAACTTCGTCACGGGCGCCGAGTAAACTATGGCGCCCTACCGACGGTATAGTGAGAAGACATGTCTGGTGTGCAAGGAGACGCCACCGTCGAACAGACGGACGTCGGCAGTTATTTCGTCGCCAACTACCCCCCGTTTTCAGCGTGGAAGCCTGAAGGGATCAACGATGCCCACGCTGCCCTGAGCGAGCCCTCGCGGACCGAAGGTCCGGGAGGGCGAGTCGAAGGGCGGCCACTCGGCTTGTACCTGCACATCCCGTTCTGCCGCAAGCGCTGTCACTTCTGTTACTTCCGGGTCTACACCGACAAGAACGCGCGCGAGGTCGAGAACTACCTCGACTTGGTCGCGCGCGAATGGGAGTTGTACGCGTCGCAGCCCGCGGTGGCCGGCCGCAAGTTCAACTTCGTCTACTTCGGCGGCGGCACGCCGTCGTTCTTGTCGACCAGGCAGCTGCAGGGCCTGATGGGCCGGCTCAATGCCGGCGGCGCGTGGAGCGAGGCCGAAGAGATCACGTTCGAGTGCGAGCCGGGCACGTTGAGCGAAGCCAAGCTTGCGGCGATTCGCGAGATGGGCGTGACGCGCCTCAGCCTCGGCGTCGAGAACTTCGACGATCGCATCCTCGAGATCAACGGGCGCGCGCATCGCACGCCCGAGATCGGCCGCGCCTACGCGCAAGCCCGCAAGCTCGGGTTTCCGCAGATCAACATCGACCTGATCGCCGGCATGCTGGGCGAGACCGACGCCAACTGGCAGCAGTGCATCGAGCGCACGCTCGCGCTCGAGCCCGACAGCGTCACCATCTACCAGATGGAGCTGCCCTACAACACCACGATCAGCGGCGACCTGCACAAGCAGGGCGGGCAGTTCAACGAGCCGGTCGCCGGCTGGGCAACCAAGCGGCGATGGGTGCAGGACGCCTTCAGCGCGCTCGAGCGCGCCGGCTACCACGTCGGCAGCGCCTATACCGCGGTGAAGAATCCCTCGACGGCCAAGTTCGTGTATCGCGATCGCCTGTGGGAGGGCGCGGACCTGCTCGGCCTCGGCGTCGCATCGTTCGGCCACATCAACGGCGTGCACGTCCAGAACGTCGACACCTGGCCGAACTACGAGGATGCGATCAACCGCGGCGAGATCCCGCTCGGCCGCGGGTATCGTCCGAGTGATGAAGAGCGGATGATCCGCGAGTTCGTGCTCCAGCTGAAGCGCGGCGCCAATCGACCGCCGTATTTCGCGCAGAAGTACGGCGTCGACGTGCTGGGGCGATTCAAGGACGCCCTCGACTCGCTGGCGGCCGAAGGCTACCTCGCCGAGCGCAGCGCCGACCGCATTGCCCTCACGCGTGAGGGGCTGATGCGCGTCGACGTGCTGCTGCCGCGTTTCTTCCTACCCGAACATTCCAACATTCGCTACACGTGAGTGCAGAGTTAAGAGTGCAGAGTTAAGAGTCGATAACACCGGGGCATATAGACACATATTCATTGGGCACGAATTCTGTTCTTAACTCATAACTCTGAACTCTGAACTCTGAACTACGTTGTCTATGTCACTAATCTCGTCTGAATACGATGTCGTAGTGATCGGCGGTGGCCCCGCCGGATCCACGACCTCGACGCTGCTCGCGCAAGGCGGGCTCAACGTCGGCCTGTTCGAGCGCGAGAAGTTCCCGCGCTTCCACATCGGCGAGTCGCTCATCCCCGAAACCTATTGGGTGCTGAAGCGGCTCAACATGCTGGAGAAGATGCAGCGCAGCCACTTCGTCAAGAAGTACAGCGTCCAGTTCATCAACGCCAACGGCAAGCTGTCGGCGCCGTTTTATTTCTGGGACAACAAGCCGCACGAGTGCTCGCAGACCTGGCAGGTCGTGCGCAGCGAATTCGACCAGATGATGCTCGACAACGCCCGCGAGCACGGCGTCGACGCCCACGACGGCGTGCATGTGATCGAGGTCCTCTTCGACCGCGCGGAGCGCGGTCAAGGTAGTAGCGACGGCGACGGCGAAGCCGACCGCGCGGGGCGCGGTCAAGGTATTAGGGCCACCGGCGTCGCCATCAAGCAGGACGGCGTCCGCAAAGAGATCCGCGCCAAGGTCGTGGTCGATGCCAGCGGCCAGGCGGCGCTGCTGATGAACCGGATGAAGCTGCGGTTGTGGGATCCGGTCTTGAACAAGGGCGCGATCTGGACCTACTGGGAGGGCGCCTACCGCGACACCGGCAAAAACGGGGGCGCGACCATGGTCATCCAGACGCCGGGCAAGGACGGCTGGTTCTGGAACATCCCTCTCCACGACAACATTGTCAGCCTCGGCGTGGTGGCGCCATTTGATTACCTGTTCAAGGGGCGCCAGGGCAATCACGAGCAGACCTATCAGGAAGAGGTCGAGAACACGCCGGCGGTGAAAGAACGCGTCAAGAACGCCAAGCGTGTCACCGGCTATTTCGCGACGCGTGATTACTCGTATCGCTCGACGCAAGTCGCGGGCAACGGGTGGGTGCTGGTCGGCGACGCCTTCGGGTTTCTCGATCCGCTCTACTCGTCGGGTGTGCTGCTGGCGCTCAAGTCGGGCGAGCTGGCGGCCGATGCGATTATCGACGGGCTCGCCAGGGGCGACACCGGCGCGGCGCAGTTGGGCGCCTGGGGTGAGACGTTCAATCACGGCGTCGACCGCATGCGCCGATTGGTGTGCGAGTACTACGACGGCTTCAGTTTCGGCAACTTCGTCCGCAATTATCCGGAGCTGCGGAACACGGTGACCGATCTGCTGATCGGCGACCTCTTCACCGACAAGGTCGACAAGGTGTGGGGGCCAATGGAATCGTTGTATCCCGACGACAAGCAGCGCCTGCCGACCTGGCGCGAGGGCATGGTGCCGGAAGCGGCGCAGCACAAGGCCAACGAGCTGACGCTGCCCGAGGGGCGCACGCCATAACGCCATTCCGTTATTCGCGGCGGGTCCAGTTCGCGGAGACCGACGCGGCCGGCATGGTGCATTTCTCGAACTTCTTCCGTTACATGGAGGAGGCCGAGCACGCACTGTGGCGCGCAGCCGGAATGACCATCTCGCCGGCGAGTGGTCTGTACGGCGTGGCAGGCTCAGCCGCTGATCCGCCTGGCTGGCCACGCATCGCCGCCACCTGTGATTTCAAGACGCCCCTCCACTTCGAAGACGATTTCGAGGTGCTGGTGCGCATCGAGGCGGTGAGCGCGCGCACCATCAAATACGCCCACGAGATTGTTCGCGGCAGCGAAGCGATCTGCACGGGAACGGTCACCGCCGTCTGCGTCAGGCGGGACGTCAATGGCGCGGTGAAGGCGGTGGCGGTTCCGCCCGATGTCCTCCAGCGGCTCCGCGCGGTGCTTCAAGCGCCTTGATCAGCGCGGTCAGTGCCCGGTTGACCGGGCAATCGATGCCGTAGCCGGCGCCCAGCGCCGCGACCGCGCCGTTCAGGTGATCGATCTCCGTGCGGCGGCCCTTCGACAGATCCTGCAGCGTCGACGCCACGTTGGTGAGCGTTGCGAAGATCTCGTCGATCACCGCGACGAAGTCCACCTCGAACCCGACGCCGTCGGCCCGCGCCATCGCGACGCATTCGTCGATCACTAGCCGCTTGAGCGGTACCAGCCCCGGCGCCGAGATGCCGCCCACCGGCGATCCGACGATGGCGGTGATGGGGTTGATGACGCAGTTGAAGATGACCTTGCGCCACATCTCGCGCTTCATGTCATCGGTCACGCGGCCATCGAGCCCGCTGTCGGTCAGCACTGCGGCAAGGTCGGACGCCCGCTCGTGCGGCTCGACGAGGGTGTAGCCGTTGACCACATCGGACACCACGCCGGGAGTGCGCACGCTGCCGCCGAACTGCGTGATGGCGCGCAGCGTGACGACGTCGCCGCCGACCATGTCGCGGACGATTCGTTCGGAGTAAAGACCGTTCTGCACGCACAGGATGGTGGCGTCGTTGGGCAGAAGCGGCGCGACCGGCGCCATCGCCGCCGCCGTGTCGTTGACCTTGGTCGTGACGAGGACCAGCGAGCCCGGGGCCACCGACCCGAGCGTGGTCGTAGCGTTAACAGCGTACGTGGCCACGGTCCCGCCCTCGAGCCGCAAACCGTTTTGTTGAATCGCTGTCACGTGAGCTGGCCGGCCGACCAGCATGACCTCATGCCGCGCGGACAACTTCGCGCCATACACACTGCCAATCGCACCTGCGCCGATTACAACGATCTGCATACCGGTCGATTCTACCCAATCAAACGATGGCAGCCGGCCCCGCCACGCATCCTGTCGATGGGCGGGCGTCACGCGGAGAGGTATCTCCCGGCGTTCGCTCTCGCTCGCCGGTCAAATCTCGCTCGGCGCATTAAACGCCCTAGCGATGGACGCGCCAAAGACGGCAAGACGCCTGCGTGGCCTTCGCTCTATTTGACCTTGTTACTTGTGTCGGCTCGCTCGAACGCTCACGCCGTGAGACACCTCTCCGCGTCACGCCCGCGCACCGGCACCGGCCGGGCAGCGGCAATGGCACATTTGCTCCGGAATTCTATGTGTCTGCTAGTACCCAGTAGCACCGGATGCGACCGATCTTAGCCGCAATGGTTAAAGTTCAGCTAAAGTTGAAGTCGACTTCGTCCTATCCCAGTAGACCTTCAAAGCGAACCTTGTCGATTCTAAATCTGTTCTCACGTCGTCAGAAACGTCTTCGAGGCGAGTTCCCTGACGTTTATCAATATACCGACCTGCCGAACGCGTTTCGAGTGCAGCTGGTGTTTGTACTGGGCGACTTGTTCGGAGAGAACGATCATCAGGGGCTCATCGAAAAGATATTCAAGGGACTTCACGATGACCTTGCGCGCGAATATGGCGTTTTTAACATTCTCGAAAAGGAACTTCCGTGCAACGTTAGTTATCGATGGGTGGTATTTCAATTCCTTGGGACCAAGGCCACTACCGAGCAAGTAATCGATGTGATCGAGCTCATGCTCAGTCGTGCGGCTGAAGAGCGCTACCGACTCCAGAACTTCGCACACCCGGTCATGACCGTTCAACAGACCATCGATGAACTGAACCAGCGATTCCGAGAACACGGAATTGGATACCAGTACGAATCGGGAATGGTGCAACGTGTCGATTCAGAGTTCTTACATAGTGAAACCGTAAAACCCGCGCTGCAGGTATTGGCGGCGAAGCGCTTTGCTGGGGCCAACCACGAGTTCCTCAATGCTCATGAACACTACAGGCACGGGCGCTACGGGGAAGCTCTCAATGAGTGCCTCAAAGCATTTGAGAGCACTCTCAAGGTGATCTGCGAAAAGCAGAAGTGGCCTGTTCAGGAGAAGGACACCGCCAAGTCGCTGCTTGAGATCGTTTTTAAACACGGATTGGTGCCCGACTACATGCAAAGCGAGTTTAGCGGCCTCCGCGCGGTGCTCGAAGCGGGCGTGCCAACGACTCGAAACCGCGAATCAGGTCACGGTGCCGGAAGTGTACCCAAGAAAATACCGGTGCATCTCGCCAGTTTCGCATTGCACCTCACTGCCGCCTCGATTCTGTTTTTGACTGAATCGGAGAAGCAACTCGGCTAAGTCTGCCATGACCGACTCACCGATTTCGATCGTCCTCGATCGGCCGCGCGGCGATAAGGCATTGCCCGACCTCGGCTAAAATCCCGCACATGGGACAAGACGAGAACAACGATCCGGGAACGATGGCGCGCGCGGCGTTGGAAATGTTCAAGATTCAGCGCGGCGAGACAGACAAGCAGATCCAAGCCATCCGAGAAGTGAGCATCGAAGCCGATCGGAGAACCGGTATTGACCAGGGCGCCGACGTTAAGAGCCGAGTTGAGGCTGCCGTGCTCGCCGCCGAGAGCAACCGCGAGCTTGCGACTGCGGTCATAGCTGCAACGGAGATTGTTGACTCCAGCATCAAGCAGATGAATGGCACCGTGATTGAATTGAATCGTCAAATACAGGACTTCACCAAAAAAGCGGACGAAGGCACAAATCGGCTCGCGAAGTGGACGCTGTGGCTGGCCATTGCCACAGGCGCTCTCGTCTTCGCGGCGGCCGCGCAGACATGGGTTCTGTGGACTGCTGAACCGATGCAGGTGATCGCGATACCATCGCCGCCTCCGGAGTAAGTGGATCGCCTCAAGTCGCCGCGTGTAACGTGAGCCGTTGGCAGGCTCGCCCTGGCTGCTAAAGGTGAAACCAGCGGCATTCGCTCACAACGTCCGTCGCCCTCCAGTGGCGCGGCGCGACTTCGATCGCGCCATTCGTCCGCGCGCGCAGACGGCCGACCTCGTCGTCGGTCATGCCGTAGGTGAACCCGCGAACGTCCTTGCCCTAATGTTCCCAACGGCCGAGAGTGGCAACTACATGTCGGCGCGGCGTTCGCGCTGTGGCGTGGACATTGGGCCATGCCACGCGGATGCCCGCCTCGGAAACAAGGATGGCAACGGAAGCACCCACGCGAGAATCACGTCGACGGCAAAACGCGAGCGAGCCTTCCGTGCTCTCGGAGTATCGACAGGCTTGCCAGAGCGGCCGAGACTGCTGACGTCATGCAGGACTTATACGTGAGAGGCTCAGTCGAGGTCACTCGCGTTCACAGAACCACCTCCTCCACAATCGTTGAAACCACGCGGAAACCCTCAGGAACCAACTGAGCTTGCGATCCCGTCGCGTCGCGCCGGACTGCCGCAGATAGCCATAGATCGCTGCCGTAAAGAATTGCGTAATGAATCGCATCGCCGACGACACGTCGTCCAGCGCTACGGCAATCGCCCGCTGAGTCGCGGCCTCGTCTGGTTGCTTCGCGACCTCCGGGGGCAGCAAAGCTAGGGCAAGCACATCCAACGCCAATCGGTGAATGGGGGCGTCGTCAGCATTTGATTCCACCCAGATGATGCTCTCGTTCTTTCCGAAGTCTTCAACCACGGGCTGAATCACATCTGCATCCCAATGAAATCCGATCTGATTGCGGGCGCGCGCCAGAATCGGCGACGCTCGATGCGTGCCCGCGCATAGCTGCTTCACGCCCTCCAGGACTTCAGGGGGCACGCCCGTCGCGATGGCGAGCGGACGAAGAACTTTCAGTTCCTCTCGTGCTAACCGCACCGCTTCCGTCGTGACGGCAGCCGTGGTGACCAATGCGCCCATGACGTTCCGGAATCTCTCACCCGGGTTGTTTGCCGCGGCGTTTACTCCCGCCATCAGCTGGGCGTTCAGCGCGTTGCTCGCCATTCCAACTCGAACGATCAAAGTCGCCAGCGCTGGGTCTCGTCGAATCAGATCCGGCCCGGATTCGAACCAACGGGTCGAGTCGATCACGGGCTGCACGGGAGGGTCGACGGGAAGGCCAGTCACGAACCGTATTGTCTTACAGCAACCACACCACGCGCAGGCGACATGCGCGGGCGTGACGCGGAGAGGTGTCTTCCGGCGTGAGCGTCGAGCGAGGCGTCGACAAGCATCCCGTCGTCAAATCGAACGGAGGCTACGCAGGCGTCTTGCCGTCTTTGGCGCGTCCATAGCTGGAGTGCTTAATGTGCCGAGTGAAGGTTTGACCGCCGAGACGAGTCGCGAACGCCGGGAGACACCTCTCCGCGTCACGCCCGCGCACGGTACTGAGGCTCGCAGCCGGAGGGCGCGTAGACGCGACGAGAGGTTGCTTTGAGAAAAACCGGTGAGCTTACGTGGCGCTTCATGAGCTGGGCCCAACGGTTTTTGCTCAAAGCAACCTCTCGTCGCGTAGCGGGGCCGGCTGCCGCTTACAGAATCCGAGGATCAGCTGCTGGTGTCGGCTTCAGCCACCGCCAGATTTTGCGCGCGATCCACACGATCATCACGACGATCGCAAGGCTCACGACGAGCGCGAGCAGCGGAAACTTCAGCGTGAACAGGCTGAGGCCGATCACGAACACATCCTCGACCAGGCTGATGAACCAGTTGGTGAAGGGCTCGGGGCTCGTATTGATCGCAACACGCGTGCCCGCCTTCGTCATGTGACTGCCGGCGGCGGTCGCCCCGCCGAGCAGCGCGATCAGGCCGACGACGACCGGCGATGCGTCGCCGAGCGCCGCCACGGCGATCAGCGCGCCGCCCACGGGGCGAATGATCGTGTGCACCGAATCCCAGATCGAATCGACCCACGGGATCTTGTCCGCCACGAACTCGATCACGTAGAGCACGCCGGCGGCGCCGATGATCCAGGGATTGTCGAACACCGCAAACTGCTCCGGCAGCTGCACCCACCCGTAGCGCGACGCCAGGCCGAGTACGGCCATCGTCGCGTACAGGTTTACGCCCGCGGCGAGCGAGAACCCGAGCGTCCGTCCGAGAGTGGTTAGGATCTCCATCAAGCCCTCGAGCCTTCAAGCCCTCAAGCCACCCAAGCCCTCAAGCCAGTAAGCCCTCAAGTCCGCAAGAGCTCTTCGATACGCGCGCGCACGACCTCGATCACCTCGTCGCGATCGTCGACCGACATGCCGGCCGTCTCAACCGGCTCGCCGATGCGGATCCGGCACATCACCGGCCGCACGAACCAGCTGCCCTTCCGCATGGCATCGCGGCCGCCCGAGATGGCGACCGGCACGATCGGCGCCTGCGCCTTGATGGCCATGATGAAGCCGCCCTTCTTGAATGGCAAGAGCTCCGAAGTGCGGCTGCGGGTGCCCTCGGGAAAGATCAGGAAAGAGTTGCCGGCCTGAATCGACGCCGCGGCGCGGTCGATCGAGACCATCGACGCCTCGCGGCGGTCGCGCTCGACCGGCACGAAGCCGCCGGCCAGCATCACCCGGCCCAGGATCGGCAGCTTGGTCAGCTCGGCCTTGAACAGCACGTGCAATCGCCGGTGCAGCGCCTGGAACAGCACGGGCGGGTCGACGTTGCTCTCGTGGTTCGAACAGAACACCACGGCGCGGCCCGCCGGAATGTGCTCGCGGCCGCTGACGCGGTAGCGGATCCCGGCCATCGACAGCGCCAACCCGACGCCGATGTGGCCGAGCTCGTAGACCACGCCCTTCAGCTTGAAGGGAATGGCGATGCCCAGCCCGATGGGACCGGCGATCAATAGATAGAGAGAGACGACGAGGTAGGTCAGTACGGATCTGACGGCGGCAATGAACGTGGTCATGCCGCCGTCAGTCTAACTTGAAGAAGCGCCTACGAGGCGCGAGCCTGGCGACGAGGTGCCGTCACCGGCGGCGCCGCCGTGACGCGGGCCGCCGCCTTTGCCGGGGCCGCCTTAGCCACGCGGGTCGCCGCACGCTGTGCGGCACGAGCCTTCATCGTGAAGCAGCGCTCGAGCGCGGTATTGACGCGCTCTTCGACGTCGGCCACGGTGGTCTGCATCACTTCCGAGATCTCGGAGATGATGAGCGCCTTGGCGCGGTCGAGCATGCGCTTCTCGCGGAACGACAGGCTCTTGGACTTGGCCAGGAACGTCAGGCTCTTGAGCACATCGGCCATGTCGTAAATGGAGCCGGTGCGCATCTTGTCGGAGTTGTCCTTGAAGCGGCCTTTCCAGTTCTGATGGTTGTCGATCTTGCCGTCGCCCAGCAGCAGGAACAGGCGTTCGACCTCTTCGTCGGTGATGGCCCGGCGGAGGCCGACATTGTTTACGTTCGCGACAGGTACCAAAACGGTGGTCTCGTTTGACAGAATCCTCAAGTGGAAGAATCCGCACGTCGTTCCGAGAATGGTCTTTTCCTCGACCTTCTCAACGACGCCGAGCCCATGGTTCGGGTAAATGACCTTGTCACCGATCTTAAATCCCACGTGCCCCTCGTTTCGAGATTGGTAGGTATGGCAGGCCGAAATGCGTTAATCGAGCCTCTTCAGTATAGCCGAGACCGGCCGTGGAATCAACGGAAATAGGCCGGAAACAGGGCATTTTCGTGAATTCAGCCGGCGCCATCCCGCTTGGAGTAACCCCTGATTCGGCACATGGTTAGACCGTTTTCCGATCGCTTTTTTACAGCCTTGATATGCTGGCCATCATGATCCGATTGGTGGCCTCGTTGACCTTTTTCATCAGTTTGATCGCCGTCTCGACGCCAGCTCATCCTTTCGACTCCGGAAACTTGGGTGTCGCTCAAGGCGGGCCATTCGATCCTGTTTCTGGCCCCCAACCACCGGCCAAACGGCCTGACGCGCCCCAACTCGCCCCCTACGTCCCGACGCCTCAGGACGTGGTCGACCGCATGCTGGCCCTGGCCGATGTGAAGAAGGGCGAGCTGGTCATCGATCTGGGATGCGGTGACGGCCGAATCCCGATCACGGCGGCGAAAACATACGGCGCCCGCGGGTTCGGGGTCGACATCGACCCGCTGCGGATCGCGGAAGCCAACGCCAACGCGAAAGCCGCCAAGGTCGAGCACCTGGTGACGTTCTCGCTGCAAGACGCCATGAAGACGGACGTGTCGAAGGCCAACGTCGTGACGACATATCTGCTGTCGGCGTCGAACTTGAAGCTGCGGCCGATCCTGACCAGGCAGCTGGCGCGCGGCGCGCGCATCGTCGCCCACACTTTCAGCATGGGCGACTGGCCGCCCGCGAAGGTCGACACGTTTACCGATGTCGAAGGCCGGAGCCGGACGCTCTATCTCTACATCGCCGACGGGAAGGTTCGTCAGTGAAGGATTTCGAGAAGCTCGGACTGGTCGCGCTCACTTGGATAACCCAGGGCTTGAGGGCTTGAGGGCTGACGTGAAGAGTGGCACTTGCGTGGTCGAAGTGCTGCGGGGTGAGACGGTCGAGTCGATTCACCGCGTCCACGTGGCGATCGCCGAGGCCGGCAAGGGCCTCGTGGCCAGCGCCGGCAACCCGGCTCACCACAGCTTCGTCCGTTCGGCGATCAAGATGTTCCAGGTCCTGCCTTTCGTCGAGGGCGGCGGGGTCGAGCATTTCGGATTCACGACCGCGGAGCTGGCCCTGTGCACGGCATCGCATGGCGGCGAGCCCGTTCACGTGGCCGTGGCGCAGTCGATGCTCAAGAAAGCACGACTGACCGAAGCTGCGTTGGCCTGCGGTCCGCACCCGCCGATGCACGCGCCCTCCGCGAAAGCGCTCCGCGAGGCCGGCGTGCCGCCCTCGCGCATCCATAACAACTGTTCCGGCAAGCACGCCGGCATGCTCGCGTTCACCATCCAGCAAGGATGGGTCACGAGCGGCTACCACCGCGCGCAGCATCCCACGCAGCAGCGGATTCTCAGCACCGTGGCGCGCTGGATGCGGGCCGAGGCCGACGACATCGAGCAGGCCGTGGATGGCTGCGGGCTGCCGACATTTGCGCTGCCGCTCGATGCCGTGGCCGAGGGCTGCGCGCGCTTTGCCGCCGCGGTCGCCGACAAGCAGCCGGCGCCGCTGCAGATCTTCAGTGCGATGACCGCGCATCCCGAAATGGTGGCGGGCACCGATCGCCTCGACAGCGACTTGATGCGCACGGTGCCGGGCCGCCTCTTCTCGAAGGTCGGCGCCGAAGGCTTCTACGCCGCCGCCATTCCGAGTCGACACATGGGGATCGCCCTCAAGGTCGAAGACGGCTCGGGGCGCGCATCCGAGCCGGTCCTGCTTGCCGCATTGCGCCTGATGGATGTCATCGACTATCGCGAATTCGAGGCGCTCTCGCGTTACGCGCTCCCCGCGATCCTGAACACCCGCGGCGAAACCGTCGGCACCATCCGCACCCGCCTGTCCTTCTGATACGCTCGATCCTGGAGGGCCCGTGCGTCGACTCTGGCTGTTCGGTCTGATTGTTCCTGTCGTGATTGCGGCGTGTTCCGGGTCGCCGTCGTCTCCGACCCCGACTACTCCGCCGGCCGCGACGTGTGCGTTCACGGTTTCGAGCACCGCCCTGAGCGTGGCCGGTGTTGGCGGCACCGCGAGTATCTCGGTGACGACCGGAAGCATCTGCTCGTGGACCGTGGTCTCGAGCGGCGCGTTTGTGAACGTGACGTCGCCCACCAGTCAAACGGGGCCCGGGAACGTCACCATCAGCGTGGCGGAGAACACGGGAGATGCCCGAACCGCGACGCTCACTGTGGGCGGCCAGACTGTCACGGTCAACCAGTCCTCGGGCGATCCGGTGTTCGGCAACTGGGCCGGGTCGATCTCGAAGGGGGCCGGTTGCCCGGCCATCCTGCCGGCAACCGTCGCGTGGAACGGCACGATTCGCCGGACCGCTGCCGGCAGTCCCGAGCTTGTGATCTCGCTCCCGTCGGTTGGCGTGGTCAACCAGACGGTGAACCTCATCCTGTCGACGAATGCACTTCAGTTCGCCGTCTTCGTCGACTCGGTTTACACATTCACGGCGACGCTCGCGGCCGATCGCCGATCGCTGACCGGAACCTTCACGGGCGGCTCGTGCAGCGGCACCTGGACCGGCGCGCGCCAATAGCCGCGATCGTTGTGGTAATATTCTTACCAGTAAGAGTATTACCATGCGAATCACGAGCAAGGGCCAGGTCACCATCCCTCAGGACGTCCGCGAGAAGCTGGGGCTGCATCCGAACACCGAGGTCGAGTTCGCCGTCGAGCGCGGGCGCGCGGTCATTCGCAAGAAAAAAGGCAGCGCCAGCCGCGGTGAACAACTCGTCCGGTATCTTCGGGAAAAGGGCGCGGGCAAGATGATCATGAGCAGTAAGGCCCTCATGGCCCTGCTGCGCGACGAGCCTGATGAAATCGACCCTCGTTGATTCCAACGTCCTGATCGACCTGTTCGACAACGATTCGGAATGGCAGGGATGGTCGGATGCGATGCTCGCCAAAGCCGCAGACCGCGGCCGCGTCGTGATCAACCCGATCATTCTTGCGGAACTGGCCGCCGGGTTCGATTCTTTCGAGACGCTCAATGAGATCCTGCCACCGGACTACGTGGAGCGGGAGCCGCTGCCGTGGGACGCGGCGTTTCTCGCAGCCCGGGCCTACGTCATCTATCGGCATGCGGGTGGCGAGCGGCGCTCGCCCTTACCGGATTTCTACATTGGCGCGCATGCGGCCGTCGCTGGCCACACGCTGTTGACCCGGGATGCCCGCCGCTATCGCTATTACTTCCCCAAGCTCCGCATCGTCTCGCCGTAGCCCTTCGACTCGGGGCGTCGCTCGTCAGGCTCGCGACGTCCCTCGCTCAGGACGGGCCGCGCGTCGGCGGCCTCGGGCTATAATTCGAAGTTCGGGCCGGAGTGGCGGAACTGGCAGACGCGCGGGACTCAAAATCCCGTACTCGCAAGGGTGTGTGGGTTCGACCCCCTCCTCCGGCACCATTCAGAATCAGTACTTTACGGTCACGTCGCGTAAACGACGCCAGCTTCAGGATCGGCTAACTTCCCTAGAGTTCCCCTAAATTCGCCGGGACAGCAATGAAACCAGCAATGTGGCAGATGAAGCACGTCGCCGACGAGGGTACCTCTGAGCCGTTCGTCGCGCGCCTGATGAACGGCGCTCTTGAGCTTCGTAATCTGTCCATTGGTTATGACGCAACTAGCGACAAGGACCGCGAGTTGCGTCGTCGCCACTTTGATGACCGTTATATGCCTGTACTGGACGCTCTCGGTTCTGCCCGCAATCACGAAAAAGCCATTCGCGAAATCCTTGTTTCGCACAAGGCAAAAGTCGCCGACGGTTCGATCATCTCGCGACAGCAAAATGCTGTTCAGATTGGCGAAACGGTTGACTCACAACTACAAGACCATTTCGCGTCTTTCTTGTCAGCTTCAGCCAGAGCAGCGAAGTTGTTGCAAGCTCTCCTCTCGTACCTCGATGTTGAGATCGGAATGCTGTTTCAGAAGGAGCCTCGCTTCCTACGCGAGTTGGAGCGATTGCGAGAGTCTGGAGCTATCGAGTTGGCTGACTATCTCGCGGGTACTAGAAAAGGATGGTCGGAACCGTTGATCAAGAGAAGACACGTGTTGGAGCATGAGGGCTGGCGGCTCGCGGAGGCGCGCTACGTCGGGGGTGAGGATGGCCCAATGACTTTCATCGAGCCGGTTGTTGATGGCCTGCCCGTCTCGGAGTTTTCCAGCAAGATGCTCGACCAGTTATTAGGATTTGTAGAAGACGCGCTTGCGTTCGCCGTCCAAAGGCGCATCGGCGAAGGGTTAGACCTAATCGACACTCCCAGGGCTGAGCGAGATTCCGCGAATGTGAAACGCTTCCGCCTTGGGTCACCAGCGCTCCAACCGAATCAGCAATTCTGGCGCCTGCGATACACCGGCCTAGGACTATCAAAGTCGTGATGGAAAGAGAAACCCCTCAGGATCGCGCACAACGCCCGATGAGTGGTCAGATCAGCCAGATTCGCCGTTCACGTTCACCGGAATCCGTGTTCACCATGACCAGAATCGGTGTTCACGATGGCCGGAATCGCTGTTCAGCATCAGCGGAATGGGCGTTCACGTTGAAACGGAATGAGTGTTCACGATGGACCGGAATACGCAGATCGGATCAATCAACTCCCCGTTCGGGTCGATTGTCCCGTGGAATTGTCCCCGTCATCGCTGTGGCTAGGCGTGCGACGCCACCGCGCAGATCACTCCCCCTAAGCCGACCAGTCCATCGGGCTCGCAAAGACCGTAGGCCGGGTAGTATGTAGGCCGTCTGTTCACTCGAAATCCTATTGAGCCAATTCATGCAGTGGATCGCACCAATCGAACGGAAGGACGATGCGGAAACGCTGGAAGATCGGCTCTGGAAGGCAGCCGATCAACTCCGCGCCAATTCCGGCCTCACGTCCGCCCAATACTCCCAGCCAGTCCTCGGCCTCATTTTCTTGCGCTTCGCCGAAGTTCGGTTCCTGTCCCGTCTGGCCGCTCTGGAGAAACTGGCGGCCGGTGGTCGCCGCGGCTCGCGGGTGGACGATCCCGCCGCCTATCATCCAAGCAAGCCAGCAGCATCTCCGCCTTCCGTACGCCGAAGCGGAAGTGACTGTCGTACATGTGCATCGGCCCGCCGTTCTTCAGCAGCTCGATCACCGGGTAGCCGGCGAACTCCGTTTCAACCGCCGAGAATTTCGGGGGCAGGGTCGTTCCGCGTGTGCTGGTCTGGCAGGCGCAGTAGCCCTTCATGCTCGGGTGCTTGGGACACGGTTCGCGAAAAGTGCTGGGCATCGTCGGTTCTCCTTGACGATCAGCATGCCGAACCGAGGCGAGTTTTGCAAGAAAAAATTGCCCGTAACCTGTTGACCTGTAATGACTTATATATGATCTAGTACTTATATCTATATAGGTCTTGGGAGGTGGTACTTATGTACATTGCGCGCGCATGTACATAGATCTATAGGCCCTCTATATGTATGTAGGTGGCCTCTATATAAGAGTGAGTGGGGTCCGGTCTTTCAGGACGCTAGCGCTTCGGCCATGCGCCGGCACAGTTCCTCGTCGCTGGCACCGGCAAACGCCTCAGGCCCACCCTGTTCGACGCGGTCTACTGGTTTGCCCTTCGCGTAAAACCACAGCAGAGGTTCCATCGCGCCTGCGGTGCCGCTGATCAATCTCTGCCGTAGCGCGGCGCGGTATTCAGGATCATCTACAAGTTCGGCGGCTGCTTGCTGCGCCTCGATTGTGACGCGGTTGCGCGTGCCGGGGCGGCGACCGGCAGGATGACCACTCTGGCCAGGTCTGAAGGCGTAGGATGCACGATCGCTGCTGTGGGCCTGATGTTGTTGGCAGGTGGCTTCATCTCGGTCATCGTACGGCCTCGCAGCGCGCGCCGTCGCGATCTGTCGCTAACAGAATCAGCATTGCGCCAACGTTCTAGATGATCAACTACATCATGCTGAGCACGGTGATCGACTGTCCCCGAAACTGTCCCTGTGACCAGCCAATCCGACGCCGACTTCAGCCAACGGTAGCCAACGACGATTGCGTGCTGACTTGCAGAAGCCGCGACGAGCCGCCGGTCGCGGCTGGCGTCAGGCGAGCTTCCAGCGCTTCAGCACGCGCACGATCTTGGTGCGGAGCCGGTTGTCTTCCCACTCCGCCTCGTCGTCGCGCTTGTCGACCGGGACCTGGCCATCCGCGATATGCCCGAACATCAGCAGCCGCGCGGCCTCGAGCAAGCCCTCCGCGCCGAACGGCTTCTCGATGAATGACTCGCCGGCGCCGAGCTCATGCAGCCCGGTAAACAGGTTGTCCGCAAAACCCGTGACGAACAGCACTCGCGCCGCCGGGTGCTTCGCCTTGACCGCCGCGGCAAGCTCGCGACCGTTCATGCCGGGCATCATCAAGTCCGTGATCAATAAATCAACGCCGGGGAAATCAGGCTCGTCGAGCAAGCGCGCCGCCGTGACGCCCGAATCCGCCGACCGGATTTCATAGTTGTCGTTGGCAATGATCCGAACCACCAGTTTCAGGACCGGCTGCTCGTCGTCGACGATGAGAACGCGCTTGCGGCCGGCGAGCGAGGGGCGCGGCAAAGCAGACTGCGACGGGACATCGTCGGGCCTGTGAATCAGCGGGATGTTGGGTAAGGGCAGCTCGGTCTTGGGCTGCGCGGGGGCGTCGGTCATCCGGGGACATTTTACAGTGTTGCGCCCCCAATCCCGATCTGCGTGCAATCTTGTACACAACAACGCCGGGGCGGCTTCTTGTCGCTTTCGCAACCACCACCCCGGCGTTTGACTTAACCGCCTGCCTCGCCGAAGCCCTCAGGCGAAAGCGGGGCTGTCAGCGCTTTGTCGACTCGTAAATCGTCGCCGCGCCGCCGCCGATCGCCGCGCCGATCAGGGCACCCTTCTTGCCGCCCACGAGCGCGCCCACTCCGGCGCCTGCGCCGCTGCTGCCGCCGATGATCATGGCCGTCTTGCCCCACGATCGCTTGTCGGTGCGGCGGTCTTCTTCATACGCCGGCGTGGCGGCCACGCGCTGCGTGGAGGCCACGCGCTGACGCGCCACCGGCCGTTGCACCGTGCGGACCACCGGCTGCGCGGCGTAGACCGGCTGCGGCTGGTAGTAGGCCGAGCGGTCGTCCATGCGCGTGATGCACGTGACTTCCGCCATCTCGCGACCGTTGACGAACGCCCGCCGCAGCACGGCTTCCTCGTACGGCTGGCACTGCACCGCGGAACCCTGGCTCAGTCCGCGAGTGTCGGCGACCGTCATCGCGCGAGCGCCGTTCGCATCGGCACCCCAGTAAGCAGCCGGTGCGCTCTTCGTTTGACCCGAGGCCACGAGCGCGATCGCCGCGGCAACGAGCCCACCCAATGCTGATCCGACGACAGTGTTCATCATGATCGTTACCCTCTGCCGTCACTTGTCATCAAGTGGCGTGCCATCGGTTTTGGGCGTGAATCATGAGAGAAACGCCGATTATCGTGCTGTTTAGAGAGCACTCTGCGCGGCGGTGACAGGACACCTGAGCCGCAGCGAACGGAGCGGGCGGCGGCAGTCACGGCGCGGACGAGCTAAACCCAAACTTGTAACTTAAAACTCAAACTTGAAACTGAACTAGAAACTGAAACTTCAACTTTCAACTTTCAACTTTCAACTTTCAACTTAACACCCGGCAAGCATCACGGAGTAATGGCCCACATGAAAGTGACCCCGATCGACGCACGCCAGAAGCTGTAGTTGCCGGGACGCGTCGTGCCCGTCTTGTCGCCGGGCGCCCAGAAGTACCGCACGTCGCCGCGGACGCCGACGATGTCGTTCATGGCGTAGAGCGCGCCGCCGCCGACGTTGACCCCAAGGTCGTACACGGTGGCGATCTGCGCGCACGACGTAAAACAGCCGTGGACCTGGATGGCGCCGGCGCCGCCCACGGCGTACGGGAGTACCGTCCCCGCACGCGCCTGCCAGATCGCATTGACCATGTAGGTGGCCAGGTCGAGCTCACGGCCGGTTGACGGCGCGCCGTTGGCGTAGCCGAAGTCGAGCTCGGCGCCCCACCCAGAAATGTCCTGCACCGACACCGATAGGCTTGGCGTCAGCACGGTGGCCGGCGTGTCACCCGCGGTGGTGACACCGATCTGCCCCGTGAGGAAGCCGCTGTAGGTTCCGGTCTGCGCATCGGCGCGGCCCGCGGCGATGGCGAGCAGCGCCAACACGATCGACACACGAATCGAATTCATCGAATCTCCAACGGCACCCCATCAAGGGGTGCCCACAGCCGTTGGCCCTCGGTCAGCAGCCAGCGTCTTGCTTCCTGGTATCGCGGGCACACGACTGCGACGTGGCGCCAGAACCGTCTCGAGTGATTCAGCTCGCGGCGATGCATCAGCTCGTGCAGCATGACGTATTCCCGCACCAACGCCGGCACGAGAATCAGGCGCCAGTTCAGCGTGATGGCGCCCTGTGCGGAACACGCGCCCCAGCGCGAGCGCTGGTTGCGAACCGACACGCGCGCCACGGTGACGTCATGCACGGCGGCGAGCGCGCGCAGCGCCTCGGGCAGCTCCACCTGCGCCCGCGCGCGCAGCGCGGGCTCGTCCGGGTGCACCACGGCGGGCCGGGCCAGCGTCGTCTGCCGCTGCCTTTCGATCCACGGCTCGCTGGTGCGCACGAACTCGAGCGCGTCGCGCTTCGACCCCCAGCGCGGCAGCGTCACCCGCAACGTCCCATCGTCCAGCACGCGAAGGATGTAGCGGCGCGCCCAGCGGTGCCGGACGAACACTGTGTACGAGCCTGCCTCGCCGGAGCCGCGAAGCGGCGAAGGCGGGTGCAACGGCAAATCGAGCTGCATCGAAGCTGGCGCGATCTTAGCAGTAAAGTAACGGCATGGCCTCAGGCTTCGATGCCCTCGTGGAGCTGGTTCGCGGCGCAACCTTCGACGACTTTCTGCTGCGCCCGCAGCGGAGCGTGATCGAACGGCGCGACCCGGCGATCATCGACCTGTCGTGCCGCTTCTCGACAAACATCACGCTCAAGCGGCCGCTGGTGTCGGCCAACATGGACACGGTCACCCGCGCGCCGATGGCCATCGTGCAGGCCGAGGAGGGCGGCATCGGGATCATCGACCGCGGCTTCCGCAACGGCGACATCGAGCCGCAGGTGCGCGAGGTCGAGAAGGTCAAGCGGATGCAGCACATCATCATCCGCGATCCCTATGCGGTATCGCCCGAGACCAGCCTCACGGAGGCGGCCGCGGTGATGAAACGCATGCGCGCCGGCACGCTCGTGGTCGTCGACGGCGACCGCCGCCTCAAGGGGCTGCTGACCGAACGCGACGTCCGGTTCGTGGATACGCGCGAGGGCCTGGTGTCGTCGCGCATGACGCCGGTCCATCAACTGATCGTCGGCCAGGGCGAGCTGTCGCTCGACGCCGCCGAGCGGGTGATGGTCGAGAAGAAGGTCAAGAAGCTGCCGCTCGTCGATGCGCACGGCACGCTGCTGGGGCTGATCACCGCCAAAGACATCTACCGCCAGGAGCGGCTGCCGTTTGCGACGCGCGATTTGCATGGCCGCCTGCGAGTCGGGGCGGCGATTGGCGCCACCGGCGACTACCTCGAGCGGGCCGCGGAGCTGGTGAAGGCGCAGGTCGACGCGATCGTGATCGACATTGCGCATGGCCACTCGGTGGTGATGACCCGCGCGATCGAGCAGTTCAAGAAACAGTTCGGCAATGTGGAGCTGGTGGCCGGTAACGTCGCCACCGCCGACGGCGTGCGGTTTCTCGCCGAGCGCGGTGTGAACGCGATCAAGGTCGGGATTGGGCCAGGCGGCGGCTGCACCACGCGCCTCACCACCAGCTTCGGTGTGCCGCAGCTGCAGGCGCTGGTCGAATGCCGGCAGGCCGCGGGCGAGAACGGCGTGCCGCTCGTCGCCGACGGCGGCATCAAGCGTCACGGCGCCATTCTCGAGGCGCTGCTGTTTGGCGGCGACACGGTGATGCTCGGCAGCATGTTCGCCGGCACCGAGGAAACTCCCGGCGATGTCGTGCAGAAATCCGTGATGCTGCCCGATCAACAGCGGTCGGTGAAAGTGCCGTTCAAGGTGCTGCGCGGCATGGCCTCGATCCAGGCGATCCGCGATCGGCTCGATGTCGAAGACGACGAGGTGATGGATCTGGAAGCGCTCGGCGCGGAAGGGACGGAGGTCAGCGTGCCGGCGCGCGGATCGGTGCGGCCGATCATCCAGGACATCCTGAAGCACTTGTGCTCGTCGGTCAGCTACGGCGGCGCGAAGAACCTGGCGGAACTGCGCACGATGTTCCGCGACGATCCGCAGCGTTACCTGATTAAACTGTCGTCCTCGTCCAAGCGCGAGAGCTACGAGCGCTAGCCGCCGGCTCGCCGTGACCAGCCGGCCAGAACGACATGGCTGTTGACGCCCGGATTCGAACCGAGGTTGTTGCCGTTAGAGATGTGCTGAAAGCGATAGCCGAGCATCAGCGATCGCCCGGCTGATTCGAACAAACGCACGCCCCCGCCCCAATGCGCCGTGAAATTTGCGCGCGAGGTGTCTTCGGGAATCGCGTCGGAGGTCCACAAACCTCCCATCGACAACTCGCCGAACGCCGACCAGCGCGGGCGCGGCTCGAAGTTCCATCGCCACACCACCGGCGCGACGCCGAACCCGTAGACGCCGCCGGGCGAGGTCTGCGCGAAGATCGGCGTGGCCTCCGCGGCCCATGCGAACCGCCCGCGAAAAATGCCGGGACCGACCGCGCGCGTCAGCTCGCGGCCCCACGACACGGTCTGCACCGCGTAGCGGCGGTTGGCGGCCGACTGGAACAGCTTGACGCTCCATGCGGCGCCGGCCCCGACGACGAGCTCGGCGGACTGGCTGCTGGACCGGGCGCTGCCGCTCACGGTGCAGACGACCGCGAGCGGGCCCTCGGTGTTGATGTGATCGACCGCCGGATCCAGGTCCGCTTCGACATTCACCTCGAGCCCGTGGCTGACGTGCAAGTCGAGCGTTGACGGGCCATTGACGGCGCGCCATTCGATCGATCGGCCGCCGTTGGCGGTGGCGTACGACAGCCGGACTTCACCCGGCGCGATCACCGGCGTGGCGCCGGGCAATCGCAGTTCGACGGCCGGCTTGTCGAGCATGCGGCCACGAAACACCGCGCGCCATTCCGGGGTTGAAGCGCCGGCGTCGCGGCGCTCCAGTCTCCACTCGCGCCGCTGCGGATCATCAGGCAGGCGGCAAGTGGCAACCGTTTGCCCCAGTGCCGCCTGAACGATGAGCGCCGCGAGTAACATCAATCGCTTTTGTTATTCGTAATTGGTTATTGGTTATTCCCTGCGACCCGCTCTGCAAACGTCATCAGGTGTCCGTCCGGATCGGTGATCGCGAATTCGCGCATGCCGTAGAACTGCGTCTTGAGCGGCATGACCACCGTCGCCTTCGGCGCCACCGCCGCATGCAACTCGTCGACGCCGGTCACGACGAAGAACATGGTGGCAGTGCCGCCAAAGGGCGTTGACGCCATCTCCGGATGGTCTTCAAGCGAGGCCGTCTTGTCGTTGAGGAACACGGGCACGCCGTCGCGCTCGAGGCCGACGAACACGAATGGCTCGGCGTCGGGCACGTTCATGGTGATTTTGAAGCCGAGCACGTCACGGTAGAACGCCGTGCTGCGGGCGACGTCTTTCACAACGAGGTTGGGGGTCACGGATGTAAATCGGATCATGGCCACTCCTGGTGCCTAGGGTGCCTAGAGTGCCTATGGTGCCTAAAGGGTTGGTGCCGTGTGCAGCACTAACCCATTGGCACTCTAGGCACTTTAGGCACCTTAGGCACTTTAGCTTATGCTCGAAATATGGCCCGCGGTTGGGAGAGCAAGTCGATCGAGTCGCAGCAGGATGATGCCGGGCGCAAGCCACCGCCCGGGCCCGAGCTGACCGCCGAACAGCGGGAGCGTGCCACCGAGAAAGCCGGGCTGGAACTGGCCCTGGCCCAGACCCAGGCCGAAATCAGCGCGGCCTGTCGGCCAGCTCATCGGGAGATGCTCAAACTCCGGCTGGACGCGATCCGGGCCAGGCTCGAGGCCAGGCTCGAGGGCTTGTGACGAAGGGGCGGATTTGTTAAGCTGACCGCCCTAAGATCCCGAAACCCACCAAACTTCCAAATCCACGTTGGAACCGAATTCCGAATAGCTAGTGCACCCAGCCGTCACCCGTTAGAGTTCACCGTGCCACCAGTCCGATTGTTCGTTGGAAATTTGCCCTATCAGGCGACCGAAGAGGACCTGCGTACGCACTTCTCGCAGGTCGGCCAGCCCACGCAGATCGTTCGTCCGCTCGACCGCGAGACCGGCCGCGCGCGCGGTTTTGCCTTTGTCGAATACGCCGAGCGCGCCCCTGCGGAAGAGGCGATCAAGAAGTTCGACGGCCAGCTATTCATGGGCCGTCCACTCGCGGTGAGCGAGGCACGGGCCCGCGAAGACCGCGGCCCGGGTGGCCCGCCGCGGCCCGGCGGCTTTAGCGGTCCGCCGCGACCGGGTGGCTTCAGCGGTGGCGGCGGCGGCGGATTCGGCGGCCCGCGCAGCGGCGGCTTCGGCGACGGCCCGCCGAGCGGCGGCTCGCGCGATCGCAACTTCGGCCCGCCTGCGCCGCCCAAAGACAAGAAGAAGCAGGCGTTCAAGAAAGAAGAAAAGCCCAAGGGCCCCATCCCGATGAAGTTCACGGGACGGATGTACGACCTGGACGACTCGGATGAAGACGCCATCGACGTCACGCCCGACTTCATGAAGCCTGACGATCCGGATCCGGATGCCCCGGTCGACGCCGTTGAGCCACCTGATGCCGCTGACGGCGCGCCCGACGCCCCCCCGGCGGGCGGCAACGGCGAAGACGACGACAAGGAGTAGCAGCGCGTCATGCTGAAACGCGAGGACGTCATCCTCTTCAGCGGCGGCGCACAGGGCGCCGAGGCCGAGTTCGGCGCGTGCGCCGAGCGCTTCGGGATCGAAGAGGTCAACTTCTCCTTCGACGGCCACAAACCGCCACGCACGCGCGGCCTGCGGGTGCTCAATCACGAAGAGCTGGCGGCGGGTGAAGTCAGCCTCGCGTACGTGTCGAGGCTCATGAGCCGGCGCTACCCCGACACGCCGACCTTCCGGAAGATTCTTCAGAGCATCTGGTACCAGATCAACAACGGCCAGGAAATCTATGTCGTCGGCGCGATTCAATCCGATCAGACCGTGCGCGGCGGCACCGGGTGGGGCGCGGAATTCGCGAAGTTGTGCAACAAGCCGCTCTTCGTGTTCGATCAAGAGAAGAACGGCTGGTTCGCGTGGGACGGCGATGCGTCGACCTGGACGGCGCTCAAGGGCAGCGACGAGCCCGTGATTCAGCACGTCCACTTCACGGGCACGGGAACCCGCGTCCCCAGTGACGCGGCAGCAAAAGCCATTACCGCGCTGTTTGAGCGCTCGTTCAGTTAACAGTTAAGAGTTAACAGTTAACAGTTCAGTTACCAGTGAAGAGTTTTCGAGCCCGGAAAGTCCGAGCTGTTGACTCTTAACTGGCAACTGTTAACTGGCAACTGGCAACTGTCTTAGAAGCGCAAGCCTGATCCGGGATCGAATATGCCGATTAACTCGCCCATCGTCGCCGCCGTCGTCGACGAGCTCCAGAAAATCAAGAAGCTGGCCGACAAGGCCATTGAGCAATTGTCGGACGACCAGCTGAACGCGAAGATCGATCCCGAGGCGAACAGCGTGGCGATCATCATGCGCCACGTGGCGGGCAACATGCGCTCGCGCTGGGTGGACTTTCTCACCACTGATGGCGAGAAGCCGGAGCGGATGCGCGACCGCGAATTCGAGGACGTGCCGCAGACGCGCGGCGAGCTGATGGCGGAATGGGAACACGGCTGGCACTGCGTGTTCGACGCCATCACGCCGCTGACCGATGCCGACCTTCAACGGACGGTGATGATTCGCAGCGAGTCGCACTCGGTCTACAAGGCCATGAGCCGCCAAGTGGCGCACTATGCCGGCCACGCGTATCAGATCCTCCTGCTGGCCAAGCACCTGCTCGGCCCGAACTGGAAAACGCTGTCGATCCCGCGCGGCCAGTCGGAAGAGTTCAACCGCCGGATGCTGGCTAAACTGAAGGGCGCGTAGAGTACAACGTAGAGTACAACGTGGGGACAAACCTTCAGGTTTGTCCAGGTCGACATGGCAAATCTCCGTTGGGGCATTCTGGGTACGGCGCGGATCAACCGCCGGCTGATCCCCGCGATCCGTGCGGCGCGGCGCAGCAGCCTCGAGGCCGTGGCGAGCCGGGATCGCGCGCGTGCCGAGGCGTTCGCGCGCGAGTGGGAGATTCCGCAGGCCGTGGAGGGCTACCAGCGACTGCTCGAGAACCCGTCGATCGATGCCGTCTACATTCCCCTTCCCAACAGCGAGCACGTGAAGTGGACGCTGGCGGCGATTGCCGCGGGCAAGCACGTGCTGTGCGAAAAGCCGCTCGCCCTCGACCCCGCGCACGTCGATCAGATCGCGACGGCGGCGCGAGCCGCGAAGATTTGCGTCGAGGAGGGGTTCATGTACCGGCATGAACCGCTCACGGCCAGAGTGTTGGAGCTGGTGCGCAGCGGCGCACTGGGCGCCGTGCGCGCGATCGTTTCAGGATTCACCTACACGCGCACGGGCGACAACGACGTGCGGCTCGATCCCGCGTTGGGCGGCGGCGCGCTGTGGGACATCGGCTGCTACCCCGTCACCTATGCCCGGCTGATCGCGGATCGCGATCCGAAGATGGTGTTCGGCTCCGCGCACTGGACGGCCGGCGGCATCGACGAAGAGTTCATGGGCCTGCTGCGCTTTCCCGGCGGCGCGACCGCCACCATCTACGCCGGGTTCATCGCCGCGTCCCGCACCTGGCTGGAAGTGCTCGGCAGCGACGGCGCGCTGACCGTGCCGAATCCGTTCCGGCCGGGGCCGCTCGAGACGCTCGAGCTCGAGCGCGCGGGACAAGTGGAGCGCATCGACGTGACGGGCTCGCCGGAGATCTTCGTGCGCGAGGTCGAGCACTTCGAGGCATCCGTGCTCGATGGCGCCCCGCCGGTCGTCAGCCTGGCCGAGAGCCGCGGCACGGCGGCCAGCTTGTCGGCGCTCTACGCCTCGGCGCGCGATTCCACGTCCGGCCTCCGGCCGGTCTCGCCGTAGCCCTCCGGGCGAAGGCGGATGTATCCTCAATAGACGTGGAATCGGTGGCCCCTACCGTGCTGTGGCGGATGTTCCGCACTGGCCGGGAGCCTGTGCGCGCGGTGCTTCTTCCGGGAGGCCCGCCGTACCTCCTGGCGTTCTTCGCCAACGAGCACATGGACCGCGCCGAGAATTACGACACCATGGACCTCGCGGTGTTCCGCGCTGACGACATCAAGCGCTCGCTCGCCACAGACGGATGGAGCGAGGCGTGAAGTTGAAAGTTGAAAGTTGAGAGTTGACAGTTTCAGTTTGAAGTTCAGTTTTAAGTTATGAGTTTTCTCTCGATCGATAAGCGTCACCGAACCGTCGGCGTGAAGGTCGGGCCTGTCACGGTCGGCGGCGGCGCGCCCGTGGTCGTGCAGTCGATGACGATGACCGACACGGCGGATGCGAAGGCGACCGCGCAGCAGTGCATCGAGTTGTGCGAGGCGGGCTCCGAGATGGTGCGGGTGACGGTGAACCTGCCGGAAGCGGCCGCCGCGGTGCCCGAAATCAAGCAACGGATGCTCGACGCCGGCCACTTCGCGCCATTGATTGGCGACTTCCATTACAACGGCCACCTGCTGTTGACGCGCTACCCGGGCTGCGCGACGGCGCTCGACAAGTACCGCATCAACCCCGGCAACGTCGGCACCGGCAAGCGGCGCGACGAACAGTTCGCCACCATCTGCCAGGTCGCCATCGATCACAACAAGCCGGTGCGGATCGGCGTCAACGGCGGCTCCCTCAATCAAGAGCTGGTGATGGCGAAGATGCAGGAGAACACCGACCGCAACCTCGGCAAGGACTCGGACGACATCATCAGCGAGTGCATGGTGCTGTCGGCGCTGCAGTCGACCGAGCTCGCGATTGAGACCGGCCTCCGCAAGGATCAGATCATCATTTCCTGCAAGGTCTCGCGGCCGCGGCACTTGATCGATGTCTACCGCGCGCTGGCGAAGCAAACCGATCAACCGCTGCACCTGGGATTGACCGAAGCCGGCATGGGCACGAAGGGCCTGGTGTGGTCGGCGTCGGCGATGGGGGTACTGCTGAGCGACGGCATCGGCGACACCATCCGCGTTTCGCTCACGCCGCGGCCGGGCGGCGATCGCCGCGAAGAGGTCTACGCCGCCTGTGAGTTGCTGCAGGCGCTCGGCCTGCGAGCGTTCGCGCCAAGCGTGACGGCCTGCCCGGGTTGCGGACGCACCACCAGCACGACGTTCCAAGAGCTGGCCGAGGCCGTGCAGGGCTACATCCGCGAATCGATGCCGTCGTGGAAAACGAAGTACGAAGGCGTCGAGAACCTGACGCTGGCGGTAATGGGGTGCGTGGTCAACGGCCCGGGCGAATCGAAGGCCGCCAACATCGGCATCTCGCTGCCGGGCACGGGCGAAGCACCCAACTGCCCTGTCTTCATCGACGGCGTCCACACCACCACTCTCAAGGGAAATTACTCCGAGCTCGCGCTGGCGTTCCAGAAACTGCTCGACGAGTACATCGAGAACAAATACTCGAAGAAGGTCGTTGCCTGACGATTCGACCCGCCACGCCCGAGGATCGCGCGTTCGTCCTTGCACTCGCCGATCGCCTGGTATCGTTCGATGTGCCGGCGTGGCGCTCGAAAGACGAGCTCGTCGCGGGCGATCGCCGGGCGCTCGAAGAGTGGTTCGCCGCCCGCCTCCGCCCAGGCTCCGGCGCGGCAGGCTCAGAGGATGAGGCGATGTACATCGCCGAGCTCGATGGGCAGCCGGCGGGATGCGCCTACCTCGTCACGCTCGTCGATTACTTCAACCAGCGGCCGCACGCGCACTTGTCGGTTCTCGCGGTCAATGAAGCTTCCGAAGGTCACGGCGTCGGATCGGCGCTGCTCGAGCGCTCCGCCGAGTGGGCCCGGGAGCAGCAGTCAGACCGGCTGACACTAAGCGCGCTGGTTACGAATGCTCGCGCGCGAGCACTCTACGAGCGACGGGGTTTCGCAGGCGAATACATTCGATACGTCCTGCCCCTCTAGCCCCCAAATACATCACACGGCATGAGGAGTCTTTTTTTCGTATTTGGCCTTCGCTGTGGTCGGTTTCACTGTACGCAATTCTTACCGTTCCTACCGACCGACGACCGTTGAGAAACTGCGATCTCCGCGCTGTCATTCGGCGGATTTGCTCAGGATTCGGACTGGCACGGTCTTCGCGAGCAGTTCGGTATGACCTCTTCCCCAAAACTGCTCGACCGCGTTCGCGAGGCGATCCGCACGCGCCATTACAGCCGCCGGACTGAGGAGGCGTACGTCCATTGGATCCGGCGGTACATCGTGTTCCACGGGAAGGCACATCCGTCGACACTGGGCGCCGAGCAGATCTCCGCCTTTCTGACATGGCTGGCGGTGCAGCAGCACGTGAGCGCGTCGACGCAGAACCAAGCGCTGAGCGCGTTGCTGTTCCTGTAC
>JAUSDY010000116.1 GCA_030650395.1 Acidobacteriota bacterium | reverse complement strand
ATCTCACTATTAGATCTCACTATTAGATCTCACTATTAGATCTCACTATTAGATCTCACTATTAGATCTCACTATTGCAAGAGATACGCCACGCCAGAGGGCATGGAATTCGCAAAGATCGAGGTCAGTTCCGCAACACTGTCCGGAGGAGGTTACAGATGGTTCCCCAACGCTGGATCGCAGGCGCGGCCCTCATGCTGACGTTATCGGCCACCCTGCAAGCCGACACGCTCATTCTTCGTAACGGGTCGCGCGTGCAGGGCGAGCTCATTGCCGTGCGAAACGGCATCATCGAATTCGAGGAGCGCAGAACTTTCGGCGCCGGCCGCACGCTGCGGCTCGATCGCGACGAGGTCGTGGGGATCGAATTCGAGACCAATCGATCGACCGGCAGCAACCTCACCACCGACAGCCGCCCCCCGGGCATGCGCGAGCGGCAGGTGATCGTCTCGGCCGACGCCGCCTGGGTTGATACCGGCATCGACGTGCGATCGGGACAGACGGTGTACTTCGAGGCCACCGGCCAGGCGCGCTGGGGCCGCGATCGCCGCGACGGGCCCGCGGGCGAGCGCAATTCGCCGCCCAACCCCGGCCGCCCGATGCCCAACCGCAACGCCGCCGCGTTGATTGGCAAGATCGGCAGCGACTCGAACGATCTGTTCTTCATCGGCGACGAGACCGGCCCGGTGCGCGTCCGCGGCAACGGCCGTCTCTTCCTCGGCATCAACGACGATGTGCTGACGGATAACTCTGGCAACTTCAGGGTCGTCGTTTATTACTGACGCTGACGGGAGCGCAGCTGCACACTCCCGGCAGATATACTGTGAGTAATGGACTTTCGCCTGAATGACGAGCAGACGCTGCTGCGTAAGAGCGTCCGCGAGTTTGCTGAAACCGAAATGCGTCCCCACATCATGGCGTGGGACAACGCCCAGCATTTTCCCGCCGAGCTGCTGCCGAAGCTCGCTGCGCTGGGCCTGATGGGCATTCAGTTTCCTGATAGCGTCGGCGGCGCCGGCCTGAGCGGCGTCGACTACTGCATCTGCATCGAAGAGCTCGCGCGGGTTGATCCGAGCGTCTCGCTTTCCGTCGCGGCGCATAACGGTCTTGGCGCCGCTCACATCTCGATGTTCGCGAGCGACCAACTGAAGGCCAAGTTTCTTCCGCCGCTTGCGCGTGGTGAAAAGCTCGCGGCCTGGGGCCTGACCGAGCCAGGCTCGGGCAGCGACGCCGCGGCGATGCGTACGGCCGCCGTTCGCGACGGTGACGGCTGGGTCATCAACGGTTCGAAGGCCTTCATCACGCACGGCACCTCCGCCCACACCATGGTCGTCATGGCCGTCACCGATCGCGCCAAGGGCAGCAAAGGCATTTCCGCCTTCATCGTCGAGCGCGGCACGGCGGGAATGACGGCGGGCAAGAAGGAAGACAAGCTCGGGATGCGGGCGAGCGAGACGTCCGAGGTCATTTTTCAGAATTGCCGCATTCCCGCTTCGCAGTTGATCGGCGAAGAGGGGCAGGGTTTCATCCAGACGCTGCAGGTGCTGGATGCCGGGCGCATCGGCATTGCGGCGCTCGCCGTCGGCCTGGCGCAGGGCGCGTTCGAAGCCGCCCGCGACTACACCGCGCAGCGCAAGCAGTTCGGCCGCGCCATCGGCAGCTTCCCGTCGATCCGCGAGCGCCTGTCGCGGCACGAGGCGCATGTCGAGTCGGCGCGCCTGCTGACGTATCGCGCGGCGTGGCTCAAAGACCAGGGCCGGCGCATGACGCTCGAGTCGGCCATGGCCAAGCTGTTCGCGAGCGAGATTGCGGTGCGCGCGGCGGAAGACTGCGTGCAGATGCACGGCGGCTACGGGTTCGTGAAGGACTACCCGGCGGAGAAGTTCTTCCGCGATGTGAAGCTCGCCACCATCGGAGAAGGCACGAGCGAAGTGCAACGGCTCGTAATCGCCCGCCAGCTACTGGCCGCCTGACGTGACCACCGCGCCTTCTCTGGCCGAGCGGGTTCGGTCCGGCGATGCGCGGGCCATGGCCCGCGCCATTTCCCTGATCGAAGACGAGACGCCGGGCGCCGCCGCCCTGATCCGCGACATTTTTCCGCACACCGGACGCACCTACCTGATCGGCGTGACCGGCCCGCCTGGCGCCGGCAAGAGCACGCTGGTCGATCGATTGATCGCCGAGAGCCGCAAGGCCGGCGACACCCTCGGCGTCATCGCGGTTGATCCGACCAGCCCGTTCACCGGCGGCGCCATCCTTGGCGATCGCGTCCGCATGCAGGCCCACGCGCAGGACGCCGATGTCTTCATCCGCAGCATGGCCACGCGCGGCCACATGGGCGGCCTCGCGCGCGCCACCAGCGACGCCGCGCTCGTGCTCGACGCCGCCGGCAAGAGCGTGGTGATCATCGAGACGGTCGGCGTCGGCCAGGACGAAGTCGACATCGTCCGCACGGCGGACGTGTCGATCGTGGTGCTCGTGCCGGGGACCGGCGATGACGTGCAGGCCCTCAAGGCCGGCATCATGGAAATCGCCGACATCTTCGTGGTCAACAAGTCGGATCGCGACGGAGCGGACCGCATGGTCACGTCGATCGAGTCGAACCTGGCGCTCCAGATCTTTGCAGAAGGCGAGTGGCGGCCCCCGATCCTCAAGACCGAGGCGACGACCGGTGTGGGGGTGCCTGAGCTCTGGGACACGATCCGCCGCTTCCGCGCGCACTCCGAAGGGGCGCGCGAGCGCCGCTTGCGAGCGCGTAACGAGTATCGACTGCGGGATTTGCTCACGCATCGATTCATGGAGCACATCGAGAAAGAGATGCTCGGGCCCGTCGAATTCGAGAAGTTGTTGACCCGGATCGCGGCGAGAGAGATCGACCCCTATACGGCTGCGTCGGATATTCTTTCGAAAGTAATGGCCCGTAAATCCTGATGAAAGCGATTCTCGATCACATCGGGATCGCGGTCAGCGATCTGCCTGCCTCCCTGAAATTCTTCCGGGACGAGCTCGGCCTGCACGTCGAAGCCAGCGAGGAGATTACCTCGCAGAAGGTTCGCGCCCACTTCCTCTCGACCGGGACGTCGTCTCTCGAGCTACTCGAGGCGACCGCGCCGGACTCACCGATCGCGAGGTATCTCGACAAACGCGGTCCCGGCCTTCATCACGTCGCCCTCCGCGTGGAGGATATCGACGCGGCGCTGGCACACCTGAAGGCGAGGGGCGTCCGGCTGATCGACGAGCGTCCGCGCCCCGGCGCCGAGGGCGCGATGGTCGCCTTCATTCATCCCTCGGCGGCCCACGGCGTGCTGGTCGAGTTGAAACAGCCCGCGCCGCGCGTGCCGCTGTTCAAGACGCCGGTTCGTCACACCCTGGGCAGCGTCGAGCTGATCACGCTGTCGGATGGCTTCTTCCGTCTCGACGGCGGCGCGATGTTCGGCGTGGTGCCGCGAACGTTCTGGGAAAAGCGTCTGCCGCCCGATGACGCCAACCGCATCTGGCTGGGCATGCGACCGTTGATTGTTCGCGACGGCAGCACGACCCTGCTGATCGACGCCGGATGCGGCGACAAAATGGACGCGAAGAGCGCGGCGATCTACCAGCTCGATCGCACCTATCATCTCGACCACTCGCTGGCAGAGGCCGGCCTGTCCGCCGCCGATATCGACATCGTGCTGGCCAGCCACCTCCATTTCGATCACGTCGGAGGCTTCACCGCGATCGGCAAAGACGGCAACGTCGTGCCGCGGTTTCCCAACGCGAAATACGTGGTGCACCGCGGCGAGTGGGACGACGCGACGCATCCGCACGAGCGCAACCGCGCCAGCTACCTGCAGGAAAACTTCGTGCCGCTCGAGGACGCGGGCGTGCTCACGTTGGTAGACGAGGGCGCCGAGGTCATGCCCGGTGTAACGCTGCGGCGCTCGGGCGGGCACACCGCGAATCACCAGGTCGTGATGATCGAGTCGGAAGGACGCACCGCCGTCTTCGCCGCCGACATGTACCCGACCTCGGTGCACGTGCCGGATCCGTGGATCATGGGTTACGACCTGTATCCGATGGACACGCTGGCCTTCAAACGCGCCTTCGCGCGGGAGGCCATCGAGCGGGAGCACCTGGTCTATTTCGAGCACGACCCGTCGCTCGCCGCCGGCTACATCCGCGAGAAAGACGGCAAGCGGTCGGTCGAACGGGTTATCTAAAGGCAGAAGGCAGAAGGCAAAAGGCAGAAGGCGAAAAGAATGTCGGTCAGAATTGGAATCATCGGCGGCAGCGGCCTCTACGACATGGCCGAGCTCACCGACCGCGAGCAGCAGGTGCTGACGACACCGTTTGGCGATCCGTCGGGGCCTTACATCCTGGCGAACCTTCGAGGGAAGCGCGTGGCGTTTCTGGCGCGGCATGGCGCCGGGCACCGCCTCTCGCCCTCGGACTTGAACTACCGCGCCAACATTTTCGGGATGAAGATGCTCGGCGTCGAGTGGATCGTGTCGGCCAGCGCCGTCGGCAGCCTGCAGGAGCAGTATCGGCCGATGGATCTGGTCTTTCCGGATCAGTTCATCGATCGTACCCGCGGCCGTATCAGTACGTTCTTCGGGCACGGCCTCGTCGCGCACGTGGGCTTTGCTCATCCGCTCTCTCACACCCTGTCGGCGCTGGCAGCGGAGTGCGCCGAGGCGGCCGGGGCGCGCGTGCACCGCGGCGGCACCTACGTGTGCATGGAAGGCCCGCAGTTTTCCACGCTGGCCGAGTCGAAGCTCTATCGATCGTGGGGCGCTGACATTATCGGGATGACCAACCTGCAGGAGGCCAAGCTCGCCCGCGAGGCCGAGATCGCGTACTCGACCATGGCGCTGGTGACCGATTACGACTGCTGGCACCCCGATCACGACACGGTGACGGTGGCGATGATCATCAACAACCTGACCGAAAACGCGAAGATGGCGCAGCAGGTAATCGCCAGCGTCGTCGAGCGGCTCGACGTCGACGCGCGCGACCCCGCCCACAGCGCTCTTGCCACGGCCATCCTCACGCAGCCCGCCGCCATCCCGGACAAAATCAAACGCGACCTGGCGCCCCTGATCGGCAAATACATCAAATAACCAATAACCAATTACAAATAACCAAAGACTGCTCATTACATGAAGCTGATCGTCACGGGCTCTGTCGCGTTCGACTACCTGATGTCGTTCCCTGGAAAATTCACCGAGCATTTTCTGCCCGAGCACATGCACCGCGTCTCGCTCAGCTTCCTGGTCGACACCATGGACAAGCGGCGCGGCGGCTGCGCGCCCAATATTGCCTACACGCTGGCCTTGCTGGGCGAGCGGCCGTTCCTGATGGCGACCGCCGGCCAGGACGTCGGCGACTACAAGCTCTGGATGGAGGCGGCCGGCATCGACACGTCGCTGATGAAGATCATCGACGGGAAGTTCTGCGCGTCGTTCTTCTGCAGCACCGACCTGGAAAACAACCAGATTGCGTCGTTCTACACCGGGGCCATGGCCAACGCCGGCGAGTTGTCGTTCCGCACCGTGGCGGCGGCGAAGGACGACACGCTGGTGATCATCTCGCCGAACGATCCCGGAGCGATGGTGCAGTACGCGCAAGAGTGCGACGTGCTGCGCCTGAAGTACATCTGGGACCCGGGCCAGCAGTGCACGCGGATGGAAGGCGATCAGCTGGCGGCGGGCGTGCGTGGCGCGTTCATGGTGATCTGCAACGACTACGAGTTCGAGTTGATTCGCCAGAAGACGGACCTCACTGAAGCCGACATCCTCGATCACGTCCAGGTCCTTGTCATCACCAAGGGCGAGCACGGGTGCACGGTGCACACGCCGGGGCGGACGATCGACGTGCCGGCGGTGACCCCGTACCGGATTGAGGACCCGACCGGTGTTGGTGACGCGTTTCGCGGCGGCTTCATGAAAGGCATGGCCATCGGCGCGACTTACCAGGTCTGCGCGCAGCTTGGCAGCGTGGCCGCCACCTATGCGCTCGAGCACCTCGGCGGGACCTCGCATGCTTATACTTGGGAGGAGTTCATGTCGCGTTACGAACAGTCTTTCGGAAAGCTGCAGGCCTGAATAATGATTCGTTCCGTCATCATCGCGTGTGGGGTTGTTTTGGCAACGATGATTAGCCTTGCTATTGAGGCACCCCATAAAGGGGTGCCCTACGGGAATGGTGACGCGCCATCCACTATTGCGCAGGAGCCGACGAAGTCAGTAAAGGCCGGCGTCTACACCGCGGCGCAGGCGGGCCGCGGCGAAACGCTGTTTCAAAGCCAGTGCGCCAGTTGCCATGCGCCGAATCGTTTCACCGACGACCTGTTCTACATGAGCTTTGCCGGCAAGCCGTTGTGGGAGATGTACGACGTCATCAGCGACACCATGCCCGAAGACAACCCGGGTAGCCTTAAGCCACAAGAGTACGCCGACGTCATCACTTACTTGCTGAAGCTCAACAAGTTCCCCGAAGGGCAGGACGAGCTCCCGCCGACGAAGGAAGTGTTGAGCACCATCAAGATGGAGAAGCCGTAACGCGCGCGCACCACGGATCCAGCTGCCGATCGTCCGACATCGCCGCGAGCATCGCGGCTTCATCCGCATTCAGCGCGCCGGGATCCTGGACACGACCTCGGCCGACGACTCGAGCGCCGTCCACGCCGATTCGAGCTCGAGCTGGGCGTTGTCGGTCGCGTAGCGCGCCGCGAACGCCTGCAGATCCTGGCGCTGTGGCAGCTCGTTGTCAAGCTGCGCGCGGGCGTGGTCGACCACGAAAATCGTCGAACAGTGGTAAAAAGACAGAAACTTGGCCGAAATTCTGAAGTCTATCGTCGTTTTTGCCTACGCGGCGGGTTCGGTCGTGTGCCACCAGCTGCCCGAACGGTCGTTTCACTGGGGCCAGTGGCAGTTTCCCGTATGCTCGAGGTGCACGGGGCTGTACCTCAGCGCGGCGGTCGGCCTGGCGGCATGGGCGGCTGTCCGGAAGGGACGGGGCCGTCCGATTCACATTCCGCCGCGACTCGCCGTTGCGATCCTTGTTGCTGCGGCATTGCCGACGTTGGTGTCGGTTGCGAGCGCTGCGCTAGGCGTGTGGGACGCGACCAACGCGGGCCGGGCGCTGCTGGCCATTCCGCTCGGCGCCACGGCGGGCGTGCTCACCGCCGCGGTTGCTGCAAAAGACCTGAGGTAAACTCGCTGCCGTGCCTCCCGCGGTCGTCTGCCTCGTGTCGTGGCTCGTGCCCGGCGCAGGTCACCTGATGCAAGGACGGCGGCAGAAGGGACTGATCTTCCTCGTCACCCTTCCCGTTATGTTTGCCATCGGCCTCTGGCTCGAGGGCCGGCTCGGTCCGTTCATGTTTGCCGATCCGCTTGTAGGCCTGGCGGCGCTCGCCCAAACCGGGATCGGCGTGCCGAAGTTTCTTGCGTTGGCGATGGGGATGGGAAAAGGCGTGGTCACCGCCGGGTCGTACGAGTACGGCAACACCTTTCTGATCGTCTCGGGGCTGCTGAACATGCTGGTCGTGATCGACGCCTACGACGTGAGGCTGGGGCGAAAATGACCAGCCACTTCGGCCTGATGATCCTCTTTGCGATGTTCGTCGCGACGATCTTCGCCACCATCGCCAAGGACACGGCTCGCGAACAGATCCTGCTAGGCCTGAGGTTGTGGGGCGCGTTCATCGCGACCGGCCTGGCGCTTGGCTGGGTCATGCGTGTGTTTCCGCTGTAACTTGACGTCCTTTCTTCTCTGGGGGCCGGTGGCCGTCTACATGGCGGCGATCTTCTACGCCTCCTCCATGAGCGACATACCGGGGCCGGTCGGCTACTGGTTCTCCGACACGATTCTTCACATGGCGTGCTACGGCGGCTTCGCGCTGTTCGTGCTGCGCGCGCTGGCGCGCGGCAAGTGGACGGGCGTGACCGTAGGCATGGCGATCGCGGCGTGGCTCCTCGCCACGCTCTACGGAGCCAGCGACGAATGGCACCAGATCTACGTGCCCGGCCGCTCGTCGGAGCTGCGTGACCTGGTGAACGACGCGGCCGGCGCACTGGCGGCCGTTGGCGCGGCTGGAGCGTGGGGTATCATGAGAGGTCCGTCGCGGGCTGATATGAGCCCGCCATCGGGGCTCTCTCATGACCTTTGAAAACCTCCTCCTCGAACGTGATGGCCCGGTCGCCATCGTCACCCTCAACCGCCCCAAAGTCCTGAACGCGCTGAACACGCAGACGCTCTCGGAGCTGGCTGGCGTCATGGCGGCGCTCAAAGCCGATGCCGGCGTGCGCGCGATCGTGTTGACGGGGAGCGGCGACAAATCGTTTGTCGCCGGCGCCGACATCAACGAGCTGGTGGCGCTGTTGCCGATCGAGGCGATCGAGCACGCTCGCCGCGGCCAGCAGGTTTTCGACGGCATCGAGAATCTCGGCAAGCCGGTGATTGCCGCCGTCAACGGGTTCGCGCTCGGCGGCGGCTGCGAGCTGGCGATGGCCTGCACGATTCGCCTCGCCGCCGAGACCGCCCGCTTCGGACAACCGGAGATCAATCTCGGGATCATCCCCGGCTATGCGGGAAGCCAGCGCTTGCCGCGACTGGTCGGCAAGGGCATTGCGCTCGAGATCCTGTTGAGCGGCGACATGGTGAGCGCGCAGCGGGCGTATGAGATCGGGCTGGTCAACCGCGTGGTTCCCGTAGCCGATCTGCTGGCCGAAGCGAAGAAGCTGGCGCACACGCTCGCGTCGAAAGCCCCCATCGCGGTGCGCTACATCCTCGACGTGGTCCATCAGGGCATGGACACCTCATTCGCATCGGGCGAGTTCCTCGAGACGTCGCTGTTTGGCGCGATCGCCTCGTCTGCCGACAGGCGTGAAGGCACCAAGGCGTTCCTCGAAAAACGAAAGGCCGAGTGGCAGGGCAAGTGATGCGCATCGCCATCGTGGTGGCACGGTTCAACGACTTCATTACCGAGCGATTGCTCGAAGGCGCGAAGGCTGCGCTTGCCGAGGCCGGCGTCACCGAAGATGAGGTCGAGCTGTTGCGGGTGCCGGGCGCATTTGAAATCCCGATGGCCGCGCAGCGCGTCGCCGAAACGGGGCGGGTATCGGCCGTCGTCTGCCTCGGGTGCCTGATCCGCGGCGCCACGCCGCATTTTGAATACATCGCGTCGGCGTGCGCGCAGGGCATCATCGCCGCCTCGTCTATGACGGGTGTTCCGATGTCGTTCGGTGTGCTCACGACCAACTCCGCTGAAGAGGCGCTCGAGCGAGCGGCGCCGGGTCCGGCCAACAAAGGCCGCGAGGCCGCCGAGGCCGCAATCGAAATGGCCACGCTATTCGCGCGAGTCGGGGACGGCCGCTCGTGACAACTGACGCCGCTGAGGCGGGGTCGAAGTGGGCCGGCCGTCATCGCGCCCGCGCCGCCGCGTTGCAGGCGCTGTATGAATGCGAAGTGGGCGGCCTGACGCCGCAGCAGGCCCTTGGCGTGCTGCACCATGCCGGCCCTCCCGAAGTGAACGACCCCGGCGAAAGCGAGCACGCCTTCGTGATCGCCCTCGTCCACGGCGCGATGACGGATAAGAAGGCGCTCGACGAGCGGATCGGCGAGGCGGCGAAGAACTGGCGGATCGAGCGGATGGCGATGATCGATCGCCTGGTGATGCGGCTGGCGACGCAGGAAATGCTGGCGCACCGCGACAGCCCGCCGCGCGTCGTCATCAGCGAAGCGATCGAGCTCGCCCGCGCCTATAGCGGCGACGAGGCCGCGAAGTTCGTGAATGGCGTGCTCGACGGCGTCTACCGCCGCCTGAAAGACGAAGGGATTCTTTTAGATTAGGTATGAGCAGCGAAGTCGTCCAGACCGAGCAACGGAAGGCCAACCTGGAGGCCATCACCCGCCTCGGTTTTGCTGCGTACCCGAATAAGTTCGACACCACGCATTCGGTGAGCGATCTGGTCGAGTCGCACCACGACAAAACCGCCGAACAGCTCGAGGCGCCACGGGTCGAGACGACAACGGCCGGGCGGATTGTCAGCATCCGCAGCTTCGGGAAGGCGAGCTTCGTGGTGCTGTCGGACGGCCGCTCGCGGCTGCAGGTCTACATCCGCCAGGACGCGCTCAGCGAGCGCGACTACCAGTTGTCGAAGCTGCTCGATATCGGCGATCAAATCGGCGTGAGCGGCCATCTGTTCCGGACCAAGACGAACGAGCTGTCGGTGTGGGCGTCGGCGCTGCAGTTTCTCGCCAAGTGTTTCCTGCCGCTGCCCGAGAAGTGGCACGGGCTGCAGGATGTCGAGGTGCGCTACCGTCAGCGCTATCTCGATCTGATCGTCAACCCCGACGTGCGCCGCGTCTTCGAGACGCGCACGAATACCATCACCGCGATTCGAGACTATCTGAAGGGCCACGGCTTTCTCGAAGTCGAGACGCCGATGATGCAGCCGATCGCCGGCGGCGCGCTGGCGCGCCCGTTCGTGACGCATCACAACGCGCTCGACATGAAGCTGTACCTGCGGATTGCGCCGGAGCTGTATCTCAAGCGGCTCACGGTAGGCGGCATCGAGCGCGTGTTCGAGATCAATCGCAATTTCCGGAACGAAGGCATCTCGACGCAGCACAACCCCGAGTTCACGATGCTCGAGTTCTACTGGGCGTACGTGGACTATCAGCGGCTGATGACGTTCACCGAAGAGCTGTTAACCACGGTGGCCACGCAGGTTCTTGGTGCGACGCAGTTTCCGTTCGGCGAGCACACCATCGACATGGGCGGTCCGTTCCGGCGCCTGTCGTTGCGCGACGCCGCGGCGGAAAAGGCGAGCGAGCGGCTGGGCGTGCCCGTGATGGTCGAAGAGCTGCGCGCGCTGGAAACCGCGCGCCAAATCGCCGGTAAGCTCGGGGTGGATGCCCCGAAGGGGGCCGGCGCCGGGAAAATCGCCAGCAACATTTTTGAAGCGCTCTGGGAAAAGGATCTGGTCCAGCCCACGTTCGTTTACGACTTCCCGACCGAGGTCTCGCCGCTCTCCAAGCAGCGGCCCGATGACCCCGACACGGTCGAACGCTTCGAGCTCTACATCGGCGGCTTCGAGGTCGCCAACGCCTTCAGCGAGCTCAACGATCCGGTGGAGCAGCGGCGGCGATTCGAAAGCCAGCTGGCCAGTCGCGCCGCCGGCGATCAGGAAGCCCACGCGATGGATGAAGATTACGTCCGCGCCCTCGAGTACGGCATGCCGCCGGCCGGCGGCGAAGGCATCGGAATCGATCGGCTCGTGATGCTGCTGACCAACTCGCCGTCGATCCGCGACGTCATCCTGTTCCCCTTACTGCGCCCGCGCGCCAACGAATAGCCATGCCCTTCGAGCTGCAGGTCGCGCTTCGCTATCTGTTAGCCAAACGCCGGCAGGTATTCATTTCCGTGATCTCGCTGGTCTCGACCGCCGGTGTGACTGTTGGCGTGATGGCGCTCGTCATCGCACTCGCGCTGATGACGGGCCTGCAGCAGGAGCTTCAGGCGCGGATTCTCGGATCGTCCGCGCACATTTTCGTGTGGAAGCCCGCCGGCATCGAGGACTATCGCGCCGAGATCGCCAAGCTGCGCGCGGTCCCCGGCGTGATCGGCGCCGCGCCCGCCGTGCAAGGCAAGGCGATGATCACGAGCGCGAGCGGCGAGGGCTTCATCCAGGTCAAGGGGATCGATCCGCAGCTCGAGGGCAGCGTCACCGACATCGGGCGCGTGCTCACCGACGGCTCCCTCGATCAACTGACACCGAAATCAGACGACGAGTTTCCCGGGATCGTGATCGGAAAGGATCTCGCCGGATCGCTCGGCGCGCTGCCCGGCGACATGGTGGCGCTGCTCACGCCGAACGGGTCGCTCACGCCGATGGGCGTGATGCCGCGCCAGCGGCGCTTCAAAGTGGTGGGCACGTTCCGGCTCGGACTGTACGAAGTCGACATGAGCACCGGCTTCGTGTCGCTCGAGTCGGGCATGCTGATCGCCGGCAAAGACCAGGTCGAGCACATCGAGCTGAAGGTCGCCGACGTCTACGCGGCGCCGGAGATGGCCGATCAGATCGCGGTGGACTTCGGCTCCGAGTACGTCACGCAAGACTGGGGCGACATGAACAAGCAGCTGTATTCGGCGCTGCTGCTCGAGAAGATCGGCATGGGCATCGGCATCGGGCTGATCGTGATGGTGGCCGCGCTCAATATCGTGGCGTCGTTGATCCTGCTGGTGATGGAAAAGACGCGCGACATCGCCATCCTCAAGACGATGGGCGCCTCGGCGCGGAGCATCACGATGATTTTCCTGCTGCAGGGGACCATCATCGGCGTGGTTGGCACCCTGGTTGGCGCCGCGGCGGGGACGGCGGTGTCGTACCTGCTCGATCGCTATCGTGTGATCACCATTCCGAGCGACGTCTACCAGGTCAGCTACCTGCCATTCAAGCTGCTGCCGTGGGACCTGTTCTTCATCGTGATCGGCGCCATCCTGGTGTGCTTCGTCGCCACGCTGTATCCGTCGCGCCAGGCGGCGCGGCTTGATCCCGCCCAGGCGCTGCGCTATGAGTGACGCCTTCGTTCGCGTCACCGGCCTGAACAAGTACTACAACGTGGTGGGCAATCGCCTGCACGTGTTGCGCGATCTCGATCTGTCGGTCAACCAGGGCGAGATGGTGGCGATCATGGGCGCCTCGGGAGTGGGGAAGAGCACGCTGCTGCATGTGCTCGGCGGCCTCGACACCATCGACGGTGGTGACGTGCGCGTCGGCGAGCACGACATCGCCGGAATGGGCGACGAAGCGCGCGTCGCGTTTCGCAATCGCCACATCGGGTTCGTCTTTCAATTTCACCATCTGCTCCCGGAGTTCACGGCCGTCGAGAACGCGGCGATGCCGCTGCGGATCGCGCGGGTGTCGGCGGCGGACGCGCGGCCGAGGGCCGAAGCCCTGTTGCGTCGCGTCGGGCTCGGCGAGCGGCTCGATCATCGGCCCGGGATGATGTCTGGCGGCGAGCAACAGCGCGTCGCGGTGTCGCGTGCGCTGGTGATGCAGCCGACGCTGTTGCTGGCGGACGAGCCGACGGGCGACCTGGACGAGGCCACCGCGGATTCCCTTCACTTGTTGCTTCGCGAGATGCACGCCGAGTTCGGCCTGACGGCGATCATCGCCACCCACAATCCTCGCTTGGCCGCTCAATGCGACCGTATGCTGAGGCTCGAGGGTGGCCGCCTCACGCCCGGTTGACGGTGCGACGGGCGATGTGGCCTGGCTCCGGGCTGATACTATATGAGTTATATTGTATAATACCTACATGAAGGCTATACAAGTAACCCTGGATGACGACCTGCTTGCACGCCTGGATCGTGACGAGGAAGTGCGGCGCGACGGCCGGTCCGCCGTCCTGAGACGCGCCGCGGAGCTTTACCTTCAGCAGCGACGTGCCGGCGCGATCGCAGTGGCGTACCGGCGGGCGTACGGCCGCGGCGCCGGTCTTGGCAAGGAATTCGAGGGATGGGGGACCGAAGGCGCATGGCCCGTCGAGTAACCCGGGGTGAGATTTGGACCTATCGGTTCAAGCTGCCCGATAAGCGCCGTCCCGTGCTCGTGCTGTCGCGGCCGGAAGTCATCCCCCTGCTGCACACGGTCATGGTGGCGCCGATTACCTCGACGCGGCGTGGGGCGCCGAGCGAGGTGGAGCTCGGCGTCGAGGACGGGCTGAAGCACGACTCGGCGGTCAATCTCGATCATGTCCAGACCGTCGAACAGGCCCGGCTGGTAGGCTTCGTCGGCACGCTCAGCGCGGCCAAGATGCAGCAGGTGTGTCGCGCGCTGGCCCTCGCGACGGGCTGCGCCTGACCGGCGTGCGTGTTGACGCCCTCACGGCCTTCGCGTAGGGTACCGACGCTTGCAGCTAGCGACCGGCTCCCGTTTTGGTGTTCGTGCAGCCCTTTCCCAGCACCGGCGCGAAGTACCTGGTTCGCGAAGGCGGCCATCCCTACTGGACCGCCAAGGGCGACGCACTTATCCTCAATACCGGCCCGGCGTGAGCGACATCGTACCGGTGACGACAACGCCGCGCGTCGCATTCGGCCAGGCGACTAGAATTCAGCGCATTGCGCGATCGGAACCGAATCCAGGCACAGGCCGGCGTAACGCCGACGCGATGCCCGATGGCGAGCACGTTGTCGGTGTGCTGATCGGAAGCGCCGCGCAGGCCTTCGCATTCAGCGACCAGATCTTCGTTGTCCTCAACTGGTTCGACGAGGTGCGCCAACGAGCGCCCAGGAAGTAGGTTAGCAGTCGTGCCACGACATTCTGCGCTCACGCTTCTCGTGGCCCTTTCGTTCATTACGCAGGCGGCGTTGCGCGGCGCCGCTCCAACTGCGCTGGCCGACGCCCATGAGTCCTGGGATCGCGGCGACTATCCTGCGGCCCTGAAGGCCTACATCGAGATCGTGTCGGGGCCGCAGGGCGATGGCGCCCTTGAAGAGATCGCGCTTCAGACCGGCGAGCTCTACCGCACCCGCGAGTTGACGACGGACGGCCGGGCGCCGCGGTTCAGTCCCGACGGCCGCTTCATCGCCTATGAGACGGGTCTCGAAATCTCGCGCGGCACACGCGTCATTGCCGCGGCGGGTGGCGGCCCGGCGATTGACTTGCCCGGCGTGTCGGCGACCTTTTCGTTCGATGGACGCAGCGTGGCGTACCTGAAACTCGGCGCTGCGCCCGACCTCGCCGTCGCGGTCCGCGCGCTGGACGAGGCGCCGCTGGCGGGTCAGAACCGCAACGGGCTGATTCAGGCGCTGAACTTCCAGGTGCAGCGCAACGCGACGATCACCGCGCGCAACCTGGTCACGGGAGAGGAACGGCCACTCGATGCGCCGGGACTGCTCAAGACCGGGCTCGCGTTTGGCGCCGACAATCGGACGGTGTTTTTCCTCGGCGCCGATGAAAGCGAGCCGGCCAGGAACGACATCTATGCGGTCGCTGAAGGACGCACCGCCGCGCGCGTCGGCAATGCGGATGGATTGAAGGGGGCGCCTACCGTCGATCCTTCCGGCGCGGTGTTGCTGTACACAGTGCCCGCGCAAAACCCGCTTCGCCGTCCGCCGGCACCTGGGCAGGGTGGCCCCGGCGGCGGGGGGCCTGGCGGCGCAGCCACCGCGCCCCGGTTCGGAGTGATCGATCTGTCGGCGGGATCGACGCGCACGCGAGAAGGCGCGGCCCCCACGCTGTCGTCGGACGGCCGCACGCTCGCCTACGTCGCCCGCGCCGGCGCCGAGTCCCACCTCATGGTCGGTGCGCCCCTTGTTGACGCCACCGCCGTGGTGAAGACGACGGGACGGCTCGACGCGCCAGCCCTGTCGCGTGATGGTTCGCGGGTGGCGTATCAAATCATGCCGCGCGACGACTGGGAAGTAGATGTCGCCAACCGCGATGGCACGGGCGAGCGACGCCTGACCAAAGACGTTCAGCACGACGTGGTGCCGAGGTTCGTGGGAGCGAACCGTCTCTTGACCGCGGTCGGCGAGCCCCGTCATCGGCGCTCGTTCCTCCACGATCTCGCCACCGGGACGCGGGTACGCCTGTTCCACAACAACACCGTGCGCACGATCGCGCCGGAGTATCAATGGAGCGTCAGCCCGGGCGGCGAACAAGTGCTCATTGGGGCTGAACGCGACGGCGACACGGTGTCTCCGGAGCGCGGTGTCTACCTCGTGGATTTGCGCGAGAAGGTCACGAAGGCCGACCTGCTCGTCCGGCTCCGCGCGAACCTGGCGGGCGAGACCGCCCTTCGTGAGGCCGGTGGCCGCACATTTGGCCCCATCGCCGCGGACGTTCGCCGCATCGTCAGCCAGGTCTCGACGTCCCGAATCTTCGGCTACGAAAAGGCGCTGTTCGACTTCGATTCCAAGCACATCACCCGTCCCGGGAACAAGCTGGCGTCGGAGTACCTGTTCAACGCCTACAAGTCGTTTGGCTACGAGCCCGAGATGCAGTGGTTCGACGTGGCGAACGCGCTGGGCGGCAAGACCGCGAATGTGCTGGCGACCCTTCGCGGTACCGAGAACCCCGAACTGGTCTACGTCGTCAGCAGCCACTACGATTCGGTGGCGGGCGGACCGGGAGCCGACGACAACACGTCAGGCACGGCGGCGCTGCTCGACGCCGCGCGCGTGCTGGCGGGGCACCCGATGCAAGCGACGATCGTCTTCGCGTCGTTCACCGGCGAGGAAGCGGGCTTGCTCGGCAGCCGCGAGTACGTGCGGCGGGCCGTCGCCAACAAGGTCCGTATCGTCGGCGCCCTCAACAACGACATGATCGGGTGGGCCAACGACCATCACCTCGACAACACGATCCGTTACTCGAACCCCGGCATTCGTGACATCCAGCATGGGGCGGCGTTCCTCTTCACCCGGCTGATCACCTACGACGCCCTCTATTTCAAGAGCACCGACGCGGCGGCGTACTACGACGCGTACGGCGACATCGTCGGCGGCATCGGCTCATATCCCGTGCTGAGCAACCCGCACTATCACCAGGCGCACGACCTGCTGGAGTTCGAGAACCACGAGCTGATCGCGGAGACGAGCAAGACCACGGCGGCCACGTTGATGCTGCTGGCGTCGAGCCCCTCCCGGGTCAAGGACTTGAAGGTGGAGCGCGTGGCGCAGGCGATCACCGTGTCGTGGACTGCGAGCCCGGAGAAGGGCGTGACGTCATACCTCGTAGCGACCGGCCCTGCCGCGGGACCATTGACCGTGGGAACGACGGTGAAAGGGCCGCGCGCGAGCCTCAGCGGTCTCGCCGCCGGTTCCGTCGTGGTCGTGAAGGCGGTCAACGCACGCGGACTGGAAGGCTGGGACTGGGCCAGGTCGCGCGTGCCGTAGCGGTTCTGTCGCGTTGACGCATCCTGGGCGAAGGGTCGAAGGGCGCGATCGTGGTATATACTGACGATATATACCAAGGAGCGCACCAACGTGACCAAACTCGCCAAGATCTTCGTGAACGGCCGCAGCCAGGCAGTGCGGTTGCCCCAGGAATTCCGCTTCTCGGGCACTCAGGTCCGGGTCACGCGTCAGGGCCGCGGTGTGTTGCTCGAGCCGGTGTCGCCGACGGTCGACGATTGGTTTGCCGAGCTCGATCGATTCAAGAGCGAAAAGTTTCTTGCCGATCGGCGCCAACCGGCCGCGCCGGTGCGCAACGACTTCGCGTGATCGAGTACTGCCTCGACACCAACGCCTGCATCGCCCTCATCAACGGGTCGTCGGTGCCCGTCCGCTCACGATTCAAGGAGGCGATCGCCGGAGGCTCCGTCGTGTGCGTGTCGACCGTCGTCCTGCACGAGTTGTGGTACGGCGTATCGAAGAGCAGCCGGCGCGAATCGAACACGGCGCGGCTACAGGCGTTCCTCGCGGGCCCGTTCGAGATTCTTGATTGGGACGATGCGGATGCGCGGGCCGCGGGAGAGGTTCGATCACAGCTTGAGAGCGAGGGGCGGATGATCGGCGCGTACGACGCGCTCATTGCTGCTCAAGCGGTTCGGCGCGGCATTACACTCGTGACCGCGAACACGAAAGAGTTCAAGCGCGTCGACGGCCTGATGTGGGAAGACTGGGCGCGTAGCAAGTCACAATGATTCTAGAAGTAGGGCACTCCTTTACGGAGCGCCGCGGATCAGCGCCGCGACAACTCGCGTCGCATCGTTTCGACTTCAATCGCCGCCAGCAGCGCCATCGCGCCGCCGCGGTCGTCGCCGCCGTTCACGACGGGGCGATTCAGGTAGTACTCCTTCGTCGGGCCCGAGCCCGTTCCTGAGCACACATCGCGCACCGTGCCGTCGTCCATGACGCGCGCGGTCACGGCCTGCCATCCGCGATCGATCACCGGCTGATAGGTCGCGCGATCGATCCATCCGCGCGCCACACCGCGCGATAACGCGGCGACGGTCATCGCCGTCACGGTGAGCTCGCGGTAACTCGTGGGCTCATCCACGACCTGCCGCCAGCTGCCGTCATCAGATTGATGGCCGGCGAGCGCCTTGACGTGCTTGCGGTAGATCTCGAGAACCGTTGGACGATCGGTCCACGCTTCGGGCAAGTGCGTCAGCGCTTCGGTGACGCCGAGCAGTGCGAAGCCGTTGCCACGGCCCCACGCGTGCGGTCCGTCCTGGGCATGGATGAACAACCCATCGGGCCGCTGGAGCTTCTGCGCATAGGTCGTCAACAACGCGCCGACGACGGCGGCGTGCGCGCCGTTGTCAACGCGCGACAACAACGAGCTCGCCATGAACATGTCGTCGGTCCAACCGGTCGCGAATCGAACGCTTTCGCCCGGCGTTTGCGGCTTGTCCGCCGGAGCCTTGGCGAAGGTGGGCAGCATGAACTGAGCGGCCTTTGTGGCCAGCGTCCCGGCGGCGGCGTTCTTATCAAGCGCAGCGGCATCCGCGAACGCCAGGTGCCCGGCGAGGCTGGTCAAACGATACGGCTCGGCGATCGGCGGCGTCTTGCCTGACAGAAACGCGCCCATCTCGGTGCGGGGCTTTTCCCGCCATCGATCCTCGCCCGTCAGGGCAGCCAGACGGAGCGATCCCGACCACGCCAGTGCAGGGATGTAGCTCATGATTGGCTGGGCCGGGTAACGCGCCGCCAGAACACGGGCAATGTCGAGCGGATTGCGGCCGGTCATCGGCTGGGGCGCGGACTGACCTGCGGCCAACAGCCCGGAAACGATCACGATTGACAACACCGCCGGGATCACACGAAATGTCATGCGCGCGATCCTACCTCGCGCCCGGCCGGCCGGCGCGGTAAGCAGTCGGCCAGTCGTCGCCGTATCGAACAATGCCGTTGTATCCGATTCCGTTCAATTGAAGGAGTTGTCAATGATTCGAAAGACCGTTCTGTTCCTCGCCGCGTGTTCCATTGCCCTGGCGATGCCCGTCCTGGCGTCAGCCCAGGGAAAGGCCTCGACCCTGGACACCACGCAGGCGAAGGCGTTCGTCGGCGACTGGGTCTTGACCGTCGAAGGCCGCCGTGGTCCCCAGGAACGCCCGCTGGCCATCACCGACGTCGGCGGCAAGGTCGCCGCTGAACTGGGCGGCGGCCGCGGCGGCCCCGTCACCATCACCGACATCAGCGTGGTGGGCGCCGACCTGGTCCTGAAGTGGACCCAGGAAGGCCAGCAGGGCTCGATCCCGGTCGTGATGACGCTCACGCTGAAGGACGGCGCCCTCGTGGTCAAGCAGGACATGGCGGGCGGCCAGTTCACCTCGGCCGGCACCGGCAAGAAGAAGGGCTAGTGCCCGCGGCACCCCATAAAGGGGTGCCCTACGGCGCGGACCACAGCCTGATTTGAGACTCGAGTTCGGCGGACGCTTCGAACAGGTCCGCCGGATATCGACGGTATTGCAGAATCTGCTGAAAGATCTCGAAACGCTGGTCGGTGTTGGCGGCAAGGCCGGCCAGGTATTGCAAGCGTAAATGCCGCTCTCGATTGATCTGCGCGTCAGCCAGCCACGGCGCGAGGTCGCGTCCGCGACCGGCGTAGGTGCTCAGCACCGCCGCCGCCGTCTTCAACGTCACCTCACTGAGCGATTCTCGTACCGCCGCGCTCGCGTTGATCCGCAGCGCAATGGCGGCCTCGCTGATCGGCGCCGCCTCGACGCGGCCCAGCGCGACGAGGTCGTAGCCTTCCTCCAGCAGATCGGGATTCCACAGCGTCGTGTCTGGAAATACCTGCGCAAACGTGGCGATCTCGCTCTTTGCTGAAGGCACGTCTGTTTCGTAGAGCGGTATCCACTGCGTGACCACGCCGCCCGGATTGAGATGCGCGCGTGCCAGCTGCAGGTACTCGAGCGAGTACAGCGTCGCGGCGCCACGGACCCACGGATGGATCGGATCCGACGTGATGATGTCGAAACGCTCATCCGTCGTCTGCAAGAAATGCCGCGCGTCGTCGAACACCAGCTGCACGCGCGGGTCGTCGAAGACGTGGTGATTCTCGACGCCGAAGAACTGGCGCGCGCTTGTCGGCACGACCGGTTCGATCTCGCAGATCACGATCCGCTCGACCTCCGGGTGAATGGCCAGCGCGCCGGCGGTGACGCCGGCGCCGACGCCGACGATGAGGACCGAGCGCGGGTGGGGATGAACCAGCGCGGGGATGTGGCCGAGCATGCGCTCGAGGCGCATGTCGACATCCATGTCGGAGGCTTCGACCTTGCCGGCAATATGGAACTGCCGCATGCCGCCGATGCCCTCGGTGACGGCCACGGATGCGGTCGCGCCTTCCGCGAGGTACAGGAAGCGCTTGATCGAGCTCCACGAATCGACCGATCGGCCATAGGCGATCATCCGGCCGGGAACCGGCGGCACCGCCAGGATCGCGATCGCGACGGCCGCTGCGAAGACGGCGACGTTCGCGGCGGGGCGCGGGCGCGGCGCGCGCGAGAGGATCGCGAGGCCGGCCAGCGCCGCCAGGAGCACCAGTGCCTGCTGCGATCGCTGGCTTCCCAGCATCGGGATGCCGATGAGGGTCAGGGCCAACGTGCCGATCAGCGCGCCGGCCGTGTTGATCGCCGTGATGCGCGACACCTGCCTCCGGAAATCGGCGCCGCGCGCGGCGGCCAGCATCAACGGAAAGCTTGCGCCCCACAGCAACGTTGCGGGCATCAGCGCGATCGCGCAGCGTACGGCGTCGAACGCGAACGTGAGTGGCGGCGACGATCGCACCCATGGAAGAAACGACTTCGTCGGCTGCCATAGCGGCAGCCCATAAACGATCATCCACGCGCCGAAGGCGATCGCGAAGGCGAGCAGCAGCTGGGCGCGCCCGAGGGTGGCAGCCGGATTCTTTGAACGTCGCGCGAGTGACGACCCGGCCAGGCTGCCCGCGCCCAACCCCGCGAGAAACACCGCCAGGATCAACGAGAAGGTGTAGACGCTGGCGCCGAAGAGCAGCGACAGCTGGCGCGTCCACACCACCTCGGCGCCAAGCGCGGTGAACCCCGACATCGCCGCGACCACATAGATCGGCGCCAGGCGAGGGGTGTCGAGCGACGGTGAGTCCACGACTTGTGGGGACAAACCTTTCTTGTCCACCGAAGCGCCGAGCGCGAAGGTGGAAGGTTTGTCCGCCTCGTCGCGATTAACTGCCAACCACCACGCCGCGATCGCCACCGCGATGTTGATTGCAACGGCGACCGCCCCCGCCACGACCGTGTCGTAAACACGAAGCAGGTAAAACCCCGCGAGCACCGTGCCGACGGCGCCGCCCGCGATGTTAGCGGTGTAGAGGAAGCCGACCGATGAAGCTGCCTCATTCCGGCGATCGAACCAGCGCGCGATCGCGGGAAGGGTCGCGCCCATCAACATGGTCGGCGGCGTCAGCACGACCGCGCACGCAGTGGCTCGAAGCAGGACACCGGCGTAGCCGTAGCCCACCATCGCGACGTAGGCCTGCTGCACGTACGGCAATGCCAGCGGGACGATGATGCCGAGCGCCGCAATGCCCGCCTCCAACGCGGCCACGACACGCAGCGGATGGATCGATGCCGGCACCAAGCGGGGCAGCAGCGCGCTGCCGAGCGCCATGCCGCCCATGAAGCTGCAGAGAAGCACGGCGACCGAGATCGAAGAAGCGCCGACCACCAACTGGACGAGATGGAACCAGACCGTTTCGTAGATCAGCGCGGCGCAGCCACTGGCAAAGAACAGGAAAGACAGAAGATTCACCGTAGTGGCATCCTACACTGCGTGGCGTCCTTCGACGTGATCGTGATCGGACTTGGCGGCATGGGCAGCGCCGCCGCCGCGCATCTTGCCGCGCGAGGCCAACGCGTGCTGGGCCTCGAGCAGTATCAACCGGCGCACGCGTTGGGATCGAGTCATGGCCGCTCGCGCGTGATCCGCCTGGCGTATTTCGAACATCCCTCGTACGTGCCGTTGCTGCTCCGAGCCTACGAGTTGTGGGAACAGCTCGAACGCGACAGCGGACGATCGCTCCTCACGATCACCGGCGGCTTGATGATCGGCACCCCCGACAGCGACGTCGTGAGCGGAAGCTTGCGCAGTGCGCGCGCGCACGGGCTGGCGCACGAGCTGCTCGATGCCGCGGAGATTCGGCGGCGATTCCCGCCGTTCACGCCGCAGCCGGGCGAGGTGGCGTTGTACGAGGAGCGAGCCGGCGTGCTTCGTCCCGAGAGCGCGATTCATGCGCATCTCGAACAGGCGAACCGTCACGGCGCCGAGTTGCGCTTCGACGAGCGCGTCCTCGACTGGCGCGCGCAACCATCCGGAGAGGTCGAAGTGCGAACGACTCGCGGCAGCCATACAGCCGCGCGTCTCGTTCTAGCGCCCGGCGCCTGGGCGCCGGAGATGTTCCACTTGCCGTTGTTACCTCTCGAGATCGAGCGGCAGGTGTTGTACTGGTTCGCGCCGCCGGGCGGTACCGCGCCGTTCGCCCCGGAGCGATTTCCGATCTACATCTGGGATCGTGGCGAGGGCGTGCAGTTTTACGGGTTCCCGGCGGAGGCACCCCATAAAGAGGTGCCCTACGATCGCGTCAAGGTCGCGTTTTTTCGAACTGGCGGCGGCGCGCGGTGCACGGCCGACACGATCGACCGTGTCGTGCACCCCGACGAGGTCGGCGCGATGCGTGACGCGCTCGCGCCCTGCATTCCGTTGCTTTCGGCGGGTAACCTCGTCGAGACCGTGACCTGCATGTACACGCTGACGCCCGATCATCATTTCGTCATCGGGCCTCATCCGAACCATCCGCAAGTGGTGATCGCGTCACCGTGCTCGGGACACGGCTACAAGTTTGCGACGGTGGTGGGCGAGATCCTGGCGGACTTGGCGATCGATGGCACGACACGACATCCGATTGATCTGTTTTCTCCACGGAGGTTCTGACCTTGGACCGACGGCCTTTGCGCGGGCCGCGCAGTTGACGGCCTGCCAGGGGGCGCATACGATGGCCGCCACTGCCTTTCCCCTCGCGCGAAGCCATGCTGCAGCCTAAGACCCGGCTCGGGCCATACGAAGTTGTGTCCCTGCTGGGCCGAGGCGGGATGGGTGAAGTGTATCGAGCCACGGACACACGGCTCGGGCGCGACGTGGCGGTCAAGGTCCTGTCAGGGGAGCTTGCGTCGAGTCCAAAGCTCGTCAGCCGCTTCGAACAAGAGGCGCGGGCGGCATCGGCACTGAATCATCCAAACATCACGACGGTTTATGACATCGGCGAAGCCGATTCGATTGTCTACATCGCCATGGAATTGGTGGAGGGGAGGACTCTGCGCGAGGTTGTGTCCGGACCGCTGCCGACCAAGAGACTGCTTCAGATCGGCGCACAGATCGCCGACGGGCTCGCCAAGGCCCACGCAGCCGGGATCGTGCATTGAGACCTGAAGCCCGAGAACATCATGATCACGCCGGACTGGGGAGCGATGTCTCTCGAAGGACGCCGATCAGCGGTACGGGTCCACCGGCGACCTCGTCAAAGATCTCCGCGACCTTCAGGAGCATCTGGCCCAAGCGGAGGGCCTGGATTCCGCGACCGTTCCCACTCGCCGCGCCGTCTGGACGTCGCCGCTGCGCCTGCTGACGCTGGTCGCGATCGTCATTGCCGCGATCGGGGCTATGGCGGGCGCGTTTCTGCTGGGGCAAGGGCGTCCCGAACCGCTTCCGGTCTTTCGCCAGCTCACGTTCAGACATGGCAACATCCGTGGCGCTCGCCTCGGACCCGACGGCCGAACGGTGGTGTACGGAGCCACCTGGATCGGCGTTCCACCTGACGCCTTCGTTATTCGCCCCGAGAGCCCCCGGATGGCTTCCGGTTCGTTTGTCTTCCGGAGAAACACCGTCATTGTCCCCGTGACCCCCTCCCCCCATTCGTAGAACAACAGTGTTGTGCCGTCGGCGGAGAGATCGGCCACGGTCGAGTAATCGAACCAGGAGAGTTCCCGCTCTTGTGCTGCGCCGGGGCCGAAGCTAACGATGCTGGCGCGTGGCGTGCCACGCAGGAGCAGTACCTGGCTCCCGTCGCGAGAAATGTCGTAGAGCTTCAGGGTTCCGGCAGACGAAAAAATTTCGCGCTCCCGTCCGGAACGCGTGACCGCGTACAGCGCAAGACTCCCACCGCGACTGATGCGCGAGCCCGTAAACCAGATCTCATCGCCCGCGCTCGACCAGGCGAGCCCCTGCAGGGCCTTCCATCCGGCGGACAAGGTCGTTCGTTTTCCGATCAGGTCGACCAAGCTCACCGACCCGGGTATTGCCGAGGGTCGGGTGATCGAGGAAGGCAACCAGATCGCCCTTGGGTGAGACCCGGGGGGAGGTGATCCAGCCCGGAGCTTCATACAGGACCTTGCCGATCGGGTAGTGCAGCCGATACGCGCCGCCGGCGACCGCGACGGCCGCGAGCGTGCGGCCATCGGGACTCCAGTCCGCGCCCAGCACGTCCTTCAGGATTTCGCGAGGAGCACCGCCCGCCAACGGAACCTGGGCGAGCGTGCCGGCACACTCACCCCAGGTCAAACGGCATCCGAGAACGACGGCCATCTCGGTGGCCGACACCGAGAGTATTCCTGCGTTGCCCAGGCCCAGGGGCCTGGACTTTCCCTACGCGGGCCTTTCGACGGAACTTTCACGCAACCACGATCGGCTCTCGCGGAACAACTCGCTGAACCTGGGGGGAGGCTTCAGCTTCGCGATGAGCGAGTCCCTCGATGTGTCCGTCACGATGTCGAAGCTGGTCTGGGCCCAGAACGTCCATGCGTATTGGGGATACGGGATTGGCATGAACTGGCACTTTCAGACCGGCCCCGCGCTCTGGCAGCCTAGGGAATCAGCCCAAAGCGGTGCTCGTCTCGCACGCCCCCAAGATTAGAGATTCGCCAGCTTGAAGATGACCTTCGCGATTCCTGAATAGTCTTCTTCGCCCTCGCCCGCTGCAATCTGCGCGCGCACGAGCTGTTGCACGACGGCGCTTGTAGGGGCGGGCACGTGGTTTTCCCCGAGCGTGTTCATCGCGATGCCGAGATCCTTGTTGAACAGCTTCGCTTTGAAGCCCGGCTTCCAGTTGCCGGTGATCATCCGCTCGCCGTGCACTTCGAGGACACGGCTCTGCGCAAAGCCGCCCATCAACGCGGCGCGGACCTTCATCGGGTCGACGCCCGCTTTGCGCGACAGCGCGATGGCTTCGGCGACGACCGCCATCGTGCCGCCGAGCACGATCTGGTTGCACGCTTTGCAGATCTGCCCCGCGCCCGAGTCGCCGACGTGCACGATGCGCTCGGGTTTGCCCATCGCGCCGAGCATGTCACGCACGGCTTCGAGAGCCCCGGCGTTGCCGCCCACCATGAACGTCAGCGTGCCGTCGATGGCGCCGACCTCGCCGCCGCTCACCGGCGCATCCAGCAGCGAGGAGCCCAGTTCCGCGGCGCGGTCGGCCAACCGGCGGGCCGTGGCCGGAGCAATCGTGCTTGAATCAACGATCACGGTGCCCTTCGCCATCGCGCCAAACACGCCGTGATCGCCTTCGAGCACCAGGCTCACGTCGGGTCCATCCGGCAGCATTGTCACGATCCGTGATGCGGCACGTGCGACTTCGGCAGGGGAGCCGGCCGGTTTCGCGCCGGCCGCGACCAGGGCCTCGACCGGCCCGCGGCTGCGGCTATGGACGATGACGGAGAAGCCTTTTTTCAGGAGGTTGAGGGCCATGGGCTTGCCCATGAGGCCCAGGCCGATGAAGCCGACTGTGTTGCTCATCGGCGAATCATAGTGCGGTTGCCGCGGTTAGCGGCCCATCACTTGTTTCCGGGATCTGAGAAATTCCTGGACCACAAAACCTGTCGCTGCCGAGCCGATGAATCCCGCGACCGCGATCAGTATCGAACGCAGTGATTGATACAGCTCAGCGAGGGCGCTGGCTTGCTGCGCCTGTGCTACCTGCGCCGCCTGTGCTACTTGCGTCGCCTGCGTCGCCTGCGCTACCTGCGTGACCTGCGTCGCCGGGGGCGCGGGCGCCCGCTCGGGGGCGGGAGGCCGCTCGGCGACGACGGAGAGGCCGGCCCTATCTGCCGCGATTTGCAGCGTCGCCACCGATGCCGAGTCGAGATCAAACCGTTCGACGCGTGTGTGATCGAATTTGTCGGCCGCGGACCGCACGCGGACACGGACCACCCGGACCCCGGGAGACAGATTCAGCGACGTCGTGTAGCCCCTCTCGGCGCGTTTGCCGAATACTTTGAAGCGTTTGCCGCTGCCCTCAACTGTGGTGTCGAGGACTGACCTGCCGTCGACGGTGACCGACAGATCGATGCTCCGGAAGGCATGTCGAACGTCGAGATTCAGATGAGCGGGGCGCGTCGCCGTCTTGGGCACGACCGGCTTCGGCGCAACGGCCGCTGCCGGCGGAACGGCCGATGTCGGCGCAGCGGCCGCGGCCGGCGTCTTGGCAACGTCCGCCCACTGCGGCATGGCCAGGGCCGCAATGAGCGCGGACGCGCCGGCGATCTGGGCGATGAGCGGCAGTCGCGCGCGTACCGGCAACCAGGGCGGCCAGACAATGGTTTCCCATCGCGACCGTGGTGTCGAGCCTGTCTCGGGGGGTGCCGGCGAGCCTGTGTCTAAATTGGCCGTCACGCGCGAGATCGTACACCAAGCCGCCTCGCAATCCAAAACTCCGAAGTCACTGTCTTTCCGCAACTTAGCGGGATTGCAAAGGTGTGAAACACCCGTTTGGCCGTATAATGTCAACAAAGAGGGGGGCGGCGTCGGATGTTCGAGCGTTATACCGAACGAGCCAGGCGGGTGCTGTTTTTCGCCCGCTACGAAGCAAGCCAACTCGGTAGCATTTCCATTGAAACCGAGCACTTGCTGTTGGGTCTGATTCGTGAAGGCAAAGGCCTGACGAGTCGGATCTTTGCCCGATCCCATCTGTCCCTCGAGAACATTCGCAAAGACATCGAAGGCCGCACCGTCTTCCGCGAGAAAGTTTCCACTTCAGTCGAGATTCCGTTCAGCGCCGAAACCAAGCGCGTGCTTCAGTACGCCGCGGAAGAGGCCGATCGCCTCCTGCACAACTACATTGGCACCGAACATCTGCTGCTCGGCATCCTGCGTGAAGAGCGCTCGGTCGCCGCGACCATCCTCATGGAAAAGGGGATGCGCCTGCACCAGGTGCGCGAAGACATCGTGCAGCTGCTGAACGAAAAGACGTCGCTGACGCGCGTCAAAGAAACGCCGCTGCTTGCCGAGTTCAGCCGCGACCTCACCGAAGCGGCGATGAAGAACCTGCTCGATCCGCTGGTGGGCCGCGACTACGAGCTGGAGCGCGTGCAGCAGGTGCTGTGCCGCCGCACCAAGAACAACGCCGTGCTGATCGGCGAGCCCGGCGTCGGCAAGACCGCCATCGTCGAAGGCCTGGCGCAGAAAATCGTCTACGGCGACGTGCCGCACTTTCTCGCCGACAAGCGCCTGCTCGCGCTCGACATCTCGTTGATCGTCGCGGGCACCAAGTATCGCGGCCAGTTCGAAGAGCGCCTCAAGGCGATCATGAAAGAGCTGACCGACAACCCGCACATCATCGTCTTCATCGACGAGCTCCACACGCTGGTGGGCGCGGGTTCGGCCGAAGGCTCGCTCGACGCCGCCAATATCCTGAAGCCGGCGTTGAGCCGCGGCGAGATCCGCTGCATCGGCGCGACCACGCCGGCGGAGTATCGCAAGTACATCGAGAAGGATCGATCGCTCGAGCGCCGCTTCCAGGCCATCAAGGTGGACCCGCCGTCGGAAGGCGAGACCATTTCGATCCTGCTGGGCGTCAAGGACCGCTACGAACAGTTCCATCACGTCGAGTACACGCGCGAAGCGCTCGAGGCGGCGGTCTACCAGTCGAGCCGCTACATCACGGATCGGTTTCTGCCCGACAAGGCGATCGATCTGGTGGACGAGGCGGGCGCCCGCGCCAAGCTGCGCGAAGCCGGCTACAGCGGGGAATTCGGCGAGATCAACAAGAGCATCCGCGTCGCCGTCGAGCAGATGGAAAGCGCGGTCTCGGCCAAGGATTTTGACAAGGCGCAGTTCTACCGCGAGCAGGAACAGGTGGCGCGCGAGAACCTGCAGTTCGTCCGCGAGAAATTCGACGTGCGTTCGAGCGCGCGCAAGGTCGTGGTGTCACGCGCCGAGATCGACGAAGTGGTGTCGAAGTGGACCGGCGTGCCGCTGTCGTCGATCAACCAGGACGAAAGCGACAAGCTGATTCGCATGGAGGCCGACCTCCACAAGCGCGTGATCAGCCAGGAGCGGGCCATCTCCGCCGTGTCGCGCGCCATTCGCCGCTCGCGCGCCGGGCTCAAGAGCCCGAACCGTCCGGTCGGCAGCTTCATGTTCCTCGGGCCGACCGGCGTCGGCAAGACCGAGCTCGCCCGCGCCCTCGCGCAGTTCCTGTTCGGCAGCGAGAACGCGCTGATTCGCTTCGATATGTCGGAATACATGGAGAAGCACTCGGTGTCGAAGCTGATCGGCTCGCCGCCCGGATACGTCGGGCATGAAGAAGGCGGCCAGCTCACCGAGAAGGTGAAGCGGAACCCGTATTCGGTGGTGCTGCTCGATGAAATCGAAAAGGCCCACCCGGACATCTTCAACATCCTGCTGCAGGTGTTTGAAGACGGCCACCTGACCGACGGCCTTGGCAATCGCGTCAACTTCAAGAACGCGATCCTGATCATGACGTCCAACATCGGCGCGCGCTTCATCCAGAAAAAAGCGTCGATGGGCTTCCAGTCAGACAACGCCGGCGACGCCAGCAAGGGCGTGCAGGAAATGGTGCTCGGCGAGGTGAAGCGGACCTTCAACCCCGAGTTCATCAACCGCGTCGACGAGCTGATCGTGTTCGAGGCGCTCAGCGACGATGATCTGCGGCTGATTCTGGCGCTGCTAGTCGATCAGCTGAACATCAACCTGCTCGACCGGCGGATGAAGGTGATCGTCTCGCCGGAAGTGGCGGATTGGATCATCGACATTACGTGTAAGGACCGTTCCTATGGCGCACGCCCGTTGCGCCGGGCCATCCAGAGGCATATCGAGGACCCGCTGGCCGAGGAGCTCATTCGGGGCCACCTGCAAGGCGGCGAAATCGAGGTTTACCTGGAAAGCGGCCAATTGGCCTACCGTCCGGCCGGCCAGCCGGTCGTGGCAGGCCGCCGCCTGAGCTCGAACGTCTGAACTGCGGTAGGATTAAGGGTTGAATAGCCAGCGCCCGACGGGCTTGTACGTTCCCATGTCTAGATTTTTCTTTGTTTTAGCGTTGTTCCTGGCGTCCGCCTTCGCGTCTCTCGACGCTTCGGCGGGACAGGCGGCTGGGGCCCAGCCTGCGGCTGGGCGCCAACCGCCTGCCGGGTCCGGGCCGGTGATCAGGCAGACCGAAATCCGGTTCCACCCGGTGAACGAGTCGATCATCGAGCCGCAGACCTACCTGTATTACATCCAGACCCCGTTCACGCGTGAGTCCGAGGGCGTCTTCGTGCCGTTCAACGAGACGACCGAAAAATCGCTGCTCGACGACTTCAAGCGGCTGTGGGCCACCAGCTTCCTCGATAACCTGTGGATCGAAACGCTCGACGAGCCCTACGACAACGGCGTCGTGGGCAAGCGCGTCATCTACCACATGGAAGAGCGGCCGCGCGTGAAGATCGTCGACTACACCGGGTCGACCAAGGTCGAGCGCACGAAGATCGACGAGAAGATGAAGGAGCTGGGCGTCTCGCTGCGGCTTGATTCGTTCCTCGATCAGTCCGTGGTGCGCCGCGTCCAGGGCATCGTCAAGAGCTTCATGGCCGACAAGGGCTACGAATTCGCCGAGGTGACCTCGTCGGTCGAGCCGCTGCCGAGCGGCCCCAAGCTCGTGAAGGTCGTGTTCGACGTGAAGGAAGGGCCGAAGGTCAAGGTCCGCGCCCTCAACTTCGTCGGCAACACCGCGGTCGGCGACGGCACGCTCGGACGCCAGATGAAATCGACCAAGGCGAAAAGCTGGCTGTCGTTCATCACCGGCAAGGGCGTTTATCAGGAAGCCAAGTTCGAGGAAGACGCCGAGAAGATCGTCGAGTACTACCGGAACAAGGGCTACATCGCCGCGAAGATCGGGCAGCCCGAGATCAAGGTGCTGGAAGACAGCGTCGACAAGGAAACCCGCTGGGTGCAGCTCGACATCCCGGTGGACGAAGGTCCGCGCTACCGCGTCGGCGAGTTCAAGTTCGACGGCAACAAGGTCGTGAAGACCGAGTTTCTCGAGCCCATCTTCAAGATGAAGAAGGGCGACTGGTATACCGAGAAGAACATCCGCAAGGGTCTCGAGAAAGCCCGCGAATTGTACGGCGGCGGCGGCTACTTTGAGTTCACGGGCTATCCCGACCTCGAGCCGGTGGCGGCCGCCGAAGGCCCGCTGGCCGGCCCGGCGCAGCCGACCGTCAACGTGACGATGCGGATGCAGGAGGGCGAGCAGTACTTCGTCAACCGCATCACCTTCATCGGCAACACCACGACGCGCGATAACGTGATCCGCCGTGAGGTCCGCCTCGTGGAAGGCGGCGTCTTCAACACCGAGTCGCTGAAGTACAGCGTCAAACGGCTGAACCAGCTGGGCTACTTCAAGCCGCTCGAAAACGGGCAGGGCATCGACGTCCAGAAGACGCCGAACAGCAAGAACCAGGTTGACGTCACGCTGAAGCTCGAAGAGCAGAACCGCAACCAGCTCACCTTCGGCGCCGGCGTCTCGCAGTTCGAGGGCTTCTTCGGGCAGCTGTCGTTCCAGACCGCGAACTTCCTCGGCCGCGGCGAGGCGCTCACGGTGTCGCTGCAGGTCGGATCGCGTTCCGAGAATTACCAGATCGCGTTCTCGGAGCCGTTCCTGTTCGACCGCAACATCACCGGCGGCGTCGACGTTTACAAGCGCACGCTGCGCTACATCGACCAGTTCACCCAGGAAGCCACCGGCGGCAACATCACGAGCGGGTTCCCGCTCGCCGGGTTCTCGCGCATGTTCATGACCTACAGCTACGAAGCGGTGAAGGTCTCGGACCTCAACCCGGTGTATTACGCGCCGGAGCTGGTGCAGCGCAACCCGTACCTGGCTGACTCACTGCTGATCGGCGAGGGCGGCCAGCGCACCATCAGCAAGGTCACGCCGAGCTTCGTCCACAACACGGTCGATAATCCAATCTTTCCGAACAGCGGCACGCGCCTGACCGGGTCGATCGATTTCGCCGGCCTCGGCGGCAACACTAACTTCACGAAGCCGCGGTTCGAGTTCGCCAAGTTCATCCCGCACACGCGCCGGACCTCGATCGGCTTCCGCACGCAGGTTGAGTACATCCGGCCCTACGGCAGCACCACGAGCATCCCGATTACCGAATCGCTCTACCTCGGTGGCGAATACACCATCCGCGGCTACGACATCCGCTCGATCGGCCCGCGCGACACCATCAACACCGGCCTCGTGCTCGGCGGCAACAAGAGCATGCTGTTCAACGCCGAGTACCTGATCACGATTGCCGGGCCCGTTCGGCTCGTGCTGTTCTACGACACCGGCCAGGTGCGCGAGATCGGGCAGCGCTTCGCGATGAAAGAGGACGTCACCGAAACGGTCGATCCGAACCTGCCGCCGATCTTCGATCCGTTCACGACGACGCAGCTGGTGTCGCCGAATGCGCCGCCGACCTTCCAGCGGGTCATCGGGCAGACCAGTGCGTTCAAGACCTCGACGGGCGCCGAGATCCGGTTCTTCATGCCGGTGCTCAACGTGCCGTTCCGCCTGATCTTCGCGATGAATCCGCAGCGGGCCGGCGTGCTCAGCAACAGCCTTCGTCCGGCGAAGGAGTTCCTCTTCCGGTTCGCGGTGGGTTCAACCTTCTAGAGGAGCCTTGGTGATGTTGTCTTCTGTGAGCCGGTTCTGGCGGGTGGCGGGTGTCTGCGCCCTGCTGGCGGGGTCGTCCGTGCTGGCCGCCTGTGGGGGTACGAACAACTCTACGCTGCCGATTGGCGCGACGCCGCTTCCCGTAACCGAGGTCTTCGAGGATGCGCTGTCGCAAAACGGGGCGAGAACCTATCCGTTCGTGGCGCAGGCCG
>JAUSDY010000102.1 GCA_030650395.1 Acidobacteriota bacterium | reverse complement strand
TTCCCACGACCGCAACACGTACGGCTGGACCCGCACCACTTCGCAGACTTCCGCGGCCTTGAACAGCTCGCGCTTGGGTGCCGCCATCGCAGGGCAGTTTACACCGGCTATCGGCGCCCCGCCCGTTTCGGGCGCCGCTTCTCGACTTTCCGCGCCTTCTTAGGCGGCGTCGTTCTGGACAAACCTAAAGGTTTGTCCCCACCTGTCTCGCGAGGTTTGTCCCCACCTGTCTCGCGAGGCTTGTCCCCACCTGTCTCGCGAGGTTTGCCCCCACGGGTCGCGCCGGGTTTGTCCCAACTCCTCGCCGGCGGCTTGAGTCCGGCCTTGCGCGCGGCTTTGTATGCGGCCTTCTCTCGCGCGCGCCTGGTCGGCGGCGAGCCCGGCCCTTTTTTGACCGGCGCCTGCCGATCGGGCGCGCGTTCGCTGGCGGTCTTGCGCCGCTCGCCCCGCTCGTCGGTGCGCCCGCGCATCTGGATGCGAATCGGATTGCCGAAGAAGCCGTAGGCTTCGCGCAAGCGGTTCTGCAGAAACCGCTCGTACGAGAAGTGCAGCTTCGCCACCGTGTTGGTGAAGAGCACGAACGTCGGCGGTGCCACGCTCGTTTGCGACGCGTACATCACCCGCACGTTGCGATGGCCCGCGGTCACCGGCGGCGCGCTGGTCGTGATCTTCTCGATGAATCGATTGAGCTCGCCGGTACCGACCCGCGAGCGGGCGGCCGCCGAAACCTTGTCGACCATCTCCAGAAGCTTCGGCGTGCGCTCGCCGGTCACCGCGGAAATATGGAGGATCGGCGCGAAGTCCAGGAACTTGAGCTGGTAGCGCAGGTTCTCGTCGAACTTCTTCGCCGCGTCCTGCCCTTGCTCCTTCATGAGGTCCCACTTGTTCGCGGCGATGATGATGCCGCGCCCGGCTTCCTGCGCTGCTCCGGCGATCGCGCCGTCCTGATCGGTCGGCCCCACGGTGGCATCGATCACGAGCACGACGACGTCGGCGCGCTCGATGGCGCGCTTGGCGAGCAGCACGCTGACGCTCTCGACCTGGCCCGACTTCGAAACTCTGCCGGGACGGCGGATGCCCGCGGTATCGACGATCCGAAACTGGCGGCGGTGCCAGGTGAGGATCGAGTCGACCGAGTCACGCGTGGTACCGGGAACTTCGGAAACGATCATCCGCTCTTCGCGCAGCAGACGATTGACGAGCGACGACTTCCCCGCGTTCGGCCGGCCGACGATCGCGATCGCAACCTCTTTCGCGCCGGGGTCCACGGGTTCTTCGGATTCGTCAGTTTCACCGGGTTCGGGTTCCGACGAACCTGGCGAACCTGCGATCTTCTCGACAATCGCATCGAGCAATTCGCCGACGTTCTGCCCGTGCTCGGCGCTGATCTCGAACACCGGGTCGAAGCCCATTCGATAGAGCTCGAGCGCGCCGGCGCGGGCGCGGCGATCGTCGGTCTTGTTGATCGCCAGGATCGCCGGCACCCCGGCCGAGCGCACCGCTTCGGCGATGTCCTGATCGCCGGGAATGAGGCCCTCACGGCCGTCGACCACGAACACGATCAGGTCGGCCTGCTTGAGCGCGCGGTGGCCCCTGGCCACCACCAATTCGTGGAGCGGGTCTTCGCTGTGGCCGAACAAGCCGCCGGTATCGGTCAGGTCGAAGTGGGACCGGCCCCACGCCACGGGATGGGTGATGACGTCGCGGGTCGTACCCGCTATGGCGGTCACGATCGAGTGCCGGGCGCCGCTCAACCGATTGAACAGAGTCGACTTACCGACATTAGGGCGGCCGACCAGCACGACCTGGGGTTTGCGTGACTGCGACACGATTTCCTCTATCTTACAGTCTCCTAAGGGCTTGCGGCGCATCGGGCGCTGTCGCGGTGCACAGACCTGCCGATAAATACATAGAGACAAAGCACTTATCCGTTTGACAGCGTAAGTGCCCTGAATTAAGCTAGTTACGCAGATCAAGGGGACGACCGCAGCGCATGATCAAGGTCGACATCGTGAACCAGGTCTCTCGGGTGGCGGACGTCACCAAGGTGAAGGCCGAGCTGGCGGTTGATGCCGTCTTCGAAGCGATGCGTCACTCGATGCAACGCGGCGAACGTATTGAGCTGCGTGGCTTTGGCGTGTTTCAGGTGAAGCCTCGAAAGCGCGGCATCGGCCGCAATCCCCGCACCGGTAAAGAGGTGCGGATTCCGCCCGGCCGGACGATTCGGTTCAAGCCCGGCAAAGAGCTCCAGAACATCGGTTAAGACGTGTATCCGCCTTCCGGGCCCGGCAGCCCGTCGTCTTCCGCCGAAGATGGCGACCTCGCTCCCTATTACGTTCCGCCGCCGCTGCCGCCGCCCCGTCGCGATCGGGTGTGGCTGCATTACGTCCTGTTCCTGTTGACGCTCGTCACGACAACCCTGACCGGCGCGGAGAACTTCCTCGGGTTCACGCTCGACTTCACCCAGATCAGCCAGCTGCTCGCGCTGCCGGATGTCGAACGCCTGGCGCGGATGGCCCCGCTCGTGTCGACTCCGTGGTACTACCTGAACGGGCTTTGGTACAGCGTCACGGTGCTGGCGATACTCGGCTGCCACGAGATGGGCCATTACTATGCCAGCCTGCGCTACGGCGTCGACGTGACGCGGCCGTTCTTCATCCCGGCGCCGCCGTTTTTTCTGGCGGGCACATTCGGCGCGTTCATCCGCATCCGCTCGCGGATCCCGACGAAGGTCGCGCTGTTCGACATCGGCATCGCCGGTCCGATTGCCGGGTTCCTGGTCGCGGCGCCGGCGCTCTTCATCGGGCTGTGGATGTCGCGCGTCGTCAAGCTGCCGGACGATCCGTCACCGCTGAACCTGATCGAACTTGGCGAGCCGCTGCTGTTCCAGTTTGCGGCGTGGCTGACGATGGGTCCGCTGGCCGAGGGCTACACGATCAGCATGCATCCGGTGGCGTTTGCGGCGTGGTTCGGCCTGCTCGCCACGGCGCTGAATCTGTTTCCGATCAGCCAGCTTGACGGCGGCCACATTTGCTACGCGGTGCTCGGCCGCAAGTCGACCTGGGTTACCTACTTGATGATCGCCGTTGCGATCGGCTTGACGTTCGTCTCGCTCAGCTGGGTGGCGTGGACGGTGCTGCTGGTGATCATGATCCTGATCCTCGGCCCCCATCACCCGCCGACACTCGACGAGCATGAGCCGCTCGGGCCCGGGCGATTGATCCTCGCGGGCGTCGCGTTGCTGATGCTGCTGGTCTGCTTCACGCCAGCGCCGATTGGCGCTTTCGTAGGACGCTAAAGCATCGACAGCGGATCGACATCGACCGACAGTCTTCGCGCCAGCTCCGGTTTGCGGGCGAGCGCGAGCTGCAGCGCTTCCCTCATCGCCTTGCGGCTCGTGCCCTTCAGGAAAAACTGCGCGCGGTGCTCGCCGCGCAGCTTGGTGAGCGGCGCAGGCGCGGGGCCGAGGATCACGTAGCCCTTGCCGCCGCGCGCGGCGTCGGCGAATTCCCTCGCCCCGTCGATGGCCTCTCCGAACGTGCGGCCGCGGACGACGACGTTGACCATCGCCACCTGCGGCGGGTAGCGCATGGTGCGGCGGAACTCCACTTCCTTTGCGTAGAACGCGCGGTAGTCCTGGCTGGTCGCGAGCCGGATGCTGTAATGCTCCGGCACGAGCGACTGGATGATGGCCTGTCCCGGGCGCTCGCCTCGCCCGGCGCGGCCCGAGACCTGCGTCAGCAGTTGGAAGGTGCGCTCCGCCGCGCGAAAATCCGCGAGGCCGAGGCCGACGTCCGCCGAAATCACGCCCACTAGCGTCACCTCGGGAAAGTCGTGGCCCTTGGCGATCATCTGCGTGCCGATCAGGATGTCGATGTGGCGCTTCGCGACCCGATCCAGCATCTCGACCAGGCTGCCCTTTCGCCGCACGGTATCGCGATCGAGTCGCGCGACCCGCGCGCCGGGAAACGCCGCGCGCACGTCAGCCTCGACGCGCTCGGTGCCAAACCCGACCCGTTCCATGTAGGGCGCCGCGCACTGTTCGCACGCCTTCGGCACGGGCCTGCTGAAATTGCAGTAATGACAGCGCGCTATCCAGCCTGTCCTGAGCGAGGTTGACTCCGCTTGCGGAGTCGACCGAGTCGAAGGGCCTTCGCGCCCGCGGGTGTGCACGGTCAGCGACACGCTGCAGTTCGGGCAATCGAGGCTCGATCCGCATTGCCGGCAGAACACCGCGCTGGCGAAGCCGCGGCGGTTGAGCAGGATGAGCGACTGCTCGCCCTGATCGAGCCGCGCTTGCATGGCCGCGCGAAGCGGCTTGCTAATCACGACCTCGACGCCTTCTTCGGCGATCTCGTCACGCATGTTGACGATCTGCACCTCGGCCAGCGGCCGATTGAGCACGCGGCGATTGAGCGTGACGAGCGTGTAGCGTCCGGCCTGCGCGTTGGCGTACGACTCGAGCGTCGGCGTCGCCGAGCCGAGCACCACCAGCGCGCCGGCGGACTGGGCGCGCATGATCGCGACGTCGCGGCCGTGATAGCGCGGCGTCTCGTCCTGCTTGTACGAGGTGTCGTGTTCCTCGTCCACGATGATCAGGCCGGACTTGGCGAGCGGCGCGAACACCGCCGAGCGCGTGCCGATCACGACGTCGACGTCGCCGCGGCGGATGCGGTGCCATTGATCGTGGCGCTCGCCGTCCGACAGCCCGCTGTGCTGGATCGCCACCGCCGCGCCGAACCGGGCGCGGAACAGCGCCGCCACCTGCGGCGTGAGCGCGATTTCGGGAACCAGCATGAGCACGCCGCGGCCGCTGCGGCGGACCGCATCGGCCAGCCGCATGTAGAGCTCGGTCTTACCGCTCCCGGTCACGCCGTGCAGGAGCGCGACATGAAAGGCGCGGGCATTGGCCAGCGGCAGCAGCTGATCCATGGCCGCTTGCTGTTCCGAAGTGAGCGAGCGCGCGGGGATGAGCGCGGGCGGCGATACCGCGTGTGGAAACGGATCGCGATCGATCCGTTCGGTTCGCATCGCCACCAGGCCCAGGGTTTTGAGCCGCGCGAGCGTGGCCGCTGGTATGCCGCGCTCGGCCAGGCCGGCCACTGGCAGGCCGTCGGGCACACCGGCCAATGCGAGTACGGCTTCACGCTGGCGCGTACCGATACGAGGCACATCGCGATCGGTGTCGTTGGTGCAACGCGGCGTGTTCGACAGCCGATCCGCCGCATCGAGGCCGGCCGGTGTCAGCTGCGCGATACGGACCGTCTTGAACGAATCAACGCGCGCCGTGAGCCCATACGGCGGCAGTGCCGCGGCCAGCGCGGCCCCCGGACCAGACAGGTAATAGTCCGATACCCATTCGGTGAGTGCCACGACGTCCTGCGGGACGAACGCTTCATCATCGAGCACCTCGCGGACGTCGCGGATCTCGAACGAGCGATCGAAGTTCGCGCCTTCACCGACCACCACTCCGGTGAGGGTTCGCTTGCCGAGCGGCACCACCACGCGCGCGCCGCGCACCGGCATGCGTTGATCGGCCGGGACGCGATAGGTGAGCAAGCCGAGCGCGGGCACGGGCACCGCGACAAACACGAGACGATCTGTCACGACCTAATAGTCCGGCCGAGCGGAATCAGGGTCGGATCGAGATCCGGCCGGCGGGGCTGCGGCGGGGGCGACAACGGAGCACCCGGCTGTGATGTCGAACATGTACTCTTATGAAGATTCGTCGAGGAGGATGGAGCGGACCTTCTTCATGTCTTCCCAGACCTCGCGCTTCGCGGAAGGATTGCGGAGGAGATAGGCGGGATGGAAGGTCGGGATCAGCGTGGCGCCGCGGTACTCGAAGGTGCGCCCGCGCAGGCGCGTGATCGGATCCGCCGTCTTCAGCAGGCACTGCGCCGCGAACTTGCCGAGCGGCACGATCACCTTGGGCTGGATGGCGTCGATCTGCCGGAACAGGAACGGCTCGCACGCGGCCACTTCGTCGGGCTCGGGATTGCGGTTGCCCGGCGGGCGGCACTTGATGACGTTGGCGATGTAGACCTGGTCGCGCGTCAGGCCGATCGCTTCGATGATCTTCGTCAGCAGCTGACCGGCCTTGCCGACGAACGGCTCGCCCCGCTTGTCTTCTTCTTCACCCGGCGCTTCGCCGACGAACATCAGCCGCGCCTTGGCGTTGCCGACGCCGAACACGGTCTGCGTTCGGCCGAGCCCGCACAACTTGCAGCGCGGGCATTGCGGACCGACGTCTATTTTGATGGCGTCTAAGGTGTCTGACACCCTCGCCTCGGGGGCGTCGGCGGGTTCCGAGACGCCCACATCGGCACGGGTGTCAGACACCGTACGGGTCCGCCATTTCGGATCGCGGCTGACGCCGGTCACACCGATCTCGGCGTAGTACTGCAGGTGATCCGCCAGCTCCCGAGACATCGGTTAAGCCTTAGCCGGGACGCTTCTCGCCGGTGAGGCGAGCACCTGCTCGACGCGATCGAGCACCCGGGCGGCCACGGCGCTCTTGCTCTGCAGCGGCAGCTCGTCGGCGCCCTCGGCCGACACCAGCGTGACGGCGTTGGTGTCGACGTCGAAGCCCGCATCGGCGCGCGACACATCGTTGGCCACGACAAGGTCGATGTTCTTCTTTTGCAGCTTGAGCCGCGCGTGCTCGACCACGTTCTCGGTTTCCGCCGCGAAGCCGACCAGCACCGGCCGGCCCTGCGCGCGCGACGGCAGCCGGCTGACGTCACCGAGAATGTCCTTGGTCCGCTGCAGCGTGATCGTCAGCGAGCCATCGGCCTTCTTGACCTTCTGCGGCGCCTTCTCCGCCGGCGTGTAGTCAGCCACCGCCGCGGCCATGATCACGACGTCCTGATCCGCACTCCGCGCCATCACCGCTTCGTGCATCGCGGCCGCGCTCCGCACCTTGACCACCTCGGCGCCATGCGGCGGCTGCAAGTGGCTCGGGCCCGTCACCAGGGTGACCGCGGCGCCGCGACGCAGCGCCTCGGCCGCCAGCGCGTACCCCATGCGGCCGCTCGATCGGTTGCCGACGTATCGCACCGGGTCGATGTCTTCATAGGTGGGGCCGGCGGTGATCAGCACGCGCCGGCCTGCGAGGGTGGAGCCCTTGCCGGGCCGCAACACCTGCTCGGCCGCCGCGACGACCTCCTCGGGCTCGGCGAGCCGGCCCTTGCCGATCCATCCGCACGCCAGGTAGCCGGAACCCGGATCGACGATGTGGACGCCGCGCGCCATCAGCGTCTCGAGGTTCTTGGCCACGGCCGGATGATCGAACATGTGGCTGTTCATCGCCGGCGCGATCAGCACGGGTGCGCGGGTCGCGAGGTACAGCGCCGACAGAAAATCGTCGGCCAGGCCATGCGTAAACTTCGCCACGGTGTTGGCGGTGGCCGGCGCCACCAGCAGCAGGTCGATGGTCGACGCGATCGCGATGTGCTCGACGCCACCCCGCTCGGCAGGCGTGCCTCGCGGGGACCCCGGGCCGGCGTTGGCCCCCGGCTTCCACTGGTCGATGATCACCTCGCGCCGCGTGATCGCCTCGAAGGTCAGCGGCCCGACGAAGCGCCGCGCCGCGCGCGTCATCACGGCCACCACGTCGTGGCCGTTCTTCTGCAGGCCGCGCGCAATCTCGACCGCCTTGTAGGCGCCGATGCCGCCGGTCACGCCGAGAGCTATAAATGCCATGTCCTAAAGACCAACAATAACGAATAACCAATTACAAATAACCAAAGTGTCCGCTGTTCGTCGTTCGTTATTGGTCATTGGTTATTGGTTATTGGTTATTAGTTATTGGTTTGTTTCTAAACGTCTTAATAACGTCTTCCGCGATCGGGGTCATCCGATGCATCCGCGACCGCTCTGCCGCGATGATCTCCTGCAGCCGCACCACGGTCGGCTCCAGGCGATCGTTGATCACGACGTAGTCGTAGTCCACGTAACAGCCCGCCTCGGCCCGGGCGGTCGCGAGCCGGCGCTGCATGTCGGCCTCGCTGTTGGCGCTGCGCCCGCGCAGCCGCCGCTCGAGGATCTCGAATGACGGCGGCAGCACGAAGATCGACGTCCGATCGACGCCGCTCGCCTTGACCTGCTTGGCGCCCTGCACGTCGATGACGAGCACCACGTCCTGGCCCGACGCCAGCAGCGCCTCGGTGTCGGCGCGCGACGTGCCATAGAGGTTGCCGAAGACGTTGGCCCACTCCAGGAATTCGTGGCGCGCAATCATCGCTTCGAAGACCTCGCGGCTGACGAAATTATAGTCGACCCCGGCGCGCTCGCCGGCCCGCGCCGGCCGCGACGTGTACGACCGCGACATGCGCAAGTTGGGCAGGATCTGCACGAGCCGTTCCGCCAGCGTTGTCTTGCCGGTGCCCGACGCGGCTGAGATGATGAACAGCAGGCCCCGGTCGTTCTGTGTCATCTGCGCCGTCTGCGGCTATTCGACATTCTGGACCTGCTCCCGCATCTTCTCCATTTCGGCCTTGGCCTCGATCACCACCTCCGACACCTGCAGGCCGTCGGCTTTCGAGCCGATCGTGTTCACTTCGCGATTCATCTCCTGCAGCAGGAAATCCAGCTTGCGGCCGCACGGCTCGGGGCTCGCGGCCAGCGCGTCCCAGTGCGCCAGGTGGCCGTGAAAGCGGGTCACCTCTTCGCTGATGTCAGAGCGCTGCGCGACGCGGACCACTTCCTGCGCCAGCGCGGCCTGGTCGATCGGCAGCACCCCGGAGAGCTCTCGCGCGCGCTCCAGCAAGCGGGCCTCGAGCGCCTGGCGTCCTGCGTCAGCCGCCGCCGCAATCCTGGCGATCAGTCCCGACAGCAGCGCCTTGCGCGCGTCGAGGTCGTTCTGCAGATGCTCGCCTTCCCGCACCCGCATCGTCTCGAGCTGATCGACCGCGCTCTCGATCGCCCCGTCCACGACCGGGCCCAGCGCTTCGGCGATGCCGAGGGATTCCGGCGATCGCTCGCGGATGCTGATCGCCTGCGGCAGCCGCAGCAGATCTCCCGGCGTCAACGCGCCCGACACCAGGCCGCGCTCGCGCGCGTCGTCGATCGCCGCCGCCAGCGCCCGCGCGAATTCGTCGTTCAGCTCGATCTGCGGCGCCGACACTTGCCGCAGCTGCAGCGACACGCTGACCTCGACACGGCCGCGGCCGATGCGCTTCTGGACGATCGCCCGCACCCGCGCCTCGAGCTCGGCGATGACGGGCGGCAACCGCAATTGCAGATCCAGGAACCGGTGGTTCACGGCCCGAATCGTCACACCGACCGTGCCACGCTCATCGTCGCGGGTGAGCGAAGCAAAGCCGGTCATGCTCTTGATCATCGGGCGCTTTCTGCCTTCTGCCGTCGGCCGTCTGCCTTGAGTTCTTTCGCCTCAGCCGTTTCGAGCAGCTGCATCTCGTGCAGCCGCGCGTACGTGCCGTTGGGCCGCGCGACCAGCTCGTCGTGCTTGCCGATCTCGACGATGCGGCCGCGTTCCAGCACGATGATCGCATCGGCGCGCTGGACCGTGGACAGGCGGTGCGCGATGACGAACGACGTGCGGTTGAGCAGGAGCGTGGCAAGGGCATCCTGCACCAGCCGCTCCGACTCGGAATCAAGCGCCGACGTCGCCTCATCCAGGATCAGGATCGGAGAGTTCTTCAACAGCGCGCGGGCGATGGCCAGGCGCTGGCGCTGCCCGCCCGACAGGCGCTGGCCGCGCTCGCCGATCGTGGTCTGGTAGCCCGCGGGCTGCGCGACGATGAAGTCGTGGGCGTTGGCGGCCCGGGCGGCCGCTTCGATCGCCTCCGGCGAGGCGCCGGGCGTGCCGTACGAGATGTTGGCGGCGATCGTGTCGTCAAAGAGCACGGTCTCTTGCGTGACCATGCCGATCTGCGCGCGCAGCGACACGAGCGTGACGTTCCGGATATCGCGGTTGTCGATGAGAATCTCGCCGCGCGTCACGTCGAAGAATCGCGGCAGCAGGTTCACCAGCGTGGTCTTGCCCGCGCCGCTGCGGCCGACGATGGCGATCATCTGGCCGGCGCGGACGCTGAACGACACGCCCCGCAGCGTGTTGCGCCCGTGCCCGTCTTCGTAGCCGAAGGTGACGTCACGAAACTCGATGGTGTCGGCAAACGGCGGCAGCGGAGTGGCGCCCGGTTGTTCCTTTACCTCGGTATGCGTATCGAGCAGCTCGAAGATCCGCTCGGACGCCGCCACCGCCTGTTGCAGGTTGGCGTTCACGCGCGACAGCTTCTTGATCGGCCCGTACATCAGGAACAGCGCGGCGACAAACGACGTGAACTCGCCGGCTGTCAGCCGGCCTTGCGCGATCTCGCGGCTGCCGTACCACAGCGCGCCGGCGATGGCGAGGCCGCCGAGGAACTCCATCAGGGGCGGCAGCATCGACAGGATGCGTGTGACTTTCAGGTTGGTGCGGAACAGCGCGGACGAGGCGCGCTCGAACTTCGTGCCTTCGCGGCCCTCCGCGCCGAACGCCTTCACGATGCGGTGGCCGGTGAACGCTTCGCCGGCGACGTGCGAGATGTGTTCCTGCGCCTCCTGGCTCCACCGCGTCACGGTGCGAACGCGCTTGCCAAAGCGCACCAGCGGATACACCACCAGCGGCGTCGCGGTCATGCACAGCAGCGCGAGCTTGGCGTCGTAGTAGAACAGCAGCGCGCTTGACCCCAGCAGCGTCAGCGACTCGCGGGCGAGATCGCCAATCGTCTCCGAGACGGCGCGCTGCACCAGGCCGACATCGTTGTTGATTCGTGACAGCAACTGACCTGCCGTGCGCCGCGCGAAGAAGGCGGCTGATTGATCGAGGAGATGTCGGAACAGCTGGTTGCGGACGACCATCACCACGCGGTGGCCCAGGCCTTCCATCAGGTAGTTCGAGAAATAGCCGCTCAGGCCCTTGATGAAGTACACCGCCACGATCGCGGCGGCGATCACGCCCAGATCGTCACCCGACGGCAGCACCTTGTCGATGATGGGCTTGATCAAATACGCCATCGCCGCAGACGACGCCCCGTACACAATCATCGCCAGCGCGGCGCCGGCGATAACGGCCCGGTGAGGGGCCGCGTAACGAAGAAGGCGCAGAAAAGCGTCCATCAGGAATCGGGGCCTGACACCCTATACCCCCTCGGATGGGTCGAATGCCACTGCCATGCGTGTCGGACGATGACCTCCAGATCAGGATAGCGCGGCGACCAGCCCAGCTCGGCGCGGGCGCGGGCGCTGGCAGCATAAAGCACGGCGGGGTCTCCCGGACGCCGCGGCGCCGGCTCCCACGCCACCGGCCGCCCCACCACCTTGGCGACCGTTTCGATGACTGATCTTACGGAATGCGGCGTGCCCGTGCCGACGTTATATGCCGCCGACGGCGCCCCGCGTTCGAGCGCGGCCAGCGCGCCCAGGTGGGCGTCGGCCAGGTCGCAGACGTGAATGTAGTCGCGCAGGCAGGTGCCGTCCGGGGTTGGATAATCCTGGCCGAAGAGGCGGAGCCCCGGCCCGCCGCTCGCGGCGCGAATCGCGAGCGGGATCAGGTGAATCTCGTGTTCGTGGTCTTCGCCGATCGTGCCATCCGGATGTGCCCCCGCCGCGTTGAAGTAACGCAGCGCGATCCACTTGAGCCCGTGGGCGGCCTCGAGGTGCGGCAGCGCACGCTCGATCGCGAGCTTGGTTTCGCCGTACGGATTGATCGGCTGCGTCGGCATCGTCTCGACGATGGGGACCGAGGCGGGTTCGCCGTAGACGGCACAGGTGGAGGAGAACACGAACCGCCGCACGCCGGCGTCGCGCATCGCCGCGAGCACCGCGAGCGTGCCGACGACATTGTTCTGGTAATACTCGTTCGGCTTGCGCACCGATTCGCCGACATCCAGCCACGCCGCGAAATGCATCACGGCATCGGCCCGATGCTCGGCGAGCACGCGGCGCACGGTCTCGACGTCGTGAATGGCGGCGCGCGTCAGCGGCACGCCGCGAGGCACCGATTCTTCGTGGCCCGCCGAGAGGTCGTCGATGATCGCGACGGCGTGGCCGGCATCGACCAGCGCGCGCACCGCGTGGCTGCCGATGTAGCCCGCGCCGCCGGTGACGACCACCCGCGCCACGTCAGCGTCCGATCGAGAAATACGTGAAGCCCTGCGCCGCCATGGATTCGCGCTGGTAGATGTTGCGGCCGTCGAAGACGACCGGTGAGCGCATCAGCTTCTTCATGCGCGCGAAGTCCGGCTCGCGGAACTCCTGCCACTCCGTGATCACCGCGAGCGCATCGGCGCCCTTGAGCGCATCGTAATTCTTCGACGTGTAGGTGATCTTGGTGCCGAAGATCCCCTTGGCGATCTTCATCGCCTCCGGGTCGTAGGCCTGGATCTTCGCGCCCTTGGCGAGCAGCGCTTCGATGATCGGCACCGACGGCGCTTCGCGCATGTCGTCGGTCTTGGGCTTGAACGCCAGGCCCCAGACCGCGATCGTCTTGCCCTTCACCGATCCGAAGTGCGCCTCGATCTTCTTGACGAGCAGCCGCTTCTGGCTCTCGTTGACCGCATCGACGGCCTTGAGGATCTTGAAGTCGTATTTCCTGTCGGCCGAGAACTTGGTGACCGCCTTGACATCCTTCGGAAAGCAGCTGCCGCCGTAGCCGACGCCGGGAAACAGGAACGAGGTGCCGATGCGGCGATCGGCGCCGACCGCCTGGCGCACCCGATCGACGTCGGCGCCGAACAGATCGCACACGTTGGCGATCTCGTTCATGAACGAGATCTTCGTCGCCAGGAAAGCATTGGATGCGTACTTCGACAGCTCGGCGCTGGCGCAATCCATCACCATGATCGGCGCGCCGGTGCGGGTGAACGGCTTGTGCAGCTTGACCATCAGCTCGGCCGCGCGCGGATCCTCGGCGCCGATCACGACGCGATCGGGCTTCATGAAGTCGTCGACCGCCGCGCCCTGCTTCAGGAATTCCGGATTGCTCACCACGCTGAACGGGTGCGTGGTTTCGCGGCGCACCACCTCGCGCACCTTTTCGGAGGTGCCGACCGGCACCGTGCTCTTGTTGACGATGACCTTGTAGCCGTTCATGGCACGGGCGATTTCGCCGGCAACGCCCATGACGTGACGAAGATCGGCCGAGCCGTCTTCACCCTGAGGCGTGCCGACCGCAATGAACACGACCTCGGCAGTGCGAACGGCCTTCGGCAGCTCGGTCGTAAAGATCAAGCGGCCTTCCGACTTGTTGCGCTTCACCAGCTCTTCCAGTCCCGGCTCGTATATGGGGACCTTGCCGCGCCTCAACATGCGAACCTTGGCGGCATCTTTATCCACGCACGTGACATCGTTGCCCGACTCGGCCAGACAGGCGCCCAACACCAAGCCGACATACCCGGTCCCCACCACCGCGATCTTCATTCAACCCCCAAAAGACGACAGCGTATCATCCGTGTATAGTGCTGTCAACATACTGAACCACAAGGACTTGCCGGTATCTGTGGTACTCTTTCCGCGTGCGGATCCTCGTCGATTACCGCCCGGCGTTACGCGAACGGACGGGTGTCGGCGAGTTCGTCCACGAGTTGGCCCGCGCCCTTTGCGCGCCCACGACGCCGCCCTCGGCGGACGAAATCGTGCTGTTCTCCAGCTCATGGAAAGACCGGCCGGCTCCGACTCCTGCATTTGAGATGCCAGCCGCACGCATCGTCGACCGCTACGTTCCAGTTCGGGCACTGCTGTGGTCGTGGAACCGGCTGGAATGGCCGCCGGTCGAGTGGCTCGCGGGCGATTGCGACGTGGTCCACAGTCAAAGCCCCATGCTGATCCCGGCGCGACGCGCGGCCCAGGTCGTCACGATTCACGATCTGGATTTCCTGAAACATCCCGAGCAGATGACCGCGGAGGTCCGGCGCGACTATCCGCGATTGGCGCGCCCGCACGCGACGCGGGCCGATGCGGTGATCGTGTCATCGCATTACGCGGCCGGCGAAGTGACGCGCGAACTCGGGCTCGCGACCGATCGCGTTCACATTTGTGCGCCCGGCGCGCCGTCGTGGGCGAGCGATGTAATCAGGCGCCGGGCTGGATCGCGTGGTCAGCGCATCCTGTTCGTCGGCACGCTGTCTGCCAGCTATGCGGATGCGCGGATGCTGGTGTTGCCATCGTACGAAGAAGGTTTTGGGCTGCCCGTGCTCGAGGCCATGGCGTGCGGAATTCCAGTCGTCGTCTCGTCGCGCGGCTCGCTACCCGAAGTGGCGGGCGCTGCGGCCGCTCCGGTCGATCCTGACGATGTTGAGGGCCTGGCCGCCCGGATGACGGCGCGGCTGGACGATCAACCAGCCGAACGCGCAGCGCGCCTCGGCCTCGAGCAGGCGGCTCGCTACAACTGGCCGGCGTGTGCGCGGGCGGCGCGGGCGGCTTACGGCGCGGCGATACAGGTCCATGCGAATCGGGGTTGACGCGCGCGAGTTGTGCGGGCGGCCAACAGGTGTGGGCCGCTATCTGACCGAGCTGTTTACCGAGTGGTCGAACCATCCGGATGCCAAGCGTCACGCCTGGACCCTGTACGCGCACGAGCGTCCGCAGATCGGCGCGCCGTGGTCAGATTCCGTTCGCGTGCTCGCCGGAAGCGGCGGGAGCGCCTGGGAACAGTGGACGCTGCCTCGCGAGCTGTCGCGGGACCGTCCCGATGTGTTGTTTGCGCCGGGCTACACGGCCCCACTGACCGCGCCGGCGCCCACGGTGCTGACCGTGCACGACGTCTCGTTCTTTGCGAAGCCGGAGTGGTTCTCCTACCGCGAAGGGACGCGGCGGCGCCTGCTGACCGCCGCATCAGCGCGGCGCGCCCGCGTGGTCATCACCGATTCGATGTTCTCGAAGTCGGAGATCGTGAAACACATCGGCCTGCCCGAAGCGAGCATCCGCGTGATTCCTCTTGGCATCCGCCGCACAGAACCATCGTCGGAACCCTCGTCAGGAACCCTCGTCAGGAACCCTCGTGAGGAACCCTCGCCAGAACCCCCGGCACGAGAACCAATCGTGCTATACGTGGGCTCTGTGTTTGCACGACGCCGGGTCGACCAATTGATCGCCAGCTTCGACCGGGTCGTCGATCGCGTCCCGTCGGCCCGGCTCGAGATCGTGGGCGAAAACCGCACTGTCCCGCATCTCGATCTCGAGGCGCGCCGACGCCAGGCCCGCCATGCCGATCGCATCAGCATCCGGTCGTACGTGGACGAAGCGACGCTGCGCGATCTGTACGCGCGGGCGTCGGTCTTCGCGTTTCTATCCGAGTACGAAGGCTTCGGGTTGACACCGCTCGAAGCGCTGGCGTCCGGCATTCCCCCGGTGTTGCTCGACACGCCGATTGCGCGCGAGACCAACGGGCCGGCGGCGCGATATGTTCCGGCGGCGAACATGGCCGATCGGCTCGTCGACGCGCTGAGCGATTGCCTTAGCAACACCGCGGCGCGCGACGCGATTCTGCAACATGCGCCCGGCGTACTGGCGCGATACAGCTGGCCGGCGGCCGCGGCGGCGACCCTGCATGCCATCGAGGAGGGCGCCGGTGTTCGATAACCGTCCCTCCGTCGCCATCATCATCGTCACCTACAACTCGAAGGATGAGATCGGGCTGTGCCTCGAGTCGCTCGTCGGGCACACCGAACCCTTCCCGACGACCATCACCGTGGTCGACAACGCGTCGTTCGACGGCACGGCCGACTTCGTGCGACAGGGTTGGCCGGGTGTGCAGGTGATCGACGCGGGAGGCAACCTCGGGTTCTCGCGCGCGAACAACATCGGCATTCGCGCCACCAAGAGCGATTACGTGTTGCTGCTGAACCCCGACACGGTGTCGCCACCGGGCGCCATTCAAACGCTGGTGCGCGGCCTGGCAGCGCAGCCTGACGCGGCGATCGGCGGCGCACGCATGTTGAACGAGCGCGGCTTCCCGGAGCTCTCGTGGGGTCCACCGCTCGGGCCCTGGAACGACCTCAAGCAGAAACTGCTGTCGAACCTGTATCAGCGGAAGATCCGGCGCTACGTGCGGCAGATCGACAAACTGAGCCGGCAGGCGCGCGAAGTCGCATGGGTGAGCGGCGCGTGCATGGTGATCCGCCGGCCCGATCTCGAAGCGGTCGGCCTGCTCGACGAGCGCTTCTTCATGTACACCGAGGACGTCGATCTCTGCATGCAGATGCGGCAGCGGGGGCGCACCATTCTCTATGTCGCCAACGCGGAAGTGCTGCATCACCGCGGCCGCTCGGCGGCGCGCAACCCCGTGACCGATCTGAAGCGACGCAAGAGCCAGGTGGCATACTACGACAAGCATCTGCCACGGTGGGCCGGGCTGTTCCGCCTTTATCTGAAACTCACCCGTAAGCCGTACGCCGACTGAACTGATACGCTCCACTAAGAATGCGAATCGCGATCGACGCGCGCAAGCTGCGCGACTTCGGCATCGGCACCTACATCCGCAACATTTTGATCGAGCTGTCGCGGCTCGATCAGGCGACCGAGTACGTCGTGCTGTGCCGCCCGGACGATGTCGAGTCGGGAGAGGTGCTGGGCCGGAATTTCCGGATGGTGCCGGAGCCGGCGCCGACCTACTCCATCGCGGAACAGATCCGGATCCCGCTCGCGCTGGCGCGTGAAGGCGTCAAGCTCGTGCACGAGCCGCATTACGTCCTGCCGCCCGCGATTGGCTGCCGCTCGGTCGTAACGATCCACGACTGCATTCACCTGATGTTCCCGCAGTACCTGCCGAGCAAGCTGGCTTACGTGTATGCGAAGGCGTCGATGTGGAGCGCGACGCGCAAGGCCGATCGCATCCTCACCGTGTCGGAAGCGTCCAAGCGCGACATCCTGCGGTTCTTCGACGTCAAGCCCGAGAAAGTGGTGGTGATCCATAACGCGATCGACGAACGGTTTCTCGCCCCCGCCGACACCACGCGGATGGACCTGGTGCGCCAGCGCTACCAGCTCGATCATCCCTTCATCCTGTATGTAGGAAACATCAAGCCGCACAAGAACGTCGAGCGGCTGATCGACGCGTTCGGCCGCGCCCGCGGCGCCGGTCCCGACAACCTCAAACTGGTGATCATCGGCGACGAGCTGTCGCGCTACCCGGCGCTGCGCCAGGCGGTGCATCGCCACAAGCTCGACAAGCAGGTGCGCTTCCTCGGCTTTCAGCCGCAGGAGACGCTGGCGGCGTTCTATCGGCTGGCGCGCGCGTTCGTGTTTCCGTCACTGTATGAGGGCTTCGGCCTGCCGCCGCTCGAGGCGATGGCCTGCGGCACGCCGGTCGTGACCTCGAACGTGTCGTCGCTGCCCGAAGTCGCCGGCGGCGCGGCGCTGCTCGTCGATCCGCACAATACCGACGCGATTGCCGACGGCATCCAGCGCGCGGTGAACGACGAAGATGTTCGCGCCGACCTGATCAGCCGCGGCCTTGCCCGCGCGCGCCAGTTCTCGTGGGCGCAGAGCGTGGCGAAGATACACAAGATCTATATGGAAGTAGCGGAGAGGTAGTAGGTTCCGCACGAGGGTTCCGCACGAGGGTTCCGCACGAGGGTTCCGCACGAGGGTTCCGCACGAGGGTTCCGCACGAGGGTTCCGCACGAGGGTTCCGCACGGAGGTTCCTCGTGCCGGAAACCGGTGGACGGCCCTCGCGTGACGCCAGGGACGCTTACGCCGCAGCGCCAGTCCTTCCTCGGTGTACAGCCTATAGAACCGCTTCTTGCCCAGCTCCCAGCCTTCGCGGCGCATCAGTACGAGCAGCCGGCGGTAGCCAAATAGCACGCGCGTCTGCGCCAGTTCGCGCATCCGCTGCCGCACCCCTGTCAACGGATCGCGGTGGCTCTGGTAGCGGACCTAAGTTGGAAGCTGGCAGACAGCGTCCTCGATGAAGCGCCTGTTGGACCAGGAAGTCATTTACTCCCTCACAGATTCATCCAAGGTAAGTCCCGCGCCACGGTTCATGCTGGCCGTCATGAGGAACTGGGTCAGATTACAACCTCTACACAGATTGCCGGCGACTTAACGCTTCGCTATCTGATTCTTGCAAAGGACGGAATCTTTCCTGGCAATGATGAATTCGGAAGGTTGTTCATCAAGACCTTCGAAGAATGAGCTGGCTTGTGGACAACTTGGGTGTGGATAAAAACGGGCTTGCGTACGAAATCGCCAATGAATCCGCTACGCGCGATTCCATTGCGTTTCTAGACTTCTCTTGCTTATCCGGTTGTTTCAGTAGACCCCAATGTGTTGTGGTTATCTCATGACGACGTCGCGCCCACCGCGAATCTGTCGATAGGGCGTAGGGGCGCGGCCGGTGCCCAGGCCGAGCAGCGTCTGAAAGGCGGCCATGGGTTGTCGGCGACGATTGTGCCGAAACACGAACTCGTCCAGGTAGATCTGCAGTTGTGCCTTGCTGACGCCGTGATACGTCCCGATGAGCCACTGCTTGAGATTGCCGATCGCACGATCGGCCAACGGGACCACGGAGGCTGCGCCTTTGTGCAGATCGGTCTTGGTTGGTTGCCTCCGGGCCACGTGTCGGACCGCGGCGGCGTGCATGCCGTCGAAGCTTTTCAACCCGTCGGTGTAGACCGACGATCCGGGTGTGATGTGTTGCTTGACGAAGGCGAGGATCGTCGTCTGTTTGACATCCGGGATGACGGCCATGCGGACCCGGCCCGACGTGGCGCCGCGTTTTTCCACCGCCACCAGCACCAGGGCGGCCTTGCGCCCTTTGAGTTGGCGACTCCCGCGCAGACCCGGCTCGAGTCCGCCGACCCACGTGTCGTCGATCTCGACGTCGCCATGCAGGGACTCCCGCGCCACGTTGACCATCGCACGCCGCAGCTTGTGCAGGAGCATCCACGCGGTTTCGTAGCGGCTCAGCCCCAATTGCCGTTGAAGCAGGAGCGCCGAGATGCCACGCTTGTCAGTCACGATGAGATAGGCCGCCCAGAACCACACCGTCAGGGGCGTCTTCGTGTGGTGAAGGATCGTACCGGCCGTCAACGAGACTTGGTACCGGCAGGCCGCACATTGCCATCGGCGATGCGTGGTCACGCGATACGCCCGCGGGTGCCCGCAGCGGGGACATCTGAATCCATCCGGCCAGCGACACGCCGCCAGGTAGTCCTGACAGGCCTCCTCGCTCGCAAACTGACGCTGGAACTCGCGCAAATTCTTCGGAAACCCAGGCCGCGGCACGCCCTTACACTACATATGGTGGCTTGCTGAAACAACCGGATAAGCAAGAGACTTCTAGTATGAAAAGTAAATAGCTTGCTAGTGCCGCCGTTCGGGAGCGGCGTTAAGAACACTCCTAGCGGAGGTGAAACCGTGATGCAGAACCCTCGTCCGGAACCCTCGTCCGGAACCCTCGTGAGGAACCCACGTGAGGAACCCTGGTTTAGCCGCTCTTCCGTCCGACACCCTTGAAGAACGTGTAGCAGAAGACGCCGTCGGCTTCAGCCGTCCTGCGCAGATCCCTGATGCCGGCGTCGAATGCCGCCGCATCGGCCAGGCCGGCCGCGAGCGCGCGCTCGCGCACACCCTCAATCATCGCGGTGAATGTTCTGAGCGTAAAGCGATCGACGAGGTCGGGACGGCTCGAATCGACGTAGACCATTCTCGGTGACACCCGCACGCCCTCGATACCCGCGTCGAGCATCAGCGGATACACTCGCCGGCCGATATTCGGATCGCCACCGGCGGCACGCTGCAGATCGACCTGGCACTGAACCGCCCGCTGCGCCGCAACGCTGTCGGGGTGAAAGTAGGTCGATCCGTGATCGCCCTCGATTACCGTGACCGTGCCGCCGGGTTTGATCAGCCGCTGCAGACCGACGAGCGCGTCAACCGGCTGCGCGAGGTGCTCGAGGAGGAAGCAGACAAAGAGGTGATCGAATGATTCCGGCTCGAACGGCAGATCAAAGACGTCACCGCGCTGGAACTGCACGTTGGTGATGCCGGCAGCTTCGACTCGGCGCCTGGCTTCCGCCAGCGAGTCGGCGGAGATATCCACCGACGTAAACCGCGCGCCGGGACTACGTGTCGCGAGGGTGACCGTTTGAGCGCCGACACCACATCCGGCCTCGAGGACGGTGCTTCCGTGCGGGTACGCCGTATCCGAATGCAAGAGGTCCACCAGCGCGTCGTGCTGATCCTGCAGGCGCGTATTCGCCCGCTCGTCGTAGCCGTGGACGGATGTCTCACTCACCGTCAATCTCCTGCGAGTCCTACTTGTCCGCCGACTTGTCCGCCGTAGCGCGTAGCGCGAAGGTGGAAGCGCCGCGGCGCGAAGGCGGATATGATCATCTCTTGCGTGTAGCACTGGTCCACGACTGGCTCACCGGCATGCGCGGGGGCGAAAAGGCGCTCGAGGTGTTTTGCGAGCTCTACCCCGCCGCCGATCTCTTCACGCTGGTCCACATTCCCGGCACCACGTCACCGCTGATCGAGCGCCGCAGTGTCACACGCTCGGCGATCCAGTTGCTGCCCTTCGCGCGCCGCTTCTATCGCGAGTACCTGCCGCTCTTCCCGATCGCCGTCGAGCAATTCGATCTGGACGCCTACGACCTGGTGATCAGCACCAGCCACTGCGCCGCCAAGTCGGTCGTGGTGACCGGCAGAGCCAAGCACCTGTGCTACTGCCTGACCCCCATGCGCTACGCGTGGGACCAGTTCGACGCGTATTTTGGCCCGGATCGGGTCGGGCGGGTGCCGAGCGCGCTGCTGAGGCCTGTCATGGCCGGGCTGGCCCGCTGGGACCGTGCCACGGCGGGCCGCGTACACCGCTATCTGGCTATTTCTCAATATGTTGCGCGGAGGATCGCGCTGTACTATAATCGTCAGTCGACCCTTGTGTATCCACCGGTCGACACCGAGTTCTACACACCCGCCTCCGACGAGGCGGGGATAACCGTGCCCCCAACTGCCCGCCCGAACTTTCTCGTCGTCTCCGCCCTTGTGCCGTACAAGCGCGTCGATCTCGCGATGATGGCCGCGCGCCACGCCGGGGTCGGACTCACCGTGGTCGGCGACGGCCCGGAGCGGCAGCGGCTCGAGCGGCTGACCGGTGACGGGGTCGAACTGGTCGGGTGGCGGCCCGACGAAGAAATTCGCGAGCTCTATCGCTCGTCGATCGCGGCGATCCTGCCGGGCGAGGAAGACTTCGGGATCGTGCCGGTTGAAGCGCAAGCGACCGGGCGTCCGGTGGTGGCGCTCGGCCGGGGCGGTGCGCTCGACACGGTGATCGACGGCGAGACCGGCATTCTCGTGACAGACACGACGGTCGAGTCGCTGGCCGAAGGCCTCACGCGCGCCGCCAGCACGACGTGGCATCCGGCGCGCATTCGCGCGCACGCGGAGCGGTTTTCGCGCGAGCGGTTCGTCTCAGAGATACGCGACATCGTCGACGACACCCTCAACGCGCCGGCCGGGCAGCAATGGTAAAGCGCCACAATCGCCTGCTGGGCGCCTTCCATGTGGCTACCGACGCGGTGCTCGGCATGGTGGCGTTCCTGCTGGCGTACGTGCTGCGCTTTGAAACCGGCCTGATCGAAGTCACGCGCGGCCAGCCGCCGATCGAGCAGTACTTCAGCGTGCTGCCGTTCATCGCGCTGGTGGTGCCGATCGGCTTCCACTTCCAGGGCCTCTATCGGCTGCGGCGCGGACGATCGCGCATCGACGATTTCTTCAACGTCCTGGTCGGCAGCATTTTCGCCGTCGTGCTGGGCACCGTCAGCACGCTGTATTTCCAGGCGTACTACGCCACCGAGGCGCAGCGCGACATCGGCGCCTTCGAAGTTTCGCGCATCGTCTGGGGCATCTTCCTCGTCTGCAACATCCTGCTCGGGTATTTGTCGCGCAAGTTCATCCGCGAAGCGCTCGAGCGCCGCTGGATGGCAGGCGTGGGCCTGCGCAAGGTACTGATCGCCGGCGCCGGCGACCTCGGCCGCATCGTCGCCGATCGCATGCTCGAACATCGCGAGCTCGGCTACCAGATCGTCGGCTTCGTCGACGACAAGGCCGGCGGCGATCACCTCGGCTACCGCGGCCTGCCGCTGCTCGGGTCGCTCAGCGAGGCGGCCGCGATCGTGGCCAACGAGAAGATCGATCACCTCTACGTCGCGCTGCCGCTCGAAGAGCACATGAAGCTGCTCGACCTGGTGGAATCGACCAGCCGCGAGGGCGTCGACGTCAAGGTCGTGCCCGATCTGCTGCAGTTCATCGCGCTGCGGGCGCGGCTCGAAGACCTCGACGGCGTGCCGGTGATCAACCTGAACGACGTGCCGCTGCAGGGCGTGAGCGCGTTTACCAAGCGCGTGATCGACATCGTGATTTCGGCCGGTGCGCTCGCGCTGATGGCGTTTCCGGGGCTGATGATCTCCTGGATGATCAAGCGCGGCTCCCCCGGCCCGGTGTTCTACACGCAGGAGCGGATGGGCCTCGACGGCAAGCAGTTCGATGTGTACAAGTTCCGCACCATGCCGCTCGACGCCGAAAGCGATACGGGGCCGGTGTGGGCCGACGAAGACGACCCGCGCGCCACCGGCATCGGCGCGTTCCTGCGGCGGCACGACCTCGACGAGTGGCCGCAGTTCTGGAACGTGCTGGTCGGCGAGATGTCGATCGTCGGGCCGCGTCCCGAGCGGCCGTTCTTCGTCGAGCAATTCAAGCATCGCATTCCGCAGTACATGCTCCGCCACAAGGTCAAGGCCGGCATCACGGGCTGGGCGCAGGTCAACGGCTGGCGCGGCAACACGTCGCTCGAAAAACGCATCGAGTACGACCTCTACTACATCGAAAACTGGTCGGTGACGCTGGACATCAAGATCATGTGGCTCACCCTCATCCGCGTGCTGACCCCGAGCCGGGACGCGGCGTAACGTTGTGCCGCGTGTAGTCATCACCGGCGCGGCCGGCTTCATCGGGTCGCACCTGTCGGAAGCGCTGCTCGACCGCGACTTTTCGGTGGTCGGCATCGACAACCTGCTGACCGGCGACCTGGCCAACATCGCGCACCTGCGCGATCGGGACTTCCAGTTCATCCGCCACGACGTCACCAACTACATCGACGTCGAAGGCGACGTCGACTTCGTGCTGCACTGGGCCAGCCCGGCCAGCCCGATCGATTACCTCGAGCTGCCAATCCCGACGCTCAAGGTCGGCGCGCTCGGCACGCACAAGGCGCTCGGTCTCGCCAAGGCGAAGGGCGCGACGTTCGTGATCGCCTCGACCTCGGAGGTCTACGGCGATCCGCTCGAGCACCCGCAAAAGGAAACGTATTGGGGCAACGTCAACCCGATCGGTCCGCGCGGTGTCTACGACGAGGCCAAGCGCTTTGCCGAGGCGATCACGGTGGCGTACCGGCGCTACCACAAGGTCGACACCAAGATCGTCCGCATCTTCAACACCTATGGACCGCGCATGCGCGTGCGCGACGGCCGCGCCGTGCCGGAGTTCATCTCGCAGGCACTCGCCAACCAGGACGTCACGGTGTTCGGCGACGGCTCGCAGACGCGCAGCTTCTGCTACATCAGCGATCTGGTCGACGGCATCATCCGCTTGATGCACTCCAAGGAAAACGACCCGGTGAACATCGGGAACCCGCAGGAGATGACCATCAAGCAGATGGCCGAGCTCATCATCCAGATGACGGGGTCCAAGAGCCGCATCGTCTACAAGCCGCTGCCGACCGACGACCCGAAAGTGCGCCAGCCGGATATCACTCGAGCCCGCACCCTGCTTGGATGGGAACCCAAGGTTTCCCTCGAGCAAGGACTCGGGCGCACGATCGAATACTTCCGGGAAAAGACTAAAGGTTCTTAGTTGCCATTTACGACGCTCGGTCTCGGTCCGAAGATCACCAACGCCATCACAGAGCAAGGTTACGTAGAGCCGACCCCGATCCAGGCGAAGGCGATCCCGGTGATTCTCGAAGGCCGCGACCTGATTGGCGTCGCGCAAACCGGCACCGGCAAGACGGCCGCGTTCGTGCTGCCCATGCTGGAGCGGCTGAACGCGTCGCCGTCGACCCGCCACATGCGCGCGCTGGTGGTGGCGCCGACGCGCGAGCTGGTTGTGCAGATCGAAGAGAACGTCCGCGCCTACGGACGCCACTTGCAGCTGCGCTACGCGACCATTTTCGGCGGCGTCGGCGAAGGCCCGCAGATCCAGGCGTTGCGCCGGGGCGTCGACATCGTGGTGGCCACACCGGGCCGCTTGATCGATCTGATGGAACAGCGGCACGTCAACTTCGCCGACCTGAAGGTGATCGTGCTGGACGAAGCCGACCGCATGCTCGACATGGGGTTTCTGCCGCCGATTCGCCGCATCGTGGCCGCCACCCCGAAGGACCGGCAGACGCTGCTCTTCTCGGCGACGATGTCGAAGGAGATCGAGGGGATTACAAAAGAGTTTCTGAAGTCACCGGTGCTGGTGGAAATCGGCGCGCGTGCGACGCCCGTCGAGCTGGTGACGCAGTGGGTGGTCGAGGTCTCGATGGCCGCCAAGGTGCCGGCGCTGGTGCACCTGCTGAAGGACGCCGCGCTCGAGTCGGTACTGGTCTTCTCGCGGACCAAGCACGGCGCCGACCGCATCGCGCGCAAGCTCGAAGACGCCGGCATCAAGACGGCGACGCTGCATTCCAATCGCACGCAGGGCCAGCGCCTGCTCGCGCTCAAGCGCTTCAAGTCGGGTGAAGTGCGCTGCCTGATCGCGACGGATATCGCCGCCCGCGGCATCGACGTCGACGGCATCTCGCACGTCATCAACTACGACTTCCCGCCGCAGCCCGAAGACTACGTGCACCGCATCGGCCGCACCGGCCGCGCGCATGCCATCGGCGACGCGATCAGCTTCGTGACCCATGAAGACCAGGACACGTTGCGCAAGCTGGAGAAGTTCCTCGGGCGCGGCATCACGCGCAAGAAGCTCGAGGGGCTCGCCCACAACGCTCCGCATCCGCCGTCACCACGGGCGGCGAGTGGACCATCCGATAGCCGCGCCCCGCGTCGTCCGCAGGGCGGCAATCGTCCGCGCCCGGCGGCAGGCGGTTCATGGCGCCCGAAAGGCGCCGGCGGGCCGAGCCGGTTCGGCCAGCGCCGCGGTCCGCAGGGACGGTGGGGCAGAACCTGAAGGGCTGAGGATCGCGTTGTGATCCGGGCTTTCCTACATGGAGCACGAGACTTTTCGAGATGGCGCCGTGACCAGGCGCCCGAGTTGTGACCGACGGCCACTAAGGCCCGGTTTCTGAATAGTAGGTGAAACGGACAACGGGATGGTTACTTCGGACGCGCGGCTTCGCGAAACTCACCGCTTACTGCAACTCGGCATTCTCCTGTTTCTGTTGGCTCTGCTCGTGGGCCTCGCTGTCCCCCGGTTCGCGGTGCCGCGCCTCGCCTTGTCGGTCCATTTGCTCGGACTGATGCAGGGCCTCTTTCTTTCGGTCCTTGGTTTGTTGTGGCCGCGGCTGAAGTTCCCGCCCAAGCTGTCAGGCATTGCCTTCTGGCTGGCCGTCTACGGTTGCTTCGCAGCGTGGACGGCGAATCTCCTCGGTGCGATCTGGGGCGCGGGAAACACCATCGTGCCGATTGCCGCCGGACAAGCGCGAGGAAGCGACTTGCAGGAAGCAATCATCGTGATAGGACTGCGAACTGCAGGGCTAGCGCTGATTGTGACCGCGATATTGGTTCTTTGGGGTCTTCGCGCTTCTGGCAATACAGATGGTGACGCTAATGGTACATGAACTGGTCGGCTCCGTAGAACGCGCTCGAACTGCCGTCATAGATGCCGTCAGGAACCTTCGTACTGATCAAGGCAGTTTCAAGCCGACGCCGGTTGAGTGGTCGATCGCCGAGAACGTCGAACACCTCTACCTGGCTGAGATTTCCGGCCTAACGAAGATCTGGGCCGCGGCGCGCCAAGTGCGAGACGGAATCGCTTGGGAGGGCGATCGTCCCAATCACGGCAAGTCCATCGAGAGCGTGGTAGCCACGACCTGGAAGCCGAAGGAGATGGCGCCGGGCATCGCTACGCCGCACATGGGAGGCCCGCTCGAGGTGTGGATTTCGAGCCTTCGCTCGCTGCGATCGGTCCTGGCCGATCTCGCCAAGGAGCTCGGCGGCCTCGACCTCGAAGCGATTGTCTTTCCACACTTCTTGTCGGGGCCTCTCGACGGCCGCCAGCGACTCGAATTCCTGCGGTTTCACATGGAACGACACCTCGAACAGATCCGGCGTGTGCAGTCGCATCCGGCATTTCCGAAATAAGCCGGTCGCGGGTCGGGCTCCATGCAATTCACGATTGAGGATCTAGACGCGACCCAGCAACGCTGCAGCCCTTTCAATGCGTGCGGCATCATCCGCTGCCGTTCTATCGCAGCCTTGGCTTTCACATCATCGGCGTCATGCCCGATGCCAATGGTCCGGGCCGGCCGGACATTTTTCTCGGCAAACGTCTGGGCGCCTGAGATCGCGGAACTAAAGTTCCGCGCTACTTGTTAATGATGCGCGCCATTCGCCAGACGTAGTCCGCGGCCGAGGCGAGCGTGATGACGAGCGAGATCCAGATCGCGGCGTCGACGAACACCGACGTGCGGCCGAGGTAATTGAAGTACATCACCACGACGCACGCGACGATGAAGATCGCGGTCGCCGCTTTGCCGAGTGGAGAGGGCGGGAAGGTCCGTGGCCCAACGGCCAGGCTGACAATCGCCACCGTGAGCACGATGCCGACATCGCGGCTGATCACGAGGATCGTCAGCCACAGCGGCAGCCGGTTGACCAGGCCGATGTTGGGCAGAGTCAACACCACAAACGTGCACAGCAGCAGTAATTTATCCGCGGCCGGATCGAGCCAGGCGCCCAGGTCGCTCTTCTGCCCCGCCATGCGAGCGGCGAGCCCGTCGAGCGCATCGGTGAGTCCCGCCACGATGAACGTCGCGAGCGCCCAGCCGAACTCGCCGTAGATCATCAGGATCACGAATGCCGGAATCAACAGCAAACGCAGCATCGTCAGCTGGTTTGCAATCGTGAAGACCTGCGTGCTCATGGGCGTGCCAGCGCCTCGAGCCGCCCGACAATCTCGAAGGCTTCGGCGCCACTCACCCCGTGCAGGACGTCGAAGCCGCCGTTGACAAGCGGCATCACGCCGGAGGCGACCGCGACCGACACGGCCGGGTAACTCAGATGTCTCACGGGCACGTCGGTCACTTGCACACGCGCACCCGCCCACTTCTTGGGCACCTCCGGTTTCTCTGAGGCGATCAGGCCCAGCAGACGCGCCACGACTTCGGCGACGTCGCCGCGGCGGATCCGCTGCCCGGGCTGGAACTCGTAGTTGGTCTGCGTGTCCATGATGCCGGCCCGCACGACTGCCGTGATCCACTGCTGCGCCCAGTGCCGGCGAACGTCGGTGATGATCACCTGCCTCGGCCGCGCGCGGGTCACCAACTCGAGGCGAATGCCGAGGATGGCGGCGAACTCGCCTCGGGTAATCGCTGGCGAGGACGGGATCGCCCGATACTCGGCCGGCAGTCTGGCCAGCGCCGCCCGCGCGCGCACGCGCGCGACGACGGAGTCGGGGACCTCGGACAGGTCGATCGCACGTGCCCGTTCGTAGTAGTCGAGCGACGCCAGGACATCACCCTGGCCTTCGAGGATCGTTCCCAGCGCCGCCAGCGAGCGCGCATCGGAGGGGTCCAGCTCCACGGCCTTGCGGTAGTGTTCGATCGCGTCGGGCGTCTGGCCGGCCCGCTGCTCCACTGCGGCAAGCTCTCGATACAGAAACGCCGAATCCGGCGATGCCGCAATCGCCTGCAGATAGGCAGCCTTCGCCACATCCCATCGCTGCGCATCGGCCGCCGCCTTGGCGCGCGCCAGCGTGTCTTGCGTGGAGCGGAACCGCAGGACCTCGACCCGGCTGCGCAAGTCGGCCAGACCCGGGTCCTTGGCAAGCGCGGCTTCGAAGCTGGCTAACGCCTCGGGAACACGCTCGAGCTCGAGCAGTACACGGCCCCGGCCGACCAACGCGGGCACGTAGGTCGCATCGGCCTGCAACGCCTTCTCGAACCTCGTGACGGCTTCCTTCTCGTTGCCGCGCGCCATCGCGAGATACCCCATCGCGGTCTCGATGGGATGGAAGGCGGGCTGCACCTTCAGCGCCGCCAGGAACTCGCGCTCGGCATTCCGGACGTCGTCCAGTTGCAGGTACTGCCAGCCGCGATCGAGGTTGCCTGCCAGCGCGGGCGGCGTGCCGTCTGGCGCCGTGGGAAACATAAAATCCGTATGCCTCGGCGCGCCGACCACCACGGGGGCTGACGCCTTCGGCGCACACGCGCTCAACCATGCACACACAGAAACACAGAAGCACAGACACACAGGACGCATGACCTTAGGCACGACGCCCTCGCACTCTCGGAGCGGTAGGGGTCGCCAGGCCGATCATCGGCAATAGCCTGCGTGGCACGTCGGCCTGCAACGTTGCGCGATCGCCCATCGTGGCGTGACTGTGGACGGTGGCGTGCCGATAGATCCAGGCCAGGCGCTCGGCCTGCACCGGATCGGCCAGGTCGAGCTCGACGGTCACGCGCTCCTGATCGAGCGCCAGCCGTGACGCCACGCTCTCGAGCAGCTCATCGCAACCGGCTCCGGTCACGGCGGAAATCAAAAAAGCCGAAGGGTCCGCTTCCTGGACGCGTCGGCGCTCGTCGGGCGACAGCTGATCGACCTTGTTGTAGACCTCGACACGCGGCACCACCAGCGCGCCGACTTCCTCCAGCACCCGGCTGACCGCGGCCATGTGTCGCTCGCGTTCCGGATTGGCCGCGTCGATCACGTGCAGCACGAGGTCGGCGTCGGCGGTTTCTTCGAGCGTCGCGCGAAACGCCGCGACCAGCGTGTGAGGCAGGCGGTCGATGAAGCCGACCGTGTCGCTCAACAGCAGCTCGCGCCGATCGGGCAACGCCACCCGCCGGACCAGCGGATCGAGGGTCACGAATAATGCATTCGACGCCTCGGCGTTTGATCGAGTCAAGCGATTGAACAGCGTGGTCTTGCCGGCATTGGTGTAGCCCACCAACGCGACCGTCGGGACATCGACCTTCTGCCGGCGCTCGCGCAACTGGGTGCGGCGCCGCCGGACCACGTCGATGTCGTCCTGCAGCGTCTTCATCCGCACGCGGATGCGCCGGCGATCGGCTTCGAGCTTGGTTTCGCCGGGGCCCCTCGTGCCGATGCCGCCGCCCAGCCTCGACAGCGCTTCGCTCGAGCCGACCAGTCGTGGCAGCAGATACTTCAATTGCGCCAGTTCGACCTGCAACTTGCCTTCTCGCGTCCGCGCCCGCCTGGCGAAGATATCGAGGATCAACTGCGTGCGATCGACGACCTTGCGGTCGAGCCGCTTATTGAGCTCGCGTAACTGCGCGGGCGACAGCTCGTTGTCGAAGATGACCAGGTCGGCGTCGGCTTCCGCCGCCGCTTGCGCGAGCACTTCGACCTTGCCGCTGCCGAGGAAGGTCGCGGAGTCGGGCCGCGCGCGATCCTGCAGCACGCGCAGCACCACGCGCGCGCCGGCCGCTTCGGCCAGTCCGCCGAGCTCTTCGAGGGAATGTTCTGCGTCGACCCGCCGCGCCCCGCCGGTCACCAGGCCAACCAGCGCCGCCCGTTCCACCAGCACGGGTCGCTGTTTACTCATCTCTCGACGATTTTAGCACGCGCGGATCAGCCCGATTGATCGTCCGCCTTCGCCACAGGCTTCGGCGTGACAGGCGCACCTATAATGAAGTCGAGATGTTCGGCGTGCCGATCGATTTCATGCTCTTCGGCCTGACGCTGCTCGGCGTGGCGATCTTTCATCATCACACTCTCGAGGTGGCGGTCTCGGGCCTGGCCGCCATCACGGTCTACAAGACTCTGTTCTCGCCGTTCCCCACGGGACCGGGCCTGCCAGGATTGACCGCCCATCTCTCGCATGAGTGGGTGATCGTCGCCAACCTGGCATGCCTGCTGCTGGGGTTCGCGCTGCTGGCGCGCCATTTCGAGAAGAGCCACGCGCCGCTCGCGCTGCCGCGGCTGCTGCCAGACGACTGGAAGGGCTGCTTCGCGCTGCTGGCGATCGTCTTCGTGCTGTCGTCGTTTCTCGACAACATCGCGGCGGCGCTGATCGGCGGCGCCATGGCGCATTCGCTCTTCAAGAGGGTTCACATCGGCTATCTCGCCGCCATCGTTGCCGCTTCGAATGCCGGCGGCTCTTTCAGCGTGGTCGGTGATACGACGACCACCATGATGTGGATTGACGGCGTGTCGCCGCTGGACGTGCTGCATGCGTCGGTCGCCGCGATCGTGGCCCTCTTCGTCTCCGGCCTCGTCGCGGCATTTCAACAGCATCGTCACTCGCCGATCATCAAGGACGCCCGGCACCAGCCGCACATCGACTGGGTCCGCCTCGCGATCGTGATCGGCATGCTCGCCGCCGCGGTCGCCGCCAACGTCGTCGTCAACCTTCGTTTCCCGGAGCTCGCGGATCGCTTTCCGTTCATCGGCGTGGCGGTGTGGGTCGTGATCCTGATCTCGGCGCCACTGCGGCGGCCCGATTGGAAACTACTGCGTGAGGCGGGACGAGGCGCCGTCTTCCTGCTGTCGCTGGTCCTCGCCGCGTCGATGATGCCGGTTGAGACGCTACCCGCGGCGTCGTGGCAAACCACGTTCGGGCTGGGCTTCGTGTCGGCCGTCTTCGACAACATCCCGCTCACCAAGCTGGCGCTCGTGCAGGGCGGCTACGATTGGGGCGTGCTGGCCTACGCCGTGGGCTACGGCGGATCGATGATCTGGTTTGGATCGTCGGCCGGCGTCGCGATTACCAACCTCTACCCGGAAGCGCGATCGGTCGGCGCCTGGGTCCGCGAGGGATGGCACGTCGCCGTCGCGTACGTGATCGGCTTCTTCGTGATGCTCACGCTGCTCGGATGGGAGCCGCACGAGCCCCATAAGTTGAAAGTTGAAAGTTGGAAGTTGACAGTTTCAGTTTTGAGTTCAGTTGAAAGTTGCCAGTTGCAGTTATGCGAAGGCGCGCCGCGACACCGAACTTGAAACTGAAACTGTCAACTTTCAACTTTCAACTTTCAACTCACTAGGATTCAGCGATCGGTGCGTCCGGCGCAGGTCGCAGCGCGTCGGAGGTGAGCTTTCGCGCCACCAGCCCCCCGAGTATCAACAACAGAATCACGTCGGCGACGAACACGATCCGGAGGCCGCTGCCGCCGATGAATCCGGCGATGACAGGGCTGAAGGCCAGGCCGATCAAGTTGGCGGTCGTCATCAATCCAAATCCCGTCGCATGCGCGTCGGCGGGCAGCAGCGATCCCGCCACGGCCCACACCGTGGTGGTGGCGGTCCCGATTGCGGCGCCGACGACCATCATCGCCGCGCCGACAATCCACAGCGAGGGGGCCACCACGATCGCCGCCATTCCGAGCGCCGCCGCGAGGCTGCCCACCACGATCACGCGTTTGGCGGAGAAGCGCAGCAACAGACGCCCTGCCAGAAATGCCCCAAACGCCGCCGATACCGCGGCGAGCGAGAACAGCACGCCCGACACGATCGGCACGCGTGCGCTCTCGATGCCGACTTGTTCGACGTACAGCGGCAGCACGGGACCGAAGCTGCGGTCGACCGTCTGCAGGCCGAAGATCAGGAACAACGCCAACACGAATCCGGGCAGGCGCAAGAGCTGAGCAAAGACTTCACGGCCGGCCCTCAGCGCGCGGGGCGCCCGGCCTTCACGCGGCTCGCGGTAGATGAAGACCACGAGCAGAAGGGCCGCGGTGTAGAAGACCGATGCGGCGAGAAACACATTACGCAAGCCAACCAGCGGCGCCAGCGCGCCGCCGATCACCGGCCCGATCGCCGGCCCCAGCCGGTGACCGGTCTGCACGATGCCAATCGCATGCGCCATGCGATGGCGCGGCGCCGACTCGGCGGCCATCGAGATGGTGAGCGCGCCGTAGCCGGCGAACACACCGAGGAGCGCACGCAGCGCCAGCAGCTGCCACGGCGCGGTCACGAACGCCATCGCGGCCTTGGTCAGGATGAACGCGGCGATCGAGCGGATGACGAGGACCTTGCTGCCGTAGCGGTCGCCGACGCGCCCCCACAGCGGCGCGGAAATCGCCGTCACCGCGGGTGTGGCGGCGAGCGTCAGGCCCGACCACATCGCGATCTCGCCAAAGTCGGTCGTACCAAGCTCGGCGATGTAGAGAGGCAGGAACGGCATCACCAGCGTGAAGCCGGTGGATCCGATGCACCCTGCCGCCGCCGCAGCGAAGATGTTGCGCTGGCTCTGCTTGGCGTCCAATCAGAATCTGATCTTCACGGACGGGCCCGGATAGACCTGGATGCTGTCGATGAAGCGGATGCGATGGGGCGTCGTCTGCATCACGAGCGAGCTGGTGCGGATGCCGGCGCCGAAAAACTGCACGCCCTTCATCAGCGAGCCGTCGGTGACGCCCGTGGCCGCAAACACGATGTCCTTGCCGCAGGCGAGGTCGGACGACTTGTAGATCTTCTTGAAGTCCTTGATGCCCATCGCGCGGCAGCGCGCCTCGTCTTCGGGCTTGGCGACGACCAGGCGCGCGAAGATCTCGCCGTTGAGGCACCGCATGGCGGCTGCGGTCAACACGCCTTCGGGCGCGCCGCCGGTGCCCATGACGGCGTGCACGCCGGTGCCCGAGACCGCCGCGGCAATACCGGCCGAGAGGTCGCCGTCGCCGATCAACCGGATGCGCGCGCCGGTCGCGCGAATTTCGGCGATCAGCTTCTCGTGCCGCGGGCGATCGAGCACGACCACCGTCAGCTCGTCGACCTGCCGGCCGAGACTGCGGGCGATGGCCCGCACGTTCTCGCGCACCGGGGCGTCGAGGTCGACCAGGTGCTTCGAGGTCGGGCCGACGACCAGTTTTTCCATGTAGAGGTCGGGCGCGTGCAACAGCCCGCCCTTTTCGGACGCCGCCAGCACGGCGATCGCGTTCGACGCGCCGGTGGCGCACAGGTTCGTGCCCTCGAGCGGATCCACCGCGATGTCGATCTGGTCCCAGACGCGGCCGTTGGCCTTGCCCTGGTGGGCCATGCCGACTTTTTCGCCGATGTAGAGCATCGGCGCCTCGTCGCGCTCGCCCTCGCCGATCACGATGGTGCCGTCGATCGGCACCGTGTCCATTTCGCGGCGCATGGCCTCGACGGCCACCTGATCGGAGCCATGCCGATCGCCCTGGCCCATCGTGTGCGCGCACGCGACGGCGGCCTGCTCCGTTACGCGGAGGAATTCCAGCGAAAGATCGGATTCCATTTTGCCTTCTGCCTTTTGCCTTTTGCCTTTATTTACCGTATGGCGGCAGCGAACACCGCAGCGGTTTGTCCTGGCGGAAGCCGAGCACGTAGTCGGCCTGCATCAGGGTGTGAATCTCGCGCGTGCCTTCGTAGATCACCGCGGCCTTGCAGTTGCGATAGAAGCGGCCGACGGGGTACTCGTTCGAATAGCCGTTGGCGCCGTGAATCTGCACCGCGTCGCCCGAGGCCCGCTCCGACGCCACGGTGGCGTACCACTTCGCGAGGCTGGTCTCCTGGGTGTTGCGCTGGCCGATGTTCTTGAGCCAGCCGCTCCGCTGCCACAGCAGGCGCGACACCTGGTAGTCGGATTCCATGCGCGCGATCATCTGCTTCACCAGCTGATGCTCGGCGATCGCCTGGCCGAACGTCTTGCGCTCGAGCGCGTAGCGCGCGCTGGCGTCGCGGCAGGCGCGCACCAGCCCCGTCGCGCCGGCCGCCACGGTGAAGCGGCCCTGATCGAGGGCGAACATCGCGATCTTGAAGCCCTCGCCCTCGCGGCCGAGCAGGTTCTCCGCCGGCACCTCCATGTCGTCCATCTTGAAGTAGCCGGTGTTGCCCGCGAGGATGCCCCACTTCTCCTTGAGCGTGCCGCTCGAGAATCCCTTGAAGCCGCGCTCGATGATGAAGCAGCTGATACCGGATGGATCCTTTTTCTTCTTCTTCTCGACATCGGTCCAGACGAACACGACGAAGTTGTCGGCTACATCGGCGAGCGAGATCCACATCTTCTCGCCGTTCAGGATCCACCGGTCGCCCTTCTTGACGGCGCTCGACTGCATGCCGCGGACGTCGCTGCCCGCCGACGGCTCGGTCAGGCCATAGGTCGCCAGCTGGTCGCCCTGCGCCTGCGGCACGAGATACTTCTGCTTCTGTTGCTCGGTGCCCCACGTCAGCAGCGACAGGCAGTTCAGGCCGGCATGCACCGACATGATCACGCGCAGATGCGTGTCGACGTACTCGAGCTCTTCGCTGGCCAGGCCCAGGCACAGGTAGTCCATACCGGCGCCGCCGTACTCTTCGGGCACGGAGATGCCGAGCAGGCCCAGCTTCTTCATGCCCCCGATGACGAGGGCCTTGTCGAAGCGGTGTTCGTTGTCGAGGTCGTGAATCCTGGGGGCGATCTCTCGCGCGCCCCATTCCCGGACGGTCTGTTCGAGCAGCTTCTGCTCGTCGGTCAACGACAGGTCGATCATGGTAGTTAAGAGTTCAGAGTTAGGAGTTCAGAATCGGTGGGCAAACGGCCGATCGTAACATGTTCCGGCTCCCCGCGCCGTCGGGTTAATAACCAAGAACCAATTGCGAATAACCAAATCACTCTTTGGTTGTTGCTGCTTGGTTATTGGTTATTGGTTATTGGTTATTTCCATCACGGGCCACGGCGAACGATCACCGGCGCACCTCGCGACAGCTTCAAGTGCGCCGCCGCGTCACCGGCATTCACCGCGATCTCCAGATGGTCGGTGCTGCCGAATAATGCGCAGAGCTCACCCGCCGGCGCCTCGGCGTAGGTCGCGACGACGCGGGGGATGTCTTGCGTGCCCGCCTTGACCGATATGGCGCCGCCATTCGCCAGGTGCTCGAACGTCCGCCGATCGATATTCGTGATGAGGTTGCCAAAGCGATCGATCCGCACGACTTCGCCCTTCAGCTCGTCGGCGCTCACCTTCGGGCTCGGCAGGTCGAGCATGCGGAAGTCCTTGATGGTCTTGCCGAGCGAGCTGAGCGCGATGCCCTTGGCCAGCCACCCCGCGGCAGGCGCAAACCGATCCCGCCCTTCGAACGTGCGGCTCACCGTCGGGCGCGCGTACTTGCGCTCGGTCAGCTCGACGACGCGCTTCGGGTGGGTGTCGTGGAAAACGGCAGAGAGCACGCCGTTGTCGGGTGCGACGAATCGATAGTCGCCGGTCTCGGCCGCAATGCCGCGGCGCGCCGAGCCGACACCCGGATCGACCACCGCCAGGAACACGGTGCCCGCCGGAAAGTAGCGGTAACACGCGGCAAGCTCCAGCGCGCCGGCCAGCACGTCGTGCGCGGGAATCTCGTGGCCGATGTCGACCAGCGTCGCGTCGGGGCACACGCTCAGCACCACGGCCTTCAGGGTGCCGGCGTAATGATCGCGGGTACCGAAATCGCTCAGAAAGGCGACGGTCGGGCGGGCCATTGGCGCCCGGACCTCAGCGGGAAGTGGGCTTGCGGAAGAGCATTTCGCGGCGCTTGCTCTTCATCAGGAATGAATCGGTGACGCGAAGGTCTTTGAACAGCTTGATGATGTCGCCGTTCAACAGGCTTCGCTGCCGGGGACGCAGCGCCGGATAGGTCCGGTAGCGGAGGGTCGTTTGGTTGACGACGACGTACTTGGTGTAGACCTTCTCGGCGCTTTCGGCCGTGCTGAAGAAACCAAGCAGGCACCCGTCGGGCCGCAACAGCCGGCACAAGGATTTCGCCAGCGCCTGCGCTGCGGGGCGATCGACATAGTCGAGCACATCCCAGCACAGAATGCCGTCCACCGTGCCGGGGTCTTGCGTGAATCGCTTCGGGAAAAACTCCGCGAGCTGGTCGACCGTGCCGGCCTTGACGTGGCGATCGATGTCGGCGGCGATGTCTTCGACGCGAATGCGGCAGCCAAGCTGCTCGCCGAAAAACGTGACGTTGCTGCCGACGACAGGGCCGAGGTCGAGAAGCAGTGGATTGTCGGTCGACTGCAGGCAGCGAAGAAACTTGTGAAGAGACTGGCTCGGATAGGCCGCTTCAGACACGTTCGTGACCGACAACTCCGCAGCGGCATCCGTCTCGGTCCCCCTGCGGGGACCAAGCATGCCAAAGAGATCGGTCAGCGATCGTGTGGCGTCGGCCATATACGTCAAAGGCAGAAGGCAGAAGGCTCAAGGCAGAACGAATTCCTGCTGCTCGCCGCCTGGCTTTCTGCTTTCTGCATTTTGCCTTCTGCCTTCTGCCTTCTTCTAAGCCCCGACCCTCTGTCTGTGGGGCTGCTGCTGTCCGCCTTGCTGCTGCCCACCCTGTTGCTGGCCGGCCTGCTGCTGGCCACCCTGCTGGGGGGCCTGGGGGTTCGATCCAGGCACGTTCGGCTTGCCACCCGGTTTGGCGCCTGCGCGCTGCATATCCACGCTGCCGCGGAAATGCGCGCCCTCGGCGATCGCGACGCGCGGCGATGCGATGTCGCCGTCTACCGAGCCGTTGTCGCGAATGTCAACTTTCTCGGACGCCGTGACGTTGCCGGTCACCTCGCCGAGCACGACGACCGACTTGGCAAAGACTTCGGCCTTGATCTTGCCGTTCGGGCCGATCGTCAAGACGTTATCTTTGAGGTCGATTGTCCCCTCGACAGAACCTTCGATGGTGAGGTCTTCGCTGCCACTGAGCTCGCCCTTGATGATGACTGACTTGCCGATATTCACGTTATCCCTCCCAAGTTGGGCGCGCGGCTCGCTCGCAGCCGGCGCAGCCGAAGCAGGCGCCGAGGGCGCAGCCGCCGGACTGGGCGCCGGTGGCGTGGCCGGTTTGACCGACTCATCACGCTTCCACATCGCTGAAACCTCCCCCTCTGCCGGAAATCCTGCTGAGGGTGCCTAATTATGAAACCCGGGGAGTGGGCTTCGACTTGAAGTCCCGCCAGTATAGAAGCCCCTGTAAAGCGTTGTCTAGTCCTTTTATTGCTGAGAGTTAGCAGGAATGCTACAGTCGGTTTAGTGGAGCGTATCGAGGATTTCGCTCGTACGGCCAACGGTGCTCGACAACGTTTTGGGGCCGTTCCTACGGAACGGCCGCGTGCACTCTCGAACATACACTCCACTAGAGCCCCAAATGCGTATCTATCTGGACCACAACGCGACAACGCCCCTCCACCCGCTGGTCGCCGACCGGATGGCCCAGGCGATGCGCGAGGTGTGGGGCAACGCCTCCAGCGTGCACCATTTCGGTCAACAGGCCAAAGCCGCGTTGGACGAAGCGCGCGGCTCGATTGCCACCCTGCTGGGCGCCGACGCCGCCGAAATTGTCTTTACGGCGGGCGGAACCGAGAGCGACAACCTTGCCATTCGCGGCGCTGCCGAGGCGCTCGAGGCCGCGGGGCGGAAACATCTGATCACGACGGCGATCGAACACGAAGCGGTGTTGAACACGATGAAGTCGCTCGCGCGCCGCGGATGGCGCGTGACTACGCTCCCCGTCGACGCCACCGGCATCGTCTCACCGGATCGCCTGCGTGAGGCGATCACCGACGACACGGCGCTCGTGTCGGTGATGCATGCGAATAACGAGATCGGAACGATCCAGCCGGTCGCGGAGATCGCGGCCATCGCCCACGAGCACGGCGCGCTCGTGCACACTGATGCCGTGCAGACGGCGGGCAAGCTGCCGTTGGGCGTCCGCGAGCTTGGCGTCGATTTGCTCACCATCGCGGGCCACAAGTTTTATGGCCCCAAGGGCACCGGCGCGCTGTGGATTCGCCGCGGCGTGCGCCTGCTGTCGCCGCTGACGGGCGGACGGCAGGAACGCAACCGCCGCGCCGGGACGGAAAACGTCCCCGCGCTCGTCGGGCTCGGCGTGGCGGCGGAAGCCGCCGGCCGGACGTTGGCGGTCGAGGGCGAGCGCCTCACGGCGCTACGCGATCGCCTCGAGGCCGGCATTCTCTCGGCTATCCCCGGCAGCGCGCGTAACGGCGCCCAGGCGCCGCGGGTGCCGAACACGTCGAACATCAGCATCGAGCGCATCGAGTCGGAGTCGGTGTTGATCGGTTTGGATCTGGCGGGGATAGCCGTCTCGTCCGGCTCGGCGTGTTCGTCAGGGACGCTCGAACCGTCGCACGTGCTCAAGGCGATGGGACTGCCGCACCTGCGCACGCTGGGATCGATCCGCTTCAGCCTCGGCGCCTCGAACACGGAGGCCGACATCGATCGGGTGATCGAGGTATTGCCGCCGCTGGTGGAGAAATTGCGGAGCCTGACCACCGTCGGCGGTAGAAAATAACTCAACAGGAGAATCAGGAGACCAGGAGGCACTCCTAACCTCCTGTTGGTTTTTGGTTTTGGATACATGCGAATTGTCGTAGCCATGTCGGGCGGCGTGGATTCATCCGTGGCCGCGGCCCTGCTCGCCGAGCAGGGTCATGACGTCATCGGTGTATCGATGCAGCTCTACCCTTCGACTCGCGACGGCAACAATGCCGCCGCTCGCTCAGGGCAGGCGACTGCGGCGGATGAAGACCCGGTCCAGCGCTGGGGCACCTGCTGCACCATCGACGATCTCTACGATGCGCGCCGCGTGGCCGCCACCCTCGGCATCCCCCACTACATCGTCAATTTCGAATCGCAGTTCGGCGAGCATGTCGTGTCGAACTTCGTCCGCGAGTATGTGTCGGGCCGCACGCCCATTCCGTGCTCGCACTGTAATAGCGATCTCAAGTTCGCCGAGCTGCTCGACCGCGCGAAGGCCTACGACGCCGAGCGGCTGGCCACGGGGCATTACGCCCGGATCGAACAGGACGACGCCGGCGGCTCTCACCTCCATCGCGGCGCCGACCACTCCAAGGATCAGACCTACTTCCTGTTTTCGTTGACGCAGGCGCAACTCTCGCGGGCGTCGTTCCCCGTCGGGCATCTCGACAAGGACACGGTCCGCGAGCACGCCCATCGCCTCAAGCTGCGGGTGGCGTCCAAACCCGACAGCCAGGAGATCTGCTTCGTTCCCGATGGCGACTACGCGGCGTTCGTCGAGCGCCAGGCGCCCGGCGCCGCGCGGGCCGGCACGATGGTGAATAACGACGGCCGCGTGCTCGGCACGCACGGCGGCGTGCACCGCTTCACGATCGGCCAGCGCAAGGGCCTCGGGCTGTCGTCGAACGAGCCGTTGTATGTGTTGGAGATCAAGCCCGACACGGCGCAGGTTGTCGTCGGTCCGCGCGAAGCGCTCGGGCGCACGACGCTGACGGCGTCAGGGGTGAACTGGGTCAGCGGCGTCGCGGAACCCGACTGGCGCACGGTCTCCGCCCAAATCCGCCATCGTCATGCCGCCGCCCCGGCGAGGGTGCGCGCGACAGATGAAGGACACGCAGAGGTCGAGTTCGGCGCGCCACAGACCGCCGTGACGCCAGGCCAAGCCGTCGTGTTTTACGAGGGAGACGAAGTACTTGGCGGGGGCTGGATCGACTGACGGAGTTAGGAGTGCAGAGTTAGAGTTAAGAGTTAAGAGTTAAGGGGTTAAGAGTTAAGGGTTAAGAGTTAAGGGTTAAGAGTTAAGGGTTAAGAGCGTATTTCTTCTTAACTCTGCACTCTGAACTCTTAACTGTTAGTTACAAGGTGTGCGGCACTGCTGTCGTGGAGAGTGCCCGAGAGGAACCGCTCTGCATCAATGGCCGCCATACAGCCTGACCCGGCCGCGGTCACGGCCTGGCGATAGACATGGTCCTGCACGTCTCCTGCCGCAAACACCCCTGACACGCTGGTGCGCGAGCCGTCGTGCGTCTTCAGGTAGCCGTTGTCGTGCATTGCCAACTGGCCCTTGAAGAGCACCGTATTCGGCGTGTGGCCGATGCCGATGAACACGCCGTCGATCGGCAGCTCGCTGCGCTCGCCGGTCTTGAGGTTTCGCAGCACGAGCGACGAGACCGCGCCCTTGTCGACGTCCTTGATGTCGAGGACCTCGGTGTCCCACAGGAACGAGATGTTGGGAATCGACATCGCCTTGTCTTGCATCACCTTCGACGCGCGCAGCGTGTCGCGCCTGTGGATCACGGTGACGGAAGTGGCCAGTTTCGATAGGTAGATCGCTTCTTCCATCGCGGTGTCGCCGCCGCCGATCACCGCGACCGGCAGGCCCTTGAAGAAAAAGCCGTCGCAGGTGGCGCAGGTCGAGACGCCGCGGCCGGACAACTTCTTGTCGACGCCGAGGTCGAGCCACTTGGCCGATGCGCCGGTGGCGAGAATCAGCGTGTGCGCGAGGTAGTTGGTTTTGCCCAGTGAGACATTGAACGGCGGCTTCGACAAATCGACGGCGGTGACGTCACCCTGGATGAACTCGGCGCCGAAGCGCTCGGCCTGGGCGCGCAGTTCGGCCATGAGGTCGGGGCCCATGATGCCGTCGCGATAGCCGGGCCAGTTCTCGACCATGGTCGTGAGCATCAGCTGGCCGCCCGCATCGATGCCCTCGATCACCAGCGGCTTGAGATTGGCGCGCGCCGCGTACAGCGCGGCGGTCAGCCCGGCCGGGCCGGAGCCGATGATGATGACCTGCCGCTCGCTCACAGATGTTTGTCGATCAGCTTGGAGAGATCGTCCTTGTTGGCGAGGCCGACGACGGTTTCCTTGAGGTCGCCGTCTTTGAACAACAGCAGCGTCGGAATGCCGCGCACCATGAACGAGCCTGGCGTCATCGGGTTCTCGTCAATGTCGACCTTGGCGACGGTCACGCGGCCGCTGTACTCCTCGGCCAGCTGATCCACGGTCGGCGCCAGGCGCCGGCACGGCGCGCACCAGGTTGCCCAGAAATCCACCAGCACGACGCCGCTCTTCACCGAATCCTTGAAATCCGCGTCGGTAAACGTCTTGACCTTCTCAGATGCCATGAACCCCTCTGCCTGTTTTGATGCCGGCATCAGACGCCGGGTGTCTTAGCAGGGCTTGAGGGCTTGACGGGCTTGAGGGCTGGAGAAAACCCAAGTCCCAAGCCCCCAAGCCCTCAAGTCCAAGCGCGCGTCATTTGATGCGCCTGACGCGTTTGTACATCTTGACATACTCGGCTGCCGAGCGGTCCCATGAGAAGTCGGCGCGCATGCCATTTTTCTGAAGCCGCGTCCAGAGCTTCTTGTTGCCGAACGCCGACAGCGCGCGGCCAAGCGCGTCAAGCATCGCGTCGGGCCGATACTCCGAAAACAGCAACCCGGTGCCCTGGCCGTTGCGCGGGTTGTAGGGCCGCACGGTGTCGACCAGCCCGCCGACCGCGCGCACCACCGGCACCGTGCCGTACCGCATGCTGTACATCTGGTTGAGGCCGCACGGCTCGAAGCGCGACGGCATCAGAAAGATGTCGGCGCCGCCTTCGACGAGATGAGCGCGGCGCTCGTCGAACCCGATAAACGCGCTGATGCGATCCGGATGCAGCTCCGACAGGCGCGTCCACATGCCTTGATAGCGCGGCTCGCCCGTGCCGACGATGACGAAGGAGGCGCCGAGCGCGGGCAAGACGGAGGCCACCGCGGCGATGAGATCGAGGCCTTTCTGATCCACCATCCGCGACACCATCCCGATCACCGGCCGCGCGAGCGAGTGCTCGTCGGCCGGCAGGCCGAACATCTCCAGCAGCGCCTTTTTTGACGCCGCCTTGCGCCCGAGGTGCGCGGCATCGAACGGCTGCGGCAACAGCGGGTCGGTCGCGGGATTCCACTCGTCGGTATCGATGCCGTTGAGCATGCCCGCGAGCACATCGCGGCGCGCGCGGACGACGCCATCAAGGCCGTGGCCGTATTCGGGCCGCTGGATCTCTTCCGCGTAGGTCGGGCTGACGGTGGTGATCGCACTGGCGAACGCGAGCCCGGCCTTGAGAAAACTGAGCTGGTCGTAGAACTCAAAGCCGCCGATCGTGAAGTCCTGCCACCGCAAGCCAAGCCGCGGCACCCACGCTTTGCTGAACAGCCCTTGATAGGCCAGGTTATGAATCGTAAAGACGGTGCCGGGGATCTTTCCCGTCAGCGAGCGCGCGTAGACCGGCACGAGGCCGCTCTGCCAGTCGTGCGCGTGAAGAACGTCGAACGGCTTGGCTTGTTGCGATGCCCAGTTGACGGCCGCCGCAGACAGAAAGGCGTACCGCACGGCGTTGTCGGGATAGTCCTTGCCGTCTTCGTTGTAGATGCCGCGCCGATCGTAGAGCTCCGGGCAATCGACCAGGAGGACGCGCGCGCCGGGCCCCAGCGTCACTTCATGCAGGTCGGCCCTGAACGCGTGCGATGCCACTTCGATCGTCACGGTGCCGACGATGGCTCCGGCCGCGACGGCCCGGTAACGCGGCGTCATGACCGTGACGTCGTGACCGAGCCGGCCGAGCGCTTTCGCAAGGGCCGTCGCGACATCGGCCAACCCGCCGGTCTTCGAGAAGGGCTGCGCTTCTGATGCGACCATCAGAATGCGAAGGCCTGCCGCCTTCTTCGGCGCCTTACTTGGCGCTTTGCTCGCCGCAAGTGCGCGGGCCATATTGCTAGCTTACCTTCTGCCTTTTGCCTTTTGCCTTCTGCCTTCCTGTATGATCTTAGCCGTGACTGGGCCTCCCGCCAGCGGATCGCGCCCGGCGCCGCGTGACATCGCTGAGCTCAGGGCGCTGGCCGAACGCCAGCCTGAACTGGGCCCGGCGGCGGCTCTCCAGATTGGATTGATCGAAGCGGTCCGCCGCGTCCAGGGCCGACTGAGCACGCCCTGGATCGAGGCGAGCGCCGAATCGCTCGCCGCACGTCTGGCGGCCGGGCGGCCGCTGCTCGATTTCGATCAGATCGCATTCGAATGGAACGACGTGCGGCTGCTGATCCGGCAGATCGCCGACATCCTCCGTCGCCACGACGCCGTCGACGGCGACACGTCGCTCGCGCTGCACGCGGTGGGACGCAGCGCCGAATTACCCGACACCATGCGGCGCTGGTTCGAGGCCACCCCGCTCCCGCCGATCGAGATGCTCGATGAAGTCTTGAGCTGGGCGGCGCGCCCGTACTTGCAGCGCACCGTTGAAGTGCTGCAGCAGCGGGTCAGCCTGGACGAATGGAAAGGCCGCACCTGCCCGATGTGCGCGGCCGAGCCGGATTTTTCGGTGATCACCTCGAGCGGCGCGCGGCTGCTGGTCTGCGGGCGATGCCACGTGCGTTGGCCGTTCGACCCGATCGCGTGCCCGTACTGCGGCAACGACGATCGGCGGACGATCACGTCGATGGCCACGCCCGACGGCATCTATCGCGTGATGATCTGCAAACCGTGCGGGCGTTACATCAAAGCGCTCGACGCCAGGCACGCGTCGCGCCCGCTCTTACCGTATGCCGATTCGATTGTGACGCTACCGCTGGATGCCGCGGTGATGAAGCGAGTGCAGAGTTAGGAGTGCAGAGTTAAGAAAAAGACTCTTAACTCTTAACTCTTAACTCTTAACTCTGAACTCTGAACTCTTACTGCTGCTCTTGCTGAGATTGGTTTTGGAATTCGCCTTCGAGCAGCGCCTTGGTGCGCGTGCTCATCCAGTTGAACAGATGGCGGGTTTCCCAGAAACGGCTGGCATTGCTCTTCGCGCCGAGCACGACCACCGCAACCTGCTGGCCTGACTGCGGCAGCCGCAGCAACGTGGCCAGGCAATAGCCGGAGCGGCTGATGAAGCCGGTCTTGCCGGCCAGCACGTCGATGTCGCCGGTCTTGATCAGCTGATTGGTGCTGTTGGCGCTGATGGTGCGCGTGCCGACCTGCATCGAGTAGGACGTCTTGCGCATGATGCCGGTGACGCGCGCGTCCGCCGAGGCGTAGGAGATGAGGCGAGCCAGGTCGAAGGCGGACGAGACATTCTCGGCCATCAAGCCTGACGGATCGGCGTAGCGGGTATTGTCGAGGCCGAGCGCGCGGGCCTTCTCGTTCATCATCTGAATGAAGCCGTCGGAGCCAAACGGCGAGATGCGCGCCAGCGCGCGGGCCGCGGCGTTGTCGGAACCGACCAGCAGCAGGTTCAGTAACTCATCCGCGGTAAGCTGGAAGCCAGTGCGCAGGTACGTGGTCGACGCGCGCGACACGTCCGACTTCTGCACCGTGACCGGCGTTGACAGGGCGGCGCCGCTTTCGAGGAACACCAGCGCGGTCATCACCTTGGTGATGCTGGCAATCGAGCGCTGATCCTGCGCGTGGTCTTCCCACAACACTTCGCCGGTGACGGGGTTGTAGATGATGGCGGCTTCGGCGCGAACGTCCGGCACTTCGCGGCCGAACTCGTCGACGCGGAACCGCGGGGTCTGCACTTCGCGCAGCTCGCGAGCACGAGCCGCGGCCCGGGCCCTGGCCAGCTGAGCACGGCGGTTGCGGGCGCTCGTGGCCGAGTAGGCCGGCTTCTTCTTTTTCGCGCCGGTGGCGCGGGCCGGAGTCTTGGTGGCTTTGGGAGCCGATGCCGCCGCACCTTGCGCAAACGACGGCGCCGGCACAGCCACGTACGCTGCGCCCACGAGCGTCATGCACACGAGCAGTTTCGTGAGGCGGTTTGGCGTTCTCATTGTCAGCTTGACGGCATTGTAGCCACAGTATCTCCAAGAATCAAGAGGGTTTATCGTTCTTGGAGTAGACTGGGACCCCTAATGGATCGGCCGTCATCCGCCGAGTACCTCGTCCTTCGACAGACCATCGCGTCCCGGAGCAGCCTCCGCGCCGTTCTGTTGCTGACCGGCCTGGGTATTTGGGCCGTTCTTCTCATAGCCGTACTCGCCTTCCTTCCCTATCCGCTCGCGGTCGCGGTTCCTCTCGTCGTTTTAGCCGCAACCTTCGAAGCGATCAGGCCTTTACATTTTGGCGCGGAACGAATCGGACGATACCTGCAGGTCTTCTACGAAGAGCAGGGCCAGCCCGGCCGTTCGCTGTCTGACGTGCCTTCGTGGGAGCGCGTCGCGATGAGCTTGGGCTCCGTTCCGGGCGCCGGCGGACATCCGCTGTTCGTCCCGCTCTTTTTCATCGCGACGATCGTGAACTACCTTCCCGTTCTTCTCGCCAGACCTGCGGCGCTGCCCGTCGAGCTCGGGACGATCGCCGTGCCGCACATCGCGTTTGTGGTGTGGTTGCTCTACAGCGATAGAGCGATGCGCACGCAACGGACGGTAGAGCTCGCGCGATTCCGTGAGCTCCGAGATGCGCCGCAGATAACGCAGAAAAACTAACGAAGCCACAGATAACGCAGATTACGCAGATCTAAATACTCGAAATACCAAACGCTTTTTTGATCTGCGTTATCTGCGTCATCTGCGGCTCCGTTGTTTCTTCATCTGCCTCCATCGGCGTTCCTATTGACATTCGATAGGAACTCGTATCGAATGTCGATAGGAGAACCAACCTGGCCGCTTCACGTACCACCCTGCTCCAAGGAACGCTCGACCTGCTCATCCTCAAAGCGCTCGCCACCGGCGCGCTGCATGGGCTCGGCGTGTCGCGCCGCGTCGAGCAAATGACCGGCGGCACGTTCGTCGTCCAACCCGGCTCGCTCTTCCCCGCCCTCCATCGCCTCGAGGAGGCCGGCTGGCTGGAGTCGGATTGGCAACCGTCGGAGAACAACCGGCGCGCCAAGTACTACGAGATGACCCGCGCGGGTCGAAAGCAGCTGAGCCAGGAAACGGCCCAGTGGAACCGCATTGCACTCGCGATGGCGCGGGCGCTGGAGACCTAGGCCTAGGCCATGATGTCACGCCTGCGTAGCCTGTTCCGGAATCTTGTTTACCGAGACCGCGTCGACCAGGACCTGGATGACGAGGTGCGCGCGGTCCACACGCTGCTGGTCGACGAAAAAATCCAGTCCGGCCTGTCGCCCGAGCAGGCGCGCCGCGCCGCCACCCTGGAGCTGGGCGGCGTGGATTCGGTCACTGCACAGGTCCGCGAACAGCGCGCCGGGGCTTTCGTGGAGATGTGCCTGCGAGACATCCGCTACGCCTTCCGCATGCTTCGCGCCAATCCGGGGTTCACGTTCGTGGTGGTGCTGTCGCTCGCGGCCGGTATCGGCGCCAACAGCGCGATCTTCTCGGTCGCCGACGCCCTGTTGTTCCGGACGCTGCCCATTCCCGAGGCCGACCATCTCTACGCGACGCGGTATCAATCACGGCTGCCAGTGGCGCCGCGCGTTTCTTATCCGTTCTTCGCGCAGCTGCGCGCCGGGTTCCCCGACCCGCGCGGCCTCGCCGCGATGAGCCGCGTCGCGCGCGGCCGCACGGGCCTGCCGTCGGGCGAGCCCGACACGGCGAGCCTGCAGCTGGTGTCGGGAGAATTCTTCGGCGTCCTGCGCCTGCAGCCGCAGCTAGGACGATTCCTTTCGCCCGAAGACGATCGCGCCGTCGGCGGTCATCCGGTGGCGGTGATCAGCGAAGCGTTCTGGCGGCGGCGCTTCAACGGCGCGGCCGACGCGATTGGCCGCGACCTGGCCTTGAACGGCGCAAGGTTCACGATCATTGGCGTGGCGCCCTCCGGGTTCACCGGCGTCTGGCTCGAGTCGCCGGTCGAGGTGTGGATCCCTGTGATGATGCAGGCCGACGTCAAGTACATGCAGAACTTCAGCGCCAGCGACGCGGATATGTTGCAGCCCTGGGTGCCGCAAGACGGTCTCCGGTGGCTCGAGCTGGTGCTGCGCGCCGATCGCGCGGACGGGCCGGAGGTCGTCGCTCTGAACGCCGTCTTCCGGCCGATCCTGCTCCAGCAGGCCGATCGCCTCGACGATCCCGCCGCACGGCAGTTGACGCTCGATCGGCGCTTGACGATCGAGCCGTTCTCGCGCGGATCGTCCGCGCTGCGCACGCAGTTCCGCACCCCGCTGTTCGCCCTGATGGCGATGGTGGCGCTGCTGCTGCTCATTGCCTGCGCCAACACCGCCAACCTGCTGCTCGCCCGTGCCACGAGCCGCCAGCGTGAGATGGCCGTGCGGTTGTCGATTGGCGCCAGCCGCACCCGCGTCATGGGCCAGCTGCTGATCGAAAGCCTGTTGCTGGGCACCATCGCGGCCGCGGTCGGTCTCGCGATTGCGCCGCTCGCCAGCGAGCTGCTGGTGCGCATGACGATTGGCCAGGACAGCGGCCCGCTGCCCTTCTCCGTCGGCCTCGATACACGCGTGCTTATCTTCACGGCGATCATCACGCTGGTCACGAGCATCCTGTTCGGCTTCGCGCCGGCGTGGCGCGCGACCGACCTGTCGCTCGCCACCGCCCTCAAGTCGAGCGGTCGCGGCACGCCTCACGGCGCGCGGCTGAGCCTCTCGAAGATTCTCGTCGTCGCGCAGGTCGCCCTGTCGTTGTTGCTGGCCGTTGGCGCCGGGCTGTTTCTCCGCAGCTTCGGCAACTTGGCGTCGCTGCCACTGGGGTTCGAGCCGCACGTGCTCTCGGCGGCGGTCAATCCGAGCGTCGGCGGATACGAGGTCCGGGAATTACCGGCGCTGTATCAGGGCGTCATCGCGCGCGCCGAGGCGTTGCCGGGCGTGGAGTCGGCGACGATCGCGATGTGCGGCCTGATGACGGGATGCCGATCGGGCGCCGACGGCCTCGCGATTACCGGCTACACGAGCCAGCCCGGCGAGCAGGTGGCCGTGCAGGAGAACCGCGTCGGCCCTCGCTACTTCCCGACGGTCGGCATGTCGATGGTCGCCGGCCGCGACTTCGAGGCGCGCGAGATCGGCGGCGACGCGAAGATCGCGATCGTCAATGAAGCGATGGCGCAGAAGTATTTCAAGGGCCGCGATCCGATCGGCCAGCGCTTCGGCTACGACCAACCCGACGTCGAGATCATCGGTATCGTCCGCGACGCCCGCGTGAATTCGGTTCGCGAATCGGCGGTGCCGATGGTGTTTTATCCGCTGGATTCGACGCCGTCCTATGTCGGCACGATGCACGTGCGCGCCAGCGGCGATCCCGAGTCGACGGGCGTGGCGCTGCGCAAAGCGCTGCAGGAGGTCGAGCCCAGATTGCCCGTCGCCCAGGTAACGACGCTCGACGTCCTCGCCGCGAACACCTTGCGGCAGGAGCGCCTGATCGCGAGGCTGACGACGGTGCTCGGCTCGCTTGCGCTGGGGCTGGCGTGTCTTGGCCTCTATGGATTGATGTCATATGCCGTCAAGCAGCGGACAGCGGAGCTCGGCATCCGGTTCGCGCTCGGGGCGCCGCGCATACGCGTACTTTGGATGATCTTCCGCGAGTCGCTGACGCTCGTGGTGGTGGGACTCGCGATCGGCTTGCCTGCCGTGGTCGTGGTGTCGCGGCTGATTGGGACGATGCTGTTCGAAGTCAGCCCGACCGACCCGGCAACGGTCGCCGCCGCGATGCTGGCGTTGCTCGTCGTGGGCGCATCATCCGGCTATCTGCCGGCGTGGCGAGCGTCGCGGGTTGATCCGCTGACTGCGCTCAGGGACGATTGAGTGAGACAGCCGCAGATAACGCAGATATCCAGCCAGCCACAGATGACGCAGATTACACAGATCTAAACCTACAACTGCGTCACGCCATCACTCTGCTCTCAACGCTACGATCGGATCGACTGCGACGGCGCGTCGCGCCGGAACGATACCCGCAATGAGGCCGAGCGCGAGGAAGAATCCGACGGTAACGGCCAACGTCAGTGGATCAGATTCCGAAACGCCAAACATCACTGTTCGCAGCGCCCGAGCAGCCAGCAATGCGACCGGTAATCCGATCGCCACGCCAGTGAGGGTCAACAGAAACCCTTCACGCATCACCATGGTGCGCACAGCACGAGGATTGGCGCCGATCGCGACTCGCACGCCGATCTCGCGTGTGCGGCGTGAGACGGCGTAGGCGAGCAAACTGAAGACGCCGATGAACGCCAGCGCGAGTGCCAGTACCGCGAGCGCGCCGGCGATCGTCGCGCTCATTCGCTCGCTTGCGGGCGCTTGCCGGAGAATGTCGTCGAGCCTGCCGATGTCGTGGGCGTACTCACGCCGGGTTTCCTTCAACAGCTGTCTTACGCCTGGCGCAATCGCCAACGGGTCGCCGTCTGTCGAGATCACCAAACTCGGATAGTTGGCGAAGCGGCCCGCCTGAAGCGTTGGCCTGTAAAACACCGGCAGCGCGGGTTGGCGCGGGTTCCCCATGGTCGCGTTTCGTACGACGCCGACAACGACAACGTCCTGATGGTCGCGACTGCTGCCGAAGCGGACGCGACGGCCGACGACGTCACCATCTGACGCCAGAGCTTGCGCGAGACTCTCGCTGACGACGGCTACTTGTAGAGACTTCTCGGTGTCGGACCACGCTGGAAGACGCCCGCGCAGCAGCGGAATACCCAACGTCTCGAAATACGCGGGCGAGGCGCTTTCCAGGTAAGCCCTGGCATCTCCGGGCGCATCACCCACGAACGCAATCGGTTGTCCCGGAGATTCGGTGGTCATGCGCGGGAAGATGCGCGCCAGCCCCACCGATTGAATTCCTGGAAGCGAGGCGAGCTTATCGAGTAAGGCCGGGTAGTAAGAGGCGTTATTCAGATCACGGTACGCATTCGGCAATGGCATCACCCGAACGATCGCCACGCCCTGCCGCCGCACCCCGGGGTCGACCTCTTGCAACAGATAGAGAGAGCGGATCAAGAGTCCTGCGCCGGTCAGTATGACGACCGAGAGGGCTACTTGGGCGACCAGCATTGCTCGCGCCCAGCGGCTCGTCGTGCCGGCGATGGTCCGGTTCCATCCACCGTGCGCGGCTTTCTGCTGCCGGCCGGCAAGCGCAACGGGCAGTGCGGTCATCATCGCACCTACGACCACCCCCACGAGCGCGGTAGCGCTGAGCACACCAAGATCGGGAGTGAACGTCACGGTGCGTTCCACAAGAGCACTGGGGAGAAACGATGCCAGCACCCCTACGATCGCGAACGACAGGGGAATCGCCAACGTCGCGCCACCCATTGACAGCAGGAGGCCCTCAACCAACATCTGCTGTGCGATTCGCCTCCGGCTCCCGCCAAGCGCTAACCGGACGGCGATCTCCGGTGCGCGCGCGGCCAATCGCGAGATCAGTAGACCGCCGAGATTCACGCACGCGAGCAACAGGAGCGAGCCGGTTAACCCGATGATGATGGTGAGCGGACGCACGTAGCGATCCCGATAAAACGAGGTCCCGGTTCCGATCCGCTCGACTCTGGGCCGCGCGTCGCGCATGTCGGCTCTTTCGGCAGGCGAGAGCGTCGCTGGCACCACGACCTCGAGCACGCCCGGCCAGCGCGTCTCGAGTTGCGCTGCCGCCTGTTCCAGTGACACGCCCGGACGAAGTCGCGCCAGGATGTGGCTTGCCGCGGGACGGCGATCCGTTCGCGCAGGGAAGATCGTGTCGAACGGCGCAAACAGATCCGCGCCGACATCCGCGTGCAGACCGCCGAATCCGGGCGGCATCACGCCAATCACCGTCAGATCAACGCCTTCGGTGCGAATAGTTTTTCCCAGCGCGTTTGGATCGGCGCCAAACATTCGGGTCCAGAACCGGTGGCCAATGACCGCGACACGGTTGCCCGGTCTGTTGAGCGGTGCATCTTGATCGAGGATTGGTCTGCCGAGGATCGGAGCAACGCCGAAGGCGTGAAAGCACTGGCCCGTCATTAACGCACCGATGGCCTGCGTCGGTGTGCCGCCGGCTTCGACGGCAAGAACGACGCCCCCGTTGTAGCCGCAGACGTTCTGCAGAGGACCATCGTTACGGGTCAGCTCGTCGACGGCAGGGATCGGCGTGAGCCGAAGTTGCTCTTTTGCAGTTCGACCCGAGACGCCGATGAGACCGTGGGGGTCTCGAATCGGAAGAGGCCTGAGCACCAGCGCGTTCAGAACGCTGAACATCGCGGCGTTCGCGCCGATGCCAAAGGCGAGAGTCAGTACCGCAGCGGCCGCGAATCCCGGTGACCGCCGGAGATGCCGAAACGCCTGGTGCGCATCGTGGGTCAGAGCCTCAAACATCGTGTGCCGCCTTGATTGATCTGCGTCATCTGCGTCATCTGCGGCTCCGTTGTTTTATCTGCGGCGTCGGCGTTCATTGCTGGGCAAGCGCAATCGCCAGCAGCAGCGCCCGCTGCGAACCCATCCACGAATTCGTCGGATCGAACGCTTCGTCCAGCGCATGCGATCCAGTACCGCGGCCGCCGCCGTCGATCGTGATCGCGGGAATGCCGAGGCTGATCGGGATGTTCGAGTCGGTTGACCCTTCGTCGAGCGCGATCGGAAAGCCGAGCGCGCGGGTCACCGATACGGCGGCCTGCACGATCGGCGAATTGGCCGACGTCTGACCCGCCGGGCGCATGCCGACCAGCGCCTTATCCACCGACAGCACGTTCTTCTTCCACCGCGCATCCTCGTCGCGCACCGCCTCGTCGACCGCGCGCTTGAATTTCGTGTCGAGCGCCTCGAGTGCCGAGGGGCTGGCGGATCGCATGTCGACTTCCATCCAGGCGTCGAACGGTATGGCGTTCACCGACGTGCCGCCACCGATGCGGCCGACGTTGAAGGTGGTCTTGGGATCGAGCGGGACCTCGAACTGCGAGATCGTGGCGACCGCGCGGCCGAGCGCGTGCATCGGGTTCGACAGGCCGAACGCGCCGTAGCTGTGGCCGCCGGGTCCCTTGAAGGTGACGCGGTAGCGCAAGCTGCCCACGGCGATGTGCGTGATGCCGAGGCCGGTGCCGTCGATCGAGACGAAGCGATCGATCTGGCCCTTCATCCCTTCGTTGAAGAGGTATTTCACGCCGCGCAGATCGCCGAGCCCCTCTTCGCCGACAGTACCGACGAAGGTAATGCTGCCCGGCGTCTGCACTTTGGCCTGATTCATCGCATGCACGACGGCCAGCAGCACCGCGAGCCCGCGGCAATCATCGCCGATGCCCGGGCCGCGAAGAATCGCGCCGTCGCGCTTGACACGCACGTCGGTGCCTTCGGGAAACACGGTGTCGAGGTGCGCGGTAAACACCAGCCGCGGCCGCGGTTGCGCGCCCGGGCGATCGCCCAGCACGTTGCCTTCTTTGTCGATGCGCACGTTCTGCAGGCCGGCCTCGCGAAACATCCGCGCGTACATCTCGGCGCGCTTGGCCTCTTTGAACGGCGGCGCCTCGACCTCGCAAATCCGAATCTGGTTCTCGATGGTCTGCGGCTCAGCGGCGCGAATCGTGTCCACCGCGGCTTTGACCGCGGCGTCGTTCATGAGTTTCGTACCGATGTTCGCGGCGTCCTGCTGCGCGAAGACAGTGCCGGCCGTGCTCACGACGAGCGCAGCCGCAAGAAGACCGGGGGAGAGGGTCGGTTTCGTCATGCGCAAAAAGTATATCCGGGCACCAGGGAATCGAAGGGAAAGCAACAGATCAGTCGGGACAATCCCGCGTGACGCTGCAGCCTCGGCTCACGGGTGCATCGACATGACGGCGGTCAGCTCCGTCACGCCGCTCCCCGCAAACGAGTCCCTGTACTTGACGAACAATTCCTGGACTTCGACCGGGAAGACCTCCGCAATCAGGCGGGTGATATCGTACTCCTCCCCTTTGATGACCGGATCGATCCGCATCACGTAGACGGCATTACCTTGCGCCATTTGCGCCGACTTGAAGACTCGCCAGCCGACGGCCTGTTCGCGGCAGCGCGGGTTCTCGCTCTTTTGGAGCGCGTCTTTGAGGCGGGTCAGCACGTACTCGAAGTCAGCGGTCTTGTCAGGCTTAATCAGCATCGTGACGATGGCGGCGTCACCATTGAGCGCAAACACGATTTTCGCGGCCTCCGCCTGCACAGCGCCCGGGCCTTGAGCGGCCGCGCGAAACAGCCCGCCCTGGAGTAGCCCTACCACAATCATCACGACCATCATCATCCGACATCGCTTGTGCATGACACCTCTCCTAGACATCCGGCCGGCCACATCCGCGGAGCTATCGCCTCGTGCGGCTATAGTTGGCTTCACAAGCCGCTACTGTGTCGCGCCCGCGCGCACGGCGCTATCCCGAAGTGTCTGTATGGAATCCGGAGTCGAGGCTGTATTGCCGGCCCAGAGCCGGTCGGCCGTCGTTCTAGGAAATGATGCCCTTCCGGACGGCGTAGAGCACCAGCGCCGCGGTATTGTGAATGTCGAGTTTCTCGAGGATATGGGCACGATGGGTTTCGACGGTGGCCGGGCTGATCTCCAATAGCTCCGCCACCGCCCGGTTGGTCCGACCCTCGGCTATCAACTGGAAGATCTCGCGTTCGCGGACCGACAGCGTTTCGTACCGGTCGGCGACACCATTACCCGCGACGCGCCGGACGTAGTCGTCGAGCATGAGCTTGGCCACAGCCGGACTGAAATAGGACTGGCCCGCCGCGACGGCGGCGACCCCCTTCAACAGATCCTTCCCGGCCGAATCTTTGAGCATGTAGCCGGTGGCGCCCGCCTGCAGGGCGCGCGTCACGTAGGCCTCATCGGAATGCATGCTGAGAATCAGGACCCGGGTCTCGGGCACCTTGCGGACAATCTGCTGCGTCGCGTCTATGCCGTTCAACAGCGGCATGCCGACATCCAGAATCACGACGTCGGGCTTGAGGGCGACCGCCCGCCGGACCGCGTCGCGGCCGTCGCCGACTTCAGCAACGACTTCCCAGTCCGGCCGTTCCTCGAGAATCTTACGCAGCCCCTGCCGCATCAGCGTGTGGTCGTCTCCGAGCATCAACCGCAGCTTAGGCAATCACGCCTCCACGGGCAATTCCACGCTCAGGCGAGTACCACAGCCGGGTGCGCTGTCGATGCGGAGGGTGCCGCCCAGATGCCCCGTACGCTCGCGAATGCCAATCAGGCCGAAGCCACCTGCGTTGCGGACCGCGACGGGATCAAACCCGGCACCGTCGTCCTGGACTTCGACCACGAGCTTCGATGACAACCGGATCAATTTAACCCAGCAATGAGCGGCCCTCGAATGACGCGCCACGTTGGTGAGAGCCTCCTGCACGACGCGATACGCCGCGACTTCGGTCACTGGAGCGAGTCGCTGACCCATGTCTACCTGCGATAACTCCACCTTGATGTCGTGCCGTCTGGCGAGGCCGCGCAGCGATGCGTCGATGGCGGCGGCCAGGCCCAGATCGTCGAGGGCCGCGGGATGCAGGAGCTGGGTAATGTCCCTAACGGTGCACAGCCCGCCATCGGCGATGGCCTGGGCTTCGGTCAGCGGCTCCGCCGACAGACCAGCGGCCTCGATGTGGCGTTGCGCGATGCCCAGTTCGACCTTGATGGCGGTCAAGACCTGTCCGACCTCGTCATGCAGCTCGCGGGCGATCGTCCGCCGTTCCTCTTCTTGGGCGCCCAGTAGTTTGACCGTCGCGCCGTGCAGTTCTTGCGTCAAGCGAGCGTCGCGGTCCAGCTGCCGGCGCAGTCGGCCCTCGAGGCGGGCCGAGTAGGTTCCCGCCAGTATGAGTACGCCTAAGCTGATCGCGAGGGCTAGCCCAAGCCGGCGCCAGCTCTGGCGATCCGCCGCACGATGAATCGCTCCAATGTCGGTCTGCTGTCGAATGAAGGCCAGGCGATTCAGCGTCTGGATATCCTCAGAAATTTTGACGGCCGCCTCTCGCCTCGGGACGATGTAGTGGTTAAGCACGTCCCGGACCGCCGCGGCCGATTGTCCCCGCGCGTCGGCGAGCACGGCGAGGCTCGTTTGATGGAATTCATCCACCTCCCAGCGCATCGTCACGATCTGCTCTTGTTCGACCGCCGAGCCCAGGACGGGCTCGTAGTCGTCGAGAGCCTTGACGATGACCTGCTGAATGACTTGAATCTGGTCTCGGTAACCGTCGACGGATGACGGATCGGGATTGAGCAACGCATCGCGGACTCGAACGGAGCTCAAGAGTACCTGGGTGCGGACCGTGCCAAGCAGTTCCTGGGCACGCATGTAGCGCGCGGCCACGACCGACGCCTGCCGCTCCACATCATCGATCCGACGAGCGAACGTATAGCCGGTGACGAGCCACAGGCCGAGGGTCACGGCAATGCCGATGGCGAGCGCGGCTCGAATGGAGAGGCGTTCAAGAGGCGCGCCACTGAGCACAGCGGAGGGCATGTTACTCCCTCCGCCGAACACGGGGTGGCGGAAAAAAGCGGGAGGGCAATGAGGACGTCGAATTGGCCCTCCCGCAAAGGACTCCCCCACAGGAGTCGCTCGTTGCGGCGTCCCGGGCGCGATCCTCCGCACCAGGGACGCCAGCATCTCTACCAGAGGAAACGAAAGCCGACCCGCGCCGTGCGGGGCGCGAGAATCGCGGATGGCTTCTGGTACCCCAGGCCCGTCGCCCGGCTGATCGTCTCGGACGCATGGCTGTTGGTGATGTTGAACAGGTCGAAGAAGAGGCGCGCGCGTGTGCGCGACCCGAACGGGACGGTCTTCTCGGCGCGCACGTCGAAGACCCAGATGTTGTCCTCACGGTTGCTGTTCATCGGCTCGGCGTAGGCAGTACCCGTGGCAATCAGTCCGGTGGCCGCACTGATGGCGAGTGTACGCGCGTAGTTGCCGCCCGACTGGTGCCGCAGGACGGGCGAGAGGCGAATGCCATAGGGCGCGTCGTAGCTGCCGGTAGCCTTCAGGTTCCACGTCGTGCGGTCATCCGCGCCGGGCTGATTCGGGTTCAGCGGGAAGCCATTCGGGAAGTCGGTGATCATCGTGTACGCGCCGCCAATCGACGCCGACCAGCGGTTGCTGTAGCGCTTGGTGAAAGACAATTCGGCCGTCTTCGCCCGGGAGAACCTGTCCACGTTCTGCACGACCTGCGTCGCCGGGAACTGCGACGCCAGCGCCGACGGCAGGCCGAGGAAGGTGAGGTTGCGGTCGTCGCTCGTGCCGCGGCGGCCATCGAGACCGATGTCCACGTAGGTGTAGGGGACGGTGTACCCGGCGACGCGGAGCGGTTGATGCGTCGCGATCAGGTCGTCTTCGGTCTTGTAGACGAAGCCGGCGCGCAGGCCGAGCGCGTCGCCCAGTTGGCGCTCGAGCCAGAAGCTGCCTTCGTGCGTGTACGGCTGCGTGATGCCGGGGTCGAGTCCGATCGCGCCCTGCAACGCCGCGCTCAGGAGGTTCCCTTGCTCACCCTGCTGCCAGCGGCGGTCGCCGTTGACGTCGTTCCAGCTGTAGGTCGCCTGCTTGCCCGCGGTGTTGGGGTTGGCCGTGCTGCCCACGCCCACGCCCGGGTTGTGCAGGAAGTAACCGTAGTTGGCCTTGAGCACGATCTTGCCGTCACCGCTCAGGTCGAACACCACGCCGACGCGCGGGGCCAACCCGCTCCACGAGAACATCTCCGTCTCGGGGAACGTTAGTGCGGCGACCGAGGTCGGGCCGACGGAGCCGGCCAACTGCTGCTGTTCGGGCAGCGTGCTCTTGTAGTAGTCGTAGCGGAGCCCGGCGTTCACCGTCATCCGGCCGTGGCTCCACGTGTCGTTGGCGAAGAAGCTGAACACGTCCAGGGCCGACGCCGACGTGAGGGCGCCCGACTTGCCGAGGCCGAGCTTGCCGGCGTCGGTCGCGGTCGGGATGCGGAAGATCACCTGGTTGGAGACGCCGTTGTTGTAGACGTGCTCGATATTGCCGCCGACACCCTGCAGGAAGCCTTCCCACCCGATTTCCTGAAGAATTTCACCACCGAACTTGAATGTGTGGCTGCCCTGCGAGGTGTCCAGGAAGTACGTGGCCGCCCCGGTGGCCTGCTTGCGATCGCGGTCCAACTGCCACTTGCGGTGCGCGCCGTCAATGGCCAGCGTGCCCGAATCGCGGAAAAAGTAGTTCTCTTCGCTATTAGCGATCGTCGGGAAGTAGTAGCCGAAGTCGCCGTAGCGCGCCTCGACATAGAGCTTGTCGCTCAGCGTGCCGTTCCACTCGCCCTTCCACACCCAGCTGCCCGAATCCTGCTTGAACGTGGGACCGGCCGAGTTGTAGATCGAGGTGCCGAACGGGAGCCGGGTGGGCTGGAGCTTCTGCCCCCACTGGTAGTAGCCGATGAACTTGTGACGCTGGTTGACCTGATAAGTAGCCTTGCCGACCGCATTCCACAACGTCGTGTCGAACGTCGAGTCGAAGTTGAAGTTGGGCTGCGCCACCGCGTTGAACTGCTTGCGATAGGTGCCAAACCACCACAACTTGTCCTTGACGACTGGCCCGCCGATGTTGAGCGCCCAGTCGCGATAGCCGTCGATTTCATTGCTGTGCGCGCGGATCGGGCTGTTGTTGAAGGCCGTCGGCGCCGTGTACGAATCGGGAATGTTGGTGCCCTGCAGCGAGTTGTTATACCAATCCATGTACACTTCGCCGCCGAACTGGTTGCCGCCCGACTTGGCGATGAACTGGCTCTGCACGCCGGGGTTCGGCATTTCTGCCGACTGGCCCGACGTGCCGATGAAGACCTCCTCGAGCGACGAGTAGTCGAAGTAGAAGCCCGCGCCGCCGGTGCCTTCGGTCGTGTTGATGCCCTCGATCAGCACCCGCACTTGGCCGCCAAACCCATACGCCACGTAGCCGGTCTGCGTGCCGGCGCGGTTGCCGCCCACGTCGATGCGCGACATCTGCACGGCCGGTGTCACGGCGAGCAGGGACCACATGTCGCGCCCGTTGGGGATCGACTGCAGTTCGCTCAGCGTGAAGTTCTGCACGGTGCGCGTCGTCGTGGTGTCGATAATGGGGGACTGCCCGCTCACCGTCACCGTTTCCTGGAGCGTGGCCAGGGCCAGATCCACGTTGACGGTGGCGGTGAACCCCAGTCGAATCTCGACCCCCTCGCGCTTCAGGTTGTTGAATCCCGCCAGCTCGTAGGTCAGCGCGTAGGTGCCCGGAGGCAACGCGGGAAAGCGATAGTTGCCCGTCTCGGACGACACGGCGGTCTGAACGCCTGGCATCGACGGACTGGTCGCCGTCACCGCCACGCCGGGCAGGACGGCGCCCTGCGCGTCTGATACGCGTCCCTGAATGGTGCCCGTGCTGCTGGCACCGCCGCCTTGTGCAAACGCCGACGTGGCCGTGGCCAATGCCAACGACACGACCCAACTCGCGAGCCTGGGGAGCCTCATACCTGCCTCCTGTGAGCGCGCCCGAGCCGCGCCCGCTTAAACGCAATACCACCGGAGCAGACACACCGCCGCTGTGCCGCCGCCCGATCAACGCGGCTTTTGTACCTCGTGGCCGGTGAGGAAACAATCCGGTGCGGCCGCCGGCAAAAATACAGACTTGTCGGGATGGGGCGGGGCGGCGCGAGTCAGATCCAGCCCAAGTGCCGGACGGCGCCCCACACGAGATACACACCCAGCACCAACACGAAGATCCCAAAGCTCAGTCGCAGATATGTCTCGAGAATCCTGGGCGCGATGACGGCGCCTGCCAGCGCTCCCGCCATCACCGAAACCGCGAGAACCACGGCCGCCGGCACAGCGACGTTGCCTTGCCGGTAATACTCGATGACGGCGCCGAGGCCGACAGGCGCCAAGAGCACCGCGAGACTGGTGCCGGTGGCCAGGCGTTGATCGAAGCCGGCGAGATAGATCAGCGCCGGCACGATCACGACGCCACCACCGACCCCGAAGAGTCCCGACAGCAGCCCGGCGCCGAGGCCGATTGCCAACAGCAGAAAGAAGGCAGGGTGCAAAGTCATTGACCCTGTATACCAGAGGCACGAGCCATCGTCGCGCCGCTTGCGCACGCCGCGTGCTGCCCTCCCGACAACCCGGTATTTTCGCGGCGGATGAGGCCGGATTGCGCGCGACAGACGACGCGCGGTACAAGACGTGCACGGGTTTCGGCATTCACCGTCCTCTGCCGCAAGCCCAAGAGTCGCGGCTCCGAAAGGACCGCGCTTGTTGGGGGCGACAGACCGCCCCCTTTTTTTTTGGGAGGAATTCATGAACACATGCCCTCGGCGACTCGGAGTCCTGATGGCTCTGGCAATGCTGTGGACGGCCCCCATCACCGCCCAGGATTTTCGCGGCCGGATTAATGGCACCGTCTCCGACAACACGGGCGCGGTACTCCCGGGCGTGACGGTAACCGCGTCGAGCCCCGCGCTGATTCAGCCCCAGGTGCAGGTGACCGGCGCTGACGGCGGCTACCGCTTCCTCGCGCTGGCGCCCGGTGTCTATGACGTCAGCTTCGAGCTGGCGGGCTTCCAGACGACCAAGCGCGAAGGCATTCGCGTCGTCATCAACCAGACGCTGTCCGTCGATCAGCAGATGAACGTGGCGACGCTCCAGGAAACCGTCACGGTGACGGGCGAATCCCCCATCGTCGACACGACCACGACCTCGCTGGGCACGAACTTCACCAAGGAACTGCTGACCGAGATCCCTAACGCGCGTGATATCTGGGCGGCGATGTCCCAGGCGCCCGGTCTTCAGATGACGGCCTACGACGTCGGCGGATCGCACACCGGTACCCAAACCGGGTTTCTGACCTACGGGTTCAGCGGACAGAATCAGACCAAGCTCGAAGGCATCGATACCACCGAAGGGACGGGCGCCAACGCCGGCTACTTCGACTTCGGCAGCTTCGAGGAATTCCAGGTCGGCGGCGCGGGCAGCGACGCCTCGAATTTTTCGGGCGGCGCCTCGATGAGCATCAGCGTGAAATCGGGCGGCGACCGTTTTTCAGGCAATTGGTACAGCGACTACGAGAGCGACGCCACGATCGGCGACAACGTGCCGGACTACCTGCGCACCGCCAGCACGAAGAATGACAAGGGTTTCTTCGTCCGCACGCCGCTCGCGCGCGGCAACCCGATCGATCGACAGTACGACATCAATTGGAACGTCGGCGGCCCGCTGTGGAAGCAGAAGGCGTGGTTCTTCACGAGCTGGCGCATCAATGACCAGTACAAGTTTTCGCTCGGCTCGGATCTGATCGAGCGATCCAAGCTGTCGAACAAGTACACGTTCAAGGGCACCTTCCAGATCAGCCAGAACAACCAGATCATCGGCTTCCTGAACAAGCGCGAGAAACTCCAGGAGACCCGTGGCCTCGGCCCGAACACGCCGCTGTCGGCCGCGCAGTACCAGGCCTCCCGTAACTATCCGTGGAAGAGTGAGTGGACGAGCGTGCTCGGCAGCCGGGCGTTCCTGGACGTGATGTACGCCAACTGGTACAACTTCTTCCCGCTGCGTCCGACGCGCGACTTCGGCCTCTATGATGGCCCCTGGGGCCCGGGCCGCACTGAAACGACGACGGGCACGCTGTTTGACGGCGGCGCCAATTCCAGCTACCAGGATCAGAAGCGCTACAAGCCGCAGGTCTACGTCTCGCTGGCCTACTTCAAGGATGGCTGGCAAGGCAGCCACGACCTCAAGGTCGGCTACGACTGGAAGCGCGACCGCCGCAATCTGTTCAACGATCAGCCGTTCGACATTTTTTACCGCGACACCAACGGCCGGGTGAATCAGGTCGATCTGTACAACACGCCCACCTCGCCGACCAACGACGTGGTCTATAACAGCGCGTGGATCAGCGACACCTGGAAGTTCACCGACCGTCTGACGTTCAACCTCGGCGGCCGGCTCGAGATGTACAAGGATGGGTGGAAGGAACAGGAATTTACGCCCAACGGCCACGCGGTCCTCGCGAGCTGGACCAACCCGGCCTACCGCGCGTTTGTCGCGCCGCGCACCATCGAGGCCCGCACCGTCGCCAACACGACCGATTTCGCGCCGCGCCTCGGCTTTGCCTACGACCTGGTCGGGGACAACCGCACGGTCCTGAAAGTGTTCTGGGGGATGTTCAATTTCAATTCGGCCGACACGCTCGCCGATCGCGAGAACCCGGTCGGTCGCGCGCAACTGCGCTACAACTTCCTCGATCAGAACGGCAACCGGATCCTGGACGGGCCCTCCGAGCTTGGCACGCTCAACTCCACGCAGGGCGGCGGCGGATTCGTCCGCATCGACCGTGGGCTGAAGCGGCCGACGGCCTCGGAGATCTCGGTCAACCTCGAGCGCGAAATCGTGCCGGCGCTCTCGGGCCGGGTGTCGTACGTCTACAAGAACATTCGCAACCTGTGGGGCGAGGTCGACGCGGTCCGGGCGCCGGCCTATACCGTACCCTTTACCATCGTGGACCGCGGGCCGGACAACGTGACCGGCACGAGCGACGATCAGAGGTTCCAGACCTTCGACCGTCCCGCAAGCATCGGGTCGGATCGCGTCTGGACGAACCCCGAGAACAACAAGGCAGATTTCAATACGGTGGAGGTCGCCGTGAACCGGCGCTTCCAGGGTAAGTGGATGTTGCTTGGTTCGTTCGGGTACACGTGGTTGAATCAAATTCATGGCTCGTCCACGACCGTCTCGAGCGGAAATGGACAGAGCTTCAGTTATCGGCCCTCCGACCTGATGTTCGGCGACAACGGCTACGAGACGTCGACGATGTGGAATTACAAGGTGATCGGCCGTTATACGATGCCCTACGACATCGGGTTCTCGGGATCGTGGAAGGTGCAGAGCGGCCGCAACTGGGGCCGGGCGCTCAGCGTGGCCTTCCCCGGTGATGGGACACGGACCGTGCGCGTAGAGCCGGTCACCGCGAACCGCGGCGAAACCGTCCAGATCCTGGACCTGCGCTTCGACAAGGCCGTCAGGTTTGGCCGGCTCGGCAAGGCGACCGTTATGCTCGACGCCTTCAACCTGACCAACGCCGGCACGGTAACGACGTTCCGGAACGCCACGACCGCGACCTACAAAGAGGTCACCGCGCTGCTCGATCCGCGCATCGTGCGCTTCGGCATTCGGTTCGACTTCTAGCAAGAGATACCCGCCTTCAGCAGTGTCGGGCCGGGAGATCTTCGGGTCTTCCGGCCTTTCTTTTTGATCCAAAAACACGGATATCGAATCGCGCTCTCAGGCTTGCAATGCCCAAGGGCTGAGAGCTACCATGCCACCGGTATACAGACATTCTTGGCCGAATACTCATGGCTTGTCTGTAGTGTCCCTGGCGGGCGTCGAGGCGGACCCGCATTGGATTGGCGACTTAAATTCGCGTTGCTGTTGGAGGACGATGATGAGGCTGAACAGGCTGACAGTGTTTTGCCTGTGCGTGACGCTGCTCGCAATAGCAGCTCCCACTTTCGCACAGGATTTTCGAGGCCGAATCAACGGCACGGTCACCGATAACACCGGCGCAATCCTGCCTGGTGTAACAGTGACGGCGAAGAGCCCCGCGCTCATTCAGCCGCAGGTGCAGGTCACCGGCGCTGACGGCGGCTACCGTTTCCTCGCGCTGCCCCCCGGCGTGTACCAGATCGAGTTCGAGCTGGCCGGGTTCCAGAAGATTCAGCGCCAGGATATCCGCGTGGTGATCAACCAGACCCTGGCGGTGGACATGCAGATGCAGGTCGCGACGCTGCAGGAAACCGTCACCGTCACGGGCGCCTCACCCATCGTCGACACCTCGACGACCACGATGGGCACCAACTTCACCAAGGAACTGCTGACCGAAATCCCGAACGCTCGGGACATCTGGGCCGCCATGTCGCAGGCGCCCGGCCTGCAGATGACATCGTACGACGTGGGTGGCTCGCACACCGGCACGCAGACGGGCTTCCTGACCTATGGTTTCGGCGGCCAGAACCAGACGAAGCTGGAAGGCATCGATACGACGGAGGGCGCGAATGCCAACGCGGGCTACTTCGACTTCGGCAGCTTCGAGGAGTTCCAGATCGGCGGCGCCGGCAGCGACGCCTCGAACTTCGCCGGCGGCGCGTCGATGAGCATCAGCGTCAAGTCTGGCGGGGATCGTTTTTCCGGCAATTGGTACAGCGACTACGAGAACGACTCCACCATCAGCGACAACGTTCCCGACAACCTGCGGAGCGCCAACACTAGAGACGACAAGGGATACTTCGTCCGCAATGCACTCGCGCGCGGCAATCCGATCGACCGCCAGTACGACATCAACTGGAACGTCGGCGGCCCGCTGTGGAAGCAGAAAGCGTGGTTCTTCACCAGCTGGCGCCTGAACGACCAGTACAAGTTCTCATTGGGCTCGGACCTGATCGAGCGTTCCAAACTCTCGAACAAGTACACCCTGAAGGGCACGTTCCAGTTGAACAGGAACAACCAGGCCATCTTGTTCCTGAACAAGCGAGAGAAACTGCAGGAGACCCGCGGCCTGGGCCCGAACACGCCGCTGTCGGCGGCGCAGTACCAGGCCTCGCGCAACTACCCGTGGAAGGGCGAGTGGACGAGCGTGCTCGGCAGCCGCGCGTTTCTCGACGTGATGTATGCCAACTGGTACAACTTCTTCCCGCTGCGGCCGACGCGCGACTTCGGCCTGTACGATGGCCCCTGGGGGCCCGGCCGGGCTGAGGCCACGACCGGTGTGCTGTTCGACGGCGGCGCCAACTCGAGCTACCAGGATCAGAAGCGATACAAACCCCAGGTCTACGTTGCGCTGTCGTACTTCAAGGATGGCTGGAGAGGCAGCCATGACTTCAAGTTCGGCTACGACTGGAAGCGCGATCGGCGCAATCTCTTCAACGATCAGCCGTTCGACATCTTCTACCGCGACAACAACAATCGCGTGAATTTCGTGGACCTCTACAACACGCCGACGTCGCCGACCAACGATGTGGTCTACAACAGCGCCTGGATCAGCGACACCTGGAAAATCACCGACCGTCTGACGTTCAACCTCGGCGGCCGGCTCGAGATGTACGAGGACGGCTGGAAGGATCAGGAGTTCACCCCAAACGGCCACCCGGTGCTTGCAAACTGGGCAGACCCGGTCTACCGGGCTTTTGTGGCGCCGCGGACTGTTGAAGCACGGACCGTCGCCAAGACGACGGACTTCGCGCCGCGCGCCGGCTTTGCCTACGACCTGCTTGGGGACAACCGGACAGTGTTGAAAGTCTTCTGGGGCATGTTCAACTTCAATTCGGCTGACGAGCTTGCCGACAAGGAGAACCCCGTGGGACGGGCGCAGTTGCGCTACAACTTCCTCGACCAGAATGGGAACCGGATTCTGGATGGGCCGTCCGAGCTCGGGACGCTTAACCAGACGCTGGGCGGCGGCGGATTCGTTAAAATCGACCGCGGCCTGAAGCGCCCAACTGCCCAGGAGCTATCGGTCAACGTCGAGCGCGAAATCGTGCCGGCCTTGTCCGGCCGCGTGTCGTGGGTCTACAAGAACATGCGCAACGTCTGGGGCGAGATCGACGCGATTCGCACGCCGGCCTACACCGTGCCCTACACCATCGTCGATCGCGGCGCGGACAATGTCGTGGGCACCGGCGATGACAAGACCTTCCAGACCTTCGACCGCCCGCCCTCCTCACAGATCGGGTCGGATCGGCTTTACACCAACCCGGCCAACAACAAAGCGGACTTTCAGACCGTTGAGATCGGGCTGAACCGACGCTTCCAGGGTAAGTGGATGCTGCTCACGTCGTTCGGTTACACGTGGCTGAATCAGATTCATGCCTCGTCCACGAGCGTGTCGAGCGGCAACGGACAGACCTACAGCTACCGGCCGTCGGACCTCATGTTCGGCGACAACGGCTACGAGACATCTACGCTCTGGAACTACAAGGTCATCGGCCGTCGCACGCTGCCGTTCGATATCGGCTTTTCCGGTTCGTGGAAGGTGCAGAGCGGTAGGGGTTGGGGCCGATCGGTCAGCGTGCCATTCCCGGGGGATGGAACTCGCACGGTCCGTGTGGAACCCATTACGGCGAATCGCAGCGAGATGGTCCAAATTCTGGACGTGCGCCTCGACAAGACGCTCAAATTTGGCAAGCTCGGCAAACTGACCGCCATGCTCGACGCCTTTAACCTGACTAACGCCGGCACAGTGACGACCTTCCGCAATGCCACTGGTCCGACTTACAAAGAGGTCACCGAGCTGCTCGATCCGCGGATTGTGCGTTTCGGCTTCCGTTACGACTTCTAGTTCGGGCGGGTAAGACAGGTAGGGCTGGTAGGGCGGGTGGGAAACCATCCGCCCTACTTGCGTACGGAGAAGTTTTTCCCACCTGCCCCACCCGCCTGACCCGCCCGACCCGCCCTGTCTGTGATACAACTCCCTGCGCCTGCCATGCGACGCGTGCGTGCCTCCCAGCTCGCCGTCGTGCTTGGCTACGTGTTGGTGGCCTGCGCCTTCACGTGGCCATTGCCCGTCCAACTCGGGTCCCACCTGACGGGTGACCCCGGCGGTGATACCAGTGCGTACGTGTGGAACCAGTGGGTCTTCCACAAGGAAGTGTCGCAGGGCCACAACCCGTTCGGGACCGAGCAGATTCTGTCGCTGACCGGCCGGATCGATCTGTCGCAGCACAACTACACGGTCTTCCTGAACGTGCTGGCCCTGCCGCTGATCTCGGCATTTGGCGTCGTCACGTCGTTCAATCTCGTCTACCTGGCGATGTGCGTACTGACGGCGCTCATGACTTACGGCCTGGTCAGGCGGGCGACGGCGGCAACGCGATTCGAAGCGTTCCTCGCCGGCATGGTCTTCGCCTGGTCGCCGGTGCTGGTGGCCAGGAGCACGGGCCATTTCAGCCTCGCGGCGGCGGCGCCGCTGCCCGCGTTCCTGTGGGCGCTGATCAACGCGGAGCACGATCGCTTGATCAAGAACGCGGTGCTGGTCGGACTGTGCATGGCGTGGGCCGCGCTCTGCGATGCCTACTTCGGCGTCTACTGCCTGATGATCGCCGGCCTGTATGTGGCCACGACGATGGTTCGGATCACCCGCGCCGCGCCGGCGGGCCGGCGGCCATGGACCTGGCTGCTCGATATCCTGATCGTCTGCTTCGGCGGCCTCGTCGGCGGCCTGATGGTCGGCCTCGGCGGCGAGTTCGCGGTGTTCGGGATCGCCATCAAGGCGCGCAGCCTGTATACGCCCGTCTTGATCCTGACGGTGTTGGTCGTGGCGCGTCTGATGCTGTGGTGGCGGCCGCGAGTGGTGCGCATGCCGAATCTGGGACCGCTGCCGCTCAAGGCGGTGCTGGTCGGCGTGCTCGCGTTCATCGGCCCGCTCGCACCGGTGCTCTACGGCACGGTCGAGCGAATCGCCGACGGCCGCTTCGTGAGCCCGAAGGTATTCTGGCGCAGCAGCCCGCGCGGCGCAGACCTGCTGTCATTCTTCGACCCCAATCCCAATCACCCCGTGATGCGGGCGTTGTTCGGCGATCTCCAAACGGCGGCGCCGACCGTGTTCGTCGAATACACCACGTCGCTCAGCCTGGTCGCGCTCATCATCGTCATCAGCGCGTTCGCCGTCGCGAAGTTCCGGCCGCGCGTGGGATGGCTGTGGCTGACGATCGGGTTCGCGCTACTGGCGCTGGGGCCGTTCGTCTACGTTGCCGGCCAGAACACATTCGTGCCGGGCCCGTGGGCGCTGCTCCGGTATGTCACCCCGATCGGCCTCGCGCGGATGCCATCGCGCTTCGCGATCGTCGTGTCGCTGGGCGTGGCGGTGTTGCTGGCGGGGTCGCTGGCCGCGATCGGCGCGCGCTGGCCGCGACGGCGGCGTCTGATCGTGGCGGTGGTGGCGCTGCTGCTGGCGATCGAGCTGTGGCCGTCGCCGCGGATTCTCTACTCGGCAGAAATCTCGCGCGTCTACGACACCATTGCGCAGGATCCCCGCCCGGTGCGGGTCTTGAGCCTGCCGTTCGGCGTGCGGGACGGCGTGTCGTCGGCCGGCAACTTCCGGCCGCGATCGCAATTCAACCAGACGCGGCATGAAAAGCCACTGATCGGCGGGTACCTGTCGCGCATTTCGCGGCGCCGCATCGAGAAGATGCGGACCGAATACCCGACGCTCGCGATCCTGATTACGATGAGCGAGGCGAACCCCCTGAGCGATGCCGAGCGTGCGACGCTCGTGGCGCGTGGCGATCGGTTCGTCAGCGGCACCGATCTCGGCTACGTCGTGATCGACGCGCGGTTCGTGTCGGCCGCGTCGCGGCAGGCGGTGATCGAGGCGTGGCACCTCGAAGAACTCGAGCGCGACCAGCACCTCACCCTGTATAGACCCGCCAAACGATAGGGTGCGTACGGTGCGTACAGTGCACTCGTGCATAGGGTGCCTTGGCACGCTTGGCACCCGAGCACAGTACGCACTTTAGGAACTGTACGCACTGTACGCACAATGGCTCTGATACTCTGTCGCCAATGCGTCGTGGCCCGTTCTTGGTGTTCTTTGCGGTCTCTGGCGCCGCGGCTCTGATCTACGAAGTGGTCTGGACCCGCCTGCTCACGCTGCAGATGGGTCACGGCGTGGCCGCCGCCAGCACGGTACTCGCGGCGTTCATGGGCGGCCTGGCGATCGGCTCGGCGATCGCGGGGCGGATCGGCGGCCGGCTGTCGCCGCAGCGGGCGCTTTCGATCTACGCGTCACTCGAACTGACCATCGCCGTCCTCGCCTTGTTGCTGCCGCTTGGCCTGGCGGCACTGCGCCCGATGTTGAGCAGTGCGTACGCCGAAGGCAACGGCGGCACGACGTTCGCGATGCTGCGGCTGGCGACGAGCGTGCTGCTGCTGGCCGCGCCGGCGGCGGCGATGGGCGCGACCTTTCCGATCGCGTCGCGGTGGATGGTGCGTGTGGCGTCGCACGCCGCCCGGGATGCCGGCGGATTGTATGCGGCCAACACGCTGGGCGCGGCGATTGGCGCCGTGCTCGCGGGCTTCGTGTTGATTCCCACGCTTGGACTGAGCGGCTCGACATGGGTCGCGGTGGTGCTCAATGTGATCGCCGCCGCGGGCGCTTTTGCGATCGCGCGAACCGCGATCGCCGACGAATCCGAGAAGCTTCCAACCGAGGCCGCGCGCGTCAAGGGCGGGACCGGCAAAGGCGGGACTGAAGTCCCGCCCCTACGTGTCAAGGGCGGGACTGAAGTCCCGCCCCTACGCACCGATCCGTGGGTCGCGGCACTGGCCCTCGGCGCGTCGGGGTTTGCATCGCTCACGCTGCAGGTGGTGTGGACGCGCCTGCTCGTTCTCATCCTCGGCCCCACCACTTACGCCTTCAGCATCGTCGTCTCGATCTTCATCGTCGGCCTGGCCGGCGGCGCGGCCATCGGCGCGCGATTGGCCGCACGCAGCTGGCAACCGGCCCGGGGACTCGCGCTGTGCCTGCTGGCCAGCGCCGGCTTCGCGATTGCGGCAGCGTGGGCGGTAGACGCGACGCTCCTCATCCTGGCGGAAATCGTGGCGCGGCCCGGCATTGAGTTCAACGAGGTGATGCTGCGTGAAGTGATGATCGTGTCGGCGTTGTTGCTGCCGATGACACTCGCCTTCGGCGCGGCGTTCCCGTTTGCCGTGTCGCTCGCGTCGCAGTCGAATACAGACGACACCGTCACCGAGAACATCGGACGCATCTACGCGGTCAATACGATCGGCGCGGTGACCGGCGCGCTGCTGACCGGATTCATACTGATTCCCCGGATCGGCCTCCGCGCGACGATCGGCATGGTGGCCACCCTGGTTGCAATAGCGGCGATTCTGCTCCTTCTGGCAGCGGCGCAACAGGGCCGCAGCCGAGTCGCCGCGTTGATCGCCGCGCTGCTGGTGCTGATGGCGTCAAACCGCTTGCCCCAGTGGGATCGCCTGTTGCTTTCAAGCGGCGCCTACAAGTACGCGATCGCCATGCGCGGCCCGAGCCTGGAGACGGCGCTCACCGCCGGCGAGCTGCTGTCGTATCGCGAAGGATCGACGGGCACTGTTGCGGTGCGCCGGCTGGCCGGCACCATGTCGTTGGCAATCGACGGCAAAGTCGATGCATCGAATGCCGGCGACATGCTGACACAGCGGCTGCTGGCGCACCTGCCTCTTCTGCTGCATCCCGATCCCAAACGCGCCGCTGTGCTTGGGCTCGGCAGCGGCGTCACACTCGGTTCGGCGTTGACGCATCCGCTGAGCGACGCCACCGTGCTCGAGATCTCACCGGAGGTCGTCGACGCCTCGCGTTTCTTCGAAACCGAAAACCACCGCGCGCTCGCCAATCCGCGGACCCGGCTGGTGGTCGGCGACGGCCGCACGCACTTGATGCTCGGTCGCGCCAGCTACGACGTGATCATTTCGGAGCCGTCGAACCCATGGATGGCCGGTATCGCGTCGCTCTTCACGAAAGAATTTTTCGAGGGCGCGAGGGCGCGGCTGGCACCGGGCGGCGTACTTTGCCAGTGGGCCCACACCTACGACATCAGCAACGACGACTTGAAGTCGATCGTCGCCACCTTCCTCTCGGTGTTTCCGCACGGCACGATGTGGCTGGTTGGCGACGCGGACGTGTTGCTGATCGGATCCACCGAACCGCTGGGCGATCGCATCTCCGGCATCACTGAGTCGTGGCAACGGCCGGGCGTCGCCGATGATCTCGCGTCGGTCGGGATCCAGAACCCCTTCTCGGTGACGTCGTTGTTCGTGGCTCAAGGCCCCACGCTGGCGGCGTGGGCCGCAGGCGTCGCGCTGCAGACCGACGACCGATCGCGGCTGGAGTTTTCCGGGCCGCGCAGCATCTTCGGCGCCTCGCGCGACGACAACGCCGCCAGCGTGCGCGCACTGGCGGCCGCAAGCCCGAAGCCGGCCGCGGTGCAAAGCGCGATCAACGCGGCCACTCCCGTGGAGTGGCGCGATCGCGGCCTGATGTTCCTGAGGGCTGACGCGCATCGACCGGCTTACGAAGACCTGGCCCGCGCCCTCGAATCGAGCCCCAACGACCCGGCCGCGCTCGACGGCCTGGTTCGGGCGGCCGCCGCCCTGGAACGGCTGGGCGATGCCCGGGCGCTGCTGACCCGGCTGGCCTCCGACCCCGCCCATCCGGGAGCCAAGCTGGCGCTGTCGCGCCTGCTCGCCTCGCAAGGCGCGACCGATGAGGCCGTCAGGATTCCCTTCAGCATCCTGCAGACCGAGCCCGGCAACGTGGCGGCGCTCGAACAGCTCGCCTCAGTCCTGTCTGACGCCGGCGATGCCGAACGCCTCGAGCCTGTGGTCGCGCGGCTGGTCCGCGAGGCCCCGTCCAACCCGTGGGGCCACTATTACGCCGCCTCGCTCTTCTTCCTCAAGGACCGGCCCGATCAGGCACTGCAAGCGGCGAGAAATGCCGTCTCGCTCGATCCGAACCATGCCAAGGCGCTCAACTTGATTGGCGCCAGCCTCGCGAGCATGGGTCAGCACGACCAGGCCCGCCAGGCCTTTACCGCCTCGATCGCCGCCGACCCTCGTGAACCAGGGACTTACACCAACCTCGCGACCCTCGAGCTGCAAACGGGCAACCCGGATCGCGCCCGCCGCTACTTTGCCGAGGCCCTCACGATCGATCCGACGAACGAGGCGGCACGCCAGGGTCTGGCCGCTCTCCGCTAGTCAAGGCAGAAGGCAGAAGGCTCAAGGCAGAAACGCTTTTGCCTTTTGCCTTTTGCCTTCGCCCCCCATCCAAATCGCTGAAGTGAAATCCAAGCGGCCTGCTGATCGGTCGTGTGGGTGGAGTGACACTTTTCTTAAGAAGTGACACGTTCCCGCACAAGCGTAGAGCACGGAATCGTTCCTCTCCTCTGAAGACTCACGGATCAGCCTGCGGCACAGCTCTTGCTAAGTAGCGGTATCGGGAGGAGCAATTCAATGAGCGTCGTTCGCATTCTGGGGTTCTCGACGCTTTCTTGCGGCTGTGTAGTCGGGCGGTATCGCGACGTTGCCAGCACGCGGGAAGTGGTCTACGTGGAAGAGAAAGGCGTCGGTTGCGAAAGCAAGGCGCATAGCCGGAATCATACGATTTCGGCCGAGCGCGAGCGGTTTGCCGCCGTCGCCGTCACCACGCTGACAGCCCGGGCGTCCTAATTCGACCGGTCCGCTCCGGCCTTGGCCGGAGTAATTCCTGCACGTTCGCCTGCGCGGTACAATCGCGCGCACGTGCCTCGCCTTCCCAAACCCTTCAAAGTTCTGACACGCGGCCGGGTCAGCCTGCGCTTCTTTCACGGCGACGCCCTCGAAATCCTCAACCTCCTTCCAAAAGCGTCAGTCGACGCCGTCGTGACCTCGCCTCCCTACAATCTTGGCATCCGGTATCGGTCGTACGACGATGGGCTGCCGAGGGCAGAGTATTTGGAGTGGACCGGTGAATGGGTCCAGGCAGTGGCGCGGGTCCTTCAGGCCAAGGGGTCGCTGTTTCTCAACGTCGGCGCCAAGCCGAAAGACCCCTGGACCGCGCTCGACGTTGCCCAGGCGGCGCGGCCGCACCTCGAGCTGCAGAACATCATCCATTGGGTGAAGTCGATCGCCATCGAGAAGGCGCTGGCCGGGTCGCGGGCCGGCCTGGCGGATGACTTAGCCGTCGGGCACTACAAACCAATCAACAGCGAGCGCTTTCTGAACGACTGTCACGAGTTCGTCTTCCACTTTTCGCCTCAGGGCGATACGCCCCTCGATCGGCGGGCGGTTGGCGTCAAGTACCAGGACCAGTCGAACGTCACCCGCTGGCAGAAGGCCGGTTCGGGGCTGCGGTGCCGCGGCAACACGTGGTTCATCCCCTACGACACCATTCAAAGCCGCGATAAGGAGCGGCCGCACCCCGCCACGTTTCCCTGGCGGCTGCCCGCTTATTGCCTGCGGCTTCACGGACAGAGACGTCTCCGCTTGGTCGCCGACCCGTTCCTTGGACTCGGCAGCACGGCTGTGGCTTGTGCGGATCTTGGGGTCAGTTTCGTGGGCATCGAGCTCGACGAGCACTATCTCGCCGAGGCGGTCAAGAGAACGGAAGCCGTGCTTCAGAAGCCCACGCAATTGTTTTTGTTGAATCCATCTCTCCCGCAGATATAAGCTGCCATCCATCTGTGGAGAGTTACGTGGACCTTCGACAACTAGAAATCATACGAGCCATCGCGGAAGCCGGGTCATTCACGGCCGCCGGGCACAAGCTGCACGTCTCGCAGTCGGCGATCAGCCGCCAGATCCTGCTGCTCGAAGACGAGTTGAAGGAGCCGGTGTTCCTGCGGGTCGGCCGGCGCATTCGCATCACGCCTGCCGGCGAGTCGCTGCTGCAATTGAGCCACCGCGTCTTCCAGGACCTGAAAGACACCACCGCCGGCATCACCGACAGCCAGGAGTCGCTGCGCGGCACGGTGCGCCTGCTCGGCGGGATGACGGTGTGCCTGTATGTGTTTCCGCCGCTGCTGACCGAGTTGAAACGCCAGCACCCGGAAATCGACCTCAAGCTGATGTCGGGCAGCTCCGAACAGTGCCTGGCGCGGCTGCGGTCGGGCGCCGGCGACCTCGCGCTGCTGACGCTGCCGGTCGATCAGCCGGACCTGGTGACCGTCCCGGTGCTCCAGGAGGAGCTGCTCGTGGTGACGGCGGCGAAGCATCCGCTGTCGCGCAAGCGCAAGATCGTGCCGCAGGACCTGGTCCGGCAACCCTTCGTGTTGTTCGAGCCGGGCTCGAACACGCGGCGCGCGGTCGACGAGTTCTTCATGACCGCCCGCATCGAGCCGCAGATTGTCATGGAAACCGAGAACGTCGAGATCATCAAGGCGCTGGTCAGAAACGGCCTCGGCATCACGGTGATCCCCTACCAGGCGGTGGCGCGGGATGTGACGAGCGGGCAACTGTTCTGCGCCCGCATCGAAGGCCGGTCGCTGGTGCGCGAAACCGGCTGGATCTACCCGAAGATGAGCCGCACGCCCCGAGCCGTTCAGGAAGTGATCAAGGCCTTCGAGAAGGTCCGGCCAAAACTGAAACTCGCGCCGTAGTCGATGATCGGAGCGCATCGCTCCAATCCGATCATTCTATTTTTGTGTTGCGAGAGTGATCGCTAGGATCGCGTCATGGAATCCACCCGCGAGCGCGTCATCTCGATCGTCCTGAACGAGCAGGAATGGCAGGCGTTTGTCCGCGTCCACCCGCAGCCGGTGGTGTGGCTGCGCGAGCGCATCCAGGAGACGATTTCGCCCGCTCCGGCCGGCGCCGAGCCTATTTCTGCGTTTGCACCGGCAGCTGCCGCAGCGAATACGACGTCCGCGACCACACGTTGATGCCCGGCTTGTTCACCAGCTTCACTTCGATCTTGCGCGTGCGCTTGAGGGGATCGGGGTTGGTGGACGAGTAGCCGAGGATGTAATAGTCGCTGGTCTCGGCATCGATCTTCTTGAGCGCCTTATCGAAGTTGTTCTGATTGACCACGGCGATGCCGCCGGTCTCTTCGGCGAGCACCCGCAAGCTGTCTTGCGTCTTGCGCACGTACTCCCCGTATTCCACCGGATCGAGTTGCTCGTCGAGGTCGGCGCCGGCCACCAGGCCGCGCGGGTCGATGGTGTAGAGCGTGGCGTTGGCCCGATTGGCGGTGCGGGTGATCTCGGCCAGCTCGCGCGCCAGGTCGGCTTCGGCGAACTGGCTGCCCTTGAACTGATCCTGCTGCTGCCGGCCTTCTTCGCGCGTCTGGCCGAAGCGGCCGCCGAACACCGGGTCTTCGCCGAGGCGTGATTCGGCGAACGGGTTGAAGTCGTAGCCGTTGCTGACCCAGATCACCGCCTTGCGGCGGTTGTTGATCTTTTCCATCTGGCCGAGCATGTCGTAGGCGGTCGAGAACGCGACATGCGCACGATAGCGGACTTCGCTCGGCCCGTCAGCGCCTTCGGCGCCCTGGATCACGTCTGACGGCTTCAAGCCGTTGCCGGTGATCTTCTTGATCGCCTCGTCCAGAATCTTGCGGTCGTAGGTCGGATCGATCGCCAGCGACGAAGGGCCCGTGGAGACGATCGAAAACATGTCCCCTTCGTGCACCAGCGTCTTGGAGATCTTCTTGAACAGATCGCGGATGCGCCCGGTGTTCCGGAAGTCCAGGTGCAGATCGTCGACGATGATGAGGAAGATGCGGCCGGCGGTGTCGTTCTTCGGGCGCGAGGGCGGCAGGATGATGCCTTCCTGCGCCGCGGCGGGCGGCGGCGCCGCCAGGTTGTGCACGCGGCCGCCGTGCACCAGCGTCAGGCCGGTGATCTCCTGCTTGACGCCGTCTTCGTAGATTTCGAAGTCCGTCTTGGTCAGGTCGGCGATGAACTGGTCCTGATTGTTCCGCACGATCACATCGGTCGTGACGTAATCGATCGCGACCCTGAATGTCGGCCTGGCCGGCTGGGCGGGCGGCGGAGCGGCGGGCGCCTGGCCCGGCGCCTGGGCGCCCAGGACGGCGGACAGGGTTGCGCTCAGGGCCAAGACGGCCACGCCTGCAAGTCGAAGGGATATTTTCCTCATGGTCACAGTATAAGACGCTGCGGCAGTGTTTTTGGCGGTTAAGCTATGGGGAAATGCGCATCGCTATTGGGGGCGACCACGCCGGATTCGAGATGAAACGCGACCTGGCCGGATATCTCGCCCAGGGCGGGCACGAGGTGACCGACCTCGGCACCCATTCGACGGCGCCTGTGGACTATCCGGACCTCGCTGAAGCGGTGGCCCAGGCCATCCGCAACGGGCAAGCCGATCGCGGCGTGCTCGTCTGCGGCAGCGGCGCGGGCGCGTCGGTGGCGGCCTGCAAGTTTCCCGGCGTCCGGGCCGCCGTCTGCCACGACGCCTACACCGCGCGGCAGGCGGTCGAGCACGACGACCTCAACATCCTGTGCCTCGGCGCCCGGGTGATTGGCCCTGCGCTCGCGCGGACGCTCATCGACGCCTTTCTGGCCGCGACCTTTTCGGGTGAAGAGCGCCACATGGCGCGGCTGGCGAAGATCGACGCGATCGAATCGCGCTACTCGCGCGACGCGTGACCGAGCAGCTCGCTCCGCAGCCGATCGAACAGGCCATCGGCACGCCGCACGCCGTCGAGAATGGCCTCGGGCGTGAGCCACAGGTCGGGGTTGAGCGGCTCCGCCCGCTTCAGCCACGCATCGCGCACCGGCGCCTCGGCGTACTGCTCGTGAATGCGCGCGCCGATCTCCGAATACCGCGCGCGCAGCCGCGTCGCGATCTCGCGCCCCACTAGCTCCTCGAGCAACCCATAGGTATGCTTGCGCGGCGCGACGTGTTCCAGCGCGTCGGGCTGCGCTTCTTCGGGGAACGCATGCGCCGGCGCCAGCCGATCTGCGTCGTCTGCGTTATCTGCGTCGTCTGCGTTATCTGCGTTATCTGCGGCGGCGTTTAGATCTGCGTTATCTGCGTCATCTGCGGCTGCATTTGGCTCTGCGTCATCTGCGGCGCGCGGGTCGGGACGCCGTTCCCTCTGCCTCTGCGGCTTGGCCTTGCGTTCGCGGCGCGGCGCCGGCGCTTCTTCTTCCGGCGTCATCACCTCGCTCAGCGCGAGGATCGCCGGCCAGTCGAAGTCGATATCCGGATGCTGTTCTTCAATCGTGCGGATGGCGTCTTCGTCGAGCGGCGCGCGGCCGAGCAGGATGCCCGGCGCGGTGCGATACCAGTACAACAGCCGCGGCCGATCGCCGGGGCGATCGGCGTGCATCAGAAAGGTGTTTTCGAAGCCGCGTCGGTCGCGGGTCAGGCGGAGAAACGGCAAGGCAGGTCCTGGAGCGTCGCGGCTAGCGGCGTTTCTTTCCCGTGCTCTTCTTGGCCGGCTTGGCCGGCTTCTTCGGCGCGGCCTTCTTTACCGGCTTCCTGGCCGCCGCTTTCTTGGCGGCGGGCTTCGGCTTGGCGACGGGTTTCGGGGCCGGCTTGGCCTTCGCCCCTCGACCTTGCTCGCCCCTCGACTGCGCTCGGGGCGACCTTGAGCCTGTCGAAAGGTCGGGACGACCCTGAGCTTGTCGAAGGGTCGCGACGGGCGTCGGCTTGGCGGCGGGTTTCGCCACGGCCTTCGATCTCGGTATCGCCGCGTCGGGCGAGCGATGGATCAACGTGAATCGCACCTGGTCGAAGTTGGTGTGGAACGTCCACATTTCGGCGATCGGGATCTGGTGCTCGGCGCACAGCCGCCGCGCGGCGTCAACCGATGAGGGCGGCACGTACAAATGCAGCGGCACCTTCAGTTTGCTGAAGACGTTCCACTCGGCAAGCGCTTCGAGCTGGTTGACGGATTCGCCGGTCTCGACTTCAACCATGCCCAGCAGCTTGCGGCCGCCTTCGGCGAAGATCAGCACGTCGGGAAATACGGCGAGCTCGCCGACCATCACCGACTGGTTCTGTTCCGACCCGGGATTGATGATGACGTCGGTCTTGCGCTTGTACTTGGGCTGGAGCAGTCGAATAACGCGGTCGTGCTCGAGCTGCTCTCGGACCGGCCGGGTGAGAATCGGCAAACCATGCCTCCAGAAACTTGTGGAAAACGCGCCACTATATCACGCGCTACCCGCGGGTGAGGAATTACTGTTCTAGAATGATGGGATGCTTTTGCGCCGATTTGCCCTGTTCTCTGCACTCATTCTGGCCGGCGCCGCATCGGCGCAGCCCAAAGCGACGCTGCCGCAGCCCAAAGCGGCGCAGCCGGCCGCCGGCGTCGAGCCGGCAGTGGCAAGGCTGCTCGACTCGATTCGCGCGGCCGACAAGGGCCAGCTCGCGGTGTCGGAAGAGGACGGGCGCTTCTTGCGCCTGCTGGTCGGCGCCACCAATGCCAAACAGGTGCTGGAGATCGGCGCCGCCAGCGGCTACAGCGCCATCTGGATTGGGTTGGGACTGCGGCAAACCGGCGGGCGGCTGACCACGATCGAATACGACCCGGTGCGCGCGAAAGAAGCCGCGAGCAATGTCGCCAGGGCCGGCCTGTCCGATATCGTCCGTGTCGTGGCGGGCGATGCGTTCAAGGAGATCCCCAGGGTGCCGGGCAACTTCGACCTCGTGTTTCTCGATGCGTGGAAACCCGACTACAAGAAATTCTTCGACCTGGTGTTTCCGCGCGTGACGCCGGGCGGGCTGTTCCTCGCGCACAACGTCATCAACAAGAAGAACGACATGCCGGATTTTCTTGCGGCCATTCAGGCGCATCCGATGGCGTTCAACACCACCGTCTCGCCGGGCCACGAGGGGATTTCCATGACGTATAAGAAGCGTAATAACCAATAACCAATTACCAATAACCAACGCTTTACCTATGCGCGCTGTTCACATCATCGGTGTTCCTCTTGATCTCGGCGGCAATCGCCGCGGCACCGACATGGGTCCGTCCGCGTTTCGCATCGCGGGTATCGGCGAGCAGATCGCGGCGCTCGGTCTCGCGGTGACCGACAAGGGCGACATTGCGTCGCCGATTCCTGAGGCGAAAGGACCCGGCGATGCAAAGAAGCGCTACGTCAGGGAGATCGCCAAGGTCTGCCAGCGGTTGTACCAAGCGTCGCTGGCATCGTTCGATGAGGGCGCGTTGCCGATCGCGCTCGGCGGCGATCACAGTCTCGGCGCGGGGTCGGTGGCCGCCGCGGCCGTGCACGTGCGAAAGCGCGGCAAGCCGCTGGGGTTGATCTGGGTCGATGCGCATGGCGACATGAACGGCCCCGCGTCCACCACCTCGGGCAATGTGCATGGCATGCCGCTCGCCGCGCTGCTTGGCCGCGAGCCCGCGGAGCTTCAGTTCGGCGATGGCGGCCCGGCGGTGCTCGCCAGGCACACCGTGCTCGTTGGCATCCGCAACCTCGACGAGCGCGAGAAAGAGATCGTGCGCGCCGCGAAGGTGCACGTCTTCACGATGAAGGAGATCGATCGCCTGGGGATCGCGGAGGTGATGGAACGCGCGATCTCGCTCGCCAGCCGCGGCACCGGCGGCTTTCACGTATCGTACGATCTCGATGTCTGCGATCCCACCGTCGCGCCCGGCGTCGGCACCCCGGTCAAAGGCGGCCTCAGCTACCGCGAAGCCCACGTCGTCATGGAAATGGTGGCCGAGTCCGGCAAGTTGACGTCGCTCGATCTCGTTGAGGTCAACCCGACGCTGGACATTCGGAACACGACAGCGGAGCTCGGCACGGAGCTCGCGCTTTCCGCATTGGGCAAGAACATTCTATGAGGGATCGGATCGCGGACCTGAAGGTCCGCGCTACAGCATCGTGGTCGGGTACGTAGCGCGGACCTTTAGGTCCGCGATCAGGAGCTACGAAGCAGCGATGCGGCCAAAGCCGCTTTGGTTGCCTCGCGACTGCTCGAGCATGTCTTCGAGCGTGTCCATCAGCATCACCAGCGAGTAGGGCTTCTCGACCAGCCGCGTGTTGGGGCGGATCGTTTCGAGGTCCGCGGATTCCGAGCGCAGGCCCGAGAAGATGATCACGGGCACTTCGGGCGGCGTCGACACCACGACTTCGCGTCCCGATCCGCGGCGCAGCCGCAGGTCGATGATCGCCGCCGCGGGCCGGTGCGTCTTGAGCGCGTCGAGCCCCTCATCCGCCGTCTCCGCCGTGACGACGGTGTACTGCCGCATTTGCAGGAACTTGACGAGCGGCTGACGGACAGCGCTGTCGTCTTCGACGACCAGAATGACGGGAGATGTTTCGCGCACCACGGCGTTGATTATCGTCCCTTCCCCGCCCCGAAGATATACCCGAATGCTAAGACAATCACGTCCGCCATGGGCCTTTAACAGACAAGGCGGACAGAACGCGTCTTGATGTGGTCCGGACCCCGTGAAAACGCTGGCGCGACCTCATCCATAGGTCGATCCGGACGGCGCCGAGCCACGACGTTCGACTGTTCATGAATTGAGCCGGGTGGGACTCGAACCCACGACCAACGCCTTAAAAGGGCGCTGCTCTACCAACTGAGCTACCGGCCCGAACTGTCTATTGTACACGGACGCTTTTACCTCCGGCGCGCGCGTTCCACTTGCAACAGCTCGCGCGTCGCGGGATGTTGCGGATGGCCGAGCACCTGATGCGGATCGCCTTCCTCCACCACCCGTCCGTCGGCCAGCACCACGACGCGGGTCGCATGATCGCGAACAAAATCAGCGTCATGCGACGTCATCACGAGCGCGCGGCCGGTCGCCGCCAGCGCGTGGAGCGCATCGCCGAGGTCATGTCGCCTCGCCGGATCGAGCGATGCCGTGGGCTCGTCGAGCAACAGCAATGGCGGGTCGACGGCCAGCGCCCGCGCGATGGCCACGCGCTGGGCCTCCCCACCCGACAGTTCGCGTGGCAGTGCATGGGCGCGGTGGCCGACACCGAGTTGGTCGAGCAGCGCTTTCGCCCGGTCTTCCGCCTCGCGCCGCGACACCTTCTGGACCTGCATCGGCGCCAGCGTCACGTTGTCAATCGCCGACAGATGTTCGAAGAGGTAATGGAACTGGAACACCATTCCCACCTTGGCGGCCTGCACGTCGCCGCCATCCGCCGGCTCGAGTCCGGCGATCACGCGCAGGATGGTGGTCTTGCCAGACCCGGACAGTCCCATCAGGGCCACCACTTCGCCTTCGCGCGCCTGCAGGTCGACGCCTTTCAGAATCTCGCGCGAGCCGCGCGTCAGCCGGAGCCCGCGGACGGTGAGGGCGTTCGTCATGGTGTCGGCAGCCTCCACCGGGCTTCGAGGCGTCGCGCCAGGTGCCCAAGCGGCAGCGACATGGCGAGATAGAGCACCGCGCACAGCAGGCCCGGGACGACCCAGCTGCCGATGTTGGTGGCGAAGATCTGGGTCTGTTTCGTCAGCTCGACGACGGTGAGCATCGAGACGAGGGAGGAGTCCTTGAGCAGCGCGACGAAGTCGTTGGTCATCGGCGCCAACGCGAGCCTGAACGCCTGTGGCGCGCGGATCAATCGCAGCGTCTGACCGCGCGAGAAGCCGAGAATCCGTGCGGCGTCGAGCTGGCCGCGCGGCACGGCTTCGAGGGCGCTGCGGTAGATCTCGCTCTCGTACGCAGCATAGTTCAAACCGAGACCGAGCAGCGCGGCGATGAAGGCGGGCAGGCGGATCACCGCTGCGAGTCCGTAATAGATCACGAACAGCTGCAGCAGCACCGGAGTGCCGCGCATGACTTCGACGTATACGGTCAGAACCAGACGGATGATCGGGCCGCCGTAAACACGTCCGATCGCGATGGACATTCCCAGCGCGACTGCCAGCGCCATCGCCAAACAAGACAGCACCAGCGTCACGATTGCCGCCCGGAGCAGCGACGGCAGATAGCGCATCGTGGCACTCGAGATTGCCGGCGAAGCTACAGGCTCGGACCCGGACTGACCGGATTCAGCCACGCGCGCAAATAGTCTCGGCTGGTCGTCATTCCACACGTTCCACTTGCGGAAGATCGCTTCGAGCGTGCCGTCGCGCATGGCCTCGCGCAGGATCGCATCCACTTGATCTCGCAGCTGCGTGTTCTCCGGCGCGGTGATGATGATGTAGTGGCCGGTGGCGAGCGCATCAGCATGGGTGGCCAGCCCGGGGTTGCGCCTCATGGCCCGATCGGCCAGCACGTTGTCCAGCACGACGGCGTCGACGCGGCCGAGAAGCAAATCCGAATACGGATGCACGTCATCGTCGTACGACACGGCGGTGAGGCCGTGGCTGCGCTCGGCCTCGAGCAGCAAGTCGTAGGCGATGGTGCCGCCGAGTGTAGCTACTTTCCTTCCCCGCAAATCGGCGAGCGACCGGTAGCGATCGCGATCGCCGTCGCGGACGGTCATGACCTCGCGAAACTCGTAATACGGAATGCTGGCGGCGAGCGACGCGCGCCGGGCGGGAATGTCTTCGATGCCGCTCAGGCCGATGTCGAAGTCGCCTCGCCTGGCGGACTGATCGAGCGAGGTGAACTGGACCTGGAGAAACTGCGGTGTCCGCCCGAGCTTGCGCGCAATGAGCTCGGCGATCTCGACGTCGAAGCCGGTGAGCTTCGAGGGGTCAGAGGGATCGGCTTCCACAAACGGCGCGCCGCCCTCGGCGTCGCCGCCCCATCGCAGCACCTGGGGCTGTGCCATCGCGGGGGCCGGCAACAGGCTGGCGGCCGCGGCGGAAATCACCAGGAGGCGAAAAAGCACGGTCAACCCGGATACTGTTGATCGATGTTCCTGTTTTTCTCAAATCGCGCCGGCTGTCTCGGGTCGATCGGCATCTCGATCGTGCTCTCGGCAGTCCTGATTTTGCTGATGCGCAGCTGTAACGCTGGTTAGTCGCCGAGCGGACCCACTAGCGATACGCCTGACGCAGCTGCCGTAGCTACAGGCGGCGGTGAGCCGCATGCTACAATCGATGTTTCTCACCGCGCGTCCCCGTCGTCCAGAGGCCCAGGACGTGGCCCTTTCAAGGCTAAAACACGGGTTCGAATCCCGTCGGGGACGCCAAAAATATCATCCGAAGAATCTCGCCACACACGCGCAACTGTAGCGCTTCCGATCGGCGTCGGTCCTCGCGCGATGTGAGCCGCGAGATCATCGCGACGCTGACGTCCCGCCGCGATAGACCTCGCCCATGCCGCTGGCCCCGAGGGCAAAGAGAATTTCATACGGACCGAGGCAAGTGCCGGCGCTGAGACTCATGGTTTCGTCACCGGTGCGATGCGGCGCAGTTCGTCGAAGAAGTTGAAGAGGAACGTGACGTGGTCCTGCTTCACACCGCTTGTTTGCGCGGCGGGCGCGAGCGCGACCCGCTCCCCGTCGGGGTGCAGGTCGAACATCCGGGTTAGCCCACGCACCACGTGGCGCCCCTCGGACCAGAGCCGCGGCTTCTCGGCGCGGAACGAGTCGCCCTCCACCGCATAGGGCGCGACCATGATCTGGCCGTTGGGTGTGCCGTAGAAGAGTTCTCGTTTGGTCTGCGACCAGGTGGGATAGCTGCCGCCGCCGGTCGAGATCTGCCACTTGCCGCCCGGCCCGGGAAACGGCCGGACGTACACTTCAGGGCGTCCGAATTCGTTCGAGATATACGCGAGCCACCGCCCATCCGGCGAGAACATCGGCTCGCGCTCCGTGAACGGACTGTTCAAAAACACGGTGGGCTTGCCGGGCTTCCAGCCCGACGCCTCGTCCCCTTCCAGAGGCAGAATCATCAGGTCGGTGGCCGTTTGCGGGGTCTGCTCCTCGAACGCCAGGACCGTGCCGCTCGGATGCCACGAGGCGGGCCACTGGAGGTTCTTGCTCTCGGTGAGGCGCTGCGCGTCGCCGGTCCCATCGGCGCGCTGCCAATACAGGTTCGGCATCGCTTGGTCCGCGCGGGCTGACGCAAACACGAGGCGGCGGCCATCGGGGGTCCACACCGGCTTCAGGTCATTGGCCGGATCGAACGTCAAGCGGGTCAGCGTGTCCCGCGCCCACTCGTAGACCCAGATGTCGTTCGTGGATCGCTCAAGGATTTGTATGGCGAGCCGGCGGCCATCGGGCGCGAAGAGGAGATTGGACCAGTTCGCGGGCGTGGCCCGCAGCGGCGGCGTCTTCCCCTCGTGATCCATCCAGTGAATCGGTAGTCCGCTGCCGGTGCTGTGCCCAGGCAGATACACCAACGTGCCGCTGGCCGACACCGCAAACTGCGCGCCGCCGGTATCCGCGTTCGACGTCACGCCTTCGAGCGCGGGTACCGGCGGCCCGGTTACCGCCAGCCGTTCCAGATCGAAGGGCGCCGCAACGAGCGTTCCGGCGTGGAGGTACACCAGATGGCCGCTCGGCAGATACCGGCCGTGATAGCCCCCGCGCTGCACGACGGTGCGCGCGCCCGTGGGCAGCGCCTGCACCACGAGGTTCGCGTCGTCGTAAGCGACAGTGGCGCCGCTGCTCGTAAAGAGCACTGCCTTGCCACCCGGCAACACCTGGGGCCACCGCTGGGTGGCCTCGCCCTCAGCGAGGGACGTCAGCGGTTCTGGCGTCCCGCCGGCTGACGACACCCGCATCAAGCTTCCCCTCGTGTTGGGCAGGAACACGATCGTGCCGTCCTCGCCCCAGGCGCCGCCACGGTCGTCTGGGGCGTCGCAGAGTGTGACGGTGGCGCCGCCCGTGACGGCGATCTTCTTCAGCTTGCCGCCCGCGAAAAACGCGATCCACTGGCCGTCCGGCGAAAAGAACGGACTCTCGGCGTCGTCGGTCCCCGACAAGGGGGTGGCCTGTAGTTGGGTGAGTCGTCGCACGTAGAGCTGGGGACTGCCTCCCCCGCTCTTCTGCGCGACGAACGCGATGACGGCGCCGTCGGGCGAGAGGCTCGTGGCGTCTCCGAGACCGACCGTCAGCGAGACGTCCGCGCCCAGCTCGGTGCTGAGACGCAGCGGCGCGGGCGGTGACGCCTTCCGCCACGGCACCCAGAGTGTGATCGCCACGGCCGCCACTACGAGACCTGCGGCAGCGACGGCCCACGGTAATGCGCGTCGCCAGGCGGCCCCTTGCGTCGACTCGCTCACCGTTCCCGTTTCACCGATTGGCGTGAGCGCGTCGTCGATCTCCAATCGCGCATCGGCAACCGAATCGAGGCGGCGCTTGCGGTCCTTGTCGAGACAGCGCCGCAACAATCGCCGGATCGGCGGGGGCGTGTTGGCGGGCAACGCGCTCCAATCCGGCTCCGCTCGCAGCACCGCCGCGAGGACGTGCGACACCGTCTCGCCCGCGAATACCTGGCGACCCGTCAGCATCTCCAGCAGCACAACACCGAACGCCCAGAGATCGCTGCGCTTGTCGACCGCCTTGCCGGCCGCCTGCTCGGGGCTCATGTAGGCCGCGGTGCCGAGAATGAGTCCCGCCTCGGTGGCGTGAATGGACAGCGTCGGCGAGTTCATCGCGTTGGCGCCAGCCGCGCCCGCGGGGGCCATCGCTTTCGCCAGACCGAAATCCAAGACCTTCACGGTGCCGTCCGCACGCACCTTGACATTGGCGGGCTTCAAGTCGCGGTGGATGATCCCTTGCTCGTGCGCGGCTTCAAGGGCTTCGGCAATTTGCCGCGCGATCGGCAGGGCCTCATCGAGAGGGACGGGACCGCGCGCGATCCGCTGCGCGAGGTCTTCGCCTTCGACCAGCTCCATGACGAGTGCAAACGTGTCTCCGGCTTGTTCGAGGCCGTAGATCTGCGCGATGTGGGGATGGTTGAGCGAGGCGAGGACTTCGGCCTCGCGCTGGAACCGCGCCAGCCGCTCGCGATCCTTCGCCACGTCGGCCGGCAAGACTTTGAGGGCGACCTCGCGTTTCAGCTTCGAGTCCTTGGCCCGGTACACCTCGCCCATGCCGCCGGCGCCGAGGAGCGACAGGACTTCGTAGGGGCCGAGCCGGGTGCCAAGGGTCAACGACGTGATTATAGGTGGCCTCACCTCGCCCGGTACGCACTTCGGCTGCCGGCCTGCGGACGCGAAGCAGCTGGTTCACGCAGGTCAAGCCACGCGGAGGAGCACGGACCCGTTCACGCGGAAGGGATCCAATCCCGTCGGGGACGCCACCGATAATGAGGTCTTCGCGAAGCGCGCAGGCCTAGCGGAACGTGTAGCTGACCGCCAGGCTGCCGTCGGCCACCGTTTCGCTTGCGGTCGGCGGAATGAGAAGGCCGCTGTTTCTGGTGTGCAGGAAGGCGCGAATCGACGTGACCTGGCACGGCACGCGTGAGATCTGGAATCCGCTGATCGTCACAGCGGCGGTCTGGCCTTTGGAGAATGGCCCCCAAGTCGGCGCGTCGGGGATATTCTGCCCGCAATACCCGAGGCCTGCGCTCCCGTCATAGAGATACACGCTGAGTTGCGCCCACGCAGCCTCGCGATTGGACGACACCGCAATCGGAATGGAAAAGAGGCCTGAACCGCGCGCCAGGAAATACTGTGACCCATTCTGGGTGACAGGAATGATGCTGCCCGGAGCGGGCGTGGGAGTTGAGATCGCGAGACTGCCGACCGCGCTCGGCGCGGCCGGAGATCCACAGGCGCTCATCACAAGCAGCGCCATGACCGTCGCGACTGACGTCAATCGCATGCGCTCGATCATGACAACTACCATACCACTGCAGGTCTGTCACTCCTGCCTGGTCGCACGCGTGCCCTCTATGCCCGGCGACTCCTCAAAACCGTTTGCCGCTTATCAGCAGGACAATCAGGATGATGAGAATGAGGCCGCCAAGACTGCCGCCCACGGCCGGGCCACCGACGTAGAAACCGCCGCCGCCGAACAGCAACAGAAGAATGATGAGCAGAACGATCAGATTCATCGCGAACTCCTTCGGGTTTCCGGCGAGCCGGTAAATAGAACTGCTCGGTCGGCAGCACGCCAGTCCAAGCCGTCCATAACCCTACCGCTGCGACTCCGCTTCGGCTGTTCCTAATTGCACATGCGGATTCAAAGACCAACTCTCTCTTATAGATGAGGTAGCATCGGCGCCCGTTAGCCCGCGGCCACCGCCTGCACGAACTTGGTATCGATGTTGGCCCGCTTGAGCAGTCACCTCGGTAAGCGCCACGATGTGCGCGGAATTGATCAGAATCGTACGATCAGGCAGCTCGACGTAGCGGAAACGCTCGTCGATGTGCGCGTAGTCGCTCAGCCGATCCCGCCCCGGGGGACGATACACGACGACGTTGCCGGTGACCGTTTCGCCGTTGGACAACAGTACCCTGACGGTCCGGCGCGTGGCGACGTCGTAGCCGGCGTCGAGCTGGGCCTCGATCACCGGCGTCGGCAGCGAGACCATCAGCACCTGCGCGCGGTTATATAACGCCGTGTCGCCAACGCCCGCCTCAAAGGGAAAGAACCCCGCTTCCAGATTGAGCACATCGCCAACGCGCTCGGGACCGGAATGCAGCTGGCTTGACCCCGCCAAGAAGAAGTAGCCGGCCACGGTCGCGCCGGTGCTGAGCGTCAGCTCGGCGGCCTCGCGCCGTTTTTCGACTCGGAACTCGGACATAAGGGATCGAGATTATCATCTTCCGATGCCTGCTCGACTGCGGCCAGTGGCGCTGTGCGCAATCTACGGCGTCCTCAGCGTGGTCTTCTGCCTGCCGCTCTTCGATCAACCCAACGCGCTCGGCACCAACGACTGGGACCAGCACCTCTTTTATTACGGCTCGGTCCTGAAGAGCGTCGTCGAGTACGGCCAGCTCCCGTTCTGGAATCCGTGGTACTGCGGCGGCAATGTGCTGTGGCAGAACCCGCAGATCGCGCTCTTGAGCCCGGTCTATCCGTTGACCGCCTTGATGTCGCTGCAACTGGCGATGAAGGTGAACATCGTTCTTCATTACTGGATCGGGTTCGTTGGCATGCACCTGCTGCTGACGCGGGTGATCGGGCTGACGTTCTTGCCGGCGGTGATTTACCTGGCCACGCTCGTCACGGCGTCGGGCGCGCCGGCGATCCATGTGCGGGTCGGCCACAGCGTGTTCCTGCCCGGCTTCTACCTGCCGCTTCAGCTGTATTTTTTCTTCCGCGCCTTTCGAACGGGCGCGTGGCGCGATATTTTCCTGGCAGCGGGCACGCTCGCGCTGATGGTGGCCAACGGCGGCACCCACATCCTGCCGATGTCGTTCGCGGCCCTCGGCACCTTCTCGATTGTTGCGGCGATCGCCAAGCGCGACTGGCGCCCGTTGATGATCGTCGCCGCGTTTACGGTCGCGGGCCTTGCCTATTCGGCGCCGAAGCTGCTGCCGGTCGGTTTGTTCGTGAGCGGAGAGCGTTTCTGGGACACGCGTAATCCCACCGAACATCCGGACCGCGTGACGCTCGATATCCTGCGGCAAACCTACCTGGTGCCGACGCAAGTCGTCGGCGGGCGATTGCCTCAACAACGCCACGGCTGGCATGAGTACGGCAACTACATCGGCCCCGCCGGCGTGCTGGCCGTGGGGGTCGGATTGATCTGGGCACTGTTGCGGCGGCGAACGGCCGATCGATGGTTCGGGCTGTCCCTGGCGTTGACGACGGTGGTTCTCTTCACGCTGTCGCTTGGCGAGTTCAGCCGCTTTGCGCCGGCGTCGCTGGCCACTCACCTTCCGCTGTTCTCGAGTTTCAGGATTCCGAGCCGCTACACCATCCCGTTCATTCAGTTCGCGGCGCTGACGCTCGCCTGGGCGTCGGCCGCGTGGCTCGGCGGCCTGCGTTTCTCGGGATGGGCCCGCGCAGTGGTCACGATCGCCTGCCTGGGCGCCTCGGCGCACCTGATCGTGATGAACCGGGCGAACTTCACGCGGGTTTTCGGCGAGCCCGCCTTTGACACCTCGTTCCCATTGATGGCGGGGCCGTCGCGAATCACTACTGATAGCGAGTCGAGTGCCTACGCGCCCGGCTCGCCGATGCTGCGCGCGCTCACGGAAGACCGCGCGTTCTTCCACTGTTACGAGTCGCTGCAGACGTTTCGGACGGCGGGCGCCGATCAATCGCAGGTCTTTGCGGAAGGACCTGCGAACGTGAACCAGCGGTTTTCGCCGAACCGCATCGCGTTCACGTTTGCCGGCGGCGAAAAGCCGACGCGTATCTACTTGAACTACAACTGGTCGCCCGGGTGGACCAGCACGGCGGGGCCGGTTGATGCGACGTCCAGGGAGGTCATGGCATTCGTCGTCATGCAGCCTGGGCAGTCCGGTGACTACGTATTCTCGTTCGTGCCGCCGGGTCTGTACGCCGGCCTGGCGATCTTCGTTGCGGCGATCGCGCTATCGACGGTGTTGTGGCGGAGGCGGACCTTTGGAGAATCGCGGAAATCGCGGAACTAAAGTTCCGCGCTACATGTCCTCGTCCGCACCGTCACTTTGACAATTCGGCCACGACGATGGCCACGGCGTCGCCCTTCGGCGACACGTTGAGCCGGCTGACGTTCCCGAGTTTGTGCGACGCCGCATCGAAGACCTCGGTCCACCCTGGGCCGCCCCGGGTCCACGACCACACCTTCGTTCCCGCCGACATCAGCACTGTCTTGCCGTCCGGCATCCACGCGTAGTCGCGATCGCTGCTGCCTTCAACGGTCTTCACGAGCGGATCGATCTTCTTGGAGTCGATGTCGATCGACTTGATCCAGTACTCGCCCGACGCCTCGCGCTCCACGAAGCTGACCATACGCGTCGCCGGGATGCGATGCAGCGATCGGCCGATGTTGCTCGCGGCCACATCAGCCTTGCCGGTGCTGACGCGAGCCAGTTGCAAGGTGGCCGGTTGGCCGAGGACAAACAGCGCCAGGTGGTCCGCGTCGACCCACGCGTGATAGCCGACCGGCTTGATATCTGCCAGCACCAGTTGCGGATTCTTGCCCTGCGCGTTAAATCGCCACAAGCGCTGCGTCCGGTCCGGTTCGGTCTGCACCACGCTGAAGCCGCCGGCCTCGCCGATGCCGGCGGGCAGGACCGTTGGTGAGTTTTCGTTTTCAGGCGTCTGCGTGAGCTGCGACACGCGGCCGCCGGCGCGATCGAACACGAAGACGTCGGTCTGCTTGCCGTCGTGGTTGGCGGCAAAGAGGATCCGCGTTCCAGCCAGATTGAACATCGGCTGGTTGTCGTAGCCGGGTGCGACCGAAACCGGCGCGGGCTTCGCGGTCTTCATCGAGGCTACCCCGCCGCTGAGCGGCACGAGATAGATGTCGGTGGCCGGTGGTGGAGCGGGAGCGGGCTGCGGCGCTTGCAGGAATCCAACGCTCATGGCTGTAAATAGGGCACCCCTTAAAGGGGTGCCCCACGAAAAAATGGCGCGCATCGCGGGAGTATACTGCGCGCGTGAAACGACGCACTTTTCTTGCCGCTCCCCTGGCCGCGCTGATGCCGGCCCCTTCGACCCATTCGACTCGACCGAGTCTGGCTGACGGCCAGACTTGGTCTCGCTCAGGGCAGGCTCAAAGCGCGCCGGCGAGTGCGAGCCACGTCTCGGCGTTCGATCCGTGGATCGAAGTGCACGCCGCTAACCTCCGGCACAACGCCGCTGACGTGGCACGGCTGACCAAGCGGCCCGTGCTCGCGGTGATCAAGAACAACGGCTACGGGCTCGGCGCCGTCAACGTCGCGAAGGTGCTCGACGGCCAGGCCGCGATCGCCGGCTTCGCGGTCGTCAAGCTGCAGGAAGCGCTCAACCTGCGCGACGAGGGCGTCACGAAGCCCGTGTTGCTGATGGGCCCTGTCGACGAGGTCGATCTCCGGCTGATCGTGTCGCGCAGCATCATGCCGATGGTCTACACGCCGATCGGCGACCTGCTGCAACGCGAAGCGGCACGCCTGGGCCGATCGATCCCGATTCACGTCTGCGTTGATACCGGGATCGGCCGGGTCGGTGTGCCGTACCTGTCGGCGGCACCCCTCATTCGCGACCTCGCCTCGCGCAAGGGCATCACGATTGAAGGCACGATGATGACCTTTACCGAGGATCTGGAGTTCGACAAGGAGCAGCGCCGCCGCTTCTCGGCGCTCGCCGACGACCTCAGGGTTGCGGGCGTCCGTCTTGGCCGGCTGCACGCCGCATCGACGTATACGCTGTTTCAACACGACGACGCGGCGTTCGACATGGTGCGGCCGGGCATGGCGCTGCTCGGCATCTATCCGGAAGCGAGATTCAAGGCGCTCGGGCGGCTCGACCTGCGCACGGCGCTGGCGCTGCGCGTGCGGGTGGCCTACGTCAAGAAACTCGCCGCCGGCACGAGCGCGGGATACGAGCGCGCCTACATGGCGAAGCAGGACACCTGGATCGCGACGCTGCCGATCGGCCACACCGATGGCTGGCCGCGCCTGGCCGCCAAGGGCGCGCGCGTCCGCATCAACGGCCGGATGTATCCGGTCGTGGCCTCGGTGTCGGCGAGCCACACGATTGTCGAGATCGGCGGCGAGCAAACCGTGCGGGCCGGCGACATCGCCACACTGTTCGACTGGCAGGACGGGTCGCGGCCCGAAGACGTCGCCGCCGCGTCGGCGGCATCGGTCTACGACCTGACGATGCACCTCAATCCGTTGCTGGTTCGGCGTATTGTGTAGGCGGGTCTACCAGCCTCCGCCAAGGCTACGGCGCTCCACCGAAGCGCTTCGCGCGCGAAGGTGGAAAGACCCGCCTCTACATCTTCGGCTTGTCGTTCTTCAGCTGGACGACGATGACTTCCATCGGCTCTTTGCCGCGGTTCACGTCGGCGTGCTGCGTGCCGGCCTTGTCGGCGTCGAGCCAATAGGCCTTCCCCGCTTCCCATTTGTAGGTGTCGAGGGTTTTGCCGGCGGCATCGACCACGTCGAGGCTGCCGGTCTTGAGCGCAATCAGCGCGCGGCCGTGGTCGTGGCGGTGCAGCGCCAGCGGCTGGTTCGGCATGATGATCGACTTCCACACCTGGACTTCACTGTTCTCGAATTGCGGCTCGCGGCGGCTCGCGGCCCCTTGTTGACCGACGACCACACCAGCGGCAAACACGGTGACCAGCACCGTCATTCCAACCATCACCTTGATCTTCATACTGTCCTCCTGCGTAGGGGTCAGACCCCTCGGCATTACTTGCTCGGGGTCAGACCCCTCGTTGCTTGCTCGGGGTCAGACCCCTAAGAGCGTTGCGGCGTTGCGGCCCGCGATGCCCTCGCGCTCGGCGGGCGATACGGGCAAGCGGCTCACCGCATCGAGCATCTTCGGGATGCTGCCGATTTGATGCGGATAGTCGCTGCCCGCCAGAATGTGATCGGCGCCGGCGAACTTGATGGCCAGCTCGATGCAATTGAGGTCGAAGTTCACCGTGTCGTAATAGAACTGCTTCAAGTACGAGCTCGGCGCCCGGCTGATATTCGCGCGACACTCGGCAAACGCTTCGTAGCCGCGATCGAGCCGCTCCGCGAGGTACGGCACGGCGCCGCCCATGTGGCAGAGCACCCACTTGATCTTCGGGTAGCGCTCCGGCACGCCGGCAAACACCAGGTGCGCGGCGGCGAGCGTGGTGTCCATCAGGAAGCCGACCAGCGGCATCAGCCAATACTGCTTCATCGCCTCGACGCCAACCGGATGCGCGGGATGGATGTAGATGACGGCTTCACGCTCGTTGGCCTTCGTCCACAGCGCCTCGTAGACCTGGTCGGCCAGCGCCACGCCGTTGACGTTGCTGAACACCATCGCGCCGGGCAGACCGAGCGTGGTCATCGCGCGATCGAGCTCGATCACCGACGCGGCCGGGTCGTTGAGCGGCAGCGTCGCCAGTGACAGAAAGTGTTGGCGCTCGTTGACCGCCGCGGCGAACGCGTCGTTGATGTGCCGCGCCATCTCCACGGCCGTCGCCGGTTCCTCGAAATGCGTTCCGGGCGTGGTGAACGTGATCACTTGCTTGTCGACGCCGTGCTTCTTCAGCACGCCCTCGCGATAATCGAGATCGCGATGGCCCGGCACCAGGATGTTGTAGTCGCCCGGATAGTGAAGACGGGGATTGCCGTCACCGTCATAGTCCATCCGGACTTTCGTCGGACCTTTCTTGACGGCAGCCAGATACTCGGGCGGATAGTAATGATTGTGGAAGTCTATTTTCATGTCGGTTCAGAGGTTCAGAGGTTCAGAGGTTCAGGGGTTCAGGGGTTCAGGGGTTCGCGGAGCCCGGCGGCCGGAGCCCGATCTGGAAGCCCACAAATAATATGCGGGGATTCCCGAGGCCACAATCGCCAATCCGATCGCGCTGTTGGTGAGGTCGGCGCCGATCTGGTTGACGACGATCAAGGCTGATACGATCACGAACACGATCGGCGCGATGGGAACCAGCGGCATGCGCCAGGCGGGCGCGTAGCCGGGGCGGCGCCGCAACACGATTACGCCCAGCGCGAGCAGCGCGAAGAAGATCCACTCCGTGTAGATCACGCGCGTGAAGAGTGCGCGGTAGCTGCCGGTGGCCACCAGGACCGAGGCCCAGATCGCCTGGAGGAGGATCGCGCGGTCGGGCGTCTGATACGACGGGTGCAGGTGGTTGAACCAGCGGAACGACGGGTAGTCCTGCGCAATCTGGTAGTAGACCCGCGGGCCGACGAGCACGATGCCGTTGAGCGCGCCGAACGCGCTGAACATCACGAGCGCCGAGATCACGCCGGCGCCGCCGGCGCCCACCAGCACCTCGAACGCATCCGCCGCGACGCGCGACGAGGTCATCACCTTCTCGATTGGCAGCGCGCGCAGGTAGACGGCGTTCAGGCCGATGTAACACACCGTGACCACGACCACGCCGATCATCAACGACCGGGGGATCGTGCGCGTCGGATCGATGGTCTCTTCGGCGGTATAGGTGACCATGTGCCAGCCGCCAAAGGCGAACAGACCCGCCGCCACCGCGAGGAGGAAATTGCCGGCGCCAATATCGGCGGCCGGCGCTGGCGACGCCGGCACGCTGCCGCTCATCGCCCACCCGAGCAGGATGATCGCCACCACCGCCACCACCTTCACCGCCGTGAACGCCGTCTGCACGCCGCCGCCAAACTTGACGCCGACGTAGTTGATTGCCGAGAGCACCAGGATTGACGAGACCGCCACCACCTTCAGGCCGGTGTCGTCCAGCGGCACGAAATAGGCGGCGTAGCGCGCGAACACGGTGGCGATAGCCGCCAGAATGCCGGTGTGCATCGACCAGAACGTCGCCCAGCCCCAGACGAATCCGACGATCGGCGAATAGATCTCCTTCAGGAACACGTACACGCCGCCCGTGCGCGGGTAGGCCGACGCCAGCTCCGCGCAGACGAGCGCGCCGATCAGCGTCAGCACGCCCGCCGTGGCCCAGGCCAGCACCACGGCTAGTGGCGATGGCACCAGGTTCGTGATCTCGGAGGCCTGGACGAAGATCGACGACCCGATGATCGTCCCGACCACGAGGGCCGTCGCAGTTGGCAGACCGATTCCCCGCTGAAGTGTGCTCATAGGTACAAAAACACCGGGTTCATTTTTCGGAGTCGCCCGCGGAAAATGAACCCGGTGTTATATCGGTCGTTCGCCGTTTATGCAGCCGCTGTCTTGGTGGCGAGCGCGCGCTCGAAGGTCTGGACGGCGCGCTGCATTTCGGCCATCGTGCCGATCGAGATGCGGGCGTGCGACTTCTCATACGGCGGGAAGTTACGGCCAACTATGACGTTCTCGGCGGCGCAGGCCGCGCGGAACTGCGCCGCCGGGCGCTTGATGTCGACGAAGATGAAGTTGGTCTGCGAATCGGTCGGCTTGTAGCCGCGATCGGTGAACCACTTCATGGTGAAGGCGCGCGCCTCGGTGTTGCGCTTCGACTCGGCCGCGAGCACGGCCGGGTCGAGCTGCAGCGCCGCGCGAACCGCCGCGACGCCCAGCGTGTTCACCGCGCTGATGCCGTCCCAGTCGGCCATCTTCCTGATGGAGTCCTTGTGACCCACCGCGTAGCCGACGCGCAGGCCGGCCATGCCATAGGCCTTCGAGAACGTCCGGGCCACCACGACGCGCGGGTTGGTGACGGCGAGCGGAATCATGGTCTCGTAGCCGGGCATCGTGGCGTACTCGAAGTACGCCTCGTCCACCAGGATGGTCGTGTTCGGTGACGACTTGTTGACGGCGGCGATGTAGTCGCGCGTCGCCTTGCCGCCGATGGCCGTCGCCACCGGGTTGTTGGGGTTGCAGTAGAACGCCATGCCCGCGCCCTTCGAGGCGCCGAGCAGGGCGTCGAGGTCCATCTTGAGCTCGGAGTTTAACTTCACTCCGGTCACCGGATAGCCCATCAACTGCGCGTAGCCCGCGCACTCCTCGTAGGCGGGAATGGCGGCGACGAGCCCGGCGGTCTTCGAGCAGAAGACGTGGGTGATCGTGCGCAGCAACTGCGTCGAGCCGGATCCGACCAGCACGTTCTCCGGCTTCACGCCATGCTTCCTGGCGATCATCTCGGCGATCTCGTCGACCCTGTCGTTCGGGTAGCGGCCCGTGTTCGTGAAGACGCCGCGAACGGCGTCGAGCACGGCCTTGCCGGGACCGTTGGGGTTCTCATTGCTGGAGAGGATGATCCGCGGGCCGGCCGCGTTCTGTTCGGCGGCGTCGAGGGCCTCGAGGCCGAACATCCCCGCCTCGCGGCCACGTCCGCCGACCCACGCACCGGCCGCGCCTGCACCCAGCGTCTGCACGAATGACCGTCGCGACAGAGACATCACCGTCTCCTTTCTTTGCTGGCGGTCGTCGTCGTGGTCCCGAGCACCTTGCGGAACACGTCAACGGCCCACTGCATTTCGGCCATCGTGCCGATCGAGAAGCGACAGTGGGTTTTTTCGTAAGGCGGGAAGTCACGGCCCACCAGCACGCCGGCCGCCGCGCAGGCATCCCGGAACGGGGCCGCGGGCCGCTTGAGATTGACGAAGATGAAGTTGGACTGCGAGTCGGTGGCCGTAAACCCCAGGTCGGCAAACGCCTTGAGGGTGAATGCCTTCACGTCGGTGTTGCGCTTGCGCTCCTGCTCGATGTGCGCCGGGTTGTTGAGGCCCGCGAGCATCGCGGCGATGTGCGGCGTGCCGATGCCGTAGGGCAACTTGAAGTCGTTCAACCGCCTGATCGTCGGCGCATGCCCGATGGCGTAGCCGATGCGCAGGCCGGCCATCCCGAAGGCCTTCGAGAAGGTCCGCGTCACGAACACGTTCGGCGTGCTGAGCGCGAGGTCGACGGCGCTCGAGTAATTCGGGTCGGTGACGTAGTCATGATACGCCTCGTCGATCAGGATGATCGTGTCGGGTGAAGCCGCGCGGACGCGCTTCACGAAGTCGGCAACGGTCGCCTTACCATGCACAGTCGCGGTCGGGTTGTTGGGGTTGCAGAAGAACACGAGGCCGGCGCCCTTGGACGCGTCGATCGTCTTCTCGATATCGATCTGCAGCCTGTCAGTGAGCTTGACCTGGCGCACCGGCGTGCCGATCTTCCGGGCCGTGTCGGTGGGGTTCTCGAACGATGGCCACGGCGTCGCCAGCGGCTTGGCCGCGGAGGTGAACGCGCGAACCGCGTTGGTCAGGATCTCTCCTGACCCCGCGCCCATGACCACGTTCTCGGCCTTCGCGCCGGGGAACTTGGCCGCGATGGCAGCCGGGAGCGTGCCCTCGTGCTGCGTCGCGTTGAACGGATAGCGCCCGGCTTCAGGGAACTTGCCGACGAGGGCGTCCAGCACGTGCTGACCGGGACCAAGCGGGTTCTCGTTGCTCGAAATGCGAACGACCTTCGCGCCTGCGGGCGTGGCCTGTTCCGCGAACCCGACCCGCGCCTCACGCCCTCGATCGGAAACCACCTCGGGATTCAGCTGGTTGGCGTCGGGAGTCACGAGCCGCTGGAAGAGTCGCCGACGGGTCAGCGACATACGCTGCCTCCTTGGTGAACGGCGGTTGCTACGCTACCGATTGGGTTGCCGTGCCGTGGATTTTACACGACCTGACTGTGACGGGAGGGCAACATTTGTCGGGAGGGCACCAACTGTCGGGAGGGCACTCCTTGTCGGGATCAAATTCAAATTCATTCGTCGCGGAGGACCCGCATCGGATCCAAACGTGAGGCGCGGCGGGCGGGTAGGTAGCTGGCGCCGAGGCCGATCACCGCAAGCAGCGTCACTGCCGCCGCGACTGTGACCGGATCGGTTGGCTGCAAGCCAAACAGCAACGTCCGCGCGTAGCGCATCAGGCCGAGACCGAGCGCCGTGCCGGCGATCAACCCGATCGTCACCAGTACGCCGGCCTCTCGCAGCACCATGCTGAGTACCGCGCTGCGCTTGGCCCCCATCGCCAGGCGAATACCGATCTCATTCGAGCGGCGGGCGACGGTGTACGACATCACCCCATAGAGACCGACCGCGGCCAGCAACCCGGCGAGGGCGCCGAACGCGCCTGACAGGGCCGCCATCAGGCGCTCACGCACGAGACCCTTGCTGACCGTTTGGCTGAGCACCTCGAGCTCGAGGCTGATCGCCGGATTGATTTCGGCGACGGTCCGCGCGATCGCCGGCATCAACCTGTCGATCGTG
>JAUSDY010000086.1 GCA_030650395.1 Acidobacteriota bacterium | reverse complement strand
CCGGCATGCAGGTCCCGCTTCTGCTGGAGGTCTCACGACCTCACGCAGGGGACCGCGCTATTCCACTGCTCAGTACTTCATGGAAGTGGGCTCCTTTCATCCCACCAAACACACACAGCTTTCACGGCGCACTCAAATCTCGCTCGGCGCATTGAGCGCTGGGAGCGATGGACGTCTAAATCCGCAAGGCGCCTGCGTAGCCGCCGCTCTATTTGACGGTGTTTGTGGTATCGGCTCGCTCTAACGCGAACGCCAGGAGACACCTCTCCGCGCGGCTCGGCATGCGCCGGCTTGTCCGGTGGACGCACCGACGCCACATCGTCTGTGGCTGTGTGGACTGTTGCGGCGCTAGAATCGTTTCCAAGAACCAATCATGCTCACCCGGTTGTTGAATTGGAACCGGCGACGACAGAAATGGAATCGCGACCATCAAGGTGCGTGGGCGGGTTGGGACATTCCTGATACGAATTGGTCTATCGACGTTTCAGTCGGAATGCGAGGGCGCACTTAACCAAGAACTCCCACAACGGGGTCTAACACTTGAGCACCGCGTCGTCGAAGGTGGTACGGAGCCATTTTTTGTTCATGCCCGGATCAGCGACACGTCTCTGGAGGTTTGGATCTATCTGGAGCAAGCGCAGATTAGCGGGCCGGGCAACGCTTCGATCAACTTGGAAAAATGGGACGCTCGCACACCAGTGGAGCTCATAGAAAAGTTCATCAGCCACGTGCAGGGCGCCTTGGACGGGCCGAACTAATCGTCGACGCGCGGAGAGGTATCTCACGGCGGGAGCGTCGAGCGAGGCGATGACAGGATCAAGTCGTCAAATCGACCGGCTACGCAGGCGTCTTGCCGTCTTTGGCGCGTCCATAGCTCCAGCGCCTAATGCGCCGAGGGATTTGACCGCCGAGCCGAGCCGCTCACGCCGAGATACCTCTCCGCGCGAGGTTCGTGAGGCGAACCTTAAAACGAGCTGGCTGGACGAACGGCGCCGATCTCTTTCAGTTCCGGCAAGTTCTTGTCCGCGCGCTTCCAGATCTGCTGAAGCTCGCCGAAGGCACGCCGAGCCGTTACCGTGTCCTTGACCAGGGTCGCGGCGCGGCCGAGGCCGAGCAGCGACAGCGCGCGCCTGGGATTCTTCTTGAGCGACGCCTCGAACGCCTGCATCGCCTCTTTCGGCTGCCGCAGGTCCATCAGCATCTCGCCCACCAGCTCGTAGGCGGGTTTCACGGGCACGGGTGGCCCGAACTCGAACGACAGGCTGTCTTCGACCACCGCCGCCTGGCGGGCCAGCACGAGGGCTTCGCCGCGGCGCCCTTCGCTGAACAGGAGGGCCGCTTCCAGCTGTTGCGCCATCACCTGCGCGACCCGCTTGTCGCCCGCGGCGCCGGCGGCAGGCAGACCTGTTTCCACCCCACCACGCACAGACCGCGTGGCGGGGGCCCCGGTTTCCACCCCACCACGCACAGTCCGCGTGACGGGGGCCCCGGTTTCCACCCCACCACGCACAGTCCGCGTGGCGGGGGCCCCGGTTTGCGGCTGGCCTGCATGTTCGGCGTGTGCGCCCGTCGCCGTCACCGCTGTCGGAGCCGGGGCGATGGGCCTGGGCCGCGGCGTGACCACCGAGATGCCTGGCGTGGTGCCGCCTGCGGGCTTCGCCCCGGACAAACCTGACCTGTCCGCCGTAGCCCTGGGGGCGGAGGCGGAAGGTTTATCCCCACCAGCTGCGGGCCGGACCGGCGCGCCATTGACCGGCGCCTCTTCCATCAGCGCCGCCATCTGCTGCAGCGCGTTGCCCGCGCCCGCGCGATTGCCGGAGCGGACCGCCGCGAAACCAATCGCGAACAGATCCGCGATCGCCGCCTCCTTACCCAGCCCCGTCGAAGATACGGCGGCCTGCGCCTCGCCCCACTTGCGGGTTTCGATCAACCATGCCGCCCGCGCCAGCGCGAGGTGGCTGCGCGTCCGCACCGAGCCGCTCTTCGCCGCATCCGCTTCGATCTGCTGCAGAACACCCCGGGCCTCTTCATAACGGCCTTGCTGCGCGTAGCCGTAGACCAGCCACAGCAGCGCGTGGAACCCGCGGGCGTCGACATCGAGCTTCTTCTCGGACCGCCGCGCGTCGGCGGCCTTCACCGATCGCTCGTTGATCGCCGCGGCCTCGTCCCAGATGCCGAGCGCGAAATAGATGTGCGACGGCATATGCAGCGCGTGCGACGCGGCCGGGGCAATCTTCGAGTAGGCGTCGGCATAGCGCAGGCCGAGGGGCGCGTGGATCGGATCGTCGTACGAGTGAATCAGGTAATGCGCCGCGCCCGGGTGTTGCGGGTTCTTCGAGTAGACCTGTTCGACGATGGCGGCCGCCTTCATGTAGATCGAAAAGTTGCGACCGCCGTGGCTGGTGCCGAGCAGGGCGAGCGCGTAAAACGCCGCGACCTCGTTGTCGCCCGGGTACTTCTCGTACATCCGCCGCATGGCTTCGGCGTACGCAAGGTCGCGGGCTAACTTGTCGCCCGGGCCGTACAGCGCATCGAGCGACGCGACCCACTCCTTTTCCCTGGCCGTTGGCGCCTTGGCGAGCCGCGCCTCGGGCGTCGGCGCCAGGCGGGTGAGCGCGGCCTTCGCCAGCTCCGGCGCCGTCTGCTGCCACACGGCGTGGTTGTAGGTCATAGCCTCGCCCCAGTACGCCATCGCGAACCCAGGGTCGGCCTTCTGCGCCTCGACGAACGCGTCCTTCGCGTCGTCGTACTCAAAGCTGTGCATGAGCAGCACGCCCTTGATGAAGGCCGGCTGCGCCGTCGCGGCGCCCGAGGTCGGAAACTCGATCGAACCGAGTTCCTGCGATTTGACAGCCGACGAGAGCACGAATGCGAGAACGGCGGCGACAAGGGTGGCGCGCTGTTTCATAGGGAAAATATTAGCCCCAAATGAAAACGGGCGGGTCGATTTCGACCCGCCCGCCTTTTTGAGGTCCAAGCCCTCAAGCCCTCAAGCCCTCAAGCCCGACGACGCGAGCACGATCGTCGCGTACGCAGACCGGGTGTTCGGACTCGGGCTCGCAGCGTATCTCGGGAAGCCGCTCCGCGTTCCTCCGGTGGTGCGGAAGCTCGTCGCCGAGCGGGAGGAAGCGCGTGCATCGAAGGATTGGGCCCGTGCGGACGTCCTTCGCGCACAGATGGAGGCGTTGGGGTGGAGCGTCGAGGACACGAAGGGGGGGCCGGTAGCGAAGCC
>JAUSDY010000077.1 GCA_030650395.1 Acidobacteriota bacterium | reverse complement strand
GCCTCAGCCCGGCACCGTAGAGCAGCATGACCACCAGTCGCTCGGTCCCGGTGAGCTGCTTCAAGATCGCCCCGACCTCGTCACGACTGAGCACCACAGGCAACCGATCGGGCGTCCGCGCCCGCACGACCGGCGGCACCGCCGACCTCGATCGACAACACCTGTTTGTAGAGAAGTTGGGGCGTCATGTGGCCGGGTCCAGCGAATTCCGTGCCAACGAGGTGTTCGCGCCCTTGGCCCGATCCACCCGCCGTTCCGTGAGTCGGGCCGGGGGGCGTGTGGAAGTTTTTGCGACCGAAGACTCGCTGGCGGCGATCATATACTTCGATCACCGTCGCCGCGTGACCTGAGAGCCGCGGCCGTCGGCTACGAAAGGGGGTCGAGGACATGCCGCTATTCCTGTGTCGCTGGCCGAACGGCGATTGCTCCGTCGTGTGGGCACCACACAAGGAGGACGCGATCGTGGAACTCGATCAAGTGGCCAACGCGGAAGCCTGCCCGATCACACAGGTTCGGGCGTTTCAGATCCATTTCGTCCTGAACGAGCAGGGCAAGCTGATGCTGGAGGCGCTCGGAGAAGGTACGGAGGAGGAGATTGTCTCGCTGGCATATCCCGTACTCGACCAAGCGCTCTCAGACGCCTACGGGGACGGCGTCTACGACAGCTATGAGGCGCTGCCTCCGGAGCGCCGCGCGGCGATCGCGAACGCTGTCGAGGCAGAGCGAAGCCGAATCGCGGGTGACCGGACGCAGACCGCTGAGCCGGTGACGGAGATCGGGCGCGACGTCAAGAACCAGACCGACATCCCGACCATCCTCGTCGACCGCATCGTCCGTCACGTCGCGACAAAACAGCTGAAGGAGTTCAAAGGCCGGAGCAAGCCAAGCTGATTACTACGTGTTCTTGATATGCAGCTCTCGGAGCTGCCGCGGATCGACCGTGGACGGCGCGTCGCACATCAAGTCTACGGCCTGCGTGGTCTTGGGGAACGGAATCACTTCGCGGATCGAGGTTTCCCCCGCCAGCAAAGCGCAGATGCGATCGAGGCCGAGCGCGAGGCCGCCGTGCGGCGGGGTGCCGTACTCGAGCGATTCGAGAAAGAAGCCGAAGCGGTTCTTCGCGTCCTCCTCAGACATGCCGAGCAGGCTGAACACCTTGGCCTGCGTGTCGCGGTCGTGGATGCGGATGCTGCCGCCGCCAAGCTCCCAGCCGTTGAGGATGACGTCGTACGCCTTCGCCAGCACCTTGCCGGGGTCCGACTCGAGCATCGGGAGGTCTTCTTCTCGAGGCGCGGTGAACGGGTGGTTGACCGAGTCCCAGCGCTTCTCGTCGCTGTTCCAGTCGAACAGCGGGAAGTCGGTGACCCAGGTCAGCTCCCACTTGCCTTCCGGAATCAGGTTCTGCTTTTTCGCGACCTGCAGCCGGAGTTGACCAAGCACCTTCGACGCGGCGTCGGCCGCGCCTGACGCAAGCACCAGCAAGTCTTCCTTCGCGCCGCCCGCGGCATCGAGCACTTTGCGGATGCCCTCTTCCCCGATCGCTTTGGCCGAGGCTTGAACGCCTTCTGCGGTATGGCGCGCGTAGATCAGGCCGGCCGCGCCGAGCGCCTTGGCCTGCTCGACGAGCTCGTCCACTTCGCGGCGTGAAAACTTGGCCGCGCCGGGAATCACGAAACCGCGGATGGTGCCGCCGTGCGCGACGGCCTCGCGGAAGATGCCGAACGGCGAGTCGGCGAACAGCGGACCGAAGTCCTGGATCTCCATGCCGAATCGCAAGTCCGGCTTATCAGATCCGTACTTGGCAATCGCCTCGGCGTACTGCATGCGCCGGAACGGCAGCGGCACCTCGACGCCAATCTCCTTGAAGCAGGCGGCCAGCGCGCCTTCGACGATCTCGAACACCAGCGGCGGCGTGGCAAACGACATCTCGAGGTCCACCTGCGTGAATTCGAGCTGGCGATCCGCCCGCAACGCTTCGTCGCGGAAGCAGCGCGCGATCTGCACGTAGCGATCGAAGCCGGCGATCATCAGGATCTGCTTGAAGATCTGCGGCGACTGCGGCAGCGCGTAGAACTCGCCGGGATGGACGCGGCTGGGCACGAGGAAGTCGCGCGCCCCTTCCGGCGTCGACTTGGTCAGGATCGGCGTTTCGATCTCGTAGAAGCCGTTCTCGTCGAAGTACTTGCGCAACGCCATCGTGATGCGGTGCCGCAGTCCGATGTTGTGCTGCAGCTGCGGCCGCCGCAGGTCGAGATAGCGGTACTTGAGCCGCGTCTCTTCCGACACGTTCATGTCTTCGGCGATCGAAAACGGCGGTGTCTTGGCTTCGTTGAGGATCCGCACCTCTTTGGCGCGGACCTCGACCTCGCCGGTCGGCAGCCCGAGGTTGATCGTGTCCGGAGACCGGCGCTCGACCTCGCCCAGCACCGCCACCACGAACTCGGAGCGCAGCCGTTTGGTCCGCTCGAGCAGCGCGTCGTCGCCCTCGACGATCACCTGCGTCAGACCGTGACGATCGCGCACGTCCAGAAACAGCAGCGAGCCAAGGTCGCGCACGCGGTGCACCCACCCGAGCAGCACCGCATTCTGGCCGACATCGGCCGGCCGCAGCGCGCCACAGGTATGCGTTCGAGCGAGGGACCCTAACTGTTCAGCCATTTCACCGTTTCCGCGCGAGGCACTGCTGTCTGCACGCCTGTCTTCATATTCTTGACCGTCACCGTACCCTTTGCCAGTTCATCGGCACCGATGACCACGACAAATGGAATGCCGCGCGCGGACGCATACTTGAATTGCTTGTCGCCGACCTTCTTGCCGTCTTCAATCGGCGCGTCCGGATACAGCTCCACGCGCAGTCCCGCCTGCCGCAACTCCGTCGCGAAAGAAAGATACAGATTGGTGCGGTTCGCGAACCACTGCACGACCATCACATCCGCCGGCGTCGACACCACGGCGGCCGGGAACATGTCGCGCTCGCCCATGACGACGAGAATGCGTTCGAGGCCGAGCGAGATGCCGCTCGCGGGAACGTTGTCACCAGAAAACATGCCGATCAGGTTGTCGTAACGGCCGCCGCCACCGAGGCTGCCGGCCAGATCTGCCACACGGATCTCGAAAATCGGACCGGTGTAGTACGACAACCCGCGCGCCAGGCTGCGGTCGAGCGCAAGATGCGGACCAGCGCTGGTGCTCTGGCATAGCGCGACAATCTGCCGCAGATCTTCAATGCCCTCTTTGCCTTCATCGTTGAGGGCCGAGGCTTGCTGATTCATCCACGCCGACAGATCCGGCGGCGGCGCGCTGGCAAGCTCTTCGCGCAACGTCTTCGCGACGCCTTCCGGCAATCCCTTTTCGGCCAGCTCCTTGCGAACGCCGTCGACGCCGATCTTGTCGGCCTTGTCCATGATGACCAGCGCGGCGCCGTGCAATCCGGCCGGCACGCCGGCGTGATCCAACACCGCGTTCAGCAGCTTGCGGTGATTGACGACGATCTGGAACTCCTTGAAGCCGAGCGCAAGAAATACGTCGGCGGCTGCCGACAGCAATTCCGCTTCAACGACCATCGACGTCGAGCCGATCGCATCGACATCGCACTGGTAGAACTCGCGGAAGCGGCCCTTCTGGGGGCGATCCGCGCGCCACACGGGTTGCACCTGATAGCGCTTGAAGAACTTCGGCAGCTTGGCGCGGTACTCGGCGATCACGCGCGCCAGTGGAACGGTGAGGTCGTAGCGCAGCGCCAGGTCAGCCTGCCCGGTCTCCGCGCCCTCGCCGCGCTTAAGGATCTTGAAAATGAGGCGGTCGCCCTCTTCGCCGTACTTGCCCTGCAGTGTTTCCAGGTTCTCGACCGCTGGCGTCTCGAGCGGCTCGAAGCCGTACTTCTGGTAGACGTCGGCAATCACGCCGATCACGTACTGACGGCGGCGCACGTCTTCCGGCAGGAAGTCGCGCATGCCACGAGCTGGACCTGTATTCATTTTGTTAACTGTTAACTCTTAACTCTTAACTCTTAACTCTTAACTCTTAACTGGCAACTCGGACCTGTCGGTGTAATGCCTTTGATTGGCCGGATCACGCCGTCAAGCCCATAAGCCCTCAAGCCCACTAGATCTTTGGCAGCGTGACGCCGCGTTGAGCCTGGTACTTGCCCTTCTTGTCCTTGTAGGAGATCTCGCAGGGCTCGTCGCTCTGGAAGAACAACACCTGGGCAATGCCCTCGTTGGCGTAAATCTTCGCCGGCAGCGGCGTGGTGTTCGAGATTTCGATCGTGACGTGCCCTTCCCATTCCGGCTCGAAGGGCGTGACGTTGACGATGATCCCGCAGCGGGCGTAGGTGGACTTCCCGAGGCAGATCGTGAGCACGTCGCGCGGAATCCGGAAGTATTCGATGGTCGACGCCAGCGCGAATGAATTCGGCGGCACGATGCAGACGTCAGACTTGATGTCGACAAACGACTTGGGATCGAAGTTCTTGGGGTCGACCACGGTGTTGTAGACGTTGGTGAACACCTTGAACTCGTCGCCGACGCGGCAGTCGTAGCCGTACGACGAGACCCCGTACGACACCACGCCGGCGCGGACCTGGCGATCCTCGAACGGCTCGATCATGCCGTGCTCGAGCGCCATCTTCCGAATCCAGCGGTCTGCTTTGATTGCCATAGAACCCTTCAGAACCTGTCAGAACCCTTCTGAACCGTTCTGAACCTAAAGCTCCATCCCGCGGAAGAAATAACCGAGCTCGAACGCGGCGGTCTCGGGCGCATCCGAGCCGTGGGTCGCGTTGTTGTCGATCGAGGCGCCGAAGTCCTTGCGCAGCGTGCCCGGCTCCGCCTTTGCGGGATCGGTGGCGCCCATCAGGTCGCGCCACTTCTTGATCGCATCCGGCGCCTCGAGGCACATCACGACGCACGGGCCCGACGACATGAAGTCGGTCAGGCCGCCGAAAAACGGCCGCGCCTTGTGCACGTAGTAGAAGCCTTCGGCCTCGGCCTTGCTCATGTGGATCATGCGCATCCCGCACAGCCTGAACCCCGCCGCTTCAATCCTGGCAAGGATCTGCCCGGTCACGCCCTTCTTGACTGCATCTGGCTTGATGATGGCAAACGTTCGTTCCATATCCGATCGATTATATCCGCCCACGCTCACGTTTCGTTTGCCGTGCGTGGGCCACCCCTTTATGGGGTGGCACCAGGCGCACGCGGCAGCTCCCGCGACGGATAGCAGCCGAGCACCTTGAGAAACAGCGTCCGGGCGGCCAGGCCGGCCAGCGCCGCTTGCACGCGCGGCTCCGAGACGTGCCCCTCGACGTCGATGTAGAAGACGTACTCCCAGGGGGTGCCGGGCTTGGGCCGGGACTCCAGCTTGGTGAGGTTCAAGCCCTCGTCCGCAATAATGTTCAGGCAGCGAACCAGCGCGCCGTGCTCGTGGCGCGTCGCCAGCACCATCGACACCTTCGCGGCGATTCGCGGGTCGACATCCACCGGGCTGGCCGCCACGATGACGAACCTCGTGTAGTTCACCGGCTGGTTGGCGATGTCGCGGCGCAGCACGTGCAAGCCGAAATGCACACCGGCTTCTTCGCTGGCGATCGCCGCTTCACCCGGATCTTTCAGATCGCGGATGTGGCGCGCCGCCAGCGCGGTATTCGCCGCGGCCACACCCTCGCACCCCGGCAGGCCCGCCAGGAATTCGCTGCACTGCGCCAGCGCTTGCGGATGGGAATGAATGCGCCGCAGCGTCTCAAGCGGCGCTTCCGACACCCCCAGCAGGCAGTGGCGGACGTCGACGATCTCCTCGCCGACGACCGAGAGGTTGAGCCGCAGCAGCAGATCGTAGGCCTCGTAGACCGATCCGGCCGTGGTGTTTTCAATCGGCAGCACGCCGCGGTCGGCATGGCCATCGAGCACCGCTTCGAGCATCTGCTTGAAGGTCCCGTAGGCCTTGAGCGACACGTCCCGGCTGGTGACGCCGAAATGTTGCAATGCCGCCTGGTGCCCGTACGCACCCTCGGTTCCCGTGAAGGCGACCCGCAACTCCGGCTGCGCCTGATCGGGCGCGCTCTGCAGCACGTCCTGCTGGCGCCGCACCGAATCGTCCAGGATCTCGCGGAAGATGCGCCGCACGAACGCCGGGTCGAGCCCCAGGCGCTCGCCGAACGCCGAGCGATGCTGCAGCAACGCAGTTTCGCGATCGGCGTCGCGGACCGGTCCCTCGCCTTCGGCTTTCACCCGCGCGATGTCGCGCGCCAGCCGCGCCCGCTCGCCGAGCGCCGACACCAGCACCGCATCGATGTCGTCCAAGCTCTTTCGTAGTGACGCCAGATCAGAATTGGTCATCGCCTTGCGATCCTAACCGCGACAGTGTGATTTTTGGGGCCTGACCCCAATCATCCCTTCTGGACCAGCCCCGTTGGCAACCGATATGCAATTTTTGACAAGCAACGCGATCCTCGATTTACGAGGATCTGCCGTAAACAGGGGGATTAATGAAGATTCTAACAACTGCCGCCGGGCTGGCGCTGGCAATCGGCCTCATCGCCGGAGTGTCACCCGTTGCCGCTCAAGGGAACGTGGACGGCACTAAGTATGACAAGGGTGCCTCCGTCACACTTCAGGGCTGCGTGACCGCCGCCCAGAGGAAGGACACCTACGTCCTCACCGGCGTCCGCGAATGGCCGGTCGGTAAGTCCGAGATGGGCAAATACGGCCCGCGGATGTACTGGATCGACAAGACCGCCAAGGACCTCAAGGGTCACCTCGGCCACACGGTTCAGCTGACCGGCAAGATCACCGACGTCGAAAAGTCGGAGATGGAAATAAAGGCCGGCGAAAGCGGCGCGGGCCTGATGGTTGAAATCGAAGGCCCCGGCAAGGACGTGATCACGACGCCCGGCAAAGCCGGCGTCGACCCAGCCGGCCGGACGCCCAACAAGAACGACATCAAGATCACGCTCCTCAAGCTCAAGATCGATGAGCTGAAGATGATGTCGGCAACGTGCTCAACGACGGTTCAGTAGATCAATCAGAGCCTGGCCCATGTCGGCCGGGCTCTTCACGACCGTGACACCGGCCGCCGTCAAGGCGGCCATTTTTTCGGCTGCCGTACCCTTGCCGCCCGCGATGATCGCACCGGCGTGGCCCATGCGGCGCCCCGGCGGAGCGGTCTGGCCCGCAATGAACGCGACCACGGGCTTCGTGAAGTGCTGCTTGATCCACGCGGCCGCCTCTTCCTCGGCCGACCCGCCGATCTCGCCAATCATGATCACCGCGTCGGTTTCGTCATCGTCCTGAAACAGGCCGAGCGCATCGATGTGCGTGGTGCCGATCAGCGGATCGCCGCCGATCCCGATGCACGTGCTCTGCCCGAGCCCCTGACGTGTCAGCTGATCGATCGCCTCGTAGGTCAGCGTGCCGCTCTTGGACACGATTCCAATGCGGCCTTCCTTGCAGATGTTCGCGGGAATGATGCCGGCCTTGCCCTTGCCCGGTGAAATCAGTCCAGGGCAATTCGGCCCAATCAGGCGCGTGGCCGGATAGTCGCCAAGCAACGTCATCGCCTTCAGCATGTCGACGACGGGAATGCCTTCGGTGATGCAGACCACCAGGCCGATGCCGGCCTCGGCGGCCTCCATGATGGCGTCGGCCGCATACGGCGGCGGCACGAAGATCACCGACGCATTCGCCCCGGTCGCCTTCACCGCATCGTCCACCGTGTTGAAGACCGGCCAGCCTTCGTGCGTCGTGCCGCCCTTGCCTGGCGTGACGCCGCCGACCACGTGGGTGTGATACGCCGCCGCGGCCTTGGCGTGGAAGGTGCCTTCGCGGCCGGTGATCCCCTGCACAATCAGCCGGGTGTGTTGGTCGAGGAGGACAGCCACTAGCGGCCCCCCGCCAGGGCGACGACCTGGTCGGCCGCCTCGCCCATCGTGTCGGCGGTCGCAAAGTTCAGACCGCTGTCAGCCAACATCTTCTTGCCTTCCTCAACGTTGGTGCCCTTCATGCGAATCACGATTGGAACAGAGACACCCAGCTCTTTCACCGCGGCGATGACGCCGGCCGCCAGCACGTCGCAGCGCAGGATGCCGCCGAAAAGATTGACGAGCACGGCCTTGACGTTCTTGTCGGACATCAGGATCTTGAACGCGTTGCGGATCTGCTCGGCGTTGGCGCCGCCGCCGACGTCCAGGAAGTTCGCCGGCGACCCGCCCGCCAGCTTGATGATGTCCATGGTCGCCATCGCGAGGCCGGCGCCGTTCACCATGCAACCGATGGTGCCGTCGAGGCGAATGTAATTGAGCGAGTATTTCGAGGCTTCGACCTCGAGCGGATCCTCTTCGCTGATGTCACGCAGCTCGCGGATGTCAGGGTGGCGGTAGATCGCGTTGTCGTCGAAGTTCATCTTGGCGTCGAGCGCCAGCAGGTCGCCGCTCTTGGTGACGATTAGCGGGTTGATCTCGAGAATCGACGCGTCGGTGGCGATGAAGGCGTGGTAGAGCGCCAGCATCATCTTGACGCCCTTCTTGAGCGAGTCGCCGCTCAACCCCACCGCGAACCCAAGCTTTTGCGCTTGAAATGGCTGCAGCCCGACTCCGGGGTGAATGAAGACTTTATGGATCTTCTCGGGTGACTCTTCCGCCACCTTCTCGATCTCGACGCCGCCCTCTTTGCTGATCATTAGCACGAGGCGCTGACTGGATCGATCGACGACGAGACCGAGGTAGAGCTCGCGGTCGATGGCGAGGCCCTCTTCCACCAGCAGGCGTGACACTTTCTGACCTTCTGGTCCGGTTTGGTAGGTGACCAGGGTCTTGCCGATCAGCTCGCGGGCAATCGCCTCGGCTTCGTCCACCGATGTGGCCAGCTTGACGCCGCCGCCTTTGCCGCGCCCGCCGGCATGAATCTGCGCCTTCACGACGACGACGGGCGTGCCGAGACGCTTGGTGATTTCCGGAACTTCTTGCGGCGTAAAGGCAACCTCCCCGCGTGGGACCTGAACGCCGTACTTCGCGAGGATGGCTTTAGCTTGGTACTCGTGAATCTTCATCTGGTTACACGCCGATCACGTCAACCAGTTCCTTGACGGCGCCCGCGGACTTGTTGAGCGCCGCTTGTTCATCGGGCGTCAGCGTGATCTGGATGATCTGCTCGACGCCTTTGGCCCCGAGCTTGACCGGCACGCCCACGAACAGGTTGTTGAGCCCGTACTCGCCCTGCAGGAACACCGAGCACGGCATGATCTTCTTCTGATCCTTCAGGATGGCTTCGACCATCAGCGCCGCCGCGGCGCCGGGTGCGTACCACGCGCTCGTGCCGACCAGCTTGGTAATCTCGGCGCCACCGTTGGCGGTGCGCTCACAGATCGCCTTGATTCGTTCCGCCGACATCAATTCTGTAATTGGAATGCCGGCGACCGTTGAAAAGCGCGGCAACGGCACCATCGTGTCGCCGTGGCCACCCAGGACGAACGACGTGACGTTTTCCACCGAGACGTTCAGCTCCATGGCAATAAACGTGCTCATCCGGGCCGAATCGAGCACCCCGGCCATGCCGATCACGCGCTCGCGCGGGAACTTGCTCAGCCGATACACGGCCTGCGACATCGCGTCGAGCGGGTTCGCCACCGGCACGATGATGCAATTGGGTGAATGCTTGACGATTTCGGCCGTGACGTCCTGCATGATCTTGTAATTGACGTTCAGCAGATCGTCGCGGCTCATGCCCGGCTTGCGCGGCATGCCTGAAGTAATGACGACGACGTCGGAGTTGGCGCTTTCAGCAAAGTCTTTGGTGCCGACGCCGACCACGCGCGAGGCGGAGCCCTCGATCGGGCACGATTCGTAAATGTCAAGCGCGACGCCGGCCGCCTTGGTGTCGGCAATATCCACCACGACCACGTCCGCCAGTTCTTTTTGCGCGATCGCGCGGGCTACCGTCGCGCCGACATTGCCCGCGCCGCCGACGACCGTCACTTTCCGATTCATGCATTCACTCCGTTAGGTCAGATTCCCTTTGTTCGGTGCCGCTTGATCCACAGTTTCTGTGGAAAACCTTGTGAAAAACCGCGCGTGAACAGCGTGTAACGCTCGCGTTTCGGAACAAATCAGCGAATTGCACCATCCATGGTGCGTCGTTGTCTTTTCTTTAAGACTTTGATTCTCCTGGTCTCCTGACCTCCTGTTATTTCCACGAGGCCGCGAGTGAGGTATTATATCGATCCCCAACATGCTGATTGTTGTCGCTGACGATCTCCCCAAGACCGCGCTCGAACTGCTGCGCGCCGAAGGATGGGAGGTCGATGCGCGTTCAGGTCGAACCCCCGAACAATTAGCCGGCGACATGGCCAATGCCGACGCGTTGGTGGTCCGCAGCGCCACCAAGGTCACGCCGCAAATCATCGAGGCGGCGCCGAAGCTGCGCGCGATCGCCCGTGCCGGCACCGGCGTCGACAATGTCAACGTCGACGCGGCCAGCGCGCGCGGCATTGTCGTGATGAATGCACCCGGCGCCAACAGCATCAGCGTCGCGGAGCTGGCGATGGCGCAACTGCTGTCGCTGGCGCGCAAGCTGCCGGCGGCCGACGCCGCCATGAAGCAGGGCAAGTGGGACAAGAAGAGCTTTTTGGGCGAGGAAGTGCGCGGCAAGGTGCTCGGGCTTGCCGGCCTCGGCCGCATCGGCCAGGAAGTGGCGCGGCGGGCGCAGTCGTTCGAGATGACGGTGATTGCGCACGACCCGTTCATTGCCGCGCAAGTGGCAGCGGGTTTGGGGGTCGAGCTCGTGTCGCTGGACGATTTGTGCGCCCGTGCCGACTACCTGTCGTTGCACATGCCTTCGACCGCGCAGACCAAGCACATCTTCAACGCCGACCGCTTTGCCAGGTGCAAGAAGGGCTTGAAGCTGATCAACACCGCCCGCGGCGACCTGATCGACGAGCCGGCGCTCGTGGCGGCGATTCAAAGCGGCCAGATCGGCGGCGCGGCGCTCGACGTGTTTACCGCCGAGCCCACGACCGATCACACCTTGCAGCAGCTTCCGCAAGTGGTGGCCAGCCCGCACATCGCGGCCTCGACGCGTGAAGGCCAGGAGCTGGTCGGGGTCGAGACCGCCTCGGCGCTGCGCGACTTTCTCAAGACCGGCGTCATCCGCAACGCCGTCAACTTTCCGTCGGTCGCACCCGAGGAGTTCCAGAAGATTCAGCCGTACATCGCCCTCGCCAAACAGCTGGGCTGCCTCGCTGGGCAAATGGGTGAAGCGCGGATCGAAAGCCTCGGCGTGCGCTACTACGGCGAGCTGGCGTCGGGCCAGCACCCGCTCATCCTCAACGCCGTCCTGGTCGGATTGTTCCAGGCGATCTTGTCCGACACGGTGACCGAGGTGAACGCGCGCGCCGTCGCTGCCGCGCGGGGCATCGACCTGACCGAATCATCCAGCACGCGGTCGCGCGCATTTCGCAGCCTGTTGTCGATCAAGCTGACGACCAGCGACGGCGAGCGCTGGATCGAGGGCACGGTCGATGGCGTCAGCCCGCGGCTGGTGTTGCTCAACGGCGTGCCGATCGAGGCCCCGCTCGGCGGCACCCTGCTGTTGCTCGCTAATCACGATCAACCCGGCGTGATCGGCGAGGTCGGTACCATCCTCGGACGGCACGGCATCAACATCGCCAACTTCGCTTTGGGGAGAGGCGCCGGAGGCGCAGTCGGTGTGGTGAATGTCGACGAACCCGGCGAGCAAATCGGTGACAACGTGCTGAAAGAGATCCGCGCTGTCAAGCCGGTGAAGGAAGCCTGGCTAGTGAGGGTCTAAGGCAGGCGGATGATCTGCTCGACGCCTGCGCCATCGACGATCACAATCGCCTTCTCTTCAACGCGCAGCACGCTGTGGCCGCCGGAAAGCTTGTCGCCGGCCTTGGCGAAGAGCATCGACCCGTTGTCGATGAGGATGGCGGTGAGCACCACCGCGCCGTCCTTCTCGCTCGCCGCGACGCCCGACAACCTGAATGGCTGAAATGGCGGAGGCGGCGCCGGCATGGCGCGCTCTTCGGGCTCCACGGCCCTCGCCTCTGCTCGTGACATCGGTGCGCTCGAGGGCGCGCGGCGCGAGCCGAACACAAACGGATTGCGCCCCGGCAGCGGCGTGCGCGGATGCTCCTCGAGTTTCTGCCGTAGTTGGGCCGTGTACGGCGCGACGCTCGTGGCGCCGGCGCCAAGCGGACGCGGGCCGCTGCTCCGCCGTTGGGCGGGCGCCTCCTGCGTGGTGGGCGACGAGATGTTGCCAGCCATCCAGCCCGCGGCCAGGCTGATGGCGCCGATCAGAACCACGGTGCGCGGCCGGATCATCGGCAATATCATATCGCCTTGCGATTCACTTCGTCAGACTCCGCGCGCCGCCGGCCGGTGAGGCGACACTGCCGTGGTATGATTCGTCGTGCACCCCATTTCGGTCACGCGTCTGCCATTTACGCTGACTGAATCGTCGGTTCTCGCTGTCATCCCCGCCCGTTACGACTCGACCCGCTTCCCCGGCAAAGCCCTCGCGAATCTCGACGGTCATCCGATGATCGAGCACGTCTATCGGCGCGCCTCGGCGGCGGCGCTGGTGCACGGCACGATCGTCGCGACCGATGACGAGCGCATCGCGCGCGCCGTCGAAGCTTTCGGCGGCGCCGTGATCATGACGCGGCGCGACCACGCCAGCGGCACCGATCGCATCGCCGAAGCCGTGTCGACGCTGCCCTGCCGGCTGGTCGTCAACGTCCAGGGCGACGAGCCGCTGCTCGAACCCTCGACCATCGACGCGGCCGTCCAGCCGATGCTGGACGATGCCACGCTCGAGATGAGCACCCTCTGCCGTCGGTTTGCCGATCCTCACGAATTTGCCAGCCCCCACGTGGTTAAGGTCGTGTGCGACAACCGGGGCCGCGCGCTGTATTTCTCGCGCGTCCTCATTCCGGGGTCATCGGCCCATATCGGGCTCTACGTTTATCGGCGCGACGTGCTGTTGCGGTTAGCCGCCCTGCCCCCGGCCCCGCAGGAAGAAACCGAAAAGCTCGAACAGCTTCGGGCGCTGGCCCACGGCATCGGCATCCGCGTCATCGAAACCCGCCACCGCTCGGTCGGCGTCGACACCCCCGAAGACCTGGAACGCGTACGCCAGTTGATGATGGAAGCGGCGCCCCATAAAGGGGCGCCCTACATGGCCTCAAGGACATGATGGAAAACACGGCACGCCAGACCAAATACATCTTCGTGACTGGCGGCGTGGTGTCGTCGCTCGGCAAGGGCCTTGCCGCCGCCTCGATCGGCGCGCTGCTCGAGGGCCACGGCTACAAGGTCACCCTGCAGAAGTTCGATCCGTACATCAACGTCGACCCGGGCACGATGAGCCCGTACCAGCACGGCGAGGTCTATGTCACCGACGACGGCGCGGAGACCGACCTCGACCTGGGCCACTACGAGCGGTTCACTACCATGACCGCGACGCGCAACAGCAACTGGACCACCGGCAAGATCTACATGTCGGTCATCCAGAAAGAACGCCGCGGCGATTACCTCGGGCGCACCGTGCAGGTGATTCCGCACATCACCAACGAGATCAAAGACTGCATCCGTCACGCCGGCCGCGATTGCGACGTCGTGCTGGTGGAGATCGGTGGCACCGTCGGCGACATCGAAAGTCTGCCGTTCCTCGAAGCGATCCGCCAGTTCCGCCAGGACGTCGGCCGCGACAACACCATCTACGTGCACCTCACGCTCGTGCCGTACATCGGCGCCGCCGGCGAGCTCAAGACCAAGCCGACCCAGCACAGCGTGCGCGACCTGCGATCGATCGGCATCCAGCCCGACATCCTGCTGTGCCGCACCGACCGTATTCTCGCGCGCGAGATCAAGCAGAAGATCGCCCTGTTCTGCGATGTCAGCGAAGAAGCGGTGATCACCGCCAAGGACGTCTCGACGATCTACGAAGTGCCGCTGTCGCTGCGCGACGAAGGCCTCGACTCGGTGATCCTCAAGTACCTGCACCTCCCGCAGACCGAAACGCGGATGCAACCGTGGGAAGAGCTGGTCCATCGCATCAAGAACCCCGAAGACGAGCTCACCATCCACGTCGTCGGCAAATACACGGGGTACGAGGACTCCTACAAGTCGCTGAACGAGGCGCTCTATCACGGCGGCTTCGCCAATCGCGTCCGCATCAACATTCAATGGGTCGAATCCGAAGCGCTCGAACAGGAGGGCGGCGCGCGCCTGCTCGAGGGCGCGACAGCGATCCTCGTGCCTGGCGGATTCGGGTCGCGCGGCACGCGCGGCATGATGAAGGCGTCTGAATACGCGCGCAGCCACGGCATTCCGTTCTTTGGCATCTGCTACGGCTTCCAGTGGGCCACCGTCGAGTACGCGCGCAACGTGTGCGGGCTGGATGGCGCCGATTCCACGGAAGTCGACGAGGCCGCGCCGCATAAGGTGATCTACAAGCTGCGCGACCTGCTCGGCGTCGACGAGCTTGGCGGCACCATGCGCCTCGGCCGCTACGCCTGCGAGCTCGCACCGGGATCATTGGCGCGGAAGATTTACGGCACCGACCTGATCCACGAGCGGCATCGCCACCGCTTCGAGTTCAACTGCCTCTACGAGCCGGCGCTGGCCGAAAAAGGCATGCGCATCTCCGGGCGCTCGCCCGACGGCAAGTTCGTCGAGATCGCCGAGCTGCCTGGGCACCCGTGGTTCGTGGCCGTGCAGTTCCACCCCGAGTTCCAGTCTCGCCCGTTGAAGCCGCATCCGCTGTTTGTCAGTTTCGTCGAGGCCGCGAAGTTCCAGAAACAGAGCGGGGGCGCGGTCGGCGTGCCCGTCGCCAAGAGCGAGGCGTAGCGTGCAGGCCGTCTCGCCCGTCTCGGCCGGGTCGGTCACCTTTGGCACGGGACACCCGCTGGCCTTCATCATGGGCCCGTGCGTGATCGAAAGCGAGGCGCATGCGGTGGACCTCGCCGTGGCGCTGGCGGCCATTGCCAAGCGCGCGTCGGTGCCGCTGGTGTTCAAGGCCTCGTTCGACAAGGCCAATCGCACCTCGCTCAGTTCGTACCGCGGCCCCGGCATGGCTGAAGGCCTGCGCGTGCTCGCCAAGGTCAAGGCCCGCACCGGACTGCCGATCCTCACCGACGTCCACGACATCACGCAGGTCGATCCGGTGGCTGACGTCGCCGACATCATCCAGATCCCCGCGTTCCTCTCGCGGCAGACGGACCTGATTGTCGCCGCGGCCAGGACCGGCCGCGTCGTCAATGTGAAGAAGGGCCAGTTCCTGGCGCCTGCGGACATGCGGCATGTGGTCGCGAAGATCACCGAATCGGGGAACCGCAATGTGCTCGTCACCGAGCGCGGCGTGTCGTTCGGCTATCACAACCTCGTGGTCGATCCCCGCGCCTTCCCGATGCTGCGCGCGCTCGGCTTCCCGGTGATCTTCGACGTCACCCACAGCCTGCAGCTGCCCGGCGCCGGCGACGGTGTGACCGGCGGCCTGGCCGAGTACATCGAGCCGATGTCGCAGGCGGGTGTCGGGGCCGGCGTCGACGGCCTGTTCATGGAAGTTCACGAGGATCCGTCCCGCGCCCGGAGCGACGCGGCCAATGCCCTCAATCTGAGTCTCGTCGAGCCGCTCCTGCACCGCCTCGTGGCTCTTGATAAGATCGTGCGACATGCCTGATTTGTCGCTCGCCCGCAAGGTCCTCCAGACCGAGGCGGCCGCGGTGCTGGCGCTGGTCGATCGGCTCGACGACAAATTCGCGCGCGCGGTGATACTGATCCACGACTGCCGCGGCCGGGTCATCGTCACCGGCATGGGCAAATCGGGAATCATCTGCCGGAAGCTCGCCGCCACGCTGGCTAGTACCGGCACGCCCGCTTTTTTTCTTCATCCCGCTGACGCCGTCCACGGCGACCTTGGCGTGATCCAGGCCGACGATGTGGTGATTGCCATGTCGTATAGCGGCGAGACCGTGGAGCTGACGTGCGTGCTCGAAACGCTGAAGCGGATTGGCGCGCCGCTCATCGCCATGACCGGCGACCTCAAGTCGACGCTGGCGCAGGCGGCGGAAGTTGCGCTCGACTGCCGCGTGTCCGAAGAGGCCTGTCCGATGAACCTGGTGCCGACTGCAAGCACCACGGCGGCGCTCGCGATGGGCGACGCGCTGGCGATGGCGGTGCTCGTCGAAAAAGGCTTCAAGCCCGAAGACTTCGCCAGCCTGCACCCGGGCGGCCAGCTGGGAAAGAAGCTGATGCGGGTCGCGCAGTTGATGCACCGCGGCGATTCCCTGCCGGTGGTGCAGCGCCACACCGCGATGCGCGACGTGATCTACGAGATGTCGCGCAAGGGCCTGGGCATGACGTCGGTCGTCGAGAAAGACGGCCGCCTGGCCGGCATCATCACCGACGGCGACCTGCGCCGCAAGATGTCGACCGCGGGCAACGTGCTCGATCTCACGGCAGAGGACGTGATGACCCCGAACCCCGTCGCGATTGCCACGAGCACCCTCGCCGTCGAAGCGCTGGCCATGCTGGAACAGCGCAAGATCACCTCGATTGTCGTGATCGACGCCGACCAGCGCGTCGAAGGCGTGGTGCACCTGCACGACCTCTGGCGCACCGGAATGGTCTAGGACTAGGTGATCGACAACGAAGCCATGCCATTCCTTGCGGCGCTGATCGCGCTGCTGCTCGGCCTGGCGGCCGGCAAGGCGTGGGAGCGCTACAAGCTGCGCGACGGCCGGTGGATCGATCGCCGGCGGGCGCGCGACTCGCATCACTACGTGCTCGGGCTGAACTTCCTGGTGTCGAACCAGATCGACCTGGCGATCGAGGAGCTGAGCCAGGCCGCGCGCGTCGATGCCGACGCCCTCGAGATCCACTTGATCCTGGGCAACGTGCACCGCGAGCGCGGGCAGGTGGCGCGCGCCATCCAGGTGCACCAGGCCCTGCTGCAGCGCCCGAAGCTGACGCGTATCGAGCACGCCTACATCCTGCTGTGCCTGGGCCTCGACTTCAAGCGCGGCGGCTTCGTCGACCGTGCCCTCGAAGCGTTCAACGAAGTCGTGCGGATGGATCCGAACAACCAGTACGCGCTGCTCTACCTGCAGAAGCTGCACGAAGAGCAGCACCAGTGGGCCGACGCGCATCGCATTCGCAAGCAGCTGGTCGCCTTGAGCGGCCCGGATACCCAGCCGCGCAACCAGGCGATCCTCGGCTTCCTGGAGAACGCGCTCGGCACCGAAGCGATGGCGGTCGGCGATCGCGGCCGCGCGGCGCGACACTTCGCCTCCGCGATCGATCAGGATCCCGACACCTCGCCGGCTTACCTCAATCTCGGCGATGTCCGGCTTTCCGAGGGCGATGCCGCCGGCGCCGAAGCCGCGTGGGACAGCCTGATCATGCGCTCACCCGAGCGCGCCTACCTGGCGTTCGATCGGCTCGAGGGGCTGTACGAACAACAGGGCACGCCGCAGCGGTTCGAAGCGCGCTGCCTGCGCCTGGTCACGGCCAATCCGCAAGACTGGCGCGCGCGCCTGGCGCTCGGCCGGCACTTGTTCAAGCAGGAACGATCGGCCGAAGCCTTCGAGTTCTTGCTGGCGGCGCTGGAGCAGAACCCGCACGGCCTGATGGTGCACCAGGCGGTGTGGGGCGTGTTGCTGAAGCTGGAGCTCAATCGGGCGCTGGTGCAGCGCTATATCGAATCAGCGCGCTCGTCGGTATTCTTCCTCGACCCGCACGTCTGCCTCAAGTGCCATTACCGCAGCACCGAGCTGCTCTGGCAATGCCCGCATTGTCACGAGTGGAATACGTTCGTTGAAGAGCGGATCGCGCCGGCGAAGGAAGCAACCGTAGAAATGTGACGGTGTAGCGCGGAACTTTAGTTCCGCGATTTCCGCGATGGCTACCGGTTCGACAACGCCGCGATCAATTCCTTGACCTGCTTGTCGGTCTGCTCGAACGACCCCTCGGTCGTGATGACGTGGTTGGCCTTCTTGACCTTCTGATCGATCGGCAGCTGCGCCGCCAGCCGGCGCTCGGCGTCTTCCTTCGACAGCTTGTTGCGCGTCATCATCCGCTCGATCTGGAGCTCGCGTGGACACGCCACGACGATCACCGAGGTGAACTGGCCCTCGCGCTTGGTTTCGAACAACAGCGGGATGTCCGCGACCGCAAACGGCGTGCGCTTGGGCAGCTTGTCGAAAAACTGATCGATCGCCCGCTGCACCGCCGGGTGAATGATGGCCTCGAGGTCCTGGCGCGCGCGCTTGTCCTTGAACACGATCTGCCCGATGCGGACCCGGTCCATCGTGCCGTCACGCCGCACGGCGTCGGGGCCGAACCGCTGCCGCACCGCGGTCAGGCCCGGCGTGCCCGGCGCCACCACCTCGCGGGCCAGCAGGTCGGCGTCGACCAACGGCACCCCGGCTTCTTTGAGCTGGGCGGCGACGTAGCTTTTCCCCGTCGCGATCCCTCCGGTTAGGGCAATCTTTCGAATTGGCATATCAACTAACTCTATTCTCTGCTGCCGTGACCGTATTGCGTAGCACCATCGCAATGGTCAGGGGGCCGACCCCGCCCGGCACCGGGGTCAGCGCCCCGGCCACCTCTGCCACGTCGGGATGGACGTCGCCGGCCAGCACGCGACATTTTTCGGCAAATTGCGCGCGCTTGCGGCTGCCGGGCGGGAAGCAGCGGAAGACCTCCGCCTCCGTCACCAGGGTATTGATCCCGACGTCGATCACGGTCGCGCCCGGCTTCACGAAGTCGCGCGTCACGAAGCAGGCTCGGCCAATGGCGGCGACCAGCACATCCGCCGATCGCGCCACCATCGGCAGGTCCGCGGTCCGCGAGTGGCAGACGGTCACCGTCGCGTCGCGATGAAGCAATAACAGCGCCATCGGCTTCCCGACAATATCGCTCCGCCCGATTACAACCGCGTGTTTGCCCCGCAGCGGAATACGCTCGCGCTCGAGCAGCTCGATGCAGCCGAGCGGCGTGCACGCCACCAGCCGCGGCCGTTTCTGCACCAGCAGCCCGACGTTGTAGGGATGGCACCCGTCGATGTCTTTGGCAGGGTCGATGGCGTCGAAGACACGCTGCGCCGCGTCGGCGCCCATGCCTTCTGGCAGCGGAGACTGCACCAGGATGCCGTCGATCGCCTCGTCTGCGTTCAACGCGGCGACGACCGCCAGCGCCTCGGCCAGGGTGGCGCCGGCTGCGACCCGGAAGAGCTCGGCGCGGCACCCGGCGGCCGCGACCGTGCCCATCTTGTTACGGACGTAGACCTCGGATGCCGGATTCTCTCCGGCCAGCACCACGCCCAGCCCCGGCGGACGGCCATGGCGTCGCACGAACGCCTCGATGCGCGGAGCGACCTCTTCGCGAAGCTGTGCGGCGCAGGCCGCTCCGTCTAACCGTCGTGCGGCCAGAGTCAGCCCTTCTCGCCCGATGCCTTCGTCAACCCGAAGCCGACGACCCAGACGGCAATCGCGACGGCGAGGAACTGCAATCCGAAGGTGTCGGCCTGGTCGGCGGTAACGCCGATCTCGGCCCACTTCGCGGTCGTCTCGTTGGTCAAGCCGAACTCCGTCATGTAGCCAAGAATGGCGACACACGCGCCGTTGAAGATCAGCAGCAAGCCGAGCGTGTTGATGAAGTTGGCGAGCGACTGCATCGGCGTTCGCGCCTGCGCTTCCGCCGCGTTGGCCAGCGGGCTGTGCGTGCGGCCGTAGAACCAGTAGATGATCATGCCGAGGTCGAGCCACACCAGGAACCGCACCCAGGTCAGGACCGGCAGGCTGAGCATCAGGTATGAGCACGACAGGATGCCGAGGATCGGAAACACCGGCCCAAACGGAACCCGGAACGGCCGCTTCGCCTCGGGCCGCTTGGCACGCAGCGTCAACACCGCCGCGCAGACCACGACGAACGCGAACAACGTGCCGATGCTCGTCATTTCGCCAACGACCTGGATCTGCGTCACGCCGGCGACGAGCGCGACGATGACGCAGGTGATGATCGTTGTGATGTAGGGCGTGCCGAACTTGGGGTGCACCTTGCTCACGCCGGGGGGCAGCAGGCGGTCGCGGCTCATCGCGAAGAAGATGCGCGGCTGGCTCATCAACATCACCAGCATTACCGACGTGATGCCGGCCACGGCCCCTGCCGACACCAGGCCGGCCGCCCAATCCTGGCCGATCACGCTGAGGGCGTAGGCCACCGGCGCGTTCAGGAACTTCACCGACTCTGTCGGATCCACAATCGGCACGCCCGGGAGCGCCTCCGCCAACGCCCGATACTGCACGACCGGCACGATGCCGGTCAACACCGCTCCGACCGCGAGGTAGAGGATGGTGCACACCACCAGTGAAGCGATGATGCCGATGGGCAGATCGCGCTGCGGATTCTTGGCTTCCTCAGCGGTCGTCGAGACCGCGTCGAACCCGATGTACGCGAAGAACACGACCGCTGCCGCCGACATGATTCCTGGCCAGCCATACGGCGCGAAGGGCTGCCAGTTGGCCGGCTCGACATACGCCAGGCCGGCGCCGAGGAAGAACAGCACGGCCACGAGCTTGATGGCCACCATCACCGCGTTGAACCGGGCCGATTCGCGGATGCCGACGACCAGCAGGATCATGATCAGCAACACGATGATCACGGCCGGCAGGTTGATGATGCCGAGCGGCGGAGCCGCGCCGATCGCCACTGGCAGGGTGATGCCGAAGCCGGCGAGCAGCCGCTGCATATAGCCGCTCCAGCCGATCGCCACGGTCATCGACCCGACCGCGTACTCGAGGATCAAGTCCCAGCCGATCATCCAGGCAACCAGCTCGCCCAGCGTGGCGTAGGCATACGTGTAGGCGGACCCGGCAATGGGAATCATCGAGGCGAACTCGGCGTAGCAGAGCGCGGCAAACGCGCACGCCAGGCCCGCGGCCATGTACGACATCGTGATCGCCGGCCCGGCCTGGTTGGCGGCGGCGGTGCCGGTCAGCACGAAAATGCCCGTGCCGATGATGGCGCCGATGCCCAGAAGCGTCAGGTCCCATGCCGTGAGGCTGCGCCTGAGCGCCTTGCCTCCGGTTTCGACGTCGCCGACGAGCTGCTCGATCGACTTGGTCTTGAACAGATTCGAATCCATTCCGCCTCCAATGAAGTGGGTCGGACCCGTGCCTCGAACGAGGACCGGGCAGCTGGCAAACTCCGCGATTATACCTGTCGTGCGGCCGTGTCCGTGCCGATTACGCCAGAGCTCGAAGGAAGTCGCGGGCGCGGGCTTCAGGTGATCCGCTCAGCAGGTCGCTAATCACGGCCACCGAGGCGGCGCCGCTGGCGATCACCTCGGGTGCGCGCGCGAGCGTGATCCCGCCGATCGCCACAACCGGAAGGCCGGCCGCTGCCGCCCTGGTCGATGCCGCGCGTACCACCTCCAGGCCGACGGCCTCGTAGCCGGTCGCTTTGGTGCCCGTTCCGTACACCGGTCCGATCGCGAGATACGCGATCGGTTCCGTAACGGCCAACTCCCATTGCGCCTCGGTATGCGTCGACAGGCCGATCGCCGTCGCAGGGCCGAGGATCCGGCGCGCCTGCGATGGCGAAAGGTCCGCCTGCCCCACGTGCAGGCCGTGCGCGGCGCTCAGCGCGGCAATGTCGGCGCGATCGTTGATGAAGACGGTGCATCCTGCCCGATTCGCCTCGTCCACGACGGGCCGCGCGAGATCGAGGAAGGGACCGCTGTCCCAGCCCTTCATGCGGAGCTGCATGCAGCGGACGCCGGCCGACAGAAACGCGCGCGCGACGTCGAGCGGCGCGCGGCCGGCCCGGGCGCAGGCCTCGCCGTCGACGATCGCGTAGAGCCTAGGCAGACTCAGCGAGGGCTGTGGCCTTGGGCGTGGCGGCAAAGCGCTCCATGAAATGCGTGCTGAGCCGTCCGGCGATAAAGTCGGGGTCGTTGAGGATCTTGAGGTGCAGCGGGATGGTCGTGCGAATGCCCTCGACCACCGACATCTCGAGCGTGCGCTTCATGCGCGCGATCGATTCCTGGCGATCGCGGCCGTGCACGATCACCTTGGCCACCATCGAGTCGTAGTACGGCGAGATCAGGCATTCCGAATGCGCGGCCGTATCGACGCGGACGCCGGGCCCGCCGGGAACGCTGAACGCGTGGATCATGCCCGGCGAGGGCACGAACGTCTCGGGGTCCTCGGCGTTGACGCGGCATTCCATCGCGTGGCCGGTGAACGTGACTTCGCTCTGCTTGAAGCCCAGCCGCTCGCCCGCGGCGATCCGGATCTGTTCCTTGACGATGTCGATGCCGGTCACCATCTCGGTGACGGGATGCTCCACCTGCACGCGGGTGTTCACTTCCATGAAGAAGAAGTTGCCCTTCTCGTCCATGAGGAACTCGAACGTCCCGGCATTGGTGTACTGGACCGCGCGCGCGGCGTCGACGACGACGCTGCCCATCTTGCGGCGCACCTTGTCCGACACCGCCACCGACGGCGATTCTTCGAGCAGCTTCTGGTGCCGCCGCTGGATCGAGCATTCGCGCTCGCCCAGGTGCACCACGTTGCCGTGATGGTCGCCGAGAATCTGGAACTCGATGTGCCGCGGCGCCTCGAGGTACTTCTCGATGTAGACGTCGCCGACGCCGAAGGCCGACTCCGCTTCCCGCTGCGCCGTCTTGAACGCGTGCGCGAGGTCGGCCTGGTTCTTGACAATGCGCATGCCGCGCCCACCGCCGCCCGCCACGGCCTTGATGATCACCGGGTAGCCGATGGCCTGGGCGCACTTGATCGCGCGCTCTTCGCTTTCGACCGGGCCGTCACTGCCGGGCAGCATCGGCACGCCGGCCTTCTTCATCGCGCGGCGCGCCTTCGACTTGTCGCCGAGCAGCCGGATCACGCTCGGGTCGGGACCGATGAACCGGATGTGACAGGCCTCGCACACCTCGGCGAGATAGGCGCTTTCCGAGAGAAACCCGTAACCGGGATGCAGCGCGTCGGCGCCGGTGATTTCGGCGGCGCTGATGATCGCCGGCACGTTCAGATAGCTGTCGCTGCTGCGCGCCGGGCCGATGCAGATGTCTTCGTCGGCAAACCGCACGTGCAGCGAGTTCTCATCGGCTTCCGAGTACACCGCCACGGTCTTGATGCCCAGCTCGCGGCACGCGAAAATCACGCGCAGCGCGATCTCTCCACGATTGGCGACGAGGATTTTTTTGAACATGGTTTAGGCAGTCGGACGAATCGCGAACAGCCGCTCGCCGTACTGGACGGCCTGGCCGTTCTCCACGTAGACGCTCGTGACCTCTCCGTCGTACTCGGAATCGATCTCGTTCATCAGTTTCATCGCCTCGATGATGCAGAGGACCTGACCCTTGCGTACGGTGTCGCCAACCGAAACGAACGCCTTGGCGTCCGGCTCGGCCGAACGGTAGAACGTGCCGACGATCGGCGACTTGACGATCGCCAGTTCGCCCCCTTCATCGGGTGATGCGGCGGCCGCCGGCGGCGCGGCGGCCGGCGACGCGGCTGGAGGAGCGCTCAAGACGGCCGTCGCGGCCGGCAGGTGAGGAGCCGCCACGGCGTGGTGGTTCGATCCGCGCTTGATGCGGACCTTCACGCCGTCCTGCTCGAGCTCGAATTCATCCAGGTCGTGTCCCTCGATGAATTCAACCAGCTGCTTGATCTCGTCCAGTGTCATCAACAACTCACAAGAGCCGCGGCACGTCGGTGAGCCATTCGGCTCCGCCGGACGTTACCACGACGTCATCTTCGATCCGCGCTCCACCCCACCCCGCGAGATACGCGCCGGGTTCGAGGGTGAAGACCATTCCCGCCTGCAGGGCTTCGTCCGCCAGATCCGCCCGCCAACGGCCGACGCGCGGCCGTTCGTGAATCTCGAGGCCCAGGCCGTGGCCCGTGCCGTGACTGAACGCGTCGCCCAGCCCCGCTCCTTCAAGTGCCCGTCGCGCCGCAGCGTCGACCGCGGTGGCCGCCTTGCCGATGCCAATTGCCGCAAATGCCGCCGCCTGCGCGGCGGCCACCTGCTCGAGCAGCTGCCGTTCGCGTTCACGCGGCCGGCCTACCGTAATCGTGCGGGTCAAATCGACGGCGTAGCCGTCGAGCATGCCGCCGAAGTCCATGACGACCAGATCGCCTTCCGATAACCGGCGACCGCCGGCCCTGTAATGCGGCACGGCCGAGTTCGGCCCGGCGGCGACGATGGTATCAAAGGCCGGCTTGTCGAAGCCGACGCGCCGGAGCTGGGCCTCGATGATGCCCGCGACTTCGCGCTCCGCCATTCCCGCTAAGGCTTTTGGGATTATACATTTAGCGGCATCTGAAAGTCTCGTGGCGGCGTCTTTGAGCGTCGCGAGCTCCCAGTCGTCCTTGACCGCCCGCAGCCGCTCGACGAGGCCCTGGGTGCCCTCCAGATGGGTCGTGGCACCCGATCTTGCCAGCCGTCCAGCCAAATCCTGGTGCTGCCGAACCGTCAGATGGTCGGCTTCGAAACCGGCGCGGCCATTTGACGCAGCGAGCAACTCGCCGGCGACGGTTTCTTCGAAGCTGCCGGCTGGCGGGACGAGAACGATCTGCATGCCGGGCAAGTCGCGTTGGCGCAGTTGCGCGCTGCCAAGGTAACGGCCATCGACGATCAAATGCAGTCCGTTCGACCCGACTATGAGGGCGGCCGTCGACGCGAACAAGCCGGTAAGGTACGCAATGTTCGGTAATGAGGTGACGAGCAGCGTGTCGAGCGACGCCGCCGACAACTCGGCGCGCAGTCGCGCGTGGCGGGCGAGATGGTTGTCGGGCGGGGCAACGCGCATCAGGCGCTGTGCCGCTCGCGGTCGGCCACGATCGCCGACAGCCATGTCTCGAGGGCGCCAATCATGGCGTCGCGGCGCCGCTGCGCCAGCTCCGCCCGGGCGCGCTGCTCTTCTTGCGCCCGCTGAACTTCGAGCTCTCGCAACTCACGCTCCATCACGGCAAGCGAATCGGTGTCGTCGGCTCTGAGCTCGACCGAGTCGAGCATGCTGGGTTCGGTCTCGCCGAAGCCGCCTTCGGCGGCGGAGGCGGAGGAGATCTCGGCGAAGATGTCTTCGAATGCGGAAGCCTCTGGCCCGCCTTCGCTCGCCGGTAATTCCATAGCGAGCTTCGGCGAGGTCCCGCCGAAGCCGCCGTCGGCAGCGGAGGCGGACGGCAAGCCAAGCTGATCGATCAGCGTATCGAAGTTGAAAATCTCCTCGATCGAAACCTGAGGGCCGGCCTGCGGCGGCGGAGGCGCGGGGGCGACGACCTGCGAGATGCGCTCGACCGTGTCTTCGAGATCCCGGTCGTGTTTAGCCAGCTCGAGCGCGTGCTTGTAATACGCCAGCGCTTCCTTCATCTGCCCGCGGAGCTGAAGAATCTCCGCCAGCCCGCGGATCGCCGCCAGATTATCGGGGGCACCGGCCACGACGAGGTCGAGCTCAGCTTTCGCCGCGTCGAGCTGGCCCAGTTCGATGAGCGCGCGGCCCAGGGTGACGCGGGCCGAGAGATAGGCAGGGTTACGGGCGAGGCCGGCGCGGCAGATCTCGACGGCTTCTTCGTTGGAGCCGGCCCGCCGGCACTCCTCTGCCAGCTGCGCAAAAGCAATCGACGCCGGATCCGTCTGGACCCGGCGTCGAAGTTCGAGCATCCGTGCGCTGTCAGCGGGCACGTCGACAGTGTATTACGGCGTCACCGCCACTTTTACGCTGGCCTGCTTCGTTGCGGTCCGGCCCAGGGCGTCGGTCACCACCACGGTCGCGACGTAGTCACCAACCGCTGCGTAGACGTGTGTCTGCGTCGGCGACGTTGAGACCTCTTCTGGTGAGCCATCACCGTAGTTGAACTTGTAGCTGACGATGGTCGACGTGTCGCTCTTGCTGTTACTCGCATTGAACGACACCGTTTGTCCGGGCCTCGGCGCCGTCGGCAGGAACGTCAAGTCGGCAGTCAAGCCTCCCGTGGGGGTCACTTCGACGGTCTTGGGGGTTGACTGCGCCGCCGAGCCGGCGTCGTCGGTCACCGTCAAGATCACCGCGAAGTTCCCCGGTGAAGAGTAGCGGTGAGAAACGATCGCGCCGCTCCCCGTCGTGCCGTCGCCGAAGTTCCAGTCGTAGCGCGCAATCGTGCGGCCCGCTGCCGGTCGCGATTCCGACGCGTTGAAGAACGCGTCCTGGTTCACACCGACGCTGGCGGGCGAAAACTGGAACCCGGCCGTCGGCGGCGTGGATGGCAACACCGTGATCGTCTGGATGCTGGTCATCTGCGCACCGCGGCTGTCGGTGACGGTCAGCGCGACCTGGAAGGTGCCGACGGTCCGGTACACATGGGTCGTCGTCATTCCTGTACCGGTGGTGCCGTCGCCAAAATTCCAGCTGTAGGTGCAGGCATCGTTGCAACGCGAGCCGACGGCGTTCGTGGTTGCCGACGCGTCGAAGCTCAGCGTTGCAAATGCTTGACGCTCGGTCGCGGTAGTTGGGGTGATGGTGAATGCGGGCACCAGGTTTGGGTTCGTTGGCAGGATAATTCCCGGCGGCACGAGGCTGATTTGGATCGTGCGGCTCACCTCGCCCTGGAAATCGCTGCCCACCGGCGTCACGGCGATCGTAACGCTCTGGGCCACCTGCCCGCCGACGGTGGTCGCCGCGGCCGGCGCGCGGTACCTGATTACGCTCGGCGTGGTGAGCGACTTCGTGCTCAAGGTGCCATAGTCCTGCGGCACGCGGTCCACGAGGATCTGCGCGCGGAGGTTGACGTTTCTCGACTCGCCGTTGGGCCCGAGCGCCTGGACGGTGATGGCCGCTTCATCCAATCCGTTCTGGGTCAGGATGTCCTTGTCGGCGGTCATCGTGATCGAAATGGCCAGCGTCGAAGGTCCGGCCAACGACGGGGCTTCTGCGCTCTTGACGGTGCATCCCGCCAAGAGGGCGACGCCGATGACGCCGAACAGGGTCGCGAATGAAGTTCGCATGATGTTGATACCTATGGTTTCGATTGAAACATCGCTAAAAGTCGCTGAACTGAATGTCGATGGCGCCACCGACGGACACCTCGTTACCGGTCTGATCGCGGCCGTAAAACGTGACCTCGGCGATCATCGAGATGACTCGCAAGCCCCCGCCGGCGACGAGGTTGCGAAGCGGCGGTTCCTCTTTGTTCTGACGGCGCACGAGGTCGAAAGAGACGGTAGTATTACCGCCGACCACGACCGTCGCGGTTGTGCCACCATCGAAACCGTAGGGCACGTCCACGCCAGGTGTATTTCGACCATCGGCCCGGCGAAACGTGACCCGGTATCGGTTGATAGTGATCGAGTTCACCGCCGTAGGGGCCGTGGGGGTGACGGTGTTCTTCATCGCTGCCCCAATACTCGCCTGCCCGAGGTCGTTTCCAGTCGTCGCCTGCGTGCCGACCAGAACCTGGACATCCGACTGCAAGGTTCGCTGACCGGTCGAAGTGGTCAACGAATTCATGATCAGGAAGACCGGTGACTTGCCCGCGCGGTTGAGATCGCCGCACGACGCCGAGACGGTTACCGCCGCCGCCAGTGTAAGCAGTCGGATGCCGTAGCCAACAAAGTTCGCACGCTTCATGGATTGGTCTGTCATTTTGAGATCCGTGGAGTGATGAAAATCAACAGTTCGGCGTTCAAGAGCGTATTCTGATCGGTCTTGAACAGCCAACCGAGGAATGGAATTCGGTGCAGGCCCGGAGTCCTCCGGGTACTGGTCGACTCG
>JAUSDY010000065.1 GCA_030650395.1 Acidobacteriota bacterium | reverse complement strand
GAAGAGGTGTCTCCCGGCGTGCGCTCACGCTCGGCGGGCAAAACTCCCTCGCCGCATTAATAGCCCCCGCGATGGACGCGCCAAAGACGGCAAGGCGCCTGCGTAGGCTCCGGTCGATTTGACGACCCGATCCTCGTCGTCGCCTCGCTCGAACGCTCACGCCGGGAGACACCTCTCCGCGTCACGCCCGCCGCACCTAACGATTAGTCGTCCGAAAAGTTCAGACGACGCTAAATCTCCAGCAAAACCGCTAGGCCACACAAGCAAGATTCTTGCTCGGATCGCTTTGTTATGTCTGACTTGGACGACTATAAGCGTGATCAAGACCTGTTTTTTCAGGAGTTAGAAGAACGGCAGCGCCGCTCCGAGCGTTTGATCACGGAGGAAGAATTTGCAGAGGATGTGCATCGAGCCGGTATTGACGTCGAGCGAATTGATGGCGTCGCCCGCCAACTGCGCAAGCTTGGGAGAATGGCTGGAATGTCCGACGCCGCCTCTACAGACTGGGCATTCAAGACAATTTGGGCTGGCGTGCGTAAGAGGATCGAAAGGAACTGGCACGGCACAGATTAGTCACTGTTCTCCAAGGTGTTGGCCGACGTTACCCTTGGTCACGTGAATCTTCCTCTGGCTCATCAAGACAGCTCTTCACCAGAGCGCTTGCTCTCACCTTCGCCAGATCGGTCATTCGAGATTCGACGCATCGAAGCAGATCGGTATTGTCGCTCTGCCGATCAACCTGCCAAAGTATCCAAGTCGCGGACACAAGAATAAGACCGGACATGAGGTGCCTTGCGCCGAGCGAGGAAGTTCGGCTGTTGGCAGCCGTTCCTTCTCCGAGGATTGTGTTCGCCACACTGTCAGCGATTGCTGCAGCGAGGCCACCAAGCAGAGTGATGGAGACCATCACTGCGAGAGCGCCCAGCAAAGTGTCGACCGCAGACGGGGCCGAGGACAGGCAGAACGAATAGCTTCGATCCCGGCGCCATCGAGGTCGGCCCGCGGCGGCGACGCCGCCATCGTTGATCAGGAGAAGCTCACCGGATACTGCTTGAACCTGGAGCACCCGCGTGGGAAGCACAAGGCGCGCGTTTTTGCAGCTGCCCTCGGCTTCACGGCCGAGAATGCCGACGAACTGCGCGCCGCACTTCTGATGGCCGCCGCCACGGCCGATGCGCACCTGGCGGCATCAGACCGGTTCGGCACTCGCTATATGTTAGAGTTCGAAATTATCGGCCCACGGGGCGCGGGAGTGGTCAAGAGCACGTGGATCGTGCGCCGCGGAGAAATCTCTCCGCGATTGACCAGTTGCTTCGTGAAGTAGGGACAACAACAATGCAGACTACACCGCACTTGCTGGATGTCGTCGCCCTCCTCTCAGATGTGCCTTCGGAAGGGCTCCTGCGCGGCCAGGTAGGCACAGTCGTGGAGCTTCTGGACGGCGCCTACGAGGTCGAGTTCTCTGACGACGAGGGCAAGACGTACGCTGAGCTCGCCCTGCAGCCTGACCAGCTTCTGGTCCTCCACCATCGACCGCAACGGGCCGCGTAGTACTCCGTCGCAAGACGAACTCCTTCGAGAATCTCAACGCGCCAATCGAGCGTTGCCGGCTTCCCCGCTCTGGCTGACGGGCACGCGTAATGCCATACCTCAAGAACGAAGCACCACCCGAGGCTCTCGAAACCATTCGTCAGCTAGAAGCACAGGCTGATGAGTGCTGGCGGCCCCTGCGGATTCTCCAGGATCCCCCGAACGTTGCCATTTGGGCGCTGCTCACCGGCGGTATCGAAAGGGTGGAACGCGAGCAGGCGGCACGCGGCAGCAACACGCCACACTTCGATGCGATGCTGGCGAACCTCAGCATCGGCGAGCTGTTCACATACGACTGGCTTCCAGCGCAAGATCGGGACTTCAGGATTCAATACGACCGGGCGGCCGCCAACGGAGTGACGATCGAATCGCCAGTCTTTGTCGAACGACCGGTGTTTTGGGCTTAATCGGTTAGTCCCACTCGCAGCCGGAGGGCGCGTAGACGCGGCGAGGGGTTGATTTGAGAAAAACCGGTGAGCTTACGTGGCGCTTCATGAGCTGGGCCCAACGGTTTTTGCTCAAAGCAACCCCTCGTCGCGTAGCGGGGCCGGCTGCGGAGGGGTCAGACCCCTCGGCACTTCTTGCTCGGGGTCAGACCCCTTTCAGCAGTCGCTGTTCGATTTCAGGTAACGCCGCCACCACCACATCGCCGACAATCTGCAGGCTGCGCGCGGCGACGCTGTTGAGCGTGTCGTCCGCCGTGTGCCACGCTGGGTAATCCAAGTCGATCAGGTCGACCGCCGGGACGCCCGCTTTGAGGAACGGAATGTGATCGTCTTCGATCGGCGTGCGCTCGTCGAGGAACTGCGCGCCATGCCCGAGCTTCTTGGCGGTGCTCCAGATGATGTCGGTCAGCCACGGCGTCGAGTTCTGCTCCCGCCGCATGTTGAGCTGGCGGTCGCCGATCATATCGAGCAGGATCAACGCGCGCAACGACTTCAACGTGCCCGCCTTGCTCGCCGCGGCGACGTAGTGCCGGCTGCCGTAGGTGTTGTCGGTGCCCTGCCACTCGCCGGTGGCCTCCTCCCCGTCGAGGAACAGCAGCTCGATCGAGAAGGGCAGCTGCGGCCGCGCCTTGAGCACGCGGCCAAGCTCCAATAACGCCGCGGTGCTCGACGCGCCGTCGCTGGCGCCGACGAAGCGAAACTCGTGGAAGATCTTGGTGTCGAAATGGCTCGCCAGCACGATGCGGTCGGGCCGCTGGCCGGGAATGGTGGCGACGAGGTTCACCATCTTGATCCGCCCGATCGGCGTCGTCGCCTCGAACGGCTGCTCGACGGTCTTGATCCCGAACCCGGCAAGCGTGGTCTTGATGTAGTCGCGATTCTTGACGTTGCCCGGCGAGCCAGATGGCCTCGGGCCGATCGCGACCTGCTGGCGCAGGTGCTCCCACGCCTTCGAACTGTCGAAGGCGCTGGGCGCCTGCGCCGACAGCGATGTCGCCGCAAGCAGGCCAACGATCAGGACTCTAGCGCTTCTCCATCGGCACATAGTCACGGCTCCCATGCCCGTTGTAGATCTGCTTCGGCCGCGCGATCTTTGTTTCCGGATCGAGCAGCATCTCTTCCCACTGCGCCACCCAGCCGACCGTGCGCGCGATCGCAAACAGCACCGCGAACATCTCCACCGGGAAGCTCATCGCCTGGTAAATCAGCCCGGAATAGAAATCGACGTTCGGATAGAGCTTGCGGCTGATGAAGTAATCGTCTTCGAGCGCGATCCGCTCGAGCTCGAGCGCGATGTCGAGCAGCGGGCTCTTGCCGGTGACCTCGAACACTTCGTACGCGGTGCGCTTGATGATCTTGGCGCGCGGGTCGTACGACTTGTAGACGCGGTGGCCGAAGCCCATCAGGCGGCCGTCGCCGGCCTTGACCTTCTTGATGAAGTCCGGGACGTGGTCGACCGAGCCGATCTCCTTGAGCATCCGCAGCACCGCCTCGTTGGCGCCGCCGTGGAGCGGGCCGTAGAGGGCGGCGGCCGCGCCGGCCAGCGCCGAGAACGGATCGACGTGCGAGCTGCCGATGGCGCGCATCGCGCTGGTCGAGCAGTTCTGCTCGTGGTCGGCGTGCAGGATGAAGAGCACGTCGAGCGCGCGCTCGAGCGCCTTGTTGGGCTGGTACTTCACCTCGGTCATCTTGAACAGCATGTTCAGGAAGTTGCCGGTGAAGCTGAGGTCGTTGTCCGGATACACGTACGGACGGCCGATGCTGTGGCGGTAGGCGTAGGCGGCGATGGTCGGTGTCTTGGCGATCAACCGGTGGATCTGCTTGCGGCGCGAGGCGGCGTCGAAAATCAGCTTGCCGTCCGGATAGAACGTCGACATCGCGCCGACGGTGCTGATGAACACGCCCATCGGGTGCGCGTCGTAGGTGAGCCCCTCCATGAATTTCTTGATGTTCTCGTGCACCATGGTGTGCATGGTGATCGAGTGGTTCCACTCGTCGAGTGCCTTCTTGCCGGGCAGCTCGCCGAACAGGATCAGGTAGGCGGTTTCGAGATACGTGCTCGATTCCGCCAGCTGCTCGATCGGATAGCCCCGGTACATTAGGATGCCCTTGTCGCCGTCGATGTAAGTGATCCGGCTCTTGCACGCCGCCGTATTCATGAACGCGGGATCGTAGGTAAACAGCCCGCCATCGCCGCCGCCGGTTTTAATCTGTTTGAGGTCGGTGGCGCGGATGGCGCCTTCGGTAATCGGGATCTCGTAGGTCTTCCCGGTCCGGTTGTCTGTAACTGTCAGCGTGTCTGCCATAGGATGATCCGACTAATTCTAGATCACCCGTCGGCGGGAGTCACTATTCGGGCGCGGGCTCGACCCCCTGGTGGCGGACATCGCGGGCCGAGAGGATGAAGATCACGTCTTCGGCGACGTTGGTGGCGTGGTCGCCGATACGCTCGAGGTGACGGGAAATCAGGATCAGGTCGAGTGACGGCTCGACGGTCGCAGGATCCTGGAGCATGTAGGTCAGAAGTTCCCGGAATATCTGGGTCTTCAGCGCGTCGACCAGGTCGTCCTGCGCCAGCACGGCCTCGGCCAGCGCGATGTCGCGGCGGACGAACGCATCGAGCGAGTCGCGCAGCATCGCTTGCGCAATCTCGCCCATGCGGGGGATGTCGATCAGCGGCTTGACCGGCGGGTGCTGCAGGTAGCGCTTGCCGGCCTCGGCGATGTTGACCGCGAGGTCGCCGACGCGCTCGAGGTCGGTGTTGATCTTCACGGCGGCGACGATGACGCGAAGGTCGGCGGCCATGGGCTGGTGGAGCGCCAGCAGCTTGAAGCAGCGGTCGTCGATCTCGATGTGCAGGTCGTTGATCGGCTCGTCGCCGCCCAGCACGCCATCGAGCGCCGATTGGTCGCGATCGGTCAGCGCGCGCACGGACTCGCGCACCCGCTCTTCGGCCAGCCCGCCCATCGCGAGCAGCCGCGCCTTGAGCGTGTCGAGATCCTCCTGGAAATGCCTAAAGACCCGTTCCATCAGCCGCACCTGCCCGTGACGTAATCTTCGGTAAGTTTTTCCGCCGGCGCCGTGAAGATCTTGTCGGTGCGGTCGAACTCGACCAGCCGGCCAAGCCAGAAGAACGCGGTCTGGTCCGACACCCGCGCCGCCTGCTGCATGTTATGCGTCACGATGACGATCGTGTATTTCTTCTTCAGCTCGTAGATCAGCTCTTCAATGCGCTGGGTGGCGATCGGATCGAGCGCCGAGGCCGGCTCGTCCATCAGCAGAATCTCGGGCCGAATGGCGAGCGCCCGCGCGATGCAGAGGCGCTGTTGCTGTCCGCCCGATAGTGCGAGCGCCGACTCCTGCAGGCGATCCTTGACCTCTTCCCAGATCGCCGCCTGCTGCAGGCTTTCTTCCACGCGGCCTTCCAGCTCGGCCCTGGTCTTGACCAGGCCGTTGATGCGGAGGCCATACGCGACGTTCTCGAAGATCGACTTCGGAAACGGGTTGGACTTTTGGAACACCATCCCGACCCGGCGCCGCAACTGCACCACGTCGACGCGGGACTCGTAGATGGACTGGTCGTCGATCAGCACCGTGCCCTCGACGCGGGTGTCCGGAATGATGTCGTTCATGCGGTTCAGCGTCCGCAGAAACGTGCTCTTGCCGCAGCCCGACGGACCGATCAAGGCGGTGACGAGATTTGAGCGAATCTGGATCGAGATGCCGTCGAGCGCGCGCTTGGTCCCGTAATAAAAGTTGAGGCCGTCGACGGCGACCTTCACCGGCGCGTCGAACGCGGCCGGCGACTGGCCGCGGCGGCTGGTGGTGACGCCGGCAAGGCTGGCCGGCACGGGTCGCCGGCGTTCGACGTTCATCCGCGACCCCGGCTCTGAAAGCGATCGCGGACGACGACGGCGACGGCGTTCATGGTCAACAACAACACCAATAGTACAAGGATTGCCGCAGCGGCGTTGACCTTGAATTCCGGTTGGGGCCGCGATACCCAGTTGAAGATCTGAATCGGCAGCACCGTGAACTTCGACCAGATGCCGTCCGGCGCGAACGGGATGTAGGTGAGCGCGCCGATGGCAATGAGCGGCGCCGTCTCACCGATCGCCCGCGACAACGCCAGGATCAGGCCGGTCAGAATGCCCGGCAACGCCATCGGCAGCACCTGGTTCCAGATGGTCTGCCACTTGGTGGCGCCCAGCGCGTAGGAGCCTTCACGAATGGTACTGGGCACGGTGCGCAGCGCTTCGCGCGTCGAGAGGATCACGACGGGCAGCGCCAGCAGGGCGAGGGTGCTGGCGCCGGCCATGACGCTTTGCCCCATCGCCATGATGCGCACGAACAATCCGAGGCCGAGCAGCCCGTAGATGATCGAGGGCACGGCGGCGAGGTTGGCGATGTTGAGCTCGATGAACCGCGCTACACGGCTGCGCGTGCCGTACTCTTCCAGATAGATCGCGGCTGCCACGCCGATCGGCAGCGACAGCGCGGCGGTGATGAGGATCACCCAGATGCTGCCCATCAGGGCGTGATAGACGCCGGCTTCGTCGGCGTTGCGCGAGGCAATATTCGTCAGGAATTGCCAGCTGAGCCTCGACCCGCCGTCCTTCACGATGTCGAAGATCAGCACGCCGAGCGCGGCCAGCGCAATAATCAGCGTGGCCATCGAGAGCGCCTGGAACAGCCGATCGGCGTGCTTCCTCATGCGTATTCCTCGCGGAAACGCTCGCGCAGCCAGGTGCTGATCAGGTTAAGGCCGAACGTCATTACGAACAGCAGCATGCCGACCGCGAAGATGGTGCGGTACTCGATGGTCCCTTGCGGCGTGTCGCCGAGGCTGACCTGGACGATATAGGCCGTCATGGTTTCAATCGGCACGAACGGGTTGCCGGTCAGGCGCGGCTGCTGGCCGGCGGCGATCGCCACGATCATCGTTTCACCGATCGCGCGCGACACCGCCAGAATGAAGGCGGCGGTAATGCCCGAGAAGGCCGCCGGCACCACGACTTTGAGCGCGGTCTGCATCCGCGTGGCGCCGAGCGCATAGGAGCCCTCGCGCAGCCCGCGCGGCACGGCCTGCATCGCGTCTTCCGACAGCGACGAGACCAGCGGCATGATCATGAGTCCCATCACCAGGCCGGGGCTCAGCGCGTTGAACCCCGACAGCGTCGGGAACACTTGCTGCAGCATCGGGGTCACGAAGGTGAGCGCGAAGTAGCCGTAGACCACGGTCGGCACGCCGGCGAGGATCTCCAGGATTGGCTTGACCACGCGCCGCAGGTTGTTCGGCGCATATTCGCTGAGGTAGACCGCCGATAGCAGTCCCATCGGGAGCGCCACCACCATCGCAATCGCCGACACCAGCATGGTGCCGGCGATCAGGGGCAGCACGCCGAACTTCTGGCTGGAAAACAGGGGAGTCCATTCAGTGCCGGTGAGAAAGTCCAGCACCGGCACGACTCGCAGGAACGCGAACGTCTCGACGGCCAGCACGCCGATGATGCCCGCGGTGGTCAGCACCGAAAGCAGGGCGCACAGCAACAGCACGCGCTCGACAATCCATTCGAGCGTCCGGGTGGACATGATGCGGCGCTACTGCGCGCGTTCCTTGCTGAGCAGCTGATCGATCGTCACGCCAACCGTGTTGACTCCGGAGAACACCGACCCGGTCTTGCGCTTGGCGAAGCGATCGCCGACCATCGTGTAGGCGGCGTCGCCCAGGCCGACGTAGTTGACCTCGCGGACCAGCTTCTCGGCATTGGCCAGGTAGAATTCCACGAACTTTTGCACCTCTGGACGCTCGGCAGCCTTCGTTGACACGTAGATGAAGACCGGCCGCGACAGCGGCTGGTAAGTGCCGGTCCTGATCGAGTCGGGCCCAGGCGCGATCGGTCCCGCGCCGTTATCCGGCTTCTCATCGTCGACCGGCACGAGCTTCAGGCGCGTGGCATTCTCTTCGTAATAGGCGAACGGCAGGAAGCCCAGCGCGAGCTCGTCGCTGCTGATGCCCTGCACCAGCACGTTGTCGTCTTCGCTCGAGGTGAAGTCGCCGCGGCTGGCCTTGGCCTTGCCGTTGATCGCCTCGGTGAAATAGTCGAAGGTCCCGGAATCGACGCCGGCGCCGAACAAGTGAATCTCCCGGTCTGGCCAGGTCGGCCGCACCTGGTTCCACCGCTTGACCTTGCCCTGGGCTTCCGGCGCCCAGATTGTTTTCAGCTCGGCGACGGTGATCTTGTCCGCCCACGTCGCCTTCGGGTTCACGGTGATGGCGATACCGTCGTAGGCAATCGGCAGCTCGATGAACTCGACGCCGGTTGTGGCGCAGGCTTCGACTTCGCTCGCGCTGATCGGCCGCGACGCGTCGCTGATGTCGATTTCGGCGCGGCAGAATTTCTGAAAGCCGCCGCCGGTGCCCGAGATGCCGACGGTCACGCGGATGTTTTTGTTGGCCTTCTGGAACTCTTCCGCGACGGCCTCGCTGATCGGAAAGACCGTGCTGGACCCATCCAGGGAGACCATCGTGTTGCCCGTCGTAGCGGTGCCGCCCGACGAGGACGAGCCGCCGCCACAGGCGGCGACCGTGAATGCGAGCGCCGCCATGGGCGCGATGCGACGAATAGGCCTGCCCTGAGCGAGCAAAGCGAGTCGAATGGGTGACAGCAACATGAAAATCAGCGTACGCGCTGGGCGTTTCGCGGCAGTTTCTGGTGTGTTAATTCGGTGTTAACGGGTTTCGAAGCTCGTGCGCGCAGCCGGCGCCCGGCGCTCTGCCGGTACGGCACTTTTTCCATTCGAATCTTGCGGTCCAGCGCTTCTTCCAGGACCTCAGCCTGCCGATGCGCCGCCCACATTTCGAGCTCAGCATCACCGACCGCCTGGACCTTGACCCGCAGCGCGCCCAACCGCTCCCTCACTTCGAGGCCCTTGACCACGCCGTGGCGGCTGCGGTCGAGCGTTTCGGCGAGGCGCAAAAACGCCGACAGCACCTCAACGGTCTTGCGCGAATCGCGATCGAGGTCGGTGATCAGGTCGTGATCGGTCTTCGGCGTCGCCCGGCGATGGTAGCGGGCGAGTAGCGCGATGATTTCGATCTCTTCAGGCTCGAAGCCCCGAAGGTTGCCGTTCTTGATCAAGTAGTACGAATGGCGGTGGTGGCCCTTGTAGCTGATGTGATTGCCGATATCGTGCAGGTAGGACGCCAGTTCGAGCCACTCGCGCTCTTTGTCGCCCAGCCCGTGGACGCGCCTGGTCTGATCGAACAGCGCGAGCGCCAGCGTGGCCACCTGGCGTGAGTGGTCGCCTTCCCAGCTGCATCGTTCCGCCAGCTCGATGACCGATCGCTTTCGGACGTCCGGGTAGCGATCGACGCGTGCGATATCGCGGCGGTGGCGATGGATGTAGTCGAGCACCACGCCCTCGCGCAGCGCCAGGTCGCACAGCGTGATCTCGTCGGCGTCGAGCTTCTTGAGCAGTGCATCGAGCAGCACCGCGCCCGCCACCATCAGGTCCGCCCGGCGCGGATCCTGGCCGGGCATGTGCAGGCGCTCCTCGAGATTCATCTCCACCGCCATCTTGCGGACGCGGCGCAGGCTCTTGGCTGGTACGCGCAGGTTGCGAACTTCCTCCGGCGCGGCGTCGCGATCGATCGCAGTGGCCACGGTTCCCAGCGACACGATCGTGCCCGACGTGCCAATCACGCGATCGTATCCAGCGGCGACGATGTGATCGATGTAGCGATCGACCTGTTCGCCGATAAACCGAGTCATCTTCTTTTCTTCGCGGTCGGAAATCGGATCGGACTCGACGAAGTGTTCGGTCAGGCGGATCACGCCGATCTTGAAGCTGCGCGCGAACTTGACCTCGCGCCCGCTGCCGAGCGTGATCTCGACGCTGCCGCCGCCGATGTCGATCACCACCGCGGCCTTGGGCGTGTCGACGCCGTAGACGGCGGCGAGGTGGATGAGGCGGGCTTCTTCCGTGCCGGTGATGATGCGGGGCCGCACGCCGGTCTTGCGTTCGATCGCCTTGAGAAACGCACCGCCGTTTTCTGCTTCTCTCGTGGCGCTCGTTGCGACCGCGAGGATTTCATCGACCTGGTGCGACTTGGCGAGGCGCTCGAATTTCGACAGCGCCTGCAGCGCGGCGGTCATCGCTTCTCGCGTCAGTTGTTTGCCGTCGAGGCCGCCGGCACCCAGCCGGACCATTTCCTTTTCGCGATCGATGACTTCGAAGGAAAAATCAGGCCGGACCTGCACCACGATCATGTGGACGGAATTAGTGCCGATGTCGATGGCGGCGAGTCGCATGAACGCGAGCTAGGCAGGTATAATCAAAAACTCATCCTAGCATGGAGCGTTCAGCCCTCTCCGTCGCCCTTCTCCGTCAACGGCTCGTTTCGTTGCTCAAAGCCATGCCGGCGGCGCAGGCCGGCGACCACACCTCCGTCCACGTGGCTCGTGTCGCATCGCGCCGGCTGCGTGAAGCGCTGCCGGTGCTGGGCGCCAGCGCCGACGAACGTGCGCTCGATCGCTGCGACAAACGTGTCCGGCGATTAACCCGAGCGCTCGGCCCGGTCCGCGAACTGGACGTCACACTGTTGTTACTTGCCGAGCTCGAAGGCAAGGGTGCGACCGCGCCGCGGGCGATCGCGCGCGTGCGTGAGAGGGTCGACGCCGAGCGCCTGGAGCGGCGGCGCGAGATGCTCGCCGAGATCACGCCGTCACGGCTCAACAAGTTGTGCAAGCGGCTGGTCAAGGTCGCGGCGCCGGATTCGCCGCCGGAGCCTCCTGCCGACGAGCTCGTCGAAGCGGCGCAGCAAGCCGCCAAGCGGGCGCGCCGATTGAAGGCGGCGATCGAGCACGCCGGCTCGATCTATCTCGCCGATCGCCTGCACCGCGTCCGCATCGCCGCCAAGAAACTCCGCTACGCCCTCGAGATTCAACGTGAGCTGGCGCACTCCAGGACCACCGCCGGGCTGACGCGCCTCAAGACCCAGCAAGACCTGCTGGGACGGATGCACGACCTCGAGATCCTGATCGATCGCACCCGCGGCGTGCAGGAAAAGCTGCCGGCCAGCGATCGCCGTGGCATGTCGGAGCTCGACGCCCTCGTGCGCGTGCTCGAGGACGAATGCCGCGAGGGCCACGCCGCCTACATGCAGGCGCGGCCCGCGATGTTGAAGCTGTGCGACGGCATCATTGCCGCGACGGCCGACCGTCCCACGGCGGTCGCCTGACATCATGGCCGCCATCCTCGAGATCTACCTCGTTCGCCATGCCGTCGCCGCGGAGCGCGGCCCGAAGTATCCCGACGATCGGTTACGCCCGCTGACGCCCGAAGGGGTGAAGCGCTTTCGCGAATCCGTGAAGGGGTTGAGCGAGCTCGCCGTCGAGATTGACCTCGTCCTCACCAGCCCGCTGGAGCGCGCGCGCAACACCGCGACGTTGCTCGCCGCGTCGCTCAAACCCAAGCCGTCGATCGCGGAGGTCGAGGCGCTCGCGCCGGGCGGGCGCCACGCCGCCATCGTTGACGCCATCAAGGCAAATGCCAAACGCCATCGGCGGATCGCACTGGTTGGTCACGAGCCGGATCTCGGCGAGTTTGCCGCCCGGCTGCTCGGCGCGCGCGGCGGCGTCGAATTCAAGAAGGGCGCGATCTGCCTGATTGACGTCGACAGCGCCACCCCTGGAGGTCCCGGCACCCTGCGCTGGTTCCTGCCGCCTCGGGCCCTGCGCGCGCTCGCGGGGTAGGTGACGCCGCTGCGCGCCACCATCATCATCAATCCGATTGCCGGATCCGGCCGCGCCGCCACGCTCGGTGGCTGCTCGGATCTGGCCCGGTCTGTGCTCGCTCGTCATGGCTACGAGGCCGACATTCGTGTGACGGCAGGCCCGGCGGATTCGAATCGTTTTGCTGCCGAAGCCCGGGACGCGGGCCACGATCTCGTCATCGCGTGGGGAGGCGACGGCACGGTGAACGGCGCCGGCGCGGCGTTGGCGGGATCGCGCGTGCCTCTTGCCGTGATCGGCGCCGGATCGGGAAACGGCCTGGCGCGCGATCTCGGGCTGCCCCTTGTGCCCGCCGCGGCGCTGGAGATCGCGGCGACCGGAGCGACCCGCGCCATCGATGCTGGAGAACTGAACGGATCGCTGTTCTTCAATGTGGCTGGTATCGGCCTCGATGCGTGCATCGCCGACCGGATGGCCTCGCCGGATGCGCGGCGTGGCCTGCTTGGTTACGTGCTGGCGACCTTCAGCGAGATGCCCGCATATCAACCGTGCGAGTACTCGATCGCGATGTCGGAAGACGGCGGGCCGCCGCTCCGCACGCGCGCCATCTTCATTGCGATCGCCAACTCGCGACAGTACGGCAAGGGCGCCCAGATCGCGCCGCTCGCGAGCCTTGACGACGGCATCATGGATATCGTCATCGTCAAACCTCAGTCGTCGCTGCGGATCGTGTCACGCTTGCCGTCGTTCTTCCGCGGCACGCTGCGCGAAGACGATGGCATCTTGATGCGCACGGCCTCGCGCCTGGAGATGACGTCTGACCAGCCGATTCGATTCCATGTAGACGGTGAACCGCGGGACAGGGTTGAACACTTGTCACTCCGCACTCGCCCGAAAAATCTGCTCGTGCGGGTCAAGGGATGAAGCGATGACGATCTCAGATCTCAGATCTCAGATCTCAGATCTCAGATCGCAGATTAATTTCAGATCTTCGATCTGAGATCTTCAATTGATCTGCAATCTGAGATCTGAAATCTGAGATCGACCCGGATCTACCAAAACCCCAGCCATTTCCACCAGGCAAAGCCAATGGTGAGCCAGATCAGCATGTTGGCGAGCGAGACGTAGAACCCCGCCCGCCACCAGTCCACTCTCGAGACGTAGCCGACGCCGAACAGAATCGGACCAGTTGTCGTGCCGTAGTGAGTGAGGCCGGCGGTCAGGTTGGCGAGGCAGAGCAGGCTGTACACCGCCAGCAGTGGAGGCACGCCGATGCCGATCAGCACGGCGACAAACGGCGGAAACATCGCGAGCATGTGGGCGGTGATGCTGGCGAAGAAGTAGTGCGAGTAGAAGAAGATGATCAAGATCCCCACCAGCACGATCTGCCAGGGGATGCCGACGAACATGCTCGCCACGTGTTCGGCCAGCACACGCGTCGAGCCGGTGTCGTTCAGCAGCTGACCCATCCGCAACATGCCGCCGTACCAGACGAAGACGTCCCAGGCGGATCGCTCGCTCGCGGCCGTTTGCCAGGTCATGGTTCCCGTCGCCAGCAACACACTCAGGCCGACGAGCGCGACGAACGTCACGTCGAGGCCGTGCCAGGCGGAGGTGATCCACATCAGGCCAACGCCGGCAAACACGAGTAGCGTGATCCACTCCGCGCGGGTGAGCGGGCCCATCTTTTTCAGCTCACCGGCGGCAAACAGCGGCGCTTCCGGCGTGCGCTGGATCTCGGGGGTGAGGCAGCGGTAGACGATCCATGGCACTACCGCACACGACACCAGGCCAGGGACAATCGCGGCAACAAACCAGCTCACCCAGGTCACCTCGACGTTCGCGAGGTCGCGGGCGAGGCGGGCGCCGAGCAGGTTGCTTGCCTGGCCAGTCAGAAACATCGCGCACGCCACCGCGGATCCCTGATACATCGCGGCGATGAGGTAGGCGCCAAGCCGGTTGGCAGAAGGCCCCGGACGTGAGTCGAACAGCTCCGCGATGCTCCGGGCCACGGGCAACACCATGCCGGCGCTGCGCGCGGTGATGGAGGGCACGCCCGACGCCAGCGTGACGTCGGTCATCTGCAGCGCGTAGGCGACGCCCAGGGAGGTCTTGCCGACGGCGCGCACGAAGAGCAGCGCGATCCGCCGCGCCAGGCCGCAGTCGAGCATCATCTTCGCGATCAGCATCGCGACGATCACCAGCCACACCGACGGCTCGGCAAATCCGCCCAGCACCGAGGTCATGGGCGTGCCGTTGGCCGCCATGGCCGTGAGTCCGACCAGTACCAGCGCCGACGCCGGCAGCGGATCGGTCACCATGCCGGCAATCACGCAGATGAAGATGGCGGTCTGCCGCCACCCTTGCGGCGTGATCGTCGCGGGCGTTGGAATGAGATAAACGATGACGAGGTAGAGGACGACGAGGAGGGCCAGACCGCGGGCGCGCGACATTCGCGGTGATTCTACTAGAGGATGCCGCGCTCCCACGGTCCGGTGATCGCAAAGGTGATCCCCGGCGACTGCATGTTGACGAACAGCCAGCGGCCATCAGGGCTGAAGGTCGCGCCCGCGAACTCGCGGCTGCGGAAGTCGCCGGTGAGCCCGCTGCGCTCGCCGTTGAGCACCGCATTGTTGCGCGCGAAGCGGACGATTTTGCCGTCGCGCGTCAGGCCATGCATGCAGGGGTTGGGGGTGCCGTCCTCGCACAACACCAGTCCGCCGCGCGGGCTCACCACCAGATTGTCGGGCATGCCGAGGACATCGACGCCCGGCGACTCGAAAACGAGGCGGAGCTCTTGTTCCTTGATGTCGAGCTCCCAGACCTGGCCCATGCGCGCGTTGCCGCCGTCGGTGCTGGTGACGAAGATCCGTCCGCTGCTGTACCACGCGCCTTCGAGCCGGCCGAAGATCGCGCCGCCGCGATCGAAGCCCTGGGTGAACACGCCGGAGGAATCTCGTGCGATCGGATCCGCGGACGCCTTCGTCGGCTCTGCGATGTCGACCCAGTTCACCGAGTAGCGCGTCCCCATCCGTTGACTGGTTCGCAGGTCCAGTCGCGGTTTTCCCGCGACGGCCAGCATCTGCAACCGCCCGCCATTCGACAGCCGCCGCGGCGTGCGCGGGATAAAGCGATACAGGCCGGACCGCCGTTGATCCTCGGTTTCGTAGACGATGCTGGTTTCCGGATCGACGGCGACCGCTTCGTGGACGAAGCGGCCCATTTCGGTGAGCGGCTCGAGCGACGGCTTGCCTTCGAGCGGGACCTCGAAAATATATCCGTGCGACTTGGTGAGCGTGGGCTGATCCGCGCCCGGTCCCAGCGTCGTTTCCTCGCACGTCAGCCAGCTGTTCCACGGCGTGGTGCCGCCCGCGCAGTTACGAAGCGTGCCGGAGAGGCTCGAACGGGTGCTGATCGCGCGTCCGGCCTTCGGATCGAACGCGATGGTCGTGGTGCCGCCGCCGGCGCCCTCGTCGTAGGCCAGCGAAGGATCGAACGGCCGACCGACCGAGATCTCGTGATTGCGAATCAGACTGACCGTACCGTCCGGTCCTTCAAACGCGGCCATGCCGTCGTGCAGTCCCGGCGTGCGCAGGCCGCCGTCCATCGGATCGCCGGCCCATCCGAACGAGACATAGCGGAAACCTTCCGGCAACTGCAGCAACGGCAGTCCGGTTGATTCGTCCTTGATCGGTTGGAGCCCGCCATAACCATCGGCAAACGACACGCCCCCGCCGGCCGCCGACAACAGCGATTGCAGCGGCACGGTGATCGCCGCGCCGCCGGCCAGTGCCGCTTGTTGGAGAAACTGTCGTCGTGGAGTGCGTCGCATGTCGCGGCAGCTTACCCCGAAAAGATGTCGTTGGTTTAACGGGTTAGCGTTTCCGCGCGACCAGTTCTGCGAGCCCTTCGTACTGATCCGTCGCGATGAAGTCGACACCGGCATCGATCGCCGCCTGCCACCGTGCGCGAACCGCCGCGGCCGAGCCGAAATTGTAGCCGGCGGTCCACCCCTGGCTCGATGCCGGCAGGTGGCCGTTGAGCGTGTAGAAGCGAACCCAAAGTCCCTGGTCGTGCGCGCGTGTGACGATCGCGTTCAGTCGCGCCGCGTCGGCCGCCGTCCAGCCATCCGCCTTCTGTTGCCCGCCTTCTTCGATCGCGCCCCATGCGAAGTTGGTCCAGCGCCGATAGTTTGTTGCTTTCCATGGCACAAGCACCGACGGCTGCGCCGCCGCCAGGATCTTCGCGCGTCGATCGGGATCCTCCTCGCGCGTGAGTTGGGGAGAGGGCGTGGTGCCAAACAGCAGTAACGGATCGCCGACGGCGACCGCGTCCGAGAAGTCGGCTTCCTGTCCCGTCCCGTTCTCGGTGAGCACGAGCAACGGGCCCGCGGCGAGCGGCAATGGCGGCGAGCCTGGCGCGGCCTTCTTAGCCATGGTGAGCCAGCGCTCGTGACGCTTCAGCAGATCCCAGACATATTTATGATGCTCGATCTCGTTGGTCTTGAAATCGAGGTGCAGCACCATCAGCGGCCAGCGCTCGCGCTGATTGTCGGCGAGCGCCTTCTCCATGATCGGACGAACGCGCGCGAAGAAATGCTCGTCGAGCGTAGGCTCTGCGCCGGTCGGCTTGTCGGTGTGCGACACCACCGAGCGCGCCGCGCGCCCGCCGGAGGCGGGCACCCACGCGAGATCCTGTTCGATCGCAACCTGGCTCAGGCCAAGCTTCAGAGCACGTTCGATGCGATCCGCCCACTGGCCTTCGTCCGGATAGCAATTGTGCGCGTGCACCAGCGGGCCGCGAACGACGCGAGTTTGCGCCGATGCCGTGTGTTGCTGCGCGCAGAGGAGCGCGGCCAGTGCGAAAGCAGAAGCCCAGGGGGGAGGCCGGAGCCCGGCCTGCCCTGAGCGAGCCCGCAGGGCGAGTCGAAGGGAGCACGGAGCCCGACACGAATCATTCATACGTGGTGTTTTATCACCTTGCCGACAATCGTTGCCAGCGCTCGGCGGCGATCAGGCCGCGCACGCGCTGCTCGATGTCGCCCACGATCGCCGCGACCGCCTGGCCATCCTGGCCTTTCGGATCCGGGATCGGCCAATCCTCTCGGTGCGCGCCCGGAACGATCGGGCATTCGTCGCCGCATCCCATCGTGATCAACCATTGCGCCGGGCGGGCGAGGGTATCGGTCAGTTTTTGCGGGACCGCGCCGGACAGGTCGATGCCTCGGGTCCGCATGACCTCGATCACTTCCGGATGAACGCGTGCGGCGGGATCGGTGCCCGCCGAGATGGCCGTCGCCTTCCGCGGATCGGCGTGCGCGTTGAAAAGGGCGGCGGCGATCTGCGAGCGGCCCGCGTTGTGAACGCAGGCGAACAGCACCGTGGTCACGAGGCTTTGCGCGCGACCTGCAACCGCCGCTCGTCTTTGACGCTCGCGTCGGTGTGCGACAGCGCGTGCAGCGATGCCGACACTACGGCGGCGACGACGGGGTTGGGCTGGGGGGTGAGGCGGTAGTGCATCCAGATGCCGGCCCGCCGTGCGTCGACCAGGCCGGCCTTGCGCAGGTAAGCGAGGTGCCGCGATGCGGTGGGCTGCGGCACATCCAGGCTGGCGTGGATGTGGCACACGCAAACCTCGCCGTCCCGCAACAGTGCGAGAATCCGCAGGCGAGTCGGATCCGCCAGGGCCGCGTAGACCTTCGTCAGGGCCTCGAGATCCTTCACGTTGGGCGCCGGTGTGGTCTCGCAGCAGGAAGTCATATATTCACCTTGACAGATATATCACGGCTTAATATATTCGCTAAAACGAATATATGGAGGGGCTATGGACGTCAAGGCAGTCGTGAAGGAAAAGTACGGCGAAGCGGCCAGGCGGGCCGCGGTGGGCCAAACGAGTTGCGGGTGCGGCACGACGGCCGGCGGCTGTGGCGACCCCATCACATCGAACCTCTATGACGTGGAACAACTCGGCTCGCTGCCGGTCGAAGCCGTGGTCGCATCCCTCGGTTGCGGCAATCCCACGGCGTTGGCCGAATTGAAAGAAGGGGAGACCGTGCTCGACCTCGGCTCCGGCGGCGGCATCGACGTGTTGTTGTCGGCGCGGCGGGTCGGTGCCACCGGCAAAGCGTACGGCCTCGATATGACCGACGACATGCTCGCGCTGGCGCGCCAGAACCAGGCTCGGTCCGGCATCACCAATGCGGAATTCCTGCGCGGCGAGATCGAGCACATCCCGCTGCCAAACGATTCGGTGGATGTGATCATCTCCAACTGCGTGATCAATCTCTCCGCCGACAAGGACGCCGTGCTGCGCGAAGCCTTTCGGGTGCTGAAGCCCGGTGGCCGCTTCGCCGTGTCGGACGTCGTGGTGCGTGGGCATGACGTGCCCGCGGAGGTGCGCCGAAGCATGGAACTATGGATTGGCTGCGTTGCCGGCGCGCTGGAGGAGGGCGACTATCGCGCGAAGCTCGAAGGTGCGGGGTTCACGCAAGTCGACATCGAGCCGACGCGTATCTACAAGGTCGAGGACGCGCGCGCGTTTCTTGCGGACGCTGGCCCCGACCTAGTGGCCATGGCAGAAAAAGTTGATGGCCGCTTCATGAGCGCGTTCGTACGCGCGGTCAAGCCAGGCGAGACCACAGCGCCGTGCTGCGGTCCCACCTGCTGTCCGAAGAGTTAAGAGTTAAGAGTGCAGAGTTTCGAGCAGTCTTTCTTAACTCTGCACTCTGCACTCGTAACTGACAAGAATCACTTCGTGATCGTGCGATTACGGGGCCACGGTCACATTGATGACCTGACACATCCCGGCCAGCGTGCGATGCAGATCATCACCAGCCTGCACCGCCAGCCGGTGCGCGCCGGGCGCCAGCGACATCTCGATCACCTTCTTGCCGTCGCCGAAATGAATCCACGGATCGGCCTTCGGAATGGCCACGCCCGTTGCCAGACAATCGGTGTCGACGCCGAGGTGGTAGTGAATCATGCCCGCTCGCACCTGTTCGGGCTTGAGCTCCCCTGGCGGAACGGCTGCGACCGTCGCGCCGGTGCTGCCGAATTCGACCGTCGACATCGGCTTGATCGTGTCGCCGTTCTTGGGTGACACGAAAAAGACAGTGCCCGCCGCCGGTGCGTCAGACCCGCCGCACGCCGCCACGGACAGCGTCCAGGCCCCCAGCACGACAGCCTTCACGATACGGTTCCTCATTGCGACTCCTTTTCTGCGGATGACGAGCAACTCGGGGGGATTATACGCCGCTTGCGCGCTCCAGATCGTAGCGACCGACTTTGTGTGGGGACAAACCTTTAGGTTTGTCCTCCCTTGAACGCGGCCTTGATCGAGGCCGGCGTCTTGCCGTCCACCGTCACCGGCTGCGACTGCGTTCCCAGCTGTTCGTGCCACAGCTCGATGGTGTAGCTGCCTGGCGGCAGGCCCTTGATCTCGAAGCTGCCGCCGTCGTTCGTGACCGCGAAGAACGGATGCGGGACGATATTGACGTAGGCGTTCATCCAGCCATGCACGTCGCAGCGAAAGGGGAGGCCGATTTCCGGTTTGTCGAATACGCGCGACACTGCGGGCACGTTGGCCGGTTGTCCGAAGTTGAACTCGCGGTTGTTCTTCGGGAGCGCGTGCACATTGTGCAGCGTCGTGTCGTTGTTGGCGACCTGGAAGGTCTGTCCCGCCTGCACGCCGAAGACATGAGGGACGTAGCGGCAGCCCTTCTGATCCAACGTCACCGGCGTGGTGGGTATCGCGTAGGTCCGTGTACCGAGGCCGTCCTTGACGTAGACGAAGACATTCTTCAAGCCCTGGCCAGGACCCACGACGAGTAGGTCGGACGTTGAGCCCGGCTCGGGTACGCATTTCGGATCAGAGTCCATCCGTAGCGGGCGTGCCGGTGGCGGCGTCCCCCCAAAAGTGATCGTGCCGGCAATCACTCCGGGGCCGTCGGCCGTGTCGGTTGGCGCGGCTGCCGGGGCGGCTGCCGGCGTGGCCGAGCTCGCGGGCTGGTCCGCTCCGCCGCCACACGCGGCGGCCAGGACGATGACCATCGGCAAGTAGAGCTTGGGGTTCAGAAGTTCACAGGTCGGCATCAACGGACCCTCGGATACGCCAGTCATCATAGATCGTTAACCCGCCTCTTGTAATCGATGGTCCGAAGGTATCGAGCGGGCTCGTCGGCCTTGTGACGCGCCTGTTAATTCCATGAAAACAGAGGGCGTTGCGGCGATGTAACACCCGTGTAACGTTCCTGTGACATACTTCCGCCCGTGCGCTTCCGACTAATCCCCCGAGAAGAGAAGTTTTTCGCTGATTTCACCGCCCTGGCCGACCGGATCGTCTCCGGCGCCACCCTGCTCGAACGCATGCTATCGTCGGACCCGCCCAACTGGGACATCGCGCTCCAGATCAACCAGGTCGAAGGCGAATGCGATTCGCTGACCCACAGCATCATCCAGCGCCTGAACCGCACTTTCGTGACGCCGATCGATCGCGAAGACATTCACACGCTGGCCAAGTCGCTTGATGATGTCATGGACGCGATCGACGCGGCCGCTGCGGTCACGCGGCGCTACCGGATGGCGTCGCTGCGCTACGGCGCGCGCGAGCTGGCATCGTTGACCTGGCAGTCGACCATGCAGGTCAAGGTCGCGGTCGAGGCGCTCGAGAAGCGCAAAGAAGTGGCGCAGGTCGCGATGGAGGTCAACCGGCTCGAGAACGCGGCCGACGACATCCACGACGAAGCGCTGCGCCGGCTGTTCGACGAAGAGAAGGACGCCATCACGATCATCAAGTGGAAGGAAGTGCTCGACCTGCTCGAAGAGGCGACGGATCGCTGCGAGGACTGCGCCAATGTTCTCGAAGGCGTCGTCGTCAAGCACGGGTAGCGCGGCGTGGATTCGACCCTCGCCCTCGTTGTCCTCGTCGTGGTCGTGGCGTTGATCTTCGACTACATCAACGGCTTCCACGACGCCGCCAATTCCATCGCCACCGTCGTCTCCACCCGGGTCCTGTCCCCGGGCAAGGCCGTGATCTGGGCGGCGTTCTTCAACTTCGTCGCCGCGTTCGTCTTCGGTACCGCCGTGGCCAAGACCATCGGCTCGGGGATGGTGGACATCACGGTCGTGACGTCGTCGGTGATTCTCGCGGGCCTGTTCGGCGCGATCGTCTGGGACCTGTTTACCTGGTATGTCGGCCTGCCCACCAGCTCGTCTCACGCGCTGATCGGCGGCTACGCCGGCGCGGCGGTCGCCAAGGTCGGAATGGTCGCGCTGATTCCCTCGGGGTGGACCAAGACGCTGATCTTCATCGTGCTCGCCCCTGGGTTCGGCTTCGTGCTGGGCTTCGTCCTGATGGTGGCGGTGTACTGGGTGTGCCGGAATACCGCGCCGTCGCGCGTCGATCGTTACTTTCGCAAGCTGCAGCTGGTGTCGGCAGCCGCCTACAGTCTCGGGCACGGCGGCAATGACGCGCAGAAGACGATGGGCATCATCGCGGGGGCGCTCTATGCAGGCGGCTACCTGAGCGAGTTCAGAATTCCGTTCTGGGTCGTGCTCGCGGCGCACGCGGCGATATCACTCGGCACGCTGGCCGGCGGGTGGCGCATTATCTACACCATGGGGTCGAAGATTACGCGCCTGCAGCCGGTCGGCGGATTTGCCGCAGAGACTGCCGGCGCGATCTCGCTCTTTACGGCTACGGCGATGGGCGTGCCTGTCAGCACGACCCACACGATCACCGGCGCGATCATCGGCGTCGGCTCGACGCGCCGGCTCTCTGCCGTGCGATGGGGTATCGCGGGTCAGATCGTCTGGGCGTGGATTCTCACCATTCCCGCGGCGGCGGGCATCGCGGCGGTCACCTTCTACATTCTCGCCGCGATCGGCGTGCCGTAGCGCGTTAGTCACGCTTCCGCGTCAAACCGCGCAACCAGAACCGTGATGTTGTCGCGGCCGCCGGCTTCGTTGGCCTGCGTTAGCAACGCTCTGGCGGCGGTCTCGGGCTCAGACTCTCGATCGAGCGTCGCCGAGATCGCGTCGTTGTTCACCATTTCCGTCAATCCATCCGAACAGAGCAACAGGCGATCGCCGGCTTGCAGCTCGAACGCGCGGGCTTCGACCTTCACGCCGAGCTGCGGGCCGCCGACGACGTTGGTGATGACGTTGCGGAGGTGATGCCCGGCGGCTTGATCCTTGGTGATCGCGCCGCTGCGGACCATCTCGGCGACCAGCGTGTGATCCTTGGTGAGCTGATGCAGCAGGCCGTCCCGATACATATAGGCGCGGCTGTCGCCGACGTGCACGATGCAGAGCTGCGCGCCGAGCTGAAACGCCATGGTCAGCGTCGTGCCCATGCCCTTCAGCTCCGGGTTCTCCGCGGCCTTCTCGAGAATTTGCGCGTCGGCCTGGCTGAGGGCTATCTGGAACTGCGCGAGCACCTTCTGCGCGCCGCTGTTGTCGGTGTTGAAGAACCAGCGGAAATTGTTGAGTGTGAACTGTTCGATCGCCGCGACGGCGATGGCGCTCGCGCGTTCGCCGGCGCGATGCCCGCCCATGCCGTCGGCGACCAGAAACATATGGGCGCGCTCCTCGCCGACCTGCAGCTTCGGCTCGGGCAGGCTGGTCTGCCAGACACGCATCGACTTACTCAGCTCGGTGATCAGGAATTGATCCTCGTTGCTCTGCCGCACCTTGCCGGTGTCGGTGATGCCGAAAGCCTTCACCGAGAGGGCCTGGGGCGGCGCGGCGGTCGTTGGAAGGGTGATGGCGCTGTCGGTGGACGGGGGGAGGGTGATGGCGCTGTCAGTCGTAGGCATCCGTCTATTCTGCACCTTTGCGGATGACTGCGCTCGTTATCGGTGGTAACGCCGAGCTAGCGGTATGGGTTGTATAAAAACGAACACCTCTGTTCGTTGTAGAGTGGAAGTTCGATGGTCCGATCGATTGCCTGGTGTGTCGCTGTCACGCTTGCCCTCGGCTCCGGCCGCCTGCTCGCGTGCGATTGGGAGTGCGGTGACGCCGTCACCACTCCAGTCGAAGTGGCATGCCACCACGAGTCACGGGATTCCGGCGTCACGCTGATCGGCGGGATCGCCCACGAGTGTCCGCCGGACGCGATCGAGCCGGTGCTGTCCGCCGCCAAAAATGGCGACCGGCACGTCGGCGGCGCATCCCAGGCGCTCAGCCGGTCGATCTGTCATGCGCAACCTTCGATCGGAAGACTCGTCTTTCGACCGCTCGAATTCCGCGCTGCTGTTCCTCATCCACTCCTGATCAGCGTCCTCCGAATCTGATCCTCGCGCTGTCCACCGACTAACAGTCCTGGCAGGCGGAGCCGCGCCTCACGTGCGTGGCCGAGGGGATCTCATCAGATGAAGACCGACCGATCGTCGTACGTTTGCGGAGTGATTGCCGTCGTGATGCTCGCGACCGGCATCGAGGCGATGGCGCAGGACCATGCGGGGCATCAGCCGGCCGCGCCCGAACATGACATGTCGAAGATGGTGACGTTGTTTCCGGCGCGCGACGCGTCAGGAACCGCGTGGCAGCCCGACGTCACGCCGATGAACGGCATTCACCGCGATGCCGGCGCATGGAGCTTCATGGGCCACGCGAATATCTTCGGGCAGTTTCTCTACGAGTCCCCGCGTTCCCACACCGCGCGTCGGCGTTCGGCAATCCGATCGCGCCGATCACGCACCACTGGCTCGATGCGACGCACATTTCGTTCGGCGTCGTGACCACCGGCGTGTCGGGACCGCGGTGGAAGGTCGAGGGTTCGGCGTTCAACGGCCGCGAGCCCGACGAGTCGCGCGCGAATCTCGATCTCGCTGCGCTCGACTCGACCGCGATGCGTTTCTCGTTGCTGCCGACCGACCGCTGGGCGCTTCAGGTCTCCGCCGGCCACCTGCGCGAGGCGGAAGCCGGCCTCGACGACCATGCGCCGCACGACGTCGATCGCCTGACCGCGTCGGCGATCTACCATTCGGCCGCTGCGCGAGAAAAGTTTCTGGGCGTCAACCGTCGCGTACGGCGTGAACCAGGAGGCCAGTATTATTGTGGGGCTGCCCGAGCAGACGACTCATGCCTTGCTCGTTGAAACGGCGGTGGCTTCATCCAGTGCGGTCCACACCTGGTTCGGCCGGCTCGACATCGTCGGCAAGCCTGGTCACGATCTGCATGTGCACGAAGACGAGGACGCCGTCTTCACCGTCGCCAAACTGCAGATTGGTTACCTCCGTCAATTCGCGGCGGTCAAGGGGTGGGCGGCGGGTCTTGGCGGCCACGTCAATCTCAGCCTGGTTCCGCGACTGCTCGCGCCCCGCTACAGTGGTCGGGTCGCCCCTGGCGTGGGGCTGTTCGTCAATCTCCAGCCCTCTTGCTGATCCGAGGAAATCCAGCGTCAGCGAGACGTTGATAGACCGCGTCGGCGGAAGGCGGGTGCGGTGCTTAGTGCTTATGCGGGCTGGCCGGAGGGGCCGCCGCCGACGGCTCGGTATCGCCTTCGAGAAACTGCGCGTCAATCTGACGCTGGCGAAACTGGTCGGGGGACGTCGGATTGAGCGCCGCCATTTCCTCGAGCTCGGGCTTGCTCAACTCGGGCAGATGGCGAATGAAGTGCACGAGGTGCCAGCTCGCGGATTCGCCCGACGGTTGTCCGGTACCCCACGCCGGCATGCCGGTCATGCGCACCCCGTTCTCGATGATGTAAAACAACTCGCCGTCAGAAAGATCCTGCGTGCGTGCCAGTCGCATATCGGGCACCTTTGGGTACAGTCCCTTGCCGATCGTCGTATTGCCGCTACCGTCGTTGGCATGGCAACTGGCGCAGTGATCGGCAAAATGCGCGCGGCCGCCGGCGATGATCTCTGGCGATCGTTCGACTGGGTTGTTCAAGCCTCGCGCTTGCCGGCCGATCGCGATATTACGGATCGTGAGCGCGGCAAACGTTTCGAGGCCGCCGGGCTCGGGCCGCGCGCTGAAGCCCGTGCTGATCATGTAGCAGCCGCCCGCCGCGCCGACCAGGCCGGCCAGGCCGACGAACAGCAGAAGCGCCTTGGGGACCGGTCGCATGATGCGTCAACGGCCCTTCGGCAGGTACTTCGCCGGGTTCTTCTGAAAGAGCTCTCGGTGTTTCTCGGAACAGAAGTAGTGCATCTGTCCGCCAAGAGTGGTCTTCGGCGCGGTGGCGGGATCCACTTTCAGCCCGCAGACCGGATCAGTGGGCTGGGTCTTGTCATCGGTCGATCCACTCATCGGCATTTTCGAGTGATCCATCGGAGCAGCCGCGGGCGGTTTGGCGCCGGGCGCGGGTTTGGCGGCTGGTGCCGCGCCCATCGGCATCTTCGAGTGATCCATCGGAGCAGCCGCCGGCGGTTTGCCGCCCGGTGCTGGCTTCGCCGCTGGGGCGGACCCCATCGGCATCTTCGAATGATCCATCGGTGCGGCGGCGGGTGGCTTGCTGCCCGATGCGGGTTTGGCGGCCGGGGTGGTCCCCATCGGCATCTTGGCATGATCGATCGGCGCCGCTGCCGGCGCGGTTGCGGAAGGAGGCGGCGTCGTTGGCGGGGCAGTGCCCATCGGCATTTTCGAGTGATCCATCGCCGCGCCCCCGGACGGCTGCATCGTGGCGCACGGCGCCAACTGCGCGCGCGCGTCCCGCACCGTGCCCTGCAAGCTATCGACCGCGGCGCGCAAGTCCGCCGCGGTGTTGGCCTGGCGCGCCGCGTCCATACGTGCTGTCGCGGTCGACAGCAGTTGATCGACCACCATCTGCGCCTGCGCGCACTGGGTCACCTCAGCCGCTGCGGTCGTGGGAGGGGTCGTCTGCTGCGAGCCACCGGCCTCGACCGGCGCGGCCGCGGCCGCGATCAGAACCAATCCGAAACCGACATGCATTGCGTTCATTGTCTGCCTCCGCGTCCGCCGGCCACGGACATGCCCATGCCATCTTCCATTTCGTCCGCCCCACCCGGCGACTGAAGTCCATCGCCCGACAGGAATCCCTGAATCCGTAACGCCGCCTGCCAGCCGTCTTCGAGGCTCTCCAGGTACCGCGTCCAGAGTTCGAACAGGTTCCGTTGCGCGATCAGCACCTGTGGATACGCCGCCGCCATTTCGCGGTAACGCGCCAGGTACAACCGATACGCCTCCTCTGCACGAGGCAGGATCTCGCGTCGGTATGTTTCAGAATCGCCCAGGGCCGTGAGGTAGGTTGCGAACTCCGATGCGAGACGTGATTGCAGCGACCACTCGAGCCGTTGCAACTCGGCTTGGGCTCGCAGCTCCTCGGCACGCGCGGCGGCTACGCCCCCGGCATTCCGGTTGAACAACGGCACGCTGATGCCGGCTTCGATCGAGGCCTCCCAACCGATCGGGCGCCGCGAGATTTCGCCGAGCTCGCGGTTCTTCGCCGCACCGCCGCGGAGGAACAAATCCGGAAAGGTCGCGCGCCGTTCGGCTGCGGTGATCGCCTGCGTGCGGGCAATCTCCGCGCGCGCCGCCTGGATCTGAGGACTCTGCTCGAGTAATGTTTTCACCGCCGTGGCGCGGACGATCTCGGGCAACGCTTCTTCGAGCAAGCCGCTCAACCGGCGCGCGGCGACCTCGGCATTGCCGACGACGGCGGCCAGCTGTTGCCGCAGCGCGACGCTCCGGTTCTTGGCGGCGTTGAGATCGAGCTGCACACGCTTGGCCTCGATTTCCGACTCCAGGAAATCGGGCCGATCGGCCGCGCCGACGTTGAACAACTGCGCGGTGATCGCGACCGCTTCCGACGCCAGCGCTGCCAGCCGTTCCTGGACTTCGATCCGGCGATCGACCGTGAGTGATTGGAAGAACACGCGCCGGACGGTGCTGACGATGCGCTGCCGCTGCCGCTCGAGCTCGGCCTCGCTACGTTCGACCGTCCGATCGAACACCGCGCGGTTGAGGCGCAACTTGCCGCCAAGCAGGATCGGTTGTTCGACGAAGACGCCGTACGCACCTCGCGGATCGATGGCACCAAGCGGCACTTCTTCGGCCGACCCGCCAATCACCGGGTTCGGCCACGAGCCAGCCTGCTTCGCGCGGCCGCGGGCGGCATCGATGCGCGCCTGTGCCGCTCGCAGCGTGGGGTTGCTCTCGATCGCGAGCCGCTCGAGTTCCGCCATCGTGACGCCGGCCGGCGCTGAAGGTTTCGGTTGTTGTCCAGCAGCGCTCGACGCCGCGATCAGTACCACGACGACGCTCGCGAGGCAGACCCTCATCGCGCTGCCGCCTTTCTCGCTTCTTCCGCTTTCAGCTCCTGAATCTTGTCGAACAACTCGGGGCGCAACACCCGGATGATCGTCATCATCCCCATCGTGCCGCCCGTCCATCCGGGACGCAGGCCGTAGGTTTCCGGCTTGGCCACCATCTCGTCCATCACCATCACCATGTCTTGCGGGTAGCCGGGAAACATGTCGGCGTTCGGCGCCGCCGCGCGACCGGGTTCCGTGCGAGCACTGTTGGCGTGCGACATCATGAGTGGGCCGACCATCGAGACCATCTGGTTCATCATGTGGTGCGGCAGGTGACAGTGGAAATGCCAGTCGCCGGGATTGTCGGCGACGAACTCGATGTCGCGGGCCTGCGCGACGCCGACCAGCACCGTGTTGGCAGGTTCCCCTGACGGCGTCCGGAAGCGTCCGCCCTCGGAACCGGTCACCTCGAACTGATGCCCGTGCAAGTGCATCGGGTGGTGATCCATGCCAAGGTTCACCAATCGGATTCGCACGCGCTCACCAAGCCTGACGATCAGTGGCGTCGTCGCGGGGCCGGCCTTGCCGTTGAGCGTCAACCAGTTGAATTCCATCGCCAGTGAATTCGGGATGGTGTTGTTCGGCAGGATCGCCCACTCCTGCAGGACGATGCCGAAGTCGCGATCGACGCGAGGTGTGTGGGCGGCCCGCGGGTGAATGATGAACAGGCCGATCAGCCCCATCATTTCCTGCATCGCCATGTGCGAGTGATAGAAGAAGGTGCCGTTCTGCTTCAGCGTGAACTCGTAAGCGAAGCTGCCGCCCGGCGCAATCGATTCCTGCGAGATCCCTGGCATCCCGTCCATCTCGACGGGAATCTCCAGGCCGTGCCAATGCATCGAGAACGGTTCCGGCAACTTGTTCACGACGTTCAAACGAACGCGATCACCTTCATTGACTTGGATCGTCGGGCCGGGCACGCTGCCGTTGAAGCCCCACGCATCGACGATGCGGCCGGGAATGAACTCCGTCCGCACCAATCCGACTTCGATGTCGAACACCTTGACGCCGTTCTGGACTCGCCACGGCATGTCCGGCACATCCGGTGTCAGGACCGGCACCACGCCCGCGCCGAGACTGCCGGCTGGAATGGCAGCGGGTACACGTCGCGCCGGCCCCGCCGGCGTCGTGGGTGCCTCGGGGTGGACGTGCTGCCGTGCGTACGCGGTGCTGGCCGTGGCCACGCCGGCCGCCGACGTCAACCCGCGCAAGAAAGATCGTCTGCTGGAATTCATGGGGTCCTATTGCGGACGCCGCGCCGGACGGCTCGACGTATGCGAATGGCGGATCTTCCATCCCTCCGGGCTCTTCACCAGTAACAGCGTTTCGAGCCCTTCGGAATCGAGCATGCGGTCGCCCATCTTCGCTTTGATGGTGCAGCGCGACGTCGCGTAGGCGGATTCGCCTCCCGGTAGCATCGTGACTTTGGTGTTGCTGTGGGCGAACTGCAGATCCTGAAACGCTTTCAGTTCCGGACCGAGGTGGTTGTCGCGATAGTCGGCCCAACCATTGTTGACGCCGCCGTCATAAATGGTCACGTCCGGGTGATAGAACACCGCGAGCTTCGCGAGGTCCCTTGCCATGAATGCGGCGTCGTACCCACGCAGCCACGACTCGACCGAGGCCGCATCGCTCGCAGCCTGGCCCGCGGCTGCCGTCAGCTTCGTGACCGGTCCTGGTCTCTTCCCCCCTGCCGGCTCAACCCAATCAGTCACCGTCCCGTCGGCGAAGTGCTGATGCGCTTTCCATGCGATCTCGCCCTCGCTGCCGGGATTGCGCGCGCGGAAGAAGAACTCCGCCGTCTCCTTGGGCTTGATGTCTTTCTTCCAGGTGATGGCGACGATTCGATCGCCCTTCTTCTGCGTTTCGAAGGTCTCACCCGGATACCGCTCGATCTCGAGCACGGTGACCCCGTCGGGAATCTCCAGGCGCACCGAGGTGGTGGTCACCGCGCCTTCGGTCGGCACGCGCACGGTGTAGCGTTCTTCAACGCCCGGCTTCGATTCTCGTGGCCGAACCCCGACGTGTGCGAGCGCCAGCGACGGCACGACGATGAGCGTGGCGGCAAGAGCAATAGTCGACTTCATGTGCAATCTCCTCTAAACGGATTACTTGGTGGCCGGGGCCTTGCCGAGCTCGATTCGCTGCGCAATCAGCTTGTCGTCGTCTTCATCGGTGACGGCCGTAATCACGATCCGCATGCCAACTGTCATGTCGGCCGCGGTCATCGCTCTCTCAGGATCGTGAACGCAAAACGTCGAGTCATGTCCTTCTCCCTGAATCAACGAACGTACGAGATCAAAATGGAACACAGCACGAGGCTGCCGTCGGGCCCGTGACAGATTGAGGAATGCCGTACAGAGTACGGCGACAGAATCAGATGCGGAGGATCGAACGGGACGCGGCCCGCGAGTGAACTGCGGCGCCGGGGGGCTGATGGCCGTGATCGACCTGCAGAGCGAAGGCGCTGGAGCTTTCGGTAACAACCCTCAGAGTCGCACATGCCAACTCGGGGGCCACGGCGGCTTTTGTCACCGCGACGATGGCGGTCAGGTCCGGGACAGCATGTACGCACGATTCGCTGCCGGCCGAAAGGCGTAAGCCCGACGGCTCTTCATGACACGCCTTGTGACTGGGAAGAGCGTGCGAAAAACAGCCGAACTCGCAGAGCAGGGGAGCGGCAGCTCCTACGGACATCGACAGCGTCAGGACGACGGCGGAAAGACGAATCATCGCGTGTCTACGCACCATGATACACCCGTGCCCCGATGACCTCTGACTCCCTTAGAACTTGACGACGATACCCGTGCTGATGCGGGAGTAGTTGAGCTTCGGACTAGGGAGGGTCACTCCCAGGATGGTGACGTCCGGGAACGAGTGGAAGTAGCGCAGGTCGCCTCTCAGGCCGAAGTGATTGGCGACAAACACGAACGCGCCAGCGCCCACGCCATAACCGAACGCGGTGTCGTTGGTCGTGAGCAGGCTCGACGTCCTCAGTTCGAAATGCGTCTTCATGAGGCCGAGCCCCGCCAGCACGTAGGGGCGCAGCGGGCCGGCCTTGGGGCCCAGCATCACGTTGCCCATCACCGTCAACACGTTTGACGACAATCCCGCCGCCTCGCCGAAGAAGTCGGGCGCGTAGGCAACCTCCATTTCGGCGCCGAAGATCGTGCCGAATTTCCCAGCCCCGACGCTGAGGTTGGTCTGCTTGTTCGTGCAGCTGTTGAGCTGGGGACAGCCCGAGACGCCCCCGAAGTTGAAGCCGAGCATCCCGCTGATGAAACCCTGGGCCCGCGCCGGCGCTGCGCTGGCGAACAGGGTGAGCGCGAAGGCCGCCGAAACCGTAAATGCGAAGCGTCGATTCATTCACAAAGAGTACAACACTAAATGGGGGATTCCATGTAGTTGGCGATGATTACGGCCGGCCGAGCAACCTGCCCTGGGCCGTCGCGTTTCCGGAAGGCCTCCCGCCGACCATCGTGCCCGTCCATCCCACACAGTTGTACGAAGCGATTGTCCTGATCCCGATCGCGTTCGTCCTGATCCGCTGGCGCCGCGATGGCCGCGACGATCGATTCGTGCTCGGCGCGTACCTCGTGATGGCCGGCATGCTTCGCTTCCTGATCGAGTTCGTCCGCGTGAATGAACGGGTAGCGGCCGCGCTGACCGTCGCGCACCTGGCGTCGTTGACAGCAGTCATCGCCGGCGCCTCGCTCGTTGGGCCCGCGTTCAGACGCCGTTCAGCGGCCCGACGTTAGATTCGTGCCGTGCCTTCCGGTCACACATCGTGAGGACAAAGACCTCCGCAGACCTGCACTATGGACTCGTTCGACCGCCGCCGTCTGTCTCCTTGTGCATACTCAGCGGAGTGCCCTTGGGTCGTCGCCTCGGCTGACGGTCACGGCTTCTTCGCGAACATGCCCCAGACAACCAGCGCAGCGAGAGCCACGATCAGCGCACTGGAAATCCACATCCAGCCAAATCCGCCCATCCACGCGTTCCCAATCATGTTTCCACCCATACCTCCTCCTGTCATCGCCCTTTCAGCGTACCGACTCGATCGCCCGACGACGGGTTGCCTCATCTGCGCGTCATCGTCATCTGGCCGTTGACGAACGACCCGGTGCACGAGTTCGAGCCGGTGTAGGTGCCGGTCATCGTCATCCTCGCTCCATCGACGTGCGCCGTGCCCGTGGCTCGGGCGCACACCGAGGCGATCATCAGTGCTTCATATCGCCCATCTGCTTCATCATCGGGCACATGGCCATCGAGTCTTTCCCTTCCTGCATGTGCTCCATCATGTGGGGCATCATGCTCTGCTGCGTTTTCATCATGCTCTCGCGCATGGTCCGGCTCTGCGCCACCATTTCGGTGACGACCGTGGCGGTCGCCGCCGTCTGCGCCATGCCAGAGGCGGTGTTCATCGCGGCGACGAGCGCATCGAGCCGCTGATCGGCAGCTTTCATGGCGGTCATCATCTTCTCCCGCTCGGCCATCATGGCGTGATCTTTGGCCGCCATGCCGGATGCCGGCTTCGCCTTGTCGGCCGCCGCGTGCTGGGGATCATGCGTTTGCGCGGCGACTCCCGGCGCCGCCGAAATCACGACCACCGCATAACCTGCCATCACCGCCGTCACTATTCTCTTCATGTTCATACTTGACTCCTGTTGAAGTTCACGACCGAACAGACAAGGCTCGCACACGAGCCGCGACAGCGCTGTCTTCGATTGAACACAATCGCACCGCAGCGCTCGAGCTTGGCAGGCGTCGTATCATCCTTGGTTAAGAGATTCGGGCGCGCGGAAAAGGTGACAGGGACAAGTCGCGGGTTCGGGTGAACTCGCTACGTCACCCGGAAGTTCCGCATCATCCCCATGTCTTCGTGTTCGAGGATGTGGCAGTGGTAGAGATACAGCCCTGGGTGGCTGGTGAAGGTCACCTGTGTGCGAACCGTCTCGCCGGGCAGCACCAGCACCGTGTCTCTCCAGCCGGCATCGACGATGCCGTCGCGTAGCGCGTTGATCGTGCGTCCGCCGGTGCGATCGAGCACGCGGAACTGACGGCCGTGGATGTGAATCGGGTGCGCCATTTCCATACCCATGCCCATACCCATGCCGTTCGACTGGTTCACGAATTCCCAGACGTGGGTGGAGCCGGCCGCCACCGTCTCGTCCGCCGCCACTTCGTTCATCGAGAACGTGCGGCCCGCGAGCATCCACTGCATCTGTTGGAAGGCCAGCGGCAAGCGGCGGATCCGTGCATCGGGGCGTGGCGACCACGACGCGTCGAACGACGGCAGGCGATCAGGGACTTGGAAGGCCGCACCCGTGCGAGCCCGCGTGCGCAGCGTCATCATCCGCAACGGCGCGCCGTTGGGTACGGCTGCGGTGTTCCCCATCATCCCCATCATCCCCATGCCGCCCGCGTCGGCCTCGGGGAATGCCAGGCTGTCCAGGTACACGTCGGTGCCGGCGCTGAGGCCCGTGAGATCCAGCAGCACGTCGGCGCGCTGGCCGGGAGCCAGCGTCAGCGCACGCTGGTAGAGCGGGTGTTCCAGGAGCCCGCCGTCGCCGCCGATGATCGTCATGGGCAGGTTGCGGCTCCACGCTAGTTTGTAGATGCGGGCATTCGATCCGTTCAGCAGCCGCACGCGGTGCCACGCGGTGTCGACGTCTCGCGTCGGCTGCAGTTGACCGCTGACCAGCATGCGGTCGCCGAGGAAGCCGTTCATCATCTCCATCTGGCCGCCGCCCTGGTAAATGAACTGGTTACGCGAGTCGAAACGGCGATCCTGCAGCACGCACAGCAGCTCGGCCTCGCCCGAGGGCAGCGCCAGGGCATCTTCGTCCGCGTCGCTCACCAGCAGCAGGCCCGCCAGACCCTGGTAGACCTGAGCGCCCGTGCGCATGTGCGGATGCGGGTGGTACCAGTACGTGCCCGCGCGATTGGTGACTTCGAAGTCGTACACGTACTCCTGACCATTGCCGATGGCCAGGCGCGGATGGCCGTCGGCGCTGTCGGGCACGTCCAGGCCGTGCCAGTGTGAAACAGAGAACGGTGACAAAGACGGGTGGCGGCGGGCGTGTCACCAAAAGCCGGCCGCTGAATCCTGTAGGCCATGAACAACTGCCGGACCCGGATCCGGACGAGTACTCCGCGCTCGTCAGAGCGGCCGCCACCGGTGACCAAGCGTCGATGGAACGACTGCTGATGCGAGCGCAGGAAGTGGCCTGGCGTTTCAGCATGTCGGTGTGCGGGCATGCGGACGATGCGGAGGATGCGATGCAGGAGGCGCTGCTCAAGACGTACCGCTACGTCGGGCGGATCAGCGAGCCAGCGGCATTCCGGCCGTGGCTCTACCGCACCGTGCGCAACGCCTGCCTGATGGGTCGGCGCAAGAAGGTGGGCGAACCGGCTCGGCTGCAGTCGATTGACGACCTGCTTCCCGGCGTCGACGGTCCGATCCGCATGGACTTACCGCATCCAGGCAGAAACCCGGAACAGCTCGCCGACAACGCCGGGCTGCGCCGTCGCTTGCGTCAGGCCCTGCGTGCCTTGCCTGCCCCGTATCGTGCGATCGTGTTTCTGCGAGAGATGGAAGGACTGTCGACACGCGAAGTGGCGACGGTGATGGAGATTTCCGAAGACAACGTCAAGGCTCGCTTGCACCGGGCACGTGTCGCGTTGCAGGCGGAGTTGGAGCGCGAGAGATGAAGGGCGCGACCCGACCGTCCGCGCGGTGCCGCGCACTGCTGCTGGAACTCTCGCAGTATCTGGACGGCGAGCTGACGCCCGCCCGCCGACGCACGATCGAGCGGCACATCGGGGACTGTACGGGCTGCGGGACGATGGCGGGACGCCTGCGGAAGACGCTGTCGGCCTGTCGCGCGGCGAGTGAGACGCGGCTGCCCCGCGCGGTGAAGTCACGAGCGGCGGCGCGGATCAGGGCGCTCCTGCGACACTGAACCCGTCCGGGTGCCCCACGCCCGGGCCCGATATCGAACAGGACGGAAACATGAGATCTGAAACACAGGCTGATCCGACCTACGGCTATACCGCACATCTACCCGGCGTGTCATTTGAGGATGCACGGTCGCGCGTTGCGGATGCGCTGAAGCAGCAAGGCTTTGGGGTGCTGACCGAGATCGACGTGAAGACCACGCTGAAGACGAAGCTCGACCTTGACTTCCGCCGATACGTCATCCTGGGCGCGTGCAATCCCCAGCTCGCCCATCAGGCCCTCGAGGCGGAACTGGGCATCGGGCTGCTTCTCCCGTGTAACGTCTGCGTCTGGGAAGACGGCGGCGGCAGCGTCGTGTCGATCGCCCGACCCGATGCGATGTTCGAGATCGTCAAGAACGACGCGTTGCAGGCCGTCGCTCAGGAAGCGGACCGGCGGCTGCGCCTGGCTCTGGATCATGTGAAGGGCACTTAGAAAACCGGCCTTTGAACGCGCTCGTGGCGACCAGCCTGGAAGCCACAGCGTCTTGCGACCACCTTCGTTCCAGAGCCATCTCGAGCGCCTCGCGTCAGCCGCCAAGGTTGTTCTGTTCGGTACATCCCCAAGTCGCGGGCTCAGGGTACCGTTGTCGTTCATCGCGGCGTACCTCGTTAATGTCATGGCCCTGGTCTCGCCTGTGCTCTCGCCGGCCATCGTCCGCTCGGGCGAAAGCCATGCCCACCGTTGAGAACTGCCCTGGAATCGATCCATCTCCCACAACTCCAAGAGGCGACTGATGACCGCGGCTGTGCCCGCTCCTGAGGCTCCCTCTGGCAGAGGCCACGAAGGTCACGGCGCGCCCGGCGCGCCGCCCGCCATGTCCGCGGATATGGCCCATGAGATGGGCCATGGCGGCCAGGACCTGCCAGCCATGGTCGGCGACATGCGCAACCGTTTCTTGATCTGCTTGATCTTCACGGTGCCGCTCTTTGTCTACTCACCGATGGGGGTGTTTACTCCGCCCGCGCCACCATTTGGCCTGGACCTCAACGTCTGGCTGTTTGGCTTCGCTTCCCTCGCCATCATCTATCCGAGCTGGCCGTTCTTCGTCTCTGCCTGGCGCGCGATCAGGAAGGGCACCCTGGGCATGGCCGCGCTGGTGGTGTTGAGCGTCGGCACCGGGTATCTCTTCAGTGTCGGCGCCACCTTCATCTTCAAGGGGGGTGGGCAGTTCTACGAAGCCGTGGCCGTCCTGTTGGTCTTCATCCTGCTCGGCCACTGGCTGGAAATGCGGGCCCGTGCCGGTGCCTCGTCCGCCATCAAGGCGTTGATGAATCTCACGCCCGCGATGGCGACTGTGTTTCGCAACGGTGCCGAGACTGAAGTGCCGACGGCGGAGGTGTTAGCGGGTGAGATCGTCGTGATCCGGCCGGGCAACAAAATTCCGGTCGACGGCACCGTCGAGACCGGTGAATCGCTGGTCGATGAGTCGATGCTCACCGGCGAGTCGATGCCGGTGCAGAAGGGGCCAGGCGCCACGGTGATCGGTGCCACCATCAATAAGAGCGGCACTTTTCGCTACAAGGCCACGAAGGTCGGGGCCGATACGGCGCTGGCCCAGATCGTCAAGCTGGTGCAAGAGGCGCAGAACTCAAAGGCGCCGGCGCAACTGCTGGCGGATCGGGCTGCGCAGTGGCTCGTGATCGCCGCCATCGTTGTCGGTCTCGCGACCTTTGCGGTGTGGTTCTGGTGGATCGGACAGCCGCTGCTGTTCGCGATGACGCTGACCATTACGGTCTTCGTGATCGCTTGCCCGGATGCCTTGGGACTGGCCACACCGATGGCGGTGATGGTGGGGACGGGCCTCGGCGCGATGAACGGCATCCTGTTCAAGAACGCCTCGGCGCTCGAAGACGCCACCAAGCTGAACGTGATCGTCTTCGACAAGACCGGCACACTCACCGTCGGTCAGCCGGAGGTCGTGGAGATCGTGATGGCGGACGGGGTTACCGAGGACGTGGTGCTAACTGCCGCCGCAGCCGTCGAGCAGGGGTCCGACCATCCGCTGGCCCAGGCCATCGTGCGCCGGGCCGCGCACCTCACGGTCGCGGCACCCACAGGCTTCGAAAGCCTCGACGGCATGGGCGCGCGCGCCGAGACCGCCGGCGGCACGGTATTCCTCGGCAACCGCCTGCTGATGGATACGCAGAAACTCTCGCTCGGTACGCTGGAGGCCCAGGCCACGCGCCTGCAGGGCGATGGCCGCACCGTTGTCCATGTGTCTCAGGCCGCTCGCGTGATCGGCCTGATCGCCATCGCCGATGCGATCAGGCCCACCTCCAAGGCCGCCGTGGCCAAGCTGCGCGAACGCAAGATCGAAGTGGTGATGCTGACCGGAGACAACGCGGCCACGGCAAAGCGCATCGCCGCAGATCTTGGTATCGAGACCGTGTTGGCCGACGTGTTGCCGGCGCAGAAGGCCGACAAGGTGAAGGCACTGCAGGCTACCGGAAAAAAGGTCGGCATGGTGGGCGATGGGGTCAACGACGCGCCAGCGCTCACGCAGGCGAACGTCGGGTTTGCCATTGGCGCCGGCACGGACGTGGCCATGGAAAGCGCCGATGTCGTGCTGATGAAGAGCGACCCGTATGACATTGTCGCCGCGATCGAACTGTCGCGCGCCACATTGCGAAAGATGCACCAAAACCTGTGGTGGGCGGTGGGCTACAACGTGATCGCGTTCCCCCATTGCCGCGGGCGTGTTCTATCCATTTGTACTCAGTCCGGAGGTCGCGGCGTTGTCCATGTCCGGCAGCACCCTCGTGGTGGCAATCAATGCGTTGATGCTGAAGCGAACGAAGTTGGCAGGCATCCGTCGCACGACAGCGCCGCCCGACGCGACAGCCACGCCGAAGTCAGGTCATGGCCGGTAAGGGTTACTTCACTATTGCGGGGGCGGCGAAGAGGAGCTGATGGCGCAGCCTATCTGCGACGCGGGAATACAGGGACCAGGGGCCGAGCATGTCTGAAGCGAAGAAGATCAGGGTCGCCGTCAACGGCTATGGCGTGATCGGCAAGCGCGTCGCCAATGCGGTCGTACGGCAGGAGGACATGTCACTGGCGGGGGTGTCTGACGTCGTGACGGACTGGCGGGCGCGCACGGTAACTCGGCATGGCCTTCGTCTGTTTGGTGCTACTGGAGCACACGCCGACGGGATGCGCGCGGTCGGCCTGGACGTCGCGGGCACGTTGGACGAGTTGCTCGATCAAGCCGACGTGGTCGTCGACTGCACCCCGAAGCATGTCGCCGCACAGAACATCGACGGCTATCGCCGCCGCCGCTTGAAGTTCATCGTCCAGGGTGGCGAGAAGCACGAGGCCACCGGCCACTCGTTTGTCGCCGAGTCGAATTATGCCAGCGCGCTCAATCGCGACGCGACGCGCGTGGTGTCGTGCAACACCACGTCGATCGTGCGGACCCTGACCGCGCTCAAGCGGGCGGGATTGCTTCAACGCGCCAGGGGCACACTCTTGAGGCGCGCGACCGACCCCTGGGAAAGCCACGACAGCGGAATCATGAACACGCTGGTGCCGGAGCCGGAGATTCCGAGCCATCAAGGTCCTGACGCCCAGAGCGTCGACCCGGATCTCGATGTGGTCACGATGGCGGTCAAGGTGCCGGAGACCCTGGGGCATTTGCATTACTGGTCGGTACAGATGACGCGCCGCGCCAGCAAGGACGAAGTGCTTGATGCCTTTCGCGGCTCGTCCCGAATCGCGTTGATTCGCATCAGCGACGGCCTGGTGGCTCTCAACACGGTGAAGGAGCTCATGGCCGATCGCGGCCGTCCCCATGACAATCTTTACGAAGTGGCGTTGTGGGCCGACATGCTTCGTGTTCAAGGCGACGAACTGTTCTACGCTTACATGGTAGACAACCAGGCCATCGTGATCCCGGAGACGATCGACGCCATTCGAGCGTTGACTGGGACCGTGACGGACGCGAGCGAGTCGATCGCCAGGACCAATGCGGCGCTCGGCGTGGATGCGGCGTTGATGTGACCGACGCGGAAGCGTGAGTTAAAGCAACGGAAGAGAGGATTTCATTGGAAAAAGATGTTGTGTGCGGCATGCAAGTCGATCCCGCGAAAGCTGCGGGCACCAGCGAGCATGGTGGTAAGACCTATTACTTCTGTTCGAAGGGATGCAAAGCCAAGTTTGACGCCAACCCCGCTCAGTACGTGAAGTAACGGCGCTGTGATGGAGACGGCCGCCGAATACACCTGCCCGATGCACCCGGAGATTCGGCAGAAAGGGCCGGGCTCCTGCCCGATCTGCGGCATGGCGCTGGAGCCGGTGACGGTCACGCTCGACGAGCAGCCGAACCACGAGCTCGCCGACATGACGCGGCGCTTCCGCTGGTCGCTCGCCATGACCGCACCGATTCTCGTCTTCATGATCGACGACTTCATTCCAGGACAACCCCTGCGGCACCGCCTGCCGGGCTCCGCCGTCAACTGGCTCGAGCTCGCGCTGGCGACGCCAGTCGTGTTGTGGGGCGGGTGGCCCTTCTTTCAACGCGGCTGGGCGTCGGTGCTCAGTCGCAACCTGAACATGTTCACGCTGATCGCCCTGGGCGTCGGCGCGGCGTACGGGTTCAGCGTGGTGGCGACCCTCGCTCCCGGTCTCTTTCCCGCGTCGTTCCGGATGGGCGACGAGGTCGCGGTGTACTTCGAACCCGCGGCGGTGATCGTGGTGCTGGTCCTGCTGGGCCAGGTGCTCGAGCTGCGCGCCCGCAGCCAGACCAGCAGCGCGATCAGGAACTTACTGAGCCTGGCGCCGAAGACCGCTCGCAGGATTGGAACGGACGCAGCCGAGCAGGACATTCCCCTCGAACATGTGCAGGTTGGCGATCGCCTGCGCGTGCGGCCCGGTGAACGTGTGCCCGTGGACGGGGTCGTCCGGGACGGCACCACCACCATCGACGAATCGATGGTGACGGGCGAGCCGATACCGGTGGAGAAGTCGGCGGGCGCGCAAGTAACCGGCGGGACGGTGAACGCCACCGGCACGTTCGTCATGGAAGCGCAGCGCGTCGGCGCAGAGACGCTACTCGCGCAGATCGTTCGCATGGTCGGCGACGCGCAGCGTTCGCGCGCCCCGATCCAGCGGCTCGCGGATACCGTCGCAGGCTGGTTCGTCCCGATCGTGATCGTGGTGGCAATCGCCACGTTCATCGTGTGGGGGCTATATGGCCCAGAGCCGCGTTTCGCGCATGCGCTGGTCAACGCCGTAGCCGTGTTGATCATTGCCTGTCCTTGCGCGCTCGGCCTGGCCACGCCGATGTCGATCATGGTTGGCACCGGGCGCGGCGCCGAGCTGGGCGTGCTGCTGCGCAACGCGGAGGCACTCGAGATCCTGGAGAAGGTCACCACGCTGGTCGTGGACAAGACGGGAACGTTGACCGAGGGCAAGCCCTCGCTGGTCACCATTCAAACGCTCTCGGATGTCGACGAGGCCACCTTGTTGCGCCTGGCCGCGAGCCTCGAGAACGTCAGCGAACACCCCCTGGCCGCAGCCATCGTCGCCGGCGCACGCGGCAAGCAGATCGCTCTGTCCGCCGTCACCGACTTCAGCTCCGTTACCGGCAAGGGTGTGCGCGGTCTGGTCGACGGACGGCAGGTTGCGATCGGCAACAAGGCGCACTTCGAGGCGCTTGGCATCGACTTCGGCCCGCACGCCGCGCGTGCCGAGGATCTGCGGCGCAGCGGTCAGACCGCGATGTTCGTCGCCGTCGACGGCAAGGCGGCAGGAATCCTGGCGGTGGCCGACCCGATCAAGCCCACCGCGGTTGAAGCCATTCGGGAATTGCGGAAGGAAGGCCTCAAGGTCGTGATGCTGACCGGCGACAATCGCACGACGGCCGAAGCCGTCGCCAAAGCGGTCGGCATCGATGAGATCGAAGCCGATGTCCTCCCTGAGCAGAAGGCTGCAGTCGTCAAACGCTTACAGGCCCGAGGGGAGCGTGTGGCCATGGCGGGCGACGGCATCAACGACGCCCCCGCGTTGGCCCAAGCGGACGTCGGCATCGCGATGGGCACCGGCACCGACGTCGCCATCGAGAGCGCCGGTGTGACGCTGCTGAAAGGCGACCTACGCGGGGTGGTCCGGGCCCGTCGCCTGAGTCGGGCGACGATGAAGAACATCCGGCAGAACCTGTTTTTCGCGTTTGTCTATAACGTCGTCGGCGTGCCAATCGCGGCCGGGGTGTTATATCCGTTCTTCGGGTTGCTGTTGAGCCCGATGATTGCGAGTGCGGCGATGACGTTCAGCTCGGTCTCCGTCATCGCCAATGCGCTGAGGTTGAGGCGCGTCTCTCTCGAACCAGACTCCGCTGAGAAAGCGTGGAAGGCCTACATCGTTGTATAGTCGGAGCAGACGTCGCCATGCTTCGACATACCGCGATCCTGCTTGTCGTGACGCTCATTCTCAGTTCGGGCCGGTTGCTCGTCTGTGGCTGGGATTGTCTTGATGAGTTGCCGATCGCGGCGGAAGCATCATGCCATCAGCAGTCGACCGCGCCGGAAGCTGCTCTGAACGGTGGTGACGCGCACCCGTGCCCTCCTGAAGCCGTCGCGACACCCGTCACGATTTCTCAGAAATCGGGTCTGTCATTCGATACTTCAGCAGACGGCGCTACCCAGACAACCACGTTCGCGCCGGTCATCGCCAGTTCGGCCCAGTCGCAGCGACCACCCTCGCGGTCCCCACGCTCCCACGCCCGTTACACCAACGTCCTCCGCATCTGATCCTCCGCCTGCCGACCGCTAACGTCAGGCCGGCGGAGCCGCGCATGCGCGCTTTGCCTCGAGGAAGAGCAGATGATCGACCGTTCGAATCGCCCACACGCGCCGCGTCCATCCCGGCGCATGTTCGTCAAGGGTCTCGCCGCAGGTGGCGCCGTGGCGGGTCTTGGCCTGTGGCGACCGTCCACAGGTTGGGCTCAGGCGGATGTGCGGCGCGATCCCGCCACGCTCACGGGCACCCAGTTCGACCTGCGCATCGGCGAAATGCCCATCAACGTCACGGGGGCGTCGCGGACCGCCATCGCCGTGAACGGCACGGTGCCGGCGCCGACGCTGCGGTGGAAGGAAGGCGACACCGTGACGATGCGTGTCGCCAACACGCTCCGCGAGGACGCGTCCATTCACTGGCACGGCATCATCCTGCCGGCGAACATGGACGGCGTGCCGGGGCTCAGCTTTCACGGCATTCGGCCGGGCGAGACCTATACCTATCAGTTCACCGTGAAGCAGGGCGGCACTTACTGGTACCACAGCCACTCCGGCTTCCAGGAACAGGTGGGCCTCTACGGCCCACTGGTGATTGAGCCCCGGGAGCCCGAACCGTTCCGATTCGATCGCGAGCACGTCGTGTTGCTCACCGACTGGACCGACGAAGACCCAAGCCGGCTGTTCGCGAAGCTCAAGAAACAATCCGACTACTACAACTTCAACAAGCGAACGCTCGGCGATTTCATGTGCGACGTCAGGGCGAACGGGCTCAAGAACAGCGTGGCGGAGCGGCGCGCGTGGGGCGATATGCGGATGAATCCCACGGATCTGTCCGACGTCACCGGCCATACCTACACGCACCTGATGAATGGCGTCACGCCGGACGGTAATTGGACCGGGCTGTTCAAGCCGGGGGAGCGCGTACGCCTGCGCTTCATCAACGGCTCGGCGATGACCTACTTCGATGTGCGCATCCCGGGCCTGAAGATGACCGTGGTCGCGGCCGACGGCCAGTACGTGCACCCGGTGACCGTCGACGAGTTCCGGATCGCCACCGCGGAAACGTTCGATGTAATCGTCGAGCCATCCGGTCAGGACGCGTTCACGATCTTCGCGCAAGCGATGGATCGCACGGCGTACGCCGCCGGAACGCTCGCAATGCGCGAAGGCGTGCGCGCCCCGGTCCCGGTGCTCGATCCGCGGCCGTTGCTGACGATGGCCGACATGGGGCATGGCGGCATCGGCCACGACATGAGCGCCATGCCGTCGCCCACGACGACGTCACCGGCGGCGCCGGATCCACATGCGGGTCACACCATGCCGGCGACTGCGGCACCCGCTGCCCCCGCGATGAGTGCAACCATCCAATCCCATCCGCCAAGCGAAGACGGGAACCCTCTGGTCGACATGCAAACCACGTCGCCCGCGTCGCGACTGGACGACCCGGGTATTGGCCTGCGCGACAACGGACGCAAGGTGCTGACTTACGCCGACCTGCGCAGCACCTTCGAAGATCCGGACGGCCGCGATCCGGGTCGTACCATCGAATTGCACCTTACCGGCCACATGGAACGGTTTGCGTGGTCGTTCGACGGCATCAAGTTCTCAGACGCCGCGCCGTTGCGACTGACCTACGGTGAGCGCCTGCGGATCGTGCTCGTGAACGACACGATGATGACCCATCCGATTCACTTGCACGGAATGTGGAGCGACCTTGAAGACGATTCGGGCGAGTTTCACGTTCGCAAACACACCATCGATATGCCGCCCGGCACGAAGCGTTCATACCGGGTGAGGGCCGACGCGCTCGGACGCTGGGCGTACCATTGCCATCTCCTCTATCACATGGAAGCGGGTATGTTTCGCGAAGTGAGAGTCGAAGAATGATCCTGCGTGCACTGATCGCTCTCGTGTGCTGCGTCGCCGGTAGTGCTGCGTTCGCACAAAGACCGCCGCCTCCTGACCCACATGCCGGCCACGCCATGCCCCAGCCGCAGCCGAAGCAGCCTGAAGCTCCTTCTCCGCAGAGTGGCGCCGCGGTGCCACCGCTGACGGATGAAGATCGCGCGGCCGCCTTTCCACAGGACTTGCACGGGCACACGGTTCACGATCGCGCGATCAATTACTTCGTGCTGTTCGATCAACTCGAATGGCAGAAAGATGGTGACGCGACGCAGGGCGTCAACTGGGACTTCAAGGCCTGGATCGGCGGCGATCTGAACCGGATCTGGATTCACTCGGAAGGTGCATCGGAACAGAGCCGCCTTGAAGAGGGCGAGGTCCACGTCACCTATGGACGGGCGTTCTCGCGCTGGTGGGATGTCGTCGCGGGCGTTCGGCGCGACACAAGGCCCGGACCGGGCCAGACCTGGGGCACAGTGGGAATTCAGGGCCTGGCGCCGCAGTGGTTCGAAGTCCAAGCGACCCTCTATGTTGGCGAATCCGCCGCGACGCTGGCGCGCCTCGAGGTTGAGTACGAACTGCTCGTGACCAATAGGCTCGTGTTGCAGCCACTGGTGGAGTTGAGCGTGTACGGCAAAGCCATTCCTGAACGCAGGATCGGCGCCGGTGTCAGTTCGGCTGAGGCCGGGCTGCGCTTACGGTACGAGGTGCGCCGTGAATTCGCGCCGTATGTCGGATTGGTCTGGCACCGGCGGTTTGGCGGAACGGCCGACTTCTCCCGCGCAGCGGGCGAAGACGTTGGCGGTTGGCGCATAGCGGCCGGAGTACGAACCTGGTTTTAGCGGACAGTCTGGGAGAGGACCTCGCGTTACACGATCAAGGCCAAGATGGGCGAGCGCCTGCTCGACTCGGAAGGGCTCGAGACGCTGATGCTGGTCAAGACGCCGGAGGGCTGGAAGATCCGGCACTCGCACACGTCAAGCCGGCCACGCCGGCCGGCGGCGCAGTAACGCGACCGACGAGGGCCTCGCGCGTGTTGCGGCTACGGAATCTCGAGCGTCTTTCGGTCCGCAATCTTGAATGGGAACGTGATGGAGTGCACCGTCGCGTCGCCTTTCTTCCTGAAGGTCAGCGTGACCTCGTACTCACCGGCAGCCGTGAAAATGTGCTGCGTCGCGACGACACCGGGCTCGCGCGCCGCCATACGCCCCGTGAATGGGCCAAAGGTCTTCCCGTTGCGTTTCACGGTGGCGCTCATCTCTTCGATATCCCCGAACGGCGTCTTGTCCTTCGACAGAAAGCGCCAGCGCAGAAATTGCTTTTCTCCGGTCAAGGCGGGTTCCGGTTCGGCGCCGAAGACGACATCGAGCCCGGCGACTTCCTTCCGTTCGTGAGCCGCGACGGTGATGCACATAGCGGCCACGGCCAGACCGAGCGTCCAACTAAGCAAGCGTGCGAGCTTCATCGGGTTTCTCCTCGTGTAGGGTTCACAGCAGCCAGCGATGTCGCCGATCGTAACACTCCCGGCCGTGAAGCCTCCGAGCATTTGACACCTTCGCGAATGGCGAGCATCCTAGGGGGGTGAGGCGGGGTCTGATACGAGCGGTCGCATTGGTTGCGGTGCTGGCTTTTGGCACAAGCGGTTGGGCGGAATGTGCCGGATGGCAGGCCACCCCCGAAGCGCGCATGGCGTGCTGCGTGGAGGGCGACGCCTGCCCCATGCACAAGAGCGCGCCACACGACTCCGACGCGCCCCCGGCCGTGAGCCAGGCAGAGGCCGATAGTTGTTGCGCGGCCTCCGATCGCGACGACTCGACCCCGTCGTCTCCTAACTTCGTTCCGACAATCTCATTGGCGGCGGTGGCAAGTCCCATTTTGCTCGTCGTTGCGCCGATGCGCGCGTCGTTCGACTTCTGGCGTGCTCTTACCCCTCTCCCTGGCACCCAGGTTCCAAAACATCTGCTTCTCTCCGTCTTCCTGATCTAGATCCCGACAGTACCCGTGTGTCTTGCCGCCGATGGGCGGCTCGGCTCCCACTGCGCGTTCCGGCGAGCGCGCGAGGTCTGTCGTCCATGATTAATCGTCTCATCGAGCTCTCGCTTCGGAATCGTTTTCTCGTCGTCGCGGCATTCATGGCACTCGCTGGCTGGGGCTGGTGGGCGGTGAACGCCACGCCGATCGACGCCATTCCTGACCTGTCCGACAACCAGGTCATTGTCTTTACCGACTGGCCGGGGCACAGCCCGCAGGAGGTCGAGGATCAGATCACCTATCCGTTGACGGTGAGCCTGCAAGGGCTGGCGAGTATCCGGGTCGTCCGGTCGCAGTCCGCGTTCGGCTTCTCGATGATTTACGCCGTCTTCCAAGACACCGTGGATCTGTATTTCGCGCGGGCCCGCGTCCTCGAGCGCATGAGCCTGGTCGCCAAGACTCTGCCCGCCGGCGTGGTCCCAACGCTCGGCCCCGACGCCACCGGCGTCGGCCACGTCTTCTGGTACACCCTCGAAAGCCCCACACACTCCCTGCGTGAGTTACGGACCCTGCAGGACTGGTTCGTCCGCTACCAGCTCAATGCGGTGCCGGGTGTGGCGGAAGTCGCCTCGGTGGGCGGTTTCGTGCAGCAGTATCAAGTCGACGTCGACCCCGATCGCCTCCGCCAATACAAGCTGCCGCTGAGCGTGGTGGTCTCGGCGGTGCGCGAGAGCAATCTCAATGTCGGCGGCAACGTGCTGGAATCGAACGGCGCGTGGTTGATCGTGCGAGGGGTGGGTCTGATCGCGTCGGTGGACGACGTCCGGAAGATTGTGATCGGGGCCTCGGGCGGCACGCCGGTGTTCGTCGAGCAGGTTGCGAACGTCCAGGTGGGCAACGCCTTTCGCGTCTCCTCCCTGGTCAAGGGTGCGAACGAGGCGGTGGGTGGGGTGGTCGTGGCCCGGACGGGCGTGAACACCAAGGCCGTCATCGACGCGGTGAAGGCGCGCATCGCCCAGATCGAGCCGGGGCTGCCGGCCGGAGTCACGATCGTCCCGTTCTACGACCGCTCGAACCTGATCGAACAGGCCGCCGACACGCTGCGGACGGCGCTCGTCGAAGAAATCGTCCTCGTGACGCTGGCGCATGTGATCTTCCTGATGCACTTCCGGTCGATCCTGATCGTGACCCTTCCGCTGCCGCTGGCTGTTCTGATTTCGTTTCTCGGGATGTATTACGCCGGCATCTCGTCGAACATCATGAGCCTGGCCGGCATCGCGATCGCGATCGGCGTCCTCGTCGATGCGGGCATCGTCGTCACCGAGAACGCCTTCCGGTTCATGGAACAGCGGGGCGTCGACCCCCGCGATCGCCGCCTGGTGTGGCAGACCGTGCTGGAATCGACGCGCCTGGTCGGACGGCCCGTGTTCTTCTCCATGGCGATCATTCTTCTCGCCTTCATCCCCGTGTTCGCGCTGACCGGACAGGAAGGCAAGTTGTTTCATCCGCTGGCGTTCACCAAGACGTTTGCCGTCCTGGCGGCAACGGTGGTCTCGGTCACGCTCGTGCCGGTGCTCTGCAGCCTGTTACTGGGCGGCAAGTTCCGCAAGGAAGAAGACAACCCGGTGATGCGCGGGTTGCAGCGGCTCTACCGTCCCGCGCTCGAGGCGGCGCTCGCGCATCGGCTGATCACCGTCGCGGTCGCCGCGTCGTTGTTGCTCGGCGCCCTGGTGCTCGCGCGCGGGATTGGCAGCGAATTCATGCCGCCGCTCAACGAGGGTGACCTGATGTTCATGCCGATCGCCGACCCGAGCATCTCGCTCGAAGAGAACACCAGGAACGCGGCGAAGCAGAACCAGATCCTGCAGTCGTTTCCCGAAGTCGAGTACGCCGTGGCCAAGGTGGCGCGGGCCGACACGTCGACCGATCCTGCGCCGTTGAACATGACGGAAACCGTGGTCCATCTGAAGCCACGTGACCAGTGGCGCCCCGGCATGACGCTCGATCGCCTTCGCGCCGAGATGAGTCGAGCAGCGCAGTTGCCCGGCGTGTCGCCGATCTGGACGATGCCGATCATCAACCGGATCGACATGCTGACGACCGGCATTCGCTCGGAGGTGGGGGTGAAGATCTTCGGCACCGATCTGACGACGCTCGAGGGACTTGCGCGTCAGGTGGCAGATGCCGTCCGTGCGGTGCGAGGGTCGAGCAATGTGTATCCCGAGCAGGTCACGAGCGGCCAGTACCTGAACATCGAGGTCGATCGCGCCGCCGCCGCCCGCTACGGCATCGGTGTCGGCGAGGTGCAGCAGGTGATCGAGACCGCGGTGGGCGAGACCGTGCTGACGACGACGATCGAGGGGCGGTCACGGTTTCCGGTGCGCGTGCGGTACCGGCCGGAGGACCGCGCCGACCCGCAGGCCCTGGCGCAGGTCCTTGTCAGCGCGCCTGGAGGCGCCCAGATCCCGCTCGGACAGCTCGCGCGGATCGAGCACGCGCGCGGGCCCGCCATGATCTCGTCCGAGAACGGCCTGCTGCTGGCCACCGTGCTGCTCAACGTGCAGGGACGCGATGTCGGCGGATTCGTGCAGGAGGCGCGCGGCGCCGTCGCACGCGCCGTCGTATTGCCTGCCGGCTACTACATTGGATGGAGTGGCCGCTGGGAGAATCAGGTGCGCGCGCGCGAGCGGCTGCAGATCGTGATCCCGATCGTGCTGGTGATCATCTTCATCCTGCTCTATTTCACGTATGGATCGGCTATCGAGGCCGCGCACGTGCTGCTCGCGGTCCCGTTCGCCCTGACCGGAGGCGTGTATTTGTTGTGGCTGCTCGGCTACAACTTTTCCGTCGCCGTCTGGGTCGGCTTCATCGCGCTGTTTGGCACGGCCGTTCAGACCGGCGTCGTGATGGTGATCTACCTCGAGGAGGCGGTCGAGCGTAAGACACGCGAGCTCGGGGGGACGCTGACCCGGACGGCGCTGCGAGACGCGATCATGGAGGGCGCCCTGCTGCGCCTGCGTCCGAAGGTCATGACGGTGTCCACGGTCGTCGCCGGGCTGCTGCCGATCATGTGGAGCAGCAGCGTCGGCGCGGAGGTCATGAAGCCGCTCGCCACTCCGGTCCTCGGCGGCATGATCTCGTCGCTTCTCCATGTGCTGATCGTGACGCCGGCCATCTTCTTCTCGATTCGCGAACGGCAGCTCGGGTTGCCGCATCAGCCCCTGCCTGCGACTAGCCGGGGGTCCTTCAATCTTCGCCGCGCCGCGATCGTGGCCGCGATTGTTGTCACGTTTGCGGGTGCGGCTTTCATGGCGTGGCGGATGACGCGCACGACCGGGACCGACTCCGGCGCCACCTCGGCCGGTGGGGCAGTTGTCCAGACCGTCCGGTCCGGCGATCTGGAGATCGTGCTACTCACGCCGACGGGCACGCTGCGAACCGGACGCAACACGGTCACGCTCGAGTTTCGCTCGCCGTCTGGCGATCTCGTCGACGTCGGAACCGTGCGCCTCGCGGCGAACATGGCGATGCCGGGCATGGTGATGTCGGGGAACGTTCAAGTGCAGCCGACGGGCGTCCCCGGTCGCTATGCGATGACCGCAGAGTTCGGGATGGGTGGCAGCTGGCCGATCAGTATCGAATGGAACGGTCCGGCAGGGCAGGGTTCGGTTAATTTCGAGGGAGCTGTGCAATGAAGACGGGTCGACAAATCTCGAGCGTCATGCTGGCCGCTGTTCTGTTCGCAGCGCCCGTGCGTGGCCAGGGTGCACCGCAACAGCCAACGACCGCCTCACCCTACGTGGATGCCCGTGCCGGCGTGGGGCTGGCCGATGCGATCGCGCGCGCACTCGAGCGTGAACCGTCGCTTCGCGGCGTGCGTGCCGACATCGAGGTTGCGCGTGGGCTGCGACAGCAGGCCGGCCTGCGGCCGAACCCGACGCTCTCGTTCGAGCGCCGCGAGGAGCCTGCCGGCACCGACAACCTGACCAGCGCCGGCGTCGAGTGGCCACTGGATCTGTTTCGCCGCCGGGGCCGAATCAATACCGCGGATCGTGAGCTGGCGGCAACGGAATTCGCCATCGCCGATCGCGAGCGGCTCCTCGCTGCCGATGTCCGCTTGCAGTACGGCGCTGCCGCCGTCGCGATCCGGGACGTGCAGGTCGCCGATGACCTGTTCGCCACGACCCGGCGCCAGCTGGACCTCGTGCGCGCGCGCGTCGACGCCGGCGCAACCCCGCCGCTCGAGGCCGACTTGCTGGAGGTAGAGTTGCGGCGTGTCGAAGCCGAACGGTTCCTCGCCGCCGGCCGCGTGGACGCGGCCCTTGTGCAGCTGAAGCAGTTGCTGGGGATGTCCCCCGAAGAACCACTGCTGCTGCGCGAGACGCTCGAGAGCCTTGTGGCGGGGAGCGTCACCGAAACAGCCCTCGCCACGCCGGCATCGATCGCCACGCGCCCCGACGTGCGCGAGGCCGAGGTGCGCGTGACGATTGCCGATGCGCGAGCCGATCAGGCGCGGCGCGACGGGCGCGTGGACGTCAGCCTCTTCGGAACGGTGATGCGCATGGACGCCGGCTTTCCACAGCAGGGCTTCAACTCCGCGGGAGCGCCGGAACGCGTGCGCGGGCGCTTCAATTACGTCGCCGGCGGAGCGATGGTACTGATCCCGTTATTCAATCGTAATCAAGGTCAGATCGCCGCGGCACGAGCCGAGCGGTCGGGCGCGGAGGCTCGCCTTGCAGCGGCGGAGTTGGCCGCACGCGCCGAGGTCGCTGCGGCGCAGGCGCGCGACGTGCAGGCCCGGCGAGTGGTGAGCCTGTACGCCGACGGGGTTCGAACGCTCGCGCGGCAGAATCTCGACGTCGTCCGGCAGACCTTCGATCTCGGTCGCGCGACGGCGTTTGACGTGCTGGCGGAACAACGCCGCTATCTCGACATCGAGCAGGCTTACACAAGCGCGTTGCGCGAAGCCTGGGAGGCGCGCGCCGCCCTCAAGCGCGCATTGGGAGACATGAAATGAATTCTGAATCACGCGTCACTGTGCGATGGTCGGTCCTCGTCGGCGCGGCGGTAGCGCTGCTTGCGGTTGGCGCCGGCGCGACATACTTCGGCTTACGATCGAGCGCTTCGCCGCGGCCGGCATCGGACGAACACGCGGCCATGGCCGGCACCGGGTCGACGCCGGCGGATCCGGTGGCGCCTGCCTCCGCTCCCGTTGCATCAGGGGCGTTACCAGACGTGGTTGTGACGCTCAGCCCGGAGGCCGTCGAGCGCGCCGGGATCACGGTGACCGCCGTTACGGCCGGCACGGCGTCCGGAACTCTGCGAGCGCCGGGTGTGGTTGAGCCCAATGCGTACAAGCAAGTCGTGGTGACCCCGCTCGTCAGCGGACGGGTCACGCGGGTCGCGGCCGAACTGGGCCAGCAGGTGCAACGCGGGCAGACGATCGCGCAGATCTTCAGCCCCGAGCTGGCGGAGGCGCAGACGCGGTATATTTCGGCACGCGCCGAGCTCGACGCGCATGATCAGGAACTCGCTCGCACAGAAAAGCTCGTGCAGATAGGAGCCGCGAGCCGGCAGGAGCTCGAGCGCGTTCACGCCGAGCACACGGCGCGCCGCGCAGATGTGCAAAGCGTGGCATCGCGGCTGCAATTACTCGGTCTGTCAACCAGGACGATCGACAGCCTCGGGCCTGGCAAGCCGGTGGATGCCACAACGAATGTCGCCGCTCCCATCACTGGGGTGATCACCAAACGCGACGCGAACGTCGGCACGAATGTCGATCAGGCGACGCAGCTTTTCACGGTCGTCGACCTCTCGACCGTGTGGGTGGTTGCGGAGGTCTATGAGAAGGACTTCGCTCGAATCCGTGTCGGCCAGCCCGCGACGATCATGACCAGCGCCTACCCGGAGCTCGCCCTGCAGGGCCGTGTCAGCTACATCGATCCGCAGGTCAGCCCGGAGACGCGCACGGCCAAGGTGCGGGTCGAAGTGCCCAACCCGCGCCATGAGCTGCGCCTCGGCATGTTCGCAGAGGCGGTTCTCGCAGGAGAGGCCGGCGCCGCCACGCCGCTGATCCCGCGCAGCGCCGTTCAGAACGTCGGCGATCGGACCGTGGCGTACCTGGTCGATCCAAAACAGCCGGGACGCTTTATCGAGCGGGACGTACGCCTGGGAACGCCGGAGGGGGATCGCGTCTCGGTGCTGGTGGGTGTGACACCAGGTGACATCGTCGTGGCGGAAGGCAGCTTCTATGTGCGCGCCGAGCGTGAACGGCTCGGATTGCGAGCAACCTCTGGGCCGCCAGCGGGACATGGCTCGATGCAGGGCAGCATGGAGGTACAGCAAGCCAGCGTGACTGTGACCGACGCAAGCTTCGATCCCCAGCGGATCACCCTCAAGTCCGGGGTGCCCGCGCGGGTCACATTCACGCGAACGAGCGACAAGACGTGCGCCACGTCGGTTGTGTTCCCGTCGTTGAACATCCGGCGTGATCTGCCGCTCAACCAGCCCGTGGCGATCGAATTCACGCCAGACAAATCGGGCGAGATCGCATTTGCGTGCGGGATGAACATGTTGCGCGGTTCGGTGGTCGTGCAGTGAAGCCGCGCGGATCGTGTCGCCGTCGCCTCAGGATTTCGGCTTCGGCGGCACGGTTGCTTTATAGCCAGTCTTCTCGGTGATCACCTTGGCAATTGCGTCCGGTGTGGTCTTCGCCGGGTCGAACGTCACCTCCGCGGTGCCGGTCTTGTAGTTCGCGGTGCAGTCTTGAACACCTGTCACGCTTTTTGCGGCCTGCTTCACGGCGGCCTCACAGCCGGCTCAAGTCATGCCTTCGACCTTCAGCACCACCACCCTCGCGGAGTAACAAGGTGCTCCTCGCGAGAATGGTCACTTGACTGCCAAGGCGAGCGAACGCCTGCGCCAACTCCACGGCAGTCGCGGAAGATCCGATCACGGCCAGCCGCGCCGGAATGCGGTCGCTCGCGAGCGCTTCTGTCGAGGTCCAGTAGGGCGTCCCGGTCAGCCCGGGAAGAGGCGGGGTCGCCGGGCTTGCGCCGGTCGCGATCAAACAGCGGTCAAAAGGGATTCGACGCTCGCCGCCGTCAGCCAGCGCGACGGCCACGGTACGACCGTCTTCGAAGCGCGCCGCGCCGCGGACGAGCGTCAGCCCGCGTGTTCCTTCGATAAGAACCCCTCGCCAGCCTTGACCGTTGGTGCGTTCGCGGCCGAGGCCGGCGTCAACGTCGAAACCATTCGGTTTTATCAACGTAAGGGTCTGCTGCCCTCGCCAGCACGGCCGTACGGTCGCATTCGTCGCTACGGGCCGTCACACGTCGCGCGGGTCAGGTTCGTGAAATCCGCCCAGCGCCTGGGGTTCAGTCTGGAAGAGGTGGCTGGTCTGTTGAGACTCGACGACGGCTCACACTGCGACGAGGCTCGGGTCGTCGCCGAGCAGAAGCTGGTTGACGTGCGCGGAAGACTGCGGGATTTGCGTCGCATCGAGGCGGTACTGCTCCGCCTGGTCGGCCGATGCTCCGAGAGCCGTGGCCACATCTCCTGCCCGTTGATCGCCGCCCTGCATGCACCGCCTATGGATGGACAGACCAAAGAACGTTAAGATAGACGGCCTCAAGGCCAAGGCGGCGGTCTTCTCCAATCGAGATTTCGCGACGCGGCATCCTCGTCGCCCTCAGTGGGATGAACATGCTGCAAGGCGTGGTCGTTGTGACGGATAACGGTGGAGTCGAGCAGCATGCCGTGCTGATTGGGCGCCCGCAACCTGTTAGAGAAGGCGGGCGCCTCGGATCGCTCGACGCGCTGCGCGGCTTCATCATGATCGTCATGGCGCTCGACCATGTCAGCTTCATGGTCGGCCGGTTCCATTCGGGGGAAATGTGGGCCGGGCTGTGGACCCGCTATTCGAGCCCGATCGCGTTTCTCACGCGCCTTGTGACCCACCTGTGCGCGCCCGGCTTCTTTTTCCTGATGGGCGTGGGCATCAGCCTGATGGCCGAGAGTCGGCGCCAACAGGGCTGGAGCAACGGACGCGTCTCCGGCTTTCTGCTCGCGCGCGGCCTGCTGCTCGTGCTGGTCAGTTTCTTCCTAGAACTCCCGGCGTGGCTGATCGGCCTGCTGTCGTCACGCGTCGAGCCGCTCACGGGACCTGACTCGATCATTCCGGGCGAGGGTCCGCCGATGATGGTGTTCACGGTGCTTGTCGGGTTGGGCCTGTCGATGGTACTCAGCGCGGCGTTCATTCGATTCCGTGCGGCAGTTTGGGCGGCGCTTGCCGTGGCGGCGTTGCTGGCAACCGCATTGCTCACGCCGGGTCCCGAAAACATCTCGACGGCTTACAGCTTCTTCACGGGTCTCTTGCTGATTCCCGGAATCAACCATCACATCTGGGTGCAGTATCCGGTGATCCCGTGGTTCGGGATCGCCGCGCTTGGCGTGTTGTTCGGCCGCTGGATCGTCCACGACCGGCGCGCGGCACTTGGCAGCGCGCCGTGGCTCGGCCTGGCCGGGCTGGCGGCGGCGATCGCCCTGCGCGTCTACGGCGGCTTCGGCAACATCAGGCTGCCGCGCGACGGTTCATGGATCGAGTTTCTGAACTTCATCAAGTACCCGCCCGCGCTGGTCTTTACGCTGTTCATGCTCGGCACCAACCTGCTGTTGCTGGCCGGCCTGGAGCGGATGCCCGCCTGGCTCGCGCCGTTCGGCCGCGTGCTCCGGGTGTTCGGGCAGGCGCCGCTGGCGTTCTACCTCGCCCATCTCTGGCTCTTCGCCCTGGTCGGCGCCGCGGGCTTCCGCGATGGCGCGGGCTACCTGGCGGTTTACATCGTCTGGCTGGTGGGCTTGTGCCCGTTGTACCTCGTGACGCGGCGCTATCGGGATTTCAAGCAATCCAAACCAATCGATTCGTACTGGAGGCTGTTCTGATCTACGCGGGATGCGCGCGATATAGAATCACGATCATGCGGATCGCCGTCATCGTTCTCGTAGGAGTAATCGCCGCAGGCTGCGCGGCGCAACCGGCATCGATAGCACCGATGAGAGATCTGGTATTCCTCACACGCGACGGCTGCGTCAACACCACGACGATGAAAGCGAATCTCGATGACGCCCTGCGAGTGCTGGGTCAGCCGTTCGCGTATCAAGTCGTCGACTTGGAAACCTTGCCGGATGGCGACGTTCGCCGTGGCTATCCGACGCCGACCGTGCTCGTTTCGAGTCGCGATCTGTTCGGCATGGCGGAACCGACGCCGCCTTTCGCCACCCCGACGTGACGGATCTACCCGGACGGAGTTCCGTCCCCCGCGGCGATTCAGGATCGGTTGAAGCGCCTCACCGGTTCAGGTTGATACTTCAGAGCGCGCGGCCCATGCCCGCAGCTCGATTGACTCAGGCTGCGGGCGGGCCACATACTGCTCACCAGTGCTCCGACTCGTCGCACCTCGCGTCGTCGCTTCAATGGCCGCGCTCGCCATGCTGATGGTGGGCGTGTTGCCATCCGTGCATGTGCATCAGCAAGAGAACGACACCATCATCCATCGTCACCTGATCGACGATGAGTCTTCGCATCACGACGAAGATGCCGCGCACGACGAGACCAACCTGGATCACGACGGTCATCTGACCGCGCGGATCCTGCCGCTCACTTACGACGCCGGCGCGCCGTTCTCATTACGCTGTTCGCCGGCGGTCACGATTCTCGTCGCCGACGAAACGGCTTCCGCCATTGTCCGCCCGGCCAATCGCGCCACGATCCTGCCGACGCACGATCCGCCTTTCAGATTTATCTGCTCGCCCGCTCCGCCCGCCTCCGCCTGACGACCTCGTACGCACCTGTTCGTTCAATTGTTGCAGTGGTTTTGCTCGGCCTGATCCGGCCGGAGGGCTATGTCATTGGCTGCTTGTGTTTCCCTCGCTCGTCGCGTCGTGTGTTGGCTTGGTGCTCCAGTGCTGGCGCTCAGCGTGGGCCACGGTGTTTGGGCCCAGCAGGTTCCTCCACGCCCGCTCGGAATCGATCTGCCCGTCTACCAGGCGCAACCGGCTGGCGACGTGCGACGCGTCGACAACCCCGAAGGTCGCATCACCCTTCGCGATGCGTTGTCGCTCGCGTTGTTGCAGAATCCTGAGCTTGCCAGTTTCGCGTGGGAGACGCGCGCAAGGGAAGCGCGCGCGCTCCAGGCGGGGCGGCCGCCGAACCCCGTGCTCGGCACGCTGGTGGAGGATCTTGGCGGCGCCACGCACGTGGCCGGCGCGGAGGCCGCCGTCCAACCCCAGACCACCATCGAGCTCAGTCAACTGATCGAGCTTGGCGGCAAGCGCGCAGCCCGGCAGACACTCGCGGACCTCGCACGGGACCTCGCGGCGTGGGATTTCGAAGCCGCCCGCATTGACGTGTTGACCCGCGTCAGCGCGGCCTACCTCGACGTGTTGGCCGGTCAAGAGCTGGCCGCCCTCGCCGGGCGGACACGGGCGCTGGCCGAGCAGGTGCACCAAATCGCCAGCACGCGGGTTGAGGCGGGCGTGGTATCGCCGATCGAGCGGACGAAGGCAGAAGTCGCGCTGGCGGGCGCGCGCATCGACGAACAACGGGCCCGGCGAACGCTCGACGCCGGCCGCACGCGGCTGGCGACCTTGTGGGGAAGTGATGCCGCGATGTTCGACGGTGCTGACGGCGACCTTTCGATCCCGCCCTCGCTTCCGCCGTTCGCGGTTCTGCAGCAGCGCGTCGCGCAGAACCCCGAGGTCGCCCGCTGGACGACGGAGATCGCCCAACGCGACGCCGCGCGTGCCGTCGAGGCCGCGGCGCGCGTGCCCGATGTGACCGTGACCGCCGGCTATCGCCGCTTCACCGAGGTCGACCGCAATGCGTTCGTGATCGGCGCGTCTATTCCGCTCCCGGTGTTCGACCGTAATCGTGCGGGCGTCCAGGAAGCGAGCGACCGAATCGCCAAGGCGCGCGAAGAGCAGCGCGCCGCGCAGAGCCGCGTCACGGCGATGCTTGCCGAGGCCTACGGCAGGCTGGCCGGCGCGCACGATGAAGCCGCCGGGCTGGCGTCGAACGTACTGCCGGGGGCTCGGTCTGCATTCGAGTCGATCGAAGAAGGCTATCGGCTCGGCCGCTTCGGGTTCCTCGATGTGCTCGACGCGCAACGCACGCTCGTCGCGGCGGAAGGGCAGTATCTGCGGGCGCTGACCGGCTGGCACAAGGCGGCCGCGCAGGTCGAGCGGCTCATCGGGATGCCGCTGGCCGATGCCGCGTCACCGCCGCCGGCCACATGTGGGGACAAACCTTCAGGTTTGTCCTGCCAATAGCGAGAGTCATACCCATGCGAACCAAATCTGTCTTGAGTGCCGTCGCGATCGCCATCGCCGGCCTCGTTGTCGTCACGTTGCTGGTGCGACGCGGGTCCGAGGCGCCGTCCTCCGCCGAAACCCACGAGGCGGACGGACCGCTGGATTATCCAAGAGGTCCGCACGGAGCGCGCCTGCTCGCCGGTGACGACCTGCAACTGGAAATGACCATCTACGAGACCGGCGTGCCTCCGCAGTTCCGCGTCTACCCGCTCGATCGCCAGGGCCGGCCGATTCCGCCGGGCGAAGTCCAGCTTGCGGTTGAATTGCACCGGCTCGGCGGGCGTGTCGATCGAATCGCGTTCGTCCCCGAGGCCGACTACCTTCGTGGTGCGGGGGTCGTCGAAGAACCGCATTCATTCGATGTCAAAGTCACCGCGACCCGCAATGGCCGCACGCACGACTGGTCGTACTCGCAGTTCGAAGGCAAGGTGCAGCTGAGCGACGCCACCATTGCCAGCGCCGGTATCGAGATCCGGGAGGTCGGGCCGAGGGCGATGACGACGCTGTTGGAGGTGCCGGGCGAGATCAAGGCTGACGAAACTCGGCTGGCGCACGTCGTCACACGACTGCAGGGCGTGGTGATCGAAGTCCTGAAGAAAGAGGGCGATGCCGTGCGGCGTGGCGATCTCGTCGCCGTCATCAACAGCCGGGAGCTGGCGGACGCGAAGAGTGCGTACCTGGCCGCCCTGCAGCACGTCCAGTTCGCGCGGGTCGCGCTCGAGCGCGAAGAGAACCTCTGGAAGAAGAAAATTTCAGCCGAGCAGGAATACCTGGAAGCGCGCCGAGCAGTGGAGCAGGCGCAATTGACGGCGGAGGTGGCGGCCCAGAAGCTCGTCGCGCTTGGCATGGCGCCCGGCTCACTGGCGGGCCTCGCGACGGCGCCGGCCGAGAGCTTGCCGCGCTATGAAATCCGCGCGCCGCTCGGCGGCACCGTGATCGATCGTGATGTGACTGTCGGCGAGTCGGTCCCTCCCGATCGTGCCATTTTCGTCATCGCCGATTTGTCCTCGGTGTGGGTGGACATCAGCGTGACCGCCAGGGATCTCAACCACGTGCACCAGGGCCAGGCCGCAACGGTGCGATCGCAGGATCTCGATCGCGAAGTGAGCGGGCGCGTGACGTTCATCGGCTCACTTGTGGGTGAGGAGAACCGCAGCGCCACGGCACGCATTGTCATTCCCAATCCTGATGGACGATGGCGGCCGGGGCTCTTCGTGTCGGTCCGGCTGGTCCAATCGTCAACCACGGTGCCGCTGGCCGTGCCCGCCGACGCCATTCAGACATTTCGCGACTGGCAAGTGGTGTTCGTCCGCTATGGCGACTGGTTCGAGGCGCGTCCTCTCGAATTGGGCCGGTCGGACGGCGGGTGGGTCGAAGTGCTGAACGGCCTGAAGCCGGGCGAACGCTACGCGGCCACCAATAGTTTTGCCATCAAGGCCGAAATCGGCAAGCTCGGCGCGACCCACGACCATTAATCATGATTGAACGCATCATCCGGTTTTCCATCGCGCAACGCTGGGTCGTCATCATCGCGACGCTTGGGTTCGCGGTCTTTGGCGCCTACAACTACCAGCGGTTGCCGATCGACGCCGTGCCCGACATCACGAACGTCCAGGTGCAGATCAACACCGAGGCGCCGGGGTATTCGCCGCTGGAGGCCGAGCAGCGCATCACGTTTCTCGTCGAAACGGCGATGGCCGGGTTGCCGCGTTTGCTGGAGACCCGCTCGATTTCCAGGTACGGGCTGTCGCAGGTCACGGTCATTTTCGATGACGGCACCGACATCTACTTCGCCCGTCAGCTGGTGAACGAGCGGATCCTCGAGGCGCGCAGCCACCTGCCGCCTGGCATTGCGCCCTCCATGGGGCCGATCGCGACCGGGCTTGGCGAGATCTTTCTGTGGTCCGTGGCGGCGGAGGACGGCGCACGGACACCCGAGGGACAACCGTATTCGGGTATGGATCTGCGAACGGTTCAAGATTGGATCGTGCGTCCGCAGTTGCGCACCGTGCCCGGCGTGGCCGACGTCAACAGTATTGGCGGCTACACCAAGGAGTTTCACGTCACGCCCGATCCCGCGAAGCTGATGGCGCACGGGCTCACGTTCCGCGACGTGCTGTCCGCCCTGGCGGCGAACAACGCGAACGCCGGCGCCGGGTACATCGAGCGGCGCGGCGAACAGTACCTGATTCGTGCCCCAGGCCAGGTGTCGTCGCTCGCCGACATCGAAAGCATCGTCATCGCCAACGCCAACGGCACGCCGATCTATTTGCGGACGGTCGCCGCGGTCATTCTCGGCCAGGAGCTCCGCAACGGCGCGGCGACCGAAAACGGCCGCGAGGTGGTGGTCGGCACCGCCCTCATGCTGATGGGCGAGAACAGCCGCATCGTGTCGCGGCGGGTCGCCGATCGGATGGCCGAGGTCAACCGCACGCTGCCGGCGGGCGTCGTGGCGAAGACCGTCTACGACCGGTCGAAGCTGGTGGATGCGACCATCAAGACCGTGCGCGACAACCTGATGGTCGGCGCCCTGCTCGTCATCCTGGTGCTGTTCGTCTTCCTGGGAAATATGCGGGCGGCGCTCATCACCGCCTGTGTCATTCCGCTGTCGATGTTGTTTGCCATCACCGGCATGGTGGAACGCGGTGTCAGCGGCAGCCTCTTAAGCCTGGGCGCCCTCGACTTCGGCATCATCGTCGACGGCGCCGCGATCATCGTCGAGAACTGTGTGCGGCGCCTGACCGAACGCCAGCACGAGCTCGGGCGCCCGCTCACACCCGAGGAGCGCTACGCCGTGGTGTTCGATGCCTCGAGCCAGGTCCGGAAAGCCACGATCTTCGGCGAGCTGATCATCATGATCGTGTACCTGCCGATCCTGACGCTCACCGGCATCGAGGGCAAGATGTTCTACCCGATGGCGTTCACGGTGCTCGCCGCGCTTCTCGGCGCAATGATTCTGACGATGACCTTCGTGCCCGCGGCGCTCGCGGTTTTCCTGACCGGACGGATGTCGGAGAAGGAAAACCTGCTGGTCTGCCTGGCGCAGCGCGCGTACGCCCCGGCGCTGCGCGTGGCCCTCAACAATGGGCCGGCGACGGCTGTGGCCGCAGTCGTACTGATGGCCGTGACGGGGGTGATTGGCGCCCGCCTGGGAACCGAGTTTCTGCCGAGTCTCGATGAAGGCGACCTGCTCGTGCACGCGCTGCGGATCCCCGGCACGAGCCTGACGACGGCGGTCGAGATGCAACACGCGGTCGAGCGACAACTGAAGACCTATCCGGAAGTGGACTATGTGTTCTCGAAGATCGGTACGGCCGAGATCGCCAACGATCCGATGCCGCCCAGCGTGGCCGACACCTACGTGATGCTCAAACCGCCGTCGCAGTGGCCCGACCCGCGCCGGACCAAGGCGTCGCTGGTGACGCAGCTCGAAGACGACCTGTTCCACCTGCCGGGCAACAACTACGAGTTCACGCAGCCGATCCAGATGCGCTTCAACGAGCTGATCGCGGGGGTGCGCAGCGATGTGGCCGTGAAGGTGTTCGGCGACGACATGAACACGCTGGCTGACGTGGGCGCGGCCGTGGAACGAGTGCTGGCCGGCGTCCCGGGCGCCTCCGATGTGAAGATCGAACAGACGACAGGATTGCCGGTACTGACCATCGAGCTCGATCGCCCTGCGATGGCCAGGCTGGGGCTCAACGTCGTCGACGTGCAGGATGTCGTCGAGGTCGCCATCGGCGGCAAGGCGGCGGGCCAGGTCTACGACGGCGACCGCCGTTTCGACATCGTCGTACGCCTGCCCGAAAACATGCGCACCGACATCGAGGGGTTGAAGCGGCTGCCGATTCCGCTGGTCTCGACGCGCCGGGGTGCGGACTTGCCGCCGACGGGCGGGCGGGCGGAGGCGTACGTGCCGCTGGAGTCAGTGGCGAGATTCGACATTGCCACTGGTCCAAATCAAGTGAGCCGCGAGAACGGCAAGCGCCGCGTGGTAGTGACCGCGAACGTTCGCGGGCGTGACATCGGGTCGTTTGTCGAGGATGCCGAGCGCAGAATCCAGGGCGGCGTCACGATTCCCCCCGGCTATTGGACGGCGTGGGGAGGTCAGTTCGAACAATTGATCTCGGCGCGGCAACGATTGCAGGTCGTCGTCCCGATGGCGCTGCTGCTGATTGTCGCGCTGTTGTTCGCGACGTTTGGCAACATGCGGGACGCGCTGCTGGTCTTCACCGGCGTGCCGCTGTCGCTCACCGGCGGCATCCTGGCTCTCTGGCTGCGTGACATTCCGTTTTCGATCTCCGCGGCGGTCGGCTTCATCGCGCTGTCGGGCGTTGCGGTGTTGAACGGGCTGGTGATGTTGACGTTCATCAACCGCCTGCGCGCCGACGGCGCGTCGGTCGACGATGCGGTCTTCAACGGCGCGGTGGCGCGGTTGCGGCCGGTGCTGATGACGGCGCTGGTCGCGGCGCTGGGGTTTCTGCCCATGGCGCTCGCCACCGGCACGGGCGCCGAGGTGCAGCGGCCGCTTGCCACCGTCGTGGTGGGCGGCATTCTATCGTCCACGGCGTTGACGCTGCTGGTGCTGCCGGTGCTGTACCGGCTGGTGGCACGCGAGCGGGCGTTGTAGACCAGGGGTGCACCCCGATTACCGCGGTGCGGGCGGTTCTCGTCTCCAGACCCCATCGGCTTGCACCCAGTTGTAGCGAGGTGCGCCGTTCTGTTTGTGGATGATGACCTCGTCCGAGGTCAGGCCGTTGAGATCCTGGCGCATGAACACATCGAGTTCGTACGAGTCGCCATCGCGCCCTTTGAACTCTGCGCAGGCGAAGTAACGGCCGTCCGCCAGCTTGCGAGTCCCTTCTCGATGAACGGTGGCCAGCGTCAGATTGAGCTGACGCCGCTGTTGCGGGTCTTGGATCACCAAGCTACCTCCCTGGCGCGCTGTCTCGGCCTGGAGGTGGGTTGCGACAGCCGTGGTCAACGAGTCTTCCGTCACCGAGGCCGCCTCCCCGAGTTCGGGATGCTCCGCCGCGGCGGTCGCAGCCGGCGTGGCATTCGCGGCCTTCGGTGCGGCAGGTTGGGAACTGGACGGGCTGGGCGACGAGCACGCCGCGAACCCTGCGAGTGCAATCGACCCGAGAACGGTGAATGCGAGCTGGGTAGCCCGCGGCTTCATTCCAATGGACACAATGGCCTCCGAGATGTTACCGAATTATCGATGCGGGCCGTCGAGAAAGGCACCTGCGGCCCGGGCGACAGCCGTCAGGACACGAAGCCGGTAGCCGTGCCCCCCGGTGTCGAACTGCTCGTGCGACTGCGCAGGGCTGTTGCTGACAAGCGCGACCAAGCCGACGTGGGCACCGCTTGCGGTCGCGAATGCGAACAACGAGGCCGCCTGCATTTCGACAGCCAGGGCCCCCGCCGTCGCCCATCGCTGCAGTTGCTCCTCAGTCTCACGATAGGGTGCATCTGTCGTCCACACAAGTCCGTGCTCGACCAGACTGACCGTTTCGAATTCTCGGCTCAGATGCGTTACCAATGTCGGTGTCGGCGTCGTGATGGTGGTTGCTGCCTGCACATAGTGAAGTGACGTGCCCTCATCCCTGACCGCCTCATCGGCAACGACGATGCTGGGCATTGGAAGGTCTGGCTTGAGCCGGCCCGCCGAGGTCAGCCCTACAATCAGGCGAGCACCGGCCGCGTGAAGCTGTTCGGCGATCAGCACTGCATATGGACCCCCGATGGTCCTCGGCACGACTCCGCACTCCATTCCTTCGATCTTCACGATCAGCATCTGAGTGTGAAAGCACGCCCATGAGGCTGATGGCGTGGCCGTGCCATCGCGGACAAGACCATCCGACAAGTCGCCGTCGAAGTCGAGGATGCACAGCGGCGGCACCGGCTGGACGTCAAGCTGACGCGCGCGGCGGACGGCGTCCATCAGGTCGCCCGGTGTGAACACCGACGGCGCGTCGATGGGGTGGTCGAGCAGGGGACTGCGGTCGGCACTCATGAGCGAAGGCCAGGATCTCACGACTCCGGAGTGCCCGTGATGCGACGGCTGTTCCGAGCGTAGATTCACAGCTTCGTATAGAGCCACGACTTCTCCACCCACACCTTGCCGAGATGCCATCGCCGGCCTGGCGGACGCAGTGTCACTTCCGGCTTCGGCTCCGCGTAGAAGTCTCCGCTGCCCATGCCGGCTTTGCCGCCGCCGATCTCAATGAAGCACGCGCCGTGGCCATCGAAGCGCGCCGACTGCGGCTGGCCGGCAATTGCATGGGCAATGTTGCCGGCGACGACCTTGGCCTGGCTGTGGGCAAACACGCCGGCCTTCGGCAGCGGCTTCCCGAGCGCCAGCGGGATCGAGACGACGTCGCCGATCGCGTAGACGTTGGGCCACTTCGTCTGCAGGGTGTGGCGATCCACGGACATCCACCCGCTTTCGCTCGCCAAGCCGCTGTCGCGAATCACCGCGGGTGCGCGGTGAGGCGGCACGTACGCGAGCAGGTCGAAGCCGGCCTGGACGCCGCTCGCAAAGGTCAGGCGCTTCCGGTCGGCGTCCACGGAGGTCACCTGATGCCCGGGGTGATAGGGGATGCCTTTCGCGGCAAGCAGCTGCGTGACGGCGCTCGAGACGTGGGGACCGGCCACGCCCATCGGCGCCGGCTCAGCGGCATAGACCTCAACCTGCACGGCGTCGCGCCGCCCCTGTTTGCGGCACCAGCCGTCGATGAGCATTGCGCCTTCGTACGGCGCCGCCGGGCACTTGTAGGCCGGCGCGGCGGTAAGCACCACGACGCGACCAGCCCGCAGGTCCCGCAGGGCCGTCCACAGTGACTCGGCGCCGCTGCGGCTGTAGAAGTTGTGGCCCGCCTCGGCCAGCCCTGGAATCGATTCCGGGGACAGGTCGGCGCCCAGCGTGATGACCAGGTAATCGGCGGCGAGTTCCTCGCCGCTCACCGTCACCGTTCGCCGATCAGGATCGATGTGCTCGACAGTACCGACGCGGACGTCGATCCCCTTGCGCGCCAGGCGCGCGAGTGGACGGGTGATCGCGCCGGCGGTGCGCTGGCCAACCATGAGCCACAGAAGCGACGGGGCGAACACGTGATCGGGCTCGCGATCGACCAGCACCACCCGGTGCGCCTTCGGCAGGCGCGTGCGAAGTGCCCGCGCCGTCGCGATACCGCCGACGCCGCCACCGAGAATGAGGACAGTCTTTGAGTCAGCCATTTGATCGTCGCCTTTCATTAGAACACCAGCGTGCGATCGGCCCACTGCACCCAGTTGGTGAGCTCCTCGAGCGTGCTCCGGTGCGTGGTGTCGGTGAGCTCCGGGTCGGCGATCCCCCTGGCGTCCATGCAGGTGCCGCAGACGCCGATCTCGCCGCCGTGGCGGCCCACGCCTCGCAGCATCAGCTCCGTGTTGTAGTACCCCTGCGGCACCTTCTGGTCCTTCTTGGCGCAGCTCGCCGCGTCGCCGAGGAGAAAAACTCTTACGTCTTCCCCTTCGCGCTTCGACAACGAACCCGCGAGGCGCAGCGCGTTGTAGCTGCGCTCCGTTCCATACGGCGGGTCGTTCAAGATGAAGAGTGTCTTCGGCATGGGGTTACTCCCGTTTGACTTGTAGTGTTTCCGACATCCGCACCGCCGACACGAGTCCCGACATGAATGTGAGCGCCGCGATCACCCACATCGCGACGTCGAGCCCGAACACGTCGGCCGTGATCCCCGCGAGCAGCGCACCGATGGCATAGCCGAGGTCACGCCAGAGGCGATAGACGCCGACCGCCGAGGCACGCCAGCTGGGGTGGGCGACATCGCCGATCGCCGCGAGCAGCGCGGGATACACCATCGCGGTCCCGATGCCGAGCAACAGCCCGCCCACGACAAACCCCGCGAACGTGTGCGCCATCGTGACCACGCCGATGCCGGAAGCCTGGATCCACATGCCCCAGACAATGAGCGGCTTGCGCCCGATGCCGTCCGACAGCGCGCCGGTCGCCAACTGGCTCACACCCCAGGTGGCTGGATAGACCGCCGCGAGCAGCCCCACCTGCGCCAGGTTCATGCCGGCCGCCGCAAACACCATCGGGAAGAGACCCCAGGCCATCCCGTCGTTGAGGTTGTTGACGAGCCCCGCCTGGCTGACGCTCGACAGGTTGCGGTCGATCAGCGTCGTGCGCCAGAACACCTCGCGCGGCGACGGGATGCCGCCGGGCGGCAACGTCCCGGCATGCGCGGATTCGTGCGAGACGTGATGACGCGTTTCGCGGACGAGAAGTGCCGACAGCGCCAGACCCACAATGACGTACGCCACACCGAGATAGAACGGTTGCGGGCGAACGCCGTACCGTGTGGCAATCCAACCCGTGGCCAGCGCGCTGGCGGCCACCGCCAGGTAGCCGGCGAACTCGTTCAAGCCCATGGCCAGCCCGCGCTGTTTCGGGCCGACCAAGTCGATTTTCATGATGACGGTGGTTGACCAGGTCAGGCCCTGGCTGATGCCGAGCAGGAGGTTGGCAAACAGTACCCAGTTCCACGTCGGCGCCCACATCAGGAGGAAGGGCACCGGTACGGCGACCAGCCACCCGGCCACCAGCACGTGCTTGCGACCCAGGCGATCCGCGAGCCGGCCGGCGCCGTAATTGGTGAGCGCCTTCGCCACGCCGAAGACGACGATGAACGACAGCACGGCAGTGCGCGCGGCCAGCTGGAATTCCTGCTCCGCGATTGCCGGCAGGATGCTGCGCTCGAGGCCGACCATGGCGCCGACAAACGCGTTGACCACGATCAGCAGCGAAAATTGCCCGAGGTTCTCGCGCAACCCCAGCCGGATGGCGGCGCCTGCCGGCGGCGGTGACGATGTCATGGGCGCGCGCCTTCGCGACGGCCATTGCTGGTGGCGATTCGCCAGCCCCTGGCGCGCCACTCCGTGACGCCCTGCTCGATTGCGTGCGCGCGGTATCCCCTCGCTCGCAGCATCGCGACCGCGTCGGTCGCCATGACGCAGTACGGACCGCGACAATAGGCGACGATCTCGCGCGACTTCGGCAGCTCGCGCAGCCGTTTCTTCAAGTCGGTCAGGGGAATCGAGATGGCTCCCGGAATGTGACCGGCGTCGAACTCGTCGCCAGGGCGGACATCGACGACGGTCACCTCGCCGGATTTCACTTTCCGGATCAGGTCGTCGTGGCCGACCGCGTCCAGGGCGCCGCGCTGTTCGAGATAGTCGCGGCGCACGCGGTCGATCTCGGCGAGCCGCGCGTGCGCCAGCGTCCTCAGCTGCAGCACGAAGCCGCCAACCAGCGGGTCGGTTAAGCGGTACGTGACGTATTGGCCAGCCTTCTCGGTGTCGACCAGGCGTGCGCGGCGCAGCACTTGGAGGTGGTGCGAGGTGTTGGCAATGCTCTGGTCGACTCCGGCCGCGACGGCCTCGACGGTGCGAGGCGCCTGAGCCAGCAGGTCGAGGATCTCGAGCCGAACCGGATTTGCCGCGGCTTTGCCGACCTGGGCAATGAGCTCGTAAATGGCGGTCTTAAGACGGGCGGGCCGGGCCATAAATCAAATATTCAAACTACTATTTGAATATAGGACCTCGCGCGCTGGAAGTCAATCGCCGCCGCCTGGCGGACTCGGCAGAATCTGGATCGCGAGTTATGGCTACCGCACGCGTTTGAACCGGGTCCGTGAATACACCGCGAAGTCCTTGCCGGGGTCCGCCAGCTCGAAGACCTCCTCGAACTCATCTGGGCCGAGGCTGAGGTGCGTTTCCCGGCTGCGATAGCCCTTCGGAATGTTTTCGATCGCTTCGCTGGTGTAGATCCAGGTGCCGGGCTTGGTGTCCGGCTCCTGCACGTAATGGATCACGAACCCTTCGACATGGAACTGGCGGAACCGCACGCGCTTCGCGGCGGTATCGAAGCTATAGATTCCAAGATCCTCGTGGACTTCGCCCTTCGGGTTGGCCGGCTGAGGAGGGTAGACGCCACGATGCTTCGCGTAGATGATTTTCGATCGCAGCTCCGAAACGTACTCGCGCGTGGCGTTGCCCTTGCCAGGCTGTCCCTCCGCGGTCCCTTCCCAGCGACCTAAGAAGAACGACAGCGACGACAGATCATTGCCTGCTGCGGGAGCTTGCGCGTCGATGCCGCCACCGGATGCGAGCACGACTGTAAAGGCGAGCGCAGCAATCGGCGGAATACCTGCGGCCCGCGGCGATCCATATCGTTGCGTGGCGTAACCGACGACGACGCCGAGGACCATGACCCCCAACATTGGCTTATTCATCCGGACCGCCTCCTCAGCTTCTATTCAACGATCATCGGGAAGCCGTGTACCGGCTCTGCGGACTCATTTGTCTGGCCGGCACGGCACGTCCGACGGGGCGCCCGCCGCACAGCCTGGCGGCCACGGTTCGAAACCGCGCCGGCCTTCGACCATGAACCCGCCCAACGACGTCCGGCCGGTGTCCGAGAACAACCAGGCCGCCAGTGCATCAGCCTCCGGATGTCCGGTGCGGTGGATGAACGCGTAGGTGTTGAGCAAACGCGGATCGTCCTCGAACACCACTGCAAGGTCGAGATCATCGGCCAGCTGCCGGAACGTCGGCGCATCGCTGAGGGTATATGCACGGGCCTCATCGGCATGACGAAGTGCCTGGGCCATGCCGCGGCCGCTGACCAGCAGCCTCCCCGTGATCGGCCGACGGCCGGCCGCCTCCCAGAACGCGTTTTCGCGTTCATGGGTTCCCGATTCGTCGCCACGAGAAACAAACATCGCATCTGATTCGGCAATGCGGCGAAACGCGTCGGCGATGTCGGTGGCACCGCGTACGCGAGCGGGGTCTGATGGAGGCCCGACGACCACGAACCAGTTGTAGGCGAGCTTGCGATAGGACCAGTCGGGATGATCGGCCGTCAACCGCTGTTCCGCGATCGGCGAGTGGCTGATCACGGCGTCGACGGTGCCGTTTGACAACATCTGCAACGCTCGGCCGCTGCCGGTGGCGTGGGCCCGGACCGCGATGCCCGCGGCCTGTTCGAACGCCGGCAGCAACACCGCGAGCAGGCCGGAGTTCTGAACGCTGGTCGTCGTCGCGATCTCTAGCACCGGAGTCGAGGATGCTTCGCATCCGCTCACCAATGCCAGGAGCGCAGCGATGGCTGTCAGGCACAGCGGCCGGATCTTCATCGCAACGGCAACGTTACCGTGAACAGCGCGCCGCCGCCAGGCTCGTTCTCCACGATCACTTCGCCGTCGAGCACCTGGACCAGATGTTTGACGATCGACAAACCCAGGCCGGTGCCGCCGGGACGGGCCCGCGATTTGTCGACCCGATAGAAGCGCTCGAACACGCGCGCCAAATCGTCAGGTGCAATGCCGTGGCCGGTGTCGGCCACACTGATTTGAAAGCGGCCGCCGGCGATGCGGGCGCGCACCTCGACGGCACCGCCGTCAGGCGTGTAGTTGACGGCGTTTTCGACGAGGTTGCGCAGCACGTCATGCAGCTTCGCCGCGTCGGTCACGAGTAGCGCCGCTTCGGGCGCGACCTGCGCGTCGAGGGTCTGGTGCTTCTCTTGTGCGATCGGCTCGAAGTCCGACACGATGCCCTCCACCAGGCCGTCGATATCGCACGGCGCCAGCTCCACGGTTTCTTGTCCCGCATCGAGCCGCGCCAGCCTGAGCAGATCCTTCACCAGCCGCTCCATGCGCGTCGCATGCCGGTGGATGATCTCGAGGAACCGTCGTCGCGCCTCGTCGTCTTCGGGATCGTCGAGCAACGCTTCCGCGTAGCCTTTGATCGCGGTGAGCGGCGTGCGCAGCTCGTGCGAGACATTTGCCACGAAGTCGCGGCGAATCAGATCCGCCTTTCTCAAGTCGGTAATGTCATGCATGACCAGCACCGCGCCGCGGCCGGCGGCGACGACCGGCGCGACCTGGGCCACGAGCGTCAACGTCGTGTCTCTCGTGACCGATAGCTCCAGCGGCCCGGTCTCGTGTCCGGCGAGTGCTCGAGCGATGTGTTCGACGATGCCGGGATGACGGATCGCCTCGACGTAGGAGCGATCGATCGAGCCCTTCTCGAGCTTGAGGATGCGGCGCGCGGCGTCGTTCACCAGCTGCAGGAGGCCCTGCTCGTTCACGACCAGCACGCCCTCGCTCATGCTCGCGAGAATCGCCTCCATGCGCGCGCGATCGCGCGACAGGCTGTCGATGCGCCGCCCCAGCTCCTGCACGGCGTGATCCATCCCGCGCGCCACGCTCCCGACGTCGTCATCGCCATAGTCGGGGGCGGGCCGGCTGAGATCGCCGAGCGCGTAGCGACGCGCCACCGACAGGATCGCCAGCACGCGCTCGCGCTGCTGCCCGGCGGCGGACGATTGCCATAGCGCCTGCACGCCCAGCGCGGCGACCGCGCCGACACCGAATGCGAGGACGAACAGCAGAACCGGCGGAATGTCGATCACGCGGGCGCGGGGTCGAGCAGCTTATAGCCGAATTGTTTGACGGTCACAATCGCGTCGGCCAGCATCGGGACCTTGTCGCGCAGGCGGCGGACGTGCACGTCGACGGTGCGCGTCCCGCCCGTGTAGGAGTAGCTCCACACGTCCGACAGCAGGAGATCGCGCGACAACACGCGGCCGCGGTGCTGCATCAGGTACTGCAGCAGGAGAAATTCCTTCGCGGTCAGTTTGACTTCGCGGCCGTCGACCTTCACGACGTGCCGGTCGACGTCCACCGACAGCACGCCGTAGGTCAGCCGGCTGTCGGTGGGCGAGGGCCGGTGCGCCCTGCGCAGCAGCGCGCGGACGCGGGCCACGACTTCATTCGGGCTGAACGGCTTGGTGATGTAGTCGTCGGCGCCCAACTCGAGGCCGACGATGCGATCGGATTCCTCGCCCTTCGCGGTGACCATGATGACCGGGATCGCGGCCATGGTGGCATCGCCCCTGATCGCGCGGCACAGCTGCAGGCCGTCGAGTCCCGGCAACATCAGATCGAGCACCAGCAGATCCGGCGCCTCGCGCTTGATCTGCGGAATCACATCGCGCCCCGACGCGACCAGCGTGGGCAGGAAGCCGGCCTTGCGCAGGTAATGCTCGAGCAGGCTGCCGATATCGGGATCGTCTTCGGCAACCAGAATTCGCGTAGGCGGACGCACGGACATGACTGCGGAGATCTTAGTCCAGCTGGGGTATCGTAAGAGGGTGTTGGCATCGAGGGAACCAGCGATGAAATTCGTAAATGGCCTTTTGATCGGCGTAATCTGCGTCATCTGCGGCCCCCTTCGACTCGGCGCGGAAACCTCCGCGCCTCGCTCAGGGCAGGCCGGTATTTCTGCGCAATCCGCGGCCCCGCAGTCTGCCGCCACCACAGCGCGGTCAGAGACGATGCACCTCACCGTGGTGACCTCGATCAGCGACACGACCGTGGCCACGGGCAAGCGCCTCTCGCTCGCCTTCGATATCGCGCCGAAAAAACTGATGCACGTGTATGCGCCCGGCAAGCACGACTACCAGGTGATCGCGGTGAAGCTCGACCCGCAGCCGTGGTTGAAAGTGCAACCGACCTCGTATCCGCCCTCGGAGATCTATTTCTTCAAGGAGCTCAACGAGAAGACCGAGACCTACAGCAAGCCGTTCAAGCTCGTGCAGGACGTGACGATCCTCGCCACGCCCGAGGCGCAGAAGCTGCTCGCCGCGTCGCCGACGGTGAAGGTCAGCGGCCGCCTCGAGTACCAGGCGTGTGACGACAAGGTCTGCTACGCGCCGACGAAGGTCCCGTTCAGCTTCGCGCTCGACGTTAAAGAATAGGAAAGAAGTTGCTGCGCGCCGGCCAGGCTGCGTTCGCGATCCTCTTTGGCGCGGTCCTGACCGCCGAACAGGCTGCTCCCTCGTTCGATCTCGCCGCCACCCTTCAGCGCGCGGGCGAGCGCGTCGAGTACTACTTCGCGCGCGCGCAGAGCATCGTCTGCTTCGAGACCGTCAGCTTGCAGCCGCTCAGCCTGGGCCTGTCGGGCGACGGTCCCGCGCGCACGGTACAGTCGGAGCTGCGGCTGTCGTGGGACCCGACCGCCGACACCAGGACCCCGCTCGAGGCCAAGACGCTGCGCCAGGTGCTGAAGGTCAACGGACACGCGCCGCGCAAGAACGACTACGACAACTGCACCTCGCCCGAACAAAACGACACCGAAACGCAACCGCTGTCGATGCTCTTGCCGCAGCAGCGGGTGGATTACACCTTCTCGATCGTCGGGCCCGCGAAGCAGGATGGCCGCGCGGCGATCCTCGTCGCGTACCGGATGAAAGCCAAGCCGACTGTCACGGTGTCACTCGTCGATAATAACGAGAACTGCATCAGCTATTCCATCGACGGCGGCATGCGCGGCCGCATCTGGATTGATGCGGAAACCTACGACGTGCTACGCCTCGATCAGGGCCTCGGCGGCCTCGTCGACATCAAGTTGCCGTGGCAGGTGGCGCGCCGCTCGCCGGATAACGGCGTGTGGACGATGGAGCGGTTTGATTCGTCGATCCGGTTCAAGCCGATCAAGTTCAGCGATCCTGATGAGACCCTGATCCTGCCGGTATCGGCGTCGTCGCTTCGCATCACGCGCAGGTCGGGCTCGCCCCGGCTCCGCACCAACACCGAATACACGCAGTACCGCCGCTTCCTCACTGCTGGACGGGTAGTCCCTCAGTAAAAAACCTGACGGGAGGGCACCTCTTGTCGGGAGGGCACTCCCTGACGGGAAGGCACTTCTTGTCGGGATCCCGACAAGTAACATCTCCCGGCTTGACAAGATGTGCCTAACGGTCTATTTTGAGTAATCAAAATATTGACTTCGATGCCTCAACTTTCGAGTTTGGTGGACTGGAAACCTTTGATCCTGGCCTGTTTCGGCCTGATCTCACACAGCGCCAACGTCTACGCCCAGGCGCCGGCGGCGCCGCCGCCGCGCGAGGGCCTTCCAACGCTATCGGGCTATATGGAGATGCACCTGAACAAGGTGCAGGACCTGCCGACGGAAGTCGATCTGCACCGCTTCGTGCTGATGATCGGCCACAGCTTCTCCGATCGCCTGAAGTTCTGGTCGGAGGTCGAGGTCGAGCACGCGTTCGTCGAAGTGGAAGGCGGCGAAGAGACCGGCGAGGTGGCGATCGAGCAGGCGTTCATCGACGTGATGCTGAATCGCCGTTTCAACCTGCGCGCGGGAATGGTGCTCGTGCCGGTCGGCATCATCAACGAGCGCCACGAGCCGCCGACGTTTCACGGTGTCGAACGGACCTTCGTGGATACGGTGATTGTGCCGACCACCTGGCGCGATACGGGCGTGGGGGCGTTTGGCGATCTCGGCCGCGGCTTTTCATACCGTGCGTACGCCGTGCCGGGCCTCGATGCCGCGGGATTCTCCGCCGAGGAGGGGATTGCCGGAGGGCGGCAGCAGGGTGGACGGGCCGACGCCAGCGATCCGGCGGTGACCGGGCGGCTCGAATACCGCAACACGGGTCTCACCGCGGGCGCAAGCCTCTGGCGCGGGGGCGCGGGCTTCGGGCTGATCCGGTTGGACATCCAGACGCCGACCGTGGCGGTGTCGTCGCTCGATGCGCGCTACCGCCGCGGCCGCCACGAGCTGCGCGGCCAGTGGTCGATGGTGAATATTTCCGGCGCCGCGGATCTCAACCGCGCGCTGCAGATGCACACCGGGCTGAGCCCCAACATCGCCAGCCGTCTGCTCGGCGCGTATGCGGAAGCGGCGACGCGTGTCACGCCCGACTCATGGAGCGACGAAGTGGTGGTGTTCGGGCGCTACGAGAAGTTCGATACGCAGAACAAGATGCCGGCGGGCTTCCAGCCGCTTCAAGAGTTTCAACGATCGGCGTGGGTCGCGGGCGCGACGTATTACCCGGACCCTGACGTTGCGTTCAAGTTCGATGTCATCCGCGAGCGCAACAAGAGCGGCGTGGTGCGCGCGCCGTGGCAGATCAATCTCGGTGTTGGGTGGTGGTTTTAGTCATGTTGTTGAAATGTTTCGTCGTACTGGCGCTGGCGCTTGGGCCAAGCCCTCAAGCCCTCAAGCCCTCGAGCCCTCGAGTAATTCGTGTTTCCGCTGAGCGCTTCGCCTACACGCCCTCTGAAATCACCGTCGAAAAAGGCACGGTGATCGAGTTCCACCTCACCAGCGAAGACACCGACCACGGCTTTCGCATCATCGGCACAGAGGTCGACGTCCAGATCCCCAAGCGCCGCCGCGGCGAGACCGTCGTCAAGTACACCGCCGATACCGCCGGGCGATTCATCATCGAATGCTCGCGGCCCTGCGGCGCGGGCCACACCGCCATGCGCGCCACGCTGGTCGTGAAATGAAGGCCAACCGTGTTCTGGCCGGCGCCGCCACGTTGTTGGTCCTCACGACGCTTGGCGTATCCGCGCAGTTTCCGGCGGGCGCCGGCGATCCGCTGCCGGGCATCACGCCCAGGGAGTTCGAGGACTTCCGCCTCGGGCTCGACGACTTCAAGGAGATCGAACAGCCGAGCGAGGGCCTTGGGCCGTTGTTCAACGGGGCGGGGTGCGCGGCGTGTCACAACGTTCCGGTGGTCGGGGGCATGACCCCGATGACCGAAATGCGCGCCGGGCATCGCGACGCCGACGGCAAGTTTCACGTCGTCGGCTTCACCACGTTGTTCCAGATGTTCTCGATCCCGGATCACCGCTGCCAGGCGGTGATGCCGCCGGAGGTCAACGTCATCGCGCGGCGGATGCCGATCCCGTTGTTTGGCGCCGGATTGGTGGAAGCGGTCCCCGACGAAACCTTGCTCGCGCTCGAAGATCCGTTCGATCGCGATCGCGATGGCATCAGCGGACGCGCGGCGATGGTGATTGACGTGGCGACGAAACAGCGGCGCGTCGGCCGGTTTGGCTGGAAGGCGCAGATCGCCACGCTATTGACCTTCTCGGGCGACGCCTACACCAACGAGAT
>JAUSDY010000051.1 GCA_030650395.1 Acidobacteriota bacterium | reverse complement strand
GGCGCCCTCACCGCGGTGATGACCGGCGAGGCCTACGCGCAGTCGGCCCGCATCGCCCGCGACCACGGCGGCCCGTTTGACGGCTACGACCTCAACCGCGACCCGTTCCTGCGCGTGATGCGCAAGCATCGTGACGCGATCAAGGACATCGACCCCAAGCACGTGCCCGCCGACCTCTACAACGGCGCGAAGCAGGCGTGGGACGAGGCGGTCGAGCTCGGCGAAGACTTTGGTTACCGCAACGCGCAGGCCACCGTGCTGGCGCCGACCGGCACCATCGGCTTCATGATGGACTGCGACACCACCGGCGTTGAGCCCGACATCGCGCTGGTGAAGTACAAGAAGCTGGTCGGCGGCGGCATGATGAAGATCGTCAACCAGACCGTGCCGCCCGCGCTGCGCAAACTGGGCTACACGGCCGCGCAGATCGACGACATCATCAAGTACATCGACGACCAGGAAACCATCGAAGGCGCGCCGCACCTGCTGGAGCGCGACCTGCCGGTGTTCGACTGCGCGTTCAAGGCCAACAAGGGCGAGCGCTCGATCCATTACATGGGCCACATCAAGATGATGGGCGCCACGCAGCCGTTCATCTCGGGCGCGATCAGCAAGACGGTCAACGTGCCGAAGGACGCCTCGGTGGAAGACATCGAGCAGGCCTACCTCGAGTCGTGGCGGCTCGGCGCCAAGGCGGTTTCGATTTACCGCGACGGCTCCAAGCGCACGCAGCCGCTCAACACCTCGAAGGCCGCGATCGATGCCAAGGGCGTGATCGTCAGCAAGGCCGCCACCGACGCCGTTGACGCGGCGGTCACGGCGGCGCTGGCCTCGCGCGCGCCGCAGCGCCGCAAGCTGCCCGACGAGCGCCAGGCGATTACCCACAAGTTCGACATCTCCGGCCACGAGGGCTACATCACCGTCGGCCTGTTCGAAGACGGGATGCCGGGCGAGATCTTCCTGGTGATGGCCAAGGAGGGCTCGACCATCTCGGGCTTTGCCGACGCCTTTGCGCAGGCCATCAGCTACGCGCTGCAATACGGCGTGCCGCTGCAGGCGCTGGTCGGCAAGTTCAGCCACGTGCGGTTCGAGCCGTCGGGCATGACCAAGAACCCCGACGTGCGCTTCGCCAAGTCGATCGTCGACTACATCTTCCGCTGGATGGCGTCGAAGTTCCTCTCGCCCGAGGCGCAATACCGCGCCGGCGTCAACAATCGCGACGACTCGGCGGAAGGCGACGCCGCGGTGCCCGCGCCGAAAGGGGCGGCGGGGCCGACCGCGAAGGTGAGCCCGACCGGCGTGATCGTGCCCCAGGCCAACCCGTTCGCCGCCATGCAGAACCAGGAGGATGCGCCGCCGTGCACCACCTGCGGATCGATCATGGTAAGGAGCGGCGCCTGCTACAAGTGCGGCAATTGCGGCACGACGTCAGGTTGCGCGTAATAAACGTGAGGATGGTTTATCCCGCCGAAGCGCAACGCGCGAAGGCGGACTGACTAGGAGAAGGGCCGGGGTAACCCGGCCCTTTTTCTTTGTGTTCGAGTGTTGCAGGGTGGCAGGGGCGGGCGGCTACGCCCAGAGCGTCTTGATCGGGTAGCGGCGGATCTGCTCGTCGGCGGTCACCATCGTCATTTCGTGTTCGATCGCCTGACAGATCAACATGCGATCGAAGGGGTCTCGATGCAATGGCGGGAGCTTCGCCAGATGGGCCGCCGTGGTCTCTTCGAGAGGCAGTGAAGAAATGAAGTGCCGGCGGCGATGGCCGGCCGCGTAACCCGCGCCAGGTCCGGGCAGCACCAGGCGGCCCTGGGTTTGTTTCAGGACGATCTCCCAGATCGAAATCGCGCTCAGCCAGACGCTGTTGTCTTCGGACCGCAGCGTCGAGCGCAACGACTCGGGCATTCGTCGGTCAGCTAGGATCATCCAGAGAAACGCATGGGTGTCGAGCAGCAACTTCACGACAGCAGGTCCTTGTCGCCCTTCCCATCGAAGAGGTCGAGCAGATCGTCGGGAAGCGGGTCGTTGAAATCGTCGGGCACGACGAATTCGCCCTTGGCCAGACCCCACGGCCGCAGGCCCCTTGCGGCAGCCTTTACCGGCCGGATCTCGGCCACCGGCTCGTTATGACGCGTGATCAACACGGTCTCGCCCTTCTCCACCCGGTCGATCAGCGCGGAGAGGGTCGCTTTCGCCTCGGCCAGTCCCACGGTCTTCATGGTCATATTATTGACCAATCATGTGACTAGTTCAACCCAGCAGTGATAAGCTGCACATCTTGACACTCCCCGACATTCTCGAGCGCTACTGGGGCTACAGCTCCTTTCGGCCGCTGCAACAGGAGGCGATGGACGCCGTGCTGGCGGGCCGTGACTCGCTGCTTGTGTTGCCGACCGGCGGCGGCAAGTCGCTGTGCTTCCAGGCGCCCGCGATCGCGCGGGACGGCCTCGCCATCGTCGTCTCGCCGCTGATCTCGCTGATGAAGGATCAAGTCGACACGCTGGTCGGCAACGGCGTGGCCGCCGCCTGTTACAACAGCTCGATGCCGTCGGAGCGCAAGTCGGAAGTGAGCCGCGGCGTGCGCGATGGCAAGTATCGCTTGTTGTATGTCGCGCCCGAGCGCCTGGTCGGCGACGGCGGAGACGGGTTTCTGTCGATGCTCGAATCGAAGCCGGTGAGCTTCGTCGCGATCGACGAGGCGCATTGCATCAGCCAGTGGGGCCACGATTTCCGCCCGGAGTACCGGCAGCTGGCGCGCCTGCGTGAGAGGTGGCCCTCGGTCAGCTTGCACGCCTACACCGCGACCGCGACCGCGCGCGTCCGCAAGGACATCATCGCGCAGCTCGGCTTGCGGGATGCTGCGGAAATGGTCGGTTCGTTCGATCGGCCGAATCTCGTCTACCGCGTCCTCGCCAGATCGACTCTGAAGGCGCAGATTCTCGAAGTGCTGGAGCGTCATCGCGGCCAGGCGGGGATCATCTACTGCACCTCCCGGAAGGAGGTCGACAACCTCTCGCAGTGGCTGAACGACACGGGCTGGCGGGCGCGGCCGTATCATGCCGGGCTTCCCGACGAGCAACGGCATCGGAACCAGGATGCGTTCCTGAACGAAGAAGTCGATCTCGTGGTGGCGACGGTTGCGTTCGGCATGGGCATCGACCGCTCCGATGTTCGCTTCGTGGTTCATGCCGGCGCGCCGCAATCGCTGGAGCACTACCAGCAGGAATCTGGTCGCGCGGGCCGCGACGGGCTTGAAGCCGAATGCGTGCTGATCGCCTCCGGCGCCGATTTTCTGAAGTGGCGCGTGATGCTGGAGAAAAACGGCGAGATGTCGGACGCACGCCGCGGCCTGTTGCGCGACATGGAGCGCTACGCCGCCAGCGTCGGCTGCCGGCACAAGCGGCTGGTCGGCTATTTCGGCGAAGCGTTTTCCAAAGACGATTGCGGCGCGTGCGATTACTGCCTGGGCGAGCTTGAAACCGTCGCCGATGCGGTGACGGTGGCGCGCAAGATCCTGTCGTGCGTCGCCCGCGTCGGCCAGCGCTTCGGCGCCGCCCACGTCGCAAACGTCTTGCGCGGTAGCGACAGCGAGCAGGTCCGATCGCGCGGGCACCACGAGCTGTCGGTCTTCGGCCTGATGAAAGACGCGACCATCGACGAGATGCGCGGCTATATCGACCAGCTGCTCGCGCACGGCCTGCTGCAGCAAGGCGGCGACGAGTATCCGATCCTGCAGCTGACGGCGGAAGGCCTCGCGCTGCTGAAGGACGCCGCGGCGGAGCCCTCGCTTTCACTGGCCCGGCAGAAGCGACCCGACAAGAATCGCCTGCCCAAGCGCGCGCGGGTCGAAACTGAAAGTTGGGAAGGGGTCGACCGCGACCTGTTCGAACGGCTGCGCGCGATGCGCCTGCAGGTCGCGCGCAAACGCGGTGTGCCGCCCTACGTCATCTTTCACGACACGACGCTGCGCGAGATCGCGCGGCTCAAGCCGACCACGATGGATGCGTTACGCCACGTCTACGGTGTTGGCGCCCGCAAGGCCGACGACCTGGGCGAGCGGGTTCTGCAGGAAGTCCAAGGACAAACCTAAAGGTTTGTCCCCACGATATACAATGCCGCCACACCCTAGATGACGCGCCAGTATTGCCATATCGGCTCCAGGACGATTGCTTACCTCGACTCCGCGCCTGGCGACGCCGCCCTTCGCACCTACGTTCTGCTGCACGCGTTTCCGCTCGGCGCGAATATGTGGGAACCGCAAATGCGGACCATCCCCAACGGGTGGCGGCTGATCACGCCAGACCTTCGCGGCTTCGGCGGGTCGACCGAGCTCGACTCCGTGAGCGCGCTTTCCATCAGTGACTATGCGGAGGATGTCGCGGACCTGCTCGCCGAGCTGTCGGTCGAGCGCGCCGTGATTGGCGGCCTCTCGATGGGTGGTTACGCGGTGTTTGCGCTGCTGCAATCCAAGCCGGATATCATCGAGGCGTTGATCCTCGCCGATACACGCGCCGGCGCCGATTCGCCCGAGGCGCGCGCCAACCGCCGGAACATGCTGGCGCTGGTCGATCGCGAAGGCCCGCAAGGCGTAGCGCGCGAGATGATGCCCAAGCTGCTTGGCAAGACCACGATCGAGACCAACGCCACGGCGGAAGCGACCGTCCGCCGCTTCATCAAGCAGCAGTCGCCCGTCGCCATTCGCGGCGCTATCAACCGGATGATGCATCGCCCGGATTCGACGGCCCTTCTCGGCACGATCGGCGTTCCGACGCTCGTCATTGCTGGAGAGGAGGACACGCTGACGCCGGTCCAGGAAGCGGAGAAAATGGCGGCGGCCATCAAGGGATCGAAGCTGGTCACGATTCCCGCAGCGGGCCACCTGTCGAACCTCGAGCAGCCAGACGCCTTCAACCACGCGCTCTCGGCCTTTCTCGTCAGCCTGTAACAACACATGCGAGTGCTCTCGACCGTTGTTGCGCTGGCGATCGCGGTGGCCGCGCTCAGCGCACAGGATCCGCCGGCCCCGCCCGTCGATCCGATCCACAAACCCTTCGATGAGATTCTCGACATCTACGTCCGCGATGGGCTGGTGTATTACCACGCGCTCGAGATCGAGCGGGCCAAGTTCGATCGCTCCGTGGCCGCGGTGTCGGCCGTGCCGGCGTCAGAAGTCACCGGCTGGTCGCGTGACCGTCAGCTCGCATACTGGATCAACGCCTACAACGCGTTCGTGCTGCGGACGGTTATCGACCACTATCCGATCCGCGGCAAGGCGGCCGACTATCCCGCCAACAGCATCCGACAGGTGTCCGGTGCGTTCGAGCGGCTGACCGTTCGCGCGGGCGGACGCGCGCTCACGCTCGACAGCCTCGAGCGCGACGTGATCGGCGGGTTTGGCGATGCCAGGGCGCTGCTCGCCCTCAGCCGCGGCGCGCTCGGCGGGCCGCGCCTCAAGAGCGAGGCCTTCACCTCGCATCGTCTCAACGCCCAGCTGACGACGATGGCGGGGGAGCTGGTGGACCATCGCGAGCTGGTCCGGGTCGACACGTCGAACAACACGCTGTCGGTCAGCCCGATCTTCTCGTGGCGCGAGGACGTGTTCGTCAAGTCGACCGGCGGCAAGGCGCCGGAGATCAATGCGTCTCGAAGTCCGCTCGAGCGCGCGGTGCTGACGTTGATCGATCCGCTGCTCGTCCGTTCGGAAGCCGATTTCCTCAAACACAACCAGTTTCGAATGGTCTTTCACGATTTCGACTGGCGTCTCAATGACCTCACGGGGCGATGAAGTTGAAAGTTGAAAGTTGAAAGTTGGAAGTTTCAGTTTTAAGTTTCAGTTTTAAGTTATGGATTTAGGTCTCGGCCAAAAAGTTGCGGTGGTCACCGGCGGTAGCCGCGGGTTGGGGTTTGCGGCGGCGCATGCGCTCGCCGCCGAGGGCACGCACGTTGTGATTTGCGCGCGGGGCGCGCAACAGCTTCAGCGCGCGGTGGAACAACTGCGGTCCGCCTCGTCTTCGGGCGCCAGGGCCGAGGGCGTCGTGGCGGACGTGTCCACGGAAGACGGGGTTCGGAAGGTCATCGACGCCGCCATCACGTCCTTCGGACGGCTCGACGTGCTGGTGAACAATGTCGGGTTCGCGCGCGGCGCCGACATCGAATCGACGACCGATGCCGACTGGCAGGAAGCGATCGATCAGACGCTGTTTCCCTCGATCCGCGCCAGCCGCCTGGCCGTGCCTCACTTGCGCGCGCACGGCGGCGCGATTGTGATCGTGTCATCGATCTTCGGCCGCGAATCGGGCGGCCGCATGACCTACAACGCGGTCAAGGCCGCGGAGATCAGCCTGACCAAGTCGCTCGCGCAGCAGCTCGCCAAGGATCAGATTCGCGTCGTCTCGGTCGCGCCGGGCTCGACGCTGTTCGAGGGTGGGTCGTGGTGGAAGCGCCAGCAGGCCGACCCCAAAGGCATCGCCGAGTTCGTCGCGCGCGAGCTGCCGTTCGGCCGGTTCGGCCGGCCCGAAGAAGTCGGCGCCGTGATTGCGTTTCTTGCCTCGCCCAAGGCGAGCTGGGTGAGCGGTACCACTGTCGTCGTCGATGGCTGTCAGTCGAGGATGTTCTAACGAAGGTTCCTCACGACCGTTCCCCACGAAGGTTCCCTACGGTGGTTCCTGGCGAGGGTTCTATTCAAACGCTGCCCGATGCCGGACGCCGGGGCATTACTTCTTCTTTGGCCCCGGCAGCCGCCTTCCATTCTGGGCGACTACCAGACCGGCCACGTTCCCGGCGGCGTCAACCTCGAACTCAACCTGCGCGTCGACGACCTTCAGCGAGAATGTCGTCGCCGACTCGGCGTACAGCTGAAACGCCGGCTGGCTTTTCGCGAATGGCTACGGCACCATTGCGTTGTCAATGACTAAACTGTATAGTTCACTATATAGTTAAATATTAACAATAATGACAAACAATTCGTCGGTGAAGGGAACGGTTGAGCGATGAACGCGACCCCTACAGGATGGCCGAGAATCACCCCGGCCGTGTTCTTCGACGATGCGGCCACGGCTATTGATTGGTTGTGTCAGGCCTTCGGCTTCGACGTGCGTCTCAAGGTCGAGGGAGACAATGGCCGGATCGAGCACTCTGAGCTCGTGTATGGCGAGGGGGTGATCATGGTCGGCCAGGCAGGACCGAATCCGCGCCGTCCGGAGATGCAGTATCCCACGAGTCCCAAGACGGTCAGCGGCGCGAATACGCAAGTCCTCATGCTGTACGTCGACGACGTCGATGCCCACTGCGCGCGTGCGCGGGCGGCCGGCGCGACGATCTTCTCCGACCCGGAAGTGCACGACTACGGCCCCGACCATTGGTCCGACCGCAGCTATGGCGCGGTGGATCCCGAGGGACACCACTGGTGGTTTACGCAGCGGCTCCGGAATCCATAACGCTGATGCCGAGTGCTCAGATCGATCACACGCTTCTCGCGCTCGCTGATCCGACCAGGCGTCGCGTCGTCGACCTGCTGCGGAAGAAGCCGCAGCGCGCCGGCGACATCGCCGCGGCGCTTTCAGTCAGCCCGCCGCTTCTGAGTCGGCACCTTCGTGTGCTGCGGAAGAGCGGCCTCATCGAGAACAGCGAGGTTGAGGATGACGCCCGCGTCCGTGTGTACCGGTTGCGGCCGGAGCGATTTGCGATCCTTCGCAACTGGCTTGAAGAGGTCGAAGCGTTCTGGGCGGCCGAGCTGTCCGCGTTCAAGGCGCACGCCGAGCGAACACGAGGCCGGCCACGAGTATGAGTGCCTCGGGTATCTCACCTGCGGGTGACCGTGCTAGGGTGTCGGTCACCGTCGCCGTGGAGCCGGCCGTCGCGTTCGAAGTCTTCACGCAGGAAACCGATTTATGGTGGCGCCGCGGTTTGCGGTATCGCCTTGCCGGCCGGCGGCCTGGATCACTGTGCTTCGAGCCTGGGCCAGGGGGCCGCTTGTTCGAATCATTTGAAACGCCCTCGGGCACCCAGGTCTACGAAGCCGGCCTTGTGACCGTGTGGCAGCCGCCGTCGCGCCTCGTCTTCACCTGGCGCAACGCGAATTTTGCCGCCGAGGAAGGCACCGAGGTTGAGGTCCTCTTCGAACCGACCCATACCGGCACTCGCGTGACGGTGCAGCATCGAGGCTGGTCGGCCATCAGACCGGGTCACCAGGCGCGACACGGCCTCGACGGCGCTGCATTCAGCCGGACGATGGGCCTGTGGTGGGGCGACCTGATGACGGGCTTGCGCGAATTCATCGAGACACGAAGCACCGATTGAAAGAGAGGATGCCGATGAGCGACGCGACACTCCCTGCGTGGATCGCGAAGGCGGTGATCCTCGTAGGCACGGTCGTGATGATTGCGATTCGCGCACCGCATGGCCGCCGAAGTCGAAGTGTCAAGGTTGCCCGGAGCCACAAGACACCTCTGGAGACGCTCCTCTTGGTTCTCGCGTGGGTCGGATTCTTCGTCCCTCTGATCTGGGTCGTGTCACCCGCGTTCTCGTTCGCTGAGTATCCGCTGCGCAGCGGCCCGCTCGTGGCCGGCCTGACGTGTCTCGCGATTGGCCTGTGGCTCTTCTTTCGGTCGCACGCCGATCTCGGCACGAATTGGTCGGTCACTCTGGAGCTCCGTAAGGAGCATCGACTTATTACACAGGGCGTGTATCGCACGATCCGCCATCCGATGTACTCGGCGCTGACCCTCTATTCCGTCGGTCAAGCCCTAGTGATCCCGAACTGGGTGGCGGGTTTCTCGAACGTGATCGCGTTCGCGGTCCTCCTTGCATTGCGCGTGGGCGCTGAGGAGAGAATGATGGCCGAACAATTTGGCGATGAGTACGCGGCGTACTCTGCACGGACGAAGCGTTTAGTTCCTGGCGTCTGGTAGACAACCCTTTAGCCGGGTTGTTTGCCCCCGAATGACAACAGTCTTATCACGCAGACCTGGATCAATCATTGCCCCTCCTGAAGTCGTGAAGATGTCTGAAAGCGGACGACGACTGAGACCGGCGACCCGGTCTTCATCGGCACGCAGGCGGCGGAAGGGCCTACAATTTCATCAGGGATGCTGATGATACGCCATCGGCACGAGAGGTATCACTCGTATTCGTGGGTGCGTGCCCACTCAACCGTTCCATCGATCCAGCAGTGCGCTGGGGATAAAACTGGAATACAAGCTTCCAGTAGATTTGTGAATTACTGAATCTAAAACTGTTGTTGTTGGCGGAGAGGGTGGGATTCGAACCTCCGTGCGGAACTACCGTATGGAACTCTCGTGAGGAACCCTCGTACGGAACCACAAGTAGTAAACCGGTAAGCCGAGCAAGACGACGCCGAATGTGATCGACGTCCATTTCGGGTCGTTGACGAGCGCGTTGACCACCAGGTAGATCGCCGCGGCGATGAAGACCGCCGGCACGAACGGGTAGCCCACCACTTTGTACGGCCGGTTCAACTGCGGCTGCGATTTGCGCAGCGTGTAGATGGCCGCCACGCTGAGCGCGTAGAACGGCCACATCGCCAGGACGAACGTGTCGGTCAGCTGTTCGAACGTCTGGGTCATGACCATCGCGACGCCAAGGACGGTGGCCAGCGTAATCGCGACGTACGGCGTGTTCCAAGTGGGATGCACTCTTGCGATCGGCGCAAACAGCAGCTTGTCATCGGCCATGGCGAAAAAAATCCTCGGCGACGCCAGCATGCTGCCCATCAGCGAGCCGAAGGTGGAGATCATCACGATGACGGCGATGAACGACACCCCGGCCTGGCCGAAGAGCGCGCCCATCGTGTCGGCGGCAATAAGGGGTGATGTCGCCATCTTGTCGATGGGGCTGACGTACAGGTAGGCGGCATTCGCCAGCAGGTAGATCGCAATGATCAACACGGTGCCGGTGATGATGGCGCGCGGCAGGTTGCGTTGCGGGTCCTTGACCTCGCCGCTGGCGAAGGTCAGGTCGGCGAAGCCGTCGTACGCCCACATCACCGAGATCAGCGCGAGGCCGAACACGCCGGCATCGACGGCGGCGCCCGTTGAGGCCATATGTCCGAACGACGCACCCGCCCCGCCGCCAAGCATGAACGACGCCACCACCAGCAGCGTGAGGGCGCCGAACTTGGCGACGGTCGAGATGCCGGCGAACAGCGCGCCCAGCTGCACGCCGACGATGTTGGTGGCGCCGGCAAAAATAATCGCGCCGGCCGCGATGTAGTCGGCCCAGGCCGGATGCGCAACCGGGTCGAGCCCGAAGACGCGCATGAAATACTCGCCGAACACCGAGGAGATGCCGCCGAGCGCGGCTGCCCGGATCAGGACCAGCTGCGCCCATCCATAGAGGAAGGCGTAGGGCCGGCCCCAGCCTTCGCGTAAGTAGACATACATCCCGCCGGTCTCGGGCATCGCCGCAGAGAGCTCGGCGAAGGCCAGCGCGCCGCAGAGCACGATGAGGCCGCCGAGTACCCAGACGCCGAGCATGAACACCGGATCGGGCACACGCGTCGCAATGCCGGCCGGCGTGCGAAAGATGCCGCCGCCGATCGTGATGCCGATCACCAGGCCGATCGAGCTCAGGAGGCCAAGCCGGCGGACGAGAGTAGCTGCCATGGCTGGGGAGTGTATGACAGACCCCAACCCCTTTGTTGTTTGTTCGCCCTTTCGTCCGTTGATCGTGTAGCATTGCACACGATTACCTATGGCGTCAGACCCATCGACGACGCTGCCGGCCAGGCGCACTCAAGCCGGGGTCCCCGACGCGCGGACTTTGCGCGTTGGGGTGGAGGAACACAAGCAGGTGGCCCTGCAGAACGCGCTTCAGGTGCTGGCGTCGGGGTCGGCGATCGACCGGCCCGACACGCCCGACGAGGTCGTGACCGCCGTGAGGCGTCTGCCCGCGGTCGAGGCGGCCTACGCCGCCTTCCCTGACGCGATCGATCCGCGCCTGCGCGCCGCGTTCGAATCGCGCGGTGTCCGCCAGCTCTACACGCACCAGGCGGAAGCCTTCACCCACGTCGCCGCCGGCCGCAACATCGTCGTCACCACGCCGACGGCGTCTGGAAAAACGCTGTGTTACAACCTGCCGGTGCTCGATCGCATCCTGAAGCAGCCATCGACGCGCGCGTTGTATCTGTTTCCGACCAAGGCGCTCGCGCAAGACCAGATGGCCGAGCTGCACGAGCTGGTCGGCGCGATTGGAGAAGTGGGCGAGCCGATCGGCGTCCACACCTACGACGGCGACACGCCGCAGGATGCCCGGCGCACGATTCGCACGCGCGCCCACGTCGTGATGAGCAATCCCGACATGGTGCATTCAGGAATTCTTCCGCACCATCCGCGCTGGGCGAAGCTGTTCGAGAACCTGCAATACGTGGTGATCGACGAGCTGCACGCGTATCGCGGTGTATTTGGCAGCCATCTCGCCAATGTGCTACGGCGGCTGCAGCGCATCTGCCGCCACTATGGATCGAATCCGCAATTCATCTGCTCGTCGGCGACGATCGCCAACCCCGCCCAACTGGCCGAGCGCCTGGCGGAGCGGTCCTTTGCGCTCGTCGAGAAGAGCGGCGCGCCGCGCGGCGAAAAATATTTCGTGTTCGTGAACCCGCCGGTTGTGAACCGCGAGCTCGGCATCAGGCGCTCGTACATCGCCGAATCACGGCGCGTCGCCGGGGAGTTCCTGCGGCGAAATCTGCAAGTCATCGTGTTCGCGCAGAGCCGGTTGTCGACCGAAATCCTCACGACCTACTTGAAAGAGGATTTCGAAGACAGCCCGGGCATGCCCGAGCGCATCCGCGGGTATCGTGGCGGCTACTTGCCGCTGCGCCGGCGCGAGATCGAGAAAGGGCTGCGCGCGGGCCAGGTCCGCGGCGTGATCTCGACCAATGCGCTCGAGCTCGGTATCGACATTGGCGCGCTCGACGTCAGCGTGATGGCGGGGTATCCCGGGACGATCGCATCGACGTGGCAGCGCGCGGGCCGTGCCGGCCGGCGCTCCGGCCAATCGGCCGCGGTGATGGTGTCGTCGAGCTCGCCGATCGATCAGTTTGTCGTGCGCCATCCGTCGTATTTCTTCGACGCCTCACCCGAGCATGCGCTGGTCAACCCCGACAACCTGCACATTCTCGTCGACCATGTAAAGTGCGCCGCCTTCGAGCTGCCGTTCACCACTGAAGAAACCTACGGACAGGTCAACGTTCAGGACGTGCTCGGTGTGCTGCAGGAGTCGGGCCTGGTGCATAAGTCGGGCGCAGAAAACGACGCGGGGCAGTGGAATTGGACGAGCGAGTCGTATCCGGCGAATGCCGTGAGCCTGCGGTCGATTTCGTCGGATAACTTCGTGATCACCGATCACACTGCCGGCCCCAAAGTGATTGGTGAAACCGACTTCACCAGCGCGCTCTCAACCCTGCACCCGAAAGCGATCTACATGGTGGAGGGCAAGATCTACCAGGTCGAAGAACTCGATTTCGTCGGGAGGAAGGCGCACGTCCGCGAAGTCAACTGCGACTACTACACGACGGCAATCACCTACACGCAAGTCAGCATCCTCGATCGCTTCGAGGCGGCAGACGTGGCGCTTCACGGCGAGGTCCACGTGGTGTCGCGCGTGGTCGGCTTCAAGAAGATCCGCTTTCACACCAACGAGAACGTCGGCTCGGGCGAGCTCGACCTGCCCGAGCAGCAGATGCACACGACGTCGTACTGGCTCGAGATCCCCCTGGCCGTGATGACCGCGCTGCCGTACGCGACCGACGACCGCCGCGATGGTGTCGTCGGCCTCGCCTTCGCGATGAAGCAGGTCGCGCAGCTGCTGCTGATGTGTGACGCGCGCGACATCGGCTTGTCGGTGAATGCGGGTGAAACCGACGGCGACGATACGCCGCGCATCTTCCTCTACGATGCGTATCCGGGCGGCATCGGCTTCAGCGCGCCGCTGTGGGGCATGCAGCAGGAGCTGCTGACGCGCACGCGCGCGCTGATCATGGGATGCGACTGCGACACCGGCTGCCCGGTCTGCGTGGGGCCGATTGGCGAGACGGGTCCGCTGGCGAAAATCGTTGCGCTGCGGTTATTGGATCATTTGCTGGGGAACGCGATCGATGCCGGCATGGCCGGGACTGACTTGTCCGCCGAAGCGCTTGGCGCGACGGTGGAAGTCCCGGCCCGACATACTGATGAAGTGCCATTCTAGCGATGTCCAGCATCACCGATCGACTGCGCGGCATCGTTCAGGGCACACGGCCGTCTCCCATACCGGTCGTCTCGCCAGAGCTCGCCGACCGTTCGGAGAGCGGATGTAGAGGCGGGTCTTCCTTGCCCGCTGAAGCGCTGAGCGCGAAGGTGGGAGACCCGCCTGGCCGGGCACGGGCCGCTTCGGTACTGGGTGGTTCGGTCCTCGAGCGGGCCAACGGCGCCGCGATCGTTGTCGATCGCGAATACTCCGCACACATGCTTCACGGCCGCCAGCGCATCGGCGATCTGATCGACACCCTTCGCGAAGGCCACGACGCGATGGCGACGATGGCGCGCGCCTGGCCGAAAGCGAAGGGAATTGGCGAGGGCGGGACTAACAGCGCGCATAACGGCGGAACTAAAGTTCCGCCTCTACTGTTTCTCGACCTGGAAACGACCGGTCTGTTCGGCGGCGCCGGCACGCAGGCATTTCTCGTCGGGTGCGCGGCGATCGATGGCGACGCGATCCGCGTGCGCCAGTTCCTGATGCCGGGCTTCGAGCACGAGCGGATGATGCTCGGCGAGGTGGCGGCGTGGGCCGGCGCGCACGGCGGGCTCGTGACCTACAACGGCCGCACCTTCGACGTGCCGTTGATCGAGACGCGGTTCCTGTTCCACCGCCTGCCGTTCCCACTCGGCGAGCTGCCGCACCTCGACATGCTGCACGCCGCGCGGCGATTGTGGCGCGGCCGGGCCAACGCGGCCGGGCCCGATCCGAATGACAACAGCTGTTCGCTTGGGGTGCTCGAAAAACAGCTGTCGGGCCTACACCGGATCGGCGATGTGCCCGGGTTCGAAATCCCGTCCCGTTACTTCCAGTTCATTCGCGACGGCGATGCGCGGCCGCTCGAGTGCGTGCTCGAGCACAATCGCCTCGATTTGATCTCGCTGGCGGCGGTGATGGCGCGCGCGCTCACGCTGGTGGCGCAAGGGCCGCGCGCGGCCGCCGGCCCGCACGAGTGCTTCGGCCTGGCGCGGCTCTACGAGCGCGCCGGCGCGCACGACAATGCCGAGGCGGCGTTCCTGCGCGCGATCGATCTCGCGCAGCGGGTCGGCACCGAGCCGGAGCTGCAGGCCGACGGTTTGCGGCGGCTGGCCTGGGTCAGGCGGAGGAGCGGCCGGATTCACGAGGCCGCCGACGCGTGGAGCCGCCTTGCGGCGCTGCCGCGGTGCTCGGCCGCGTTCCGACGCGAGGCGAAGGAAGCGCTCGCGATTTACCACGAGCATCGCTCCCGCGATCTCGGCACCGCAAGGTCGTTCGTACTGGACGTCTTGAATGACGGCCCCTTGGGACGGAGACGCGACGAGGCAGAGCACCGCCTTCGCCGGCTCGAGCGCAAGATCGCCGTACGCAAAGAGGGCGGCCTGGTGGCCGCCCTGGATGCATCGCTCGAAGCGAGCTCGTCCTAAGTCGCTTTCTTCTTGGCGCCCGGCTTGGCCGACGCCTTTTTGGCCTTGGTATCCTTAACGACCTTCGCGGCGGTCTTGGCTTTCTCGACCGTCTGCGCGCCGAACTTCTTGGTGAACCGCGTGATGCGCCCTTCGGTATCGAGCAGCTTCTGGCGGCCGGTGAAGAACGGGTGGCACTCGGAGCAGACGTCCAGGTGCAGGTCTTTACTGGTCGATCGCGTCATCCACTTCGCGCCACAGGCGCAATGCGCTTCGACTTCGAGATATTCCGGGTGAATTGCGGGCTTCATGACGGGTGCGTCCTTTCGCCGGATCCAGGGTGGTAGGCCCATTTACCGGCACGCAAGAGAAACCTCAATTATATCACGTGGGACGGCCCAGGGCTGTCGATTTCAGATTGGCCTTCCTTGGCGGAGTCAATCCCTCCATCTTCCATCTTCAATTGATCTGCAATCAAAGATCTGCGATCTGAAGATCGACGGTCGTCCCTAAAACCGGGGCTGCTGTTGCGTGAGGCAGTGAATGGCGCCGAGCCCCCAAATCAGGGCACGGCAATCGACCCCGATGACCTTGCGGCGCGGCAGGTGGTCCTGGAGAATCGCGAGCGCCTGGCGGTCGCGCGCGCGCTGGCCGAAGGTCGGAACCAGGAGTGCGCCGTTCACGAAATAGAAATTCAAATACGTCGCCGGCAGCCGCTGGCCGTCGTACTCGACCGGCTTCGGCATCGGCAAGTCGATGATGCGGAAGGGTTGGCCATCCTGATCGCGCGCCTCGGCAATCCGTTCACGATTCTCGTGCAGCACGACGAAGTTGCGGTCGGATCGGTCCCACTCGGTGCCGATCGCGATCGTGCTGGCGTCGAGAAAGCGCGCGAGGTCGTCGATATGCCCGTCGGTGTCGTCGCCTTCAATGCCCTGGCCCAGCCAGACGATGTGGCGCTGGCCGTAATAGTCACGGAGGTAGCGCTCGATCTGACGCTTCGACAGGTTGGGATTGCGATTCTTGTTCAGCAGGCACGACGTCGTGGTCAGCACCGTGCCCTCGCCGTTGAAATCGACGGCGCCGCCTTCCATCACGATGCGCGGATAAAACACCGGCAAGCCAAGCGCCGCCGCCACCCGCGTCGGCACCGCATCGTCGGCATCGTACGGGGGGTACTTGCCGCCCCACGCGTTATAGCCCCAGTCGACGACGGCGGCCTCGGTGCGGCCGCGCCGCTTGCGCAGCACAAACGCCGGACCGTGATCGCGCGTCCAGCATTCATTGGTCGGAATGTGATGAAAGCCGACGCGGCCGATCGGCACGTTCTGGCTGCGCAGGAACTGGCGCACCAGCCGCTCGTAGTTGGCGTTGGGCACGTTGACGTGCACGCGCTCGCGCGCGGCGATCGCGCTGATGACGCCGGCGATGTTCTGGATCGCCTCGTGATAGCGGCCGGGGAACGAAATCCCTTCAGGCCGCGGCCAGCTAATCCACGTCCCAGTGTGGCGATGCCACTCCGCCGGAAACGAGAAGCCGTGTTGCGCGGGAGTCCCGTCGAGCACGCGCGCGGGTCGCATCGGTCAGCCGATGAACCGCTTGGTCATGTCGCCGTAGGCGTCGATCCGGCGATCGCGCAGGAACGGCCAGTGCGTCCGGCTGAACTCCACCCGCGCGAGGTCGCAGTCGGCGATCACGATGGTTTCCTTGTCGACCGGCGCGCGCTCGACAACCTGCCCATCAGGCGAGGCGACAAACGACTGGCCCCAGAACACCAGGCCGTCCTTGTCGACGGGCTTGCCGTCCTTGCCCGTGATGACCTCGTGGCCGATCCGGTTGGGCGCGCACACGTAGCAGCCGTTGGCGACCGCGTGGCTGCGCTGAATCAGCTCCCACGAGTCGTGTTGCGCCTTGCCGTACTGTTGTTTCTCGGATGGATGCCAGCCGATTGCCGTCGGGTAAAACAGCATCTCCGCGCCCTGCATCGCCGTGAGCCGCGCGCCTTCGGGAAACCACTGGTCCCAGCAGATCAGCACGCCGATGGTGGCGTGCCTGGTCTTCCAGGCGCGGAAGCCGGTGTCGCCCGGTGTGAAATAGAACTTCTCGTAGAACAGCGGGTCGTCCGGGATGTGCATCTTGCGATACACGCCCATCAGCGAGCCGTCGGCATCGATCACCGCGGCGGTGTTGTGGTACACGCCCGCGGCGCGCTTCTCGAACAGCGACGCCACGATCACGGCCTGGTATTTTTTCGCGAGCTTGGCGAACGCGTCGGTCGAAGGGCCCGGGATCGATTCGGCGAGCGCAAAGAACCGGTGGTCTTCGACCTGGCAGAAGTACTGCGAGCGGAACAGCTCCTGCGTGCAGACGATCTTCGCGCCCTTCTTCAGCGCGCGCTCGACCAGCGACAGCTGGCGGGCCATGTTGGCCTTCGGATCCTCGCCGCACGCCATTTGCGTGAGGGCTACTCGGACAGTGGAGGAAGATGCCATGCTGTTCAATAAAGAATAACCAATAACAAATAACCAAAGAACAAATAACGAAAACGAACCCTTTGGTTATTCGTAATTGGTTATTGGTTATTTTCCGTTCTGCATGGCAGAGAGAAACTCTGCGTTAGTCTTCGTCTTGCTCATCTTCGACAACAGCAGCTCCATCGCTTCGACCGCCGACAGCGGCGTCAGCACGCGGCGCAGCACGTAGACGCGGCTGAGGTCGTCCTTCGGCAGCAGCAGCTCTTCTTTCCGCGTGCCGCTCTTCTGGATGTCGATGGTGGGGAAGACACGGCGGTCGGCGAGCTTGCGGTCGAGGTGGACCTCCATGTTGCCGGTGCCCTTGAACTCTTCGAAGATCACTTCGTCCATGCGCGAGCCGGTGTCAACCAGCGCGGTGGCGACGATGGTGAGCGAGCCGCCCTGTTCGATGTTGCGCGCGGCGCCGAAGAAGCGCTTGGGGCGCTGCAGGGCGTTGCTGTCGACACCGCCCGACAGGACCTTGCCCGACGTCGGCACGATGGTGTTGTAGGCGCGGGCGAGGCGGGTGATCGAATCGAGCAGGATGACGACGTCCTTCTTGTGCTCGACCAGGCGCTTGGCTTTTTCGATCACCATCTCGGCGACCTGCACGTGGCGCTGCGCCGGCTCGTCGAAGGTCGACGACACGACCTCGCCCTTGACCGAGCGCTGCATGTCGGTCACTTCTTCCGGCCGCTCGTCGATCAGCAGCACGATGAGATAGACCTCGGGATGATTGGTGGTGATCGCATTGGCGATCGCCTGCAGCAGCATGGTCTTGCCGGTGCGGGGCGGCGCGACGATCAGGCCGCGCTGGCCCTTGCCGAGCGGCGTCATCAGGTCCATCACGCGGGTCGACAGGTTTTCGGGGTCGGCCTCGAGCCGGATGTGCTCCTGCGGATAGAGCGGCGTCAGGTTCTCGAAGAAGACGCGCTCCTTGCCGCGGGCCGGTGGTTCGAAGTTGATCGCCTCAACCTTGATCAGCGCGAAGTAGCGCTCGCCTTCCTTCGGCGATCGAATCTGCCCCGAGATGGTGTCGCCGGTGTGCAGGTCGAACTTTCGAATCTGGGAAGGGGAGACGTAGATGTCGTCGGGGCCGGCCAGGTAGTTGTAGTCGGGCGCCCGCAGGAACCCGAAGCCGTCGGGCAGCACCTCGAGCACGCCTTCCGAGAAGATGAGGCCGCTCTTTTCGGCGCGGGCCTTGAGGATCTCGAAGATCAGCTCCTGCTTACGCATGCCGGTCGCGTTGGGTATCTCGAGGTCGCGCGCGATCTTGGTGAGGGCGGTGACGCCCATGTCCTTGAGCGTCGACAGGTCGAGCGTCGTGGGTTCGGCGGGCCCGCCTTCGCGGCCGGGGACCGCTACGGCGGGGTCTCGCCGTAGCTCGCTCGTAGTTTCGCGAGCGGAGGCGGAGCCTTCGGTGGCTACCGCCGAGTTATCAGTTTTACGATCTTCGTCCACAGTTCATCCAATCCTTCACCGGTCTGCGCTGACACGGGCGTGACCGGACCCGAGTAGATCCGTTCCAGTTCCCTGAGATGACGCTGGCGATCGGCCTGCGTCAGTTTGTCAACCTTGGTCGCCACCACGTGGCGCTCGGCGCCCAGCCGCTCCAGCCAGCTCCAGGTCCGCAGATCCGCGTCGAGCCCCGGGTGCCGGCTGTCGACCAGCGCCAGGACCCCTGCGAACTGGCTGGCCGCGCCCTGGCGGCTCAAAAAATATTCCGCCGCCAGCGCGTCGAACTCGTCGCGCGTCTTCTGGCCGCCGCGCGCGTAGCCGTAACCCGGCAGGTCGACGAGGTGAAACACCGGCCGGTTGTCGGCTGCCACCCGATAGAAGTTGGCCAGGCGCGTCTTGCCGGGGGCGGCGCTCGTGCGGGCCAGTTTCTGCCGCACGAGGGCGTTGATCAGGGTCGACTTGCCGACATTCGAGCGGCCGACCATCGCCACCTCGGGCAGCCCGCTGGTCGGGAACCCGGCGGCGCCAGCGGCGCTCGTGACGAACTCAGAAACTACCTTCAATCAGTGCGTAGTCGCGTCTGGCGCTTCGTCGAACTCGGCGTCGGGCGTCGGCGCCAGCGGCGTCAGCGGCCCGGCGAGCGCAATCTTCAACACCTCGTCCATGTGGCTCACCATGTGAATGCTGAGCACATCGAGCACGTTCTTGGGAATGTCCGCCAAGTCCTTCTCGTTGTCCTTCGGCATGATGATCGTCTTGATGCCGGCGCGATGGGCGGCGAGCAGCTTTTCCTTCACGCCGCCGATCGGCAGCACCTTGCCGCGCAGCGTGATTTCACCGGTCATTGCCACTTCGCGGCGCGTCGAGATGTGGGCCAGTGCCGAAATCAGCGCCGTGGCCAGCGTGATGCCGGCCGATGGGCCATCCTTCGGAATCGCGCCCTCGGGAATGTGCACGTGCACGTCGACCTTGCGGTTGAAGTCCTTCTGAATGCCGAACTCCTCCGCGCGCGATCTGACGTAGCTCATGGCCGCCTGTGCGGACTCCTGCATCACGTCGCCGAGCTTGCCGGTGAGCATCAACCGGCCGCGGCCGGGCATCAGCGTGCACTCGGTGACCAGGATCTCGCCGCCGACCTCGGTCCACGCCAGGCCGGTGGCCACGCCGATCTCGTTCTTTTCTTCGGCCATGCTCGGGCGGTAGCGGGGGATCCCCAGGTATTCGGTGACTCGTTCTTCGGTGATCGCCTCGAAGGTCTGCGCGCCTTCGGTGACGACCTTGCGCGCCACCTTGCGGCAGATCGAGTTGATCTCGCGCTCGAGGTTGCGGACGCCCGCTTCGCGCGTGTAGCGCTGGATGATGTTCTGGATCGCTTCGTCGGTGAAGGTGATGTTCTTCTCGGTCAGGCCGGTGCCCTCGACCGCCTTGCTGACCAGGAAGCGCTTGGCGATCTCGAGCTTCTCCTGCTCGGTGTAGCCGGCCAGCTGCAGCACTTCCATGCGGTCGCGGAGCGCCTGCGGAATGGTGTGCAGCACGTTGGCCGTGCAGATGAACATCACGTTCGACAGGTCGTATTCGACGTCGAGGTAATGGTCGAGGAAGGTGCTGTTCTGCTCGGGGTCGAGCACTTCGAGCAGCGCTGCCGACGGGTCGCCGCGGAAGTCCATCGACATCTTGTCGATTTCATCCAGCAGGAACACCGGGTTGAGCGACGTCGCCTTCTTCATCATCTGGATGATCTGGCCGGGGAAGGCGCCGATGTAGGTGCGGCGATGGCCGCGGACTTCCGCTTCGTCGCGGACGCCGCCGAGCGACAGCCGCACGAACTTGCGGTTCATCGCGCGCGCGATCGACTTGGCGAGCGAGGTCTTGCCGACGCCCGGAGGCCCGACGAAGGTGAGGATGGTCGCCTTGGGCTTCTTGACGAGCGCCCGCACCGCGAGGAACTCGAGGATGCGGTCCTTGATCTTCTCGAGGCCGTAGTGGTCTTCGTTGAGCACCACGTCGGCGTTCTTGAGGTCGCGGTTCTCCTTGGTCTTCTTGTGCCACGGCACCGCGATCAGCCAGTCGAGGTAATTGCGCGACACCGTCGCTTCGGCCGACATCGGCGGCATCGCTTCCAGGCGCTTGAGCTCCTGGACGGCCTTCTCCTCAACCTCCTTCGGCATCCGCGACTGCTCGATCTTCTTCTTCAGGTCTTCGACCTCGTTGCCCTTTTCGTCCTTGCGGCCCAGCTCCTTCTGGATCGCCTTCATCTTCTCGTTGAGGTAGTACTCCTTCTGCGCCTTTTCCATCTGCTTCTTGACGCGCGTCTGGATGCGGCGATCGACCTGGAGCTTGTCTACTTCGGCTTCGAGAATGCCGGCGATGCGGTTGAGCCGTTCGAGCGGGGAGACGATTTCGAGGAGGTTCTGCTTCTCGTCGATGCCGACCAGCAGGTGCGCCGAAATGGTGTCGGCCAGCTTGCCCGGGTCGTCGACGCGGACCGCGGCGATCATCGCGTCGTAATGCAGATTGTTCGACAGCTTCACATACTGCTCGAACAGCGTCACGACCTTGCCCATGGTCTGCTCGACGTCGCCGGCGGTGTCTTTCTGCCGCTGCAGCACCTTCACGACCACGCGGTAGAAGCCCTTGTCTTCCTTCCACTCGATGACGCGGGCGCGCTCGACGCCTTCGACCAGCACCTTGATGTTGCTGTCGGGCAGCTTGAGGCTTTGCACGACGTTGGCCACGCAGCCCATCGTGTAGATGTCGTCGGCCTTGGGATCGTCGGTCGACGCGTCGTGCTGCGCCGCGAGGAAGATCCGCTTGTCCTTGCCGAGCGCGTGTTCGAGGGCGCGGATCGACGAGGGCCGCCCGATCACGAACGGCATCATCATGTGTGGGAACACGACGACGTCGCGGAGCGGGACGATGGGGAGGGTCTCGTAAACTTCAACCATAAGGAACTAAGGTGCCACAGGTGCGTACGGTGCCTAAGGGTGCCTAGGCGCTGGTGCCTAAAGTGCCAGGTGCTACTAGCCGGCCTTCTCGATTACTTCGAGGCCGGCGGTCTTGCTGACGACCATCTCGCGTGTGATCACGCACTCCCGCGCCTTCTTCTGCCCGGGCATCGTGTACATCAAGTCGAGCATCAGGTCTTCGATGATCATGCGCAGGCCGCGCGCGCCGATCTTGCGGTTCAGCGCCATCTCGGCGATCGCTTCGAGCGAATCGTCCGTGAAACGCAGCTTGACGTTCTCGTACTCAAACAGCTTCTGGTACTGCCGCGTGATGGCGTTGCGCGGCTGGGTGAGGATCTGGACGAGCGCCGGGCGATCGAGCTCGTGGAGCGAGCCCATCACCGGCAGGCGGCCGACGAACTCGGGAATCAGGCCGAAGCGGATCAGGTCCTGTGGTTCGGCCTGTTCCAGCACGGCGCCGACGTCGCGGTTCTTGTTCGACTTGACCTCGGCCTTGAAGCCCAGCGTCTTCTTGCCGATGCGGCGCTCGACCACCTTGTCGAGCCCGACGAACGCGCCGCCGCAGATGAAGAGGATGTTGGTGGTGTCGATCTGGAAGAACTCCTGGTGCGGATGCTTGCGCCCGCCCTGCGGCGGCACGTTGGCCACCGTGCCTTCCAGGATCTTCAGCAGCGCCTGCTGCACGCCTTCGCCCGACACGTCGCGCGTGATCGACGGGTTCTCGTCCTTGCGGCCGATCTTGTCGATCTCGTCGATGTAGACGATGCCCTGCTGGCACTTCTCGATGTCGCCGCCGGCGGCCTGCAGCAGCTTAAGGATGATGTTCTCGACGTCCTCGCCGACGTAGCCCGCTTCGGTCAGTGTGGTGGCGTCGACGATCGTGAACGGCACCGACAGCAGCTTGGCCAGCGTCTGCGCCAGCAACGTCTTACCGGTGCCGGTCGGGCCAATCAGAAGAATATTGGACTTGGTGAGCTCGACGTCGTGGCGGCTGCGCGGCTGCTTCTGGATTTCGAGCCGCTTGTAATGGTTGTAGACCGCGACCGCGAGTTTCTTCTTGGTGAGCTCCTGGCCGATCACGTACTCGTCGAGGAACTTCTTGATCTCGGGCGGGGAGGGCAGCGACGTGCGCGTGCCCCGGCTGTCGAAGCGGTTGTCGTCGGCGATGATGTCGTTGCAGACCTCGACGCATTCATCGCAGATGAATACGGTTGGACCGGCAATCAATTTTCGGACGTCGTTCTGGTCTTTATTGCAGAACGAGCAGCGTAAAATCTCGCCGCCGTCGCCGTTCTTTTTCACCATGCCGTATACCTAGGTTACACCCGTTTCCGAATGACGTCGTCAATAATTCCGTACTCTTTGCCCTGGTCCGCGGACATGATGTAGTCGCGCTCGGTATCGTCCTTGATCCGCTTGATATCCTGGCCCGTGTGCTTCACCAGAAGTTCGTTAATCCGCTCGCGCATGCGGATGATTTCCTTTGCCGCCAGGTCGATATCCGTCGCTTGTCCGCCAAGCCCCGACATCCACGGTTGATGGATGAGGATGCGGGAATTCGGAAGGGAAAACCGCTTCCCTTTCGCCCCGGCCGCCAGCAACACCGCCGCAATTGACGCCGCCTGGCCGATGCAGATCGTCTGCACGTCGGGACGGATGAACTGCATCGTGTCGTAGATCGCAAACCCAGCCGTAATCGACCCGCCAGGACTGTTGAGATACAGCTGGATGTCCTTGTCCGGATCCTCGGCTTCGAGGAACAGCATTTGCGCGATCGCGAGATTGGCGATGCCGTCGTCGATCGGCGTGCCGATGAAGATGATGTTGTCCTTCAGCAGCCGCGAAAAAATGTCGTAGGCGCGCTCGCCGCGGTTGGTCTGTTCGACCACCATCGGCACAAGCTGGTTCTGGGGGTAGACGCTCATATATTGGTAATTGTCGGGAAGCCGCTGCGCTGTAGGGGAACGCCCTCAGTGTACCACGCCCCCTTCCTGCCACCGTTATCGGCCGGGAAGGCCCTGAGGTGCAATAGCCAAACGGCGAGGTCCGGCTATTTCACGGGATTGCACTAGCCCTTCTTGATTTGCGCCTTGGCAAGCACGAGCGCGACCGCTTTTTCGCGCCGCAGGCCGGCCGCCAGGCGGCCGAGCTCGCCGTCTTTCTGCAGCCGCGCCCGGATGCTCGCCACGGTGTGGCCGGTCTGATCGGCGTAGCGCTGCAATTCCGCGTTCAGGTCGTCGTCCGAGACGACGACGTTCTCGCGCTTGGCGACTTCGTCGAGCACGATCGCCGAGGCGACCGCTTCGGTGGCCGGCGCGCGCTGCCCTTCGCGGAACGCGGCCCAGTCGATGTTCGCCTGGCGCGGGTCGATCCGCTGATCCATCAGCCGCCGCGCGAAGTCTTCGAGCCGGCGATCGATCTCGCGATCGACCAGGCTCGCCGGCACGGCGAACGGGACGCGCGACGACAACTGCTTCAACACGTCGGCGCGCAGCTGGCGCTCCGCCGCGTGCCTGGCCTCGTGCTCGAGGTCTTCGCGCACGCGCGTGCGCAGCGCGTCGAGCGAATCGAACTCGCCGAGATCCTTCGCGAGCTCGTCGTCCAGCGGCGGCACGACCCGCTGCTTGATCTCTTTGAGCGTGACCGTGTAATCGACCGTGCCGCCGGCCAATTCGGCAATGGTGTAGTCGTCGGGGTAATTCAGGACGAACGACTTGGTGGTGCCCGGCGCCATCCCGATCATCTCGGTGTCGAAGCCGGGCGGGTTCGAGGGCGCGCCGAGCTCGATTGACACCTGCTCGTGCTTTTCGGTTTCGCCCTTGACGCCTGCCTTGTTGGTGCCTTGACGCTCGAGCGCGACGACCACGGTATGTCCCGCCTCGACGACGCCGGTCTCGACAGCTTCGTAGCGCGCGGCGCGCTCGCGCAGCCGTTCCAGCGCGTGCCCCACGGCTTCGTCTTCGATCGCGACCGCGGGTTCACTGGCTTCGATCGTGCCAAGGTCGCCCGGATCGAAACCCGGCACCACGTCGAACGACGCCTTGAAGGTGAGCGCCTTGCCCTCTTCGAGCACCAGATCCTGGATGTCGGGCGTGTCGATCGGCTCGACGCCGCGTTCGGTCAGCGCTTCACCCACCGCCTGCGCGACGAGAAATTCCGCCACGTCCTGCATGATCTGGCCGCGGAATCGCTGGCGCACGACCGTCGCGGGTACCTTCCCGGGGCGGAAGCCGGGGATGCGGGCCTGGCGTCCGAGCTTGGCGGCGGCATGGCCGATCGCCTCATCCACGACGGTGCTGGGGACCTCCACCGTGAGGTCACGGCGCGTTTCGTTCACGTCGACGATTTCTGATTTCATTGCAGCAAAAGGGAGTGCGAAAGAGGGGAGTCGAACCCCTATAGCCTTGCGGCTACCGGCTCCTAAGGCCGGCGCGTCTGCCAGTTCCGCCACTTTCGCGCGCGGACGAGACTATCAAATCAGCGTAACACGGTTCGTTTCCTGCGCCAGACGATGCGAGCCGACCACTTAATAGGGGGCGAGCAAAGAGCGAAATCCTCGGCTACACTACATCTTCACAATTATGCCCGCCGTCGCTCAATCCGCCCCCATCGCCGTCGAAGCCTCATCCGAGCCGTTGAAACCGCCTCTGAAATGGGCTGGCGGCAAGCGATGGCAAGTTCCGCACCTGCGGCCCCTGTGGGAACCCCAATCGCATCGACGACTCGTTGAACCGTTCTGCGGCGGACTGGCCGTGACCCTCGGGCTGCAGCCGAAACGAGCTCTGCTCAACGATGCAAATCCACACCTCATCAACTTCTACCGTTGGCTGAAGAGGGGCCTTCGTATCAGTGTCAGCGTTGAGAATCAGGAGCGGCTTTTTTATCAGCATCGCGAGCGATTCAACAACCTTCTCAACGAAGGAAAATCTGATAGCCAGGAGGCGGCAGCGTTGTTCTACTTCCTGAATCGAACCGGATACAACGGACTGTGCCGGTTTAACAGTCGCGGCGAATTCAACGTCCCGTTTGGACAACACAAAACAATTACCTACGCCAAGAACTTCCCGGGATATCGCGAAGCATTTGCAGATTGGGAGTTCACAGCCGGCGACTTTTCGGCTATCGCATTGAAGCGCGACGATTTCATTTATGCCGACCCTCCCTACGACGTGGAGTTTACGGCGTACTCGCAAGGCGGATTCACGTGGGAGGA
>JAUSDY010000036.1 GCA_030650395.1 Acidobacteriota bacterium | reverse complement strand
AATTCGGGCGCATCGACGTGCTGGTCAACAACGCCGGCATCACGCTGGACGCGCGGCTGCAGAAAATGACGCTGGAACAGATTGACCGCGTCATCGACGTCAACCTGAGCGGCGTGTTCCATTGCGCGCAGGCCGTGGCCGACATCATGGTGGCGCAGGGCAGCGGCGTGATTCTCAACGCCAGCTCGGTGGTGGGCATCCATGGCAACTTTGGCCAGACCAACTACGCCGCCACCAAATTCGGCGTGATCGGCTTCACCAAGACCTGGAGCCGCGAACTGGGCCCCAAGGGCGTGCGTGTGAATGCCGTGGCGCCCGGCTTCGTCACCACCCCGATGGTGACCGCCATGCCCGAGAAGATATTGAAGGACCTGGAGGCCAAGGTGCCGCTCAAGCGCCTGGGGCGGCCCGAGGAGATCGCCAATGTTTACGCCTTCCTGGCCAGCGACGAGGCCAGCTACATCAACGGCGCGGTGATCGAGGTGTCGGGCGGCATGTCGGTCTGAAACCTGATCGTCGTCACAGACTGAGACCCCGCCCGGCCTCTTCATAAGTCCGTCCATCCCGGATGTGGTAGATGCGCTTGAAGGTCGGGATGATTTTTTCGTCGTGGGTCACGACAATGATGGCGGTCTGATACTGCATCGCCATCTGGTTAAGAATGCGCACCACGGCCAGCGCACGTTCGCTATCCAGCGGCGCGGTCGGCTCGTCCGCCAGGATCACCGGCGGCTTGTTGGCCAAGGCCCGCGCGATCGACACGCGTTGCTGCTCACCGCCCGACAGCTCGGCCGGCCAGGCCTTGGCCCGGTGGCCCACATCCAGCGCCGTGAGCAGTTCGAGCGCCCGCTCACGCGCTTGTGCGTCGGTGCGCCCGGCCAGCATGGGCAGCAGCGCGACGTTGTCGGTGACATCGAGAAACGGGATGAGGTACGGTGCCTGGAACACGAACCCGATCCGGTCGCGCCGCAGCGTACGCAGGTCCGCAATCTTCCAGCCCTCGTCGTAAATGGTCTGGCCGCCCAGGATCATGCGGCCCGCCGTCGGCTCGATGATCGCGCCCAGGCATTTCAGCAAGGTGCTCTTGCCCGAGCCCGACGGGCCGATCAAGCCGACCACCTCGCCCGCCGCCACCGTCATGTTGACTTCCTTCAGCGCATCGACCGCGGTGTCGCCGGCGCCGTAGCGCTTGCGCAGTCCCTCGATGCGAATACCGTCTTGCGTCACATCAGCCCCCGATGGCCGCCGCCGGATCGACACTCAACGCCGCGCGAATCGCGAGCGTGCTGGCCAGGGCGCAGATCAGCATCACGGCGACCAGCCCGAGCACGGCATCGGCCGACTCCAGCAACACGTACTTCGGGAACACCGGCGCCCAGAGGGTGGCCGACACCTTGCCGACGACGAAGCCGATCAGACCCAGTCCGAGGGCCTGTTGAAGAATCATGCTGGCGATGGTGCGGTCGCGCGTGCCAATCAACTTGAGCACCGCGATCTCGC
>JAUSDY010000026.1 GCA_030650395.1 Acidobacteriota bacterium | reverse complement strand
GCGCCCACGGCGCCCCTGGACCCCGTGCCTGGCTCGTGAGGACGCGCAGCTATTGTGGCCAGGCCTTCGCCTGGCCGCAGGGCGCCAAACAATTAGGAGGAACGACTGCCACTTGACAAAGGGTCATTCCATATCAGCTAGTGAAGTGCCGCGGCTGCGAGACGTGTTGCCGGGTATTCCGGGAGCGCTTGACGAAGCCGTGCAGCGGTGCCTCGCCAAGGAGCCGTCGGCGCGCTGGCGCGACCCGATCGACTTCTCGAATGCGTTGACGGATGCCGGTGATTCCTGGTGGGGCACGCTCGTCCGGCGGGCCCGGCCAGTATTCATGCGGCAGCAGTCCCCGCCGTCCGGCCAGCTGGGTTCGGCATCGACGCCGAGTCCGACAAGCCCGTCTGATTTCCGTTCGACGTTGCTGGGATTGGCGGAGCGGCTGACCGATCTTCCACTGGCCGCGCGAGCCCGCGCGACGGCCTCGCGGATCGCCGACCAGGCCGAGGCGATCGATCGACGCTTGATTGGCTTGCAGATGGCATCCGATCTCGTCGAGCTCAAGCGGACGGACAAGCGGATCGCGTCGCTCCGCGAGATCCCCGAACCTTTGCCCGAAGTGCTGGCGACGATCGCCTCGCTCAGCCAGCTCCGCTCGTCTTCGCAAGCGGCGGCGGACAAAGTCAACGAAGCGCGGTCGGCCCGGGCGTCAGTGCTTGCCGAGCTGCGCCGTCTTTATTCCGCGCTGCGACGCGCGGTGGCGGCTGTCGACAATGGCGCCGCACGTGCCGACCTGGACGATTTGTGTGACAGCGCGGCCGAGCGCGCGTCATCTACGGAGTGTGACGACCAGGCAGAAACCCGAACCCGGATCCCCTAACCGAACAAGTACGTGCCTTGGCCAAGGGTATCCTGCGCACGGCGCACGGCGCTTTCAGCCGGACGCTGCATACTCGCCGTCGAGCATCACGACCTCTTCGCCGCGGTAAAAGCTCCGCCCACGTGCGATTGTGGAGTCGTCCCGCCCGCGCAGCGTCTGCGTCCGCAGGAGAAACGGCGCAGGCCGGAGGCTGGTCCAAGTCACAGGCGGGAAAGGCAACCGGTTGCCGCCACGCGATTAACCGATTAGTTCAGTTGAATGGAGATGAGCTTCGACACGCCCGGCTCTTCCATCGTCACGCCGTAGAGCCGGTTGGCGATCTCCATGGTCTTCCGGTTGTGCGTGATGATGATGAACTGGGTGCGGTCCATCATCGAGCGCAGCATCTCCACGAACCGCCCGATATTGGCGTCGTCGAGCGGC
>JAUSDY010000021.1 GCA_030650395.1 Acidobacteriota bacterium | reverse complement strand
ACATCCGCAAGGACGGCAGCCGGTTCCCGGCGGTGGTGTCGGTCACGGCGCTGCGCGACGCGCAGGACGCCATCATCGGCTATCTGTTGATCGGCACCGACAACACCGCGCGCAAGCAGGCGGAAGAAGCGCTGCTCAAGGCGGGGGCGCTGCAGAGCGCAATTTTCAACAGCGCCAACTTCTCGAGCATCGCGACCGACGCCAAGGGCGTCATCCAGATCTTCAACGTCGGCGCGGAGCGGATGCTGGGCTACACCGCCGCCGAGGTGATGAACAAGATCACGCCGGCCGACATTTCTGATCCGGAGGAAGTGATCGCGCGCGCGGAGGCCCTGAGCGCCGAGCTCGGCACGCCGATTACGCCCGGCTTCGAGGCGTTGGTGTTCAAGGCCTCGCGTGGCATCGAAGACATCTACGAGCTGACCTACATCCGCAAGGACGGCAGCCGGTTCCCGGCGGTGGTGTCGGTCACGGCGCTCCGCGATGCGCGTGGCGGCATCATTGGCTATCTGCTGATCGGCACCGACAACACCGCGCGAAAACATGTCGAAGAAGAGCGGATGAAGCTCGATCAGCGGCTGCGCGACCAGCACTTCTACACGCGCTCGCTGATCGAGTCAAACATTGATGCCTTGATGACCACTGATCCGCGCGGCATCATCACCGACATCAACAAGCAAATGGAGGCGCTGACCGGGTGCACGCGTGACGAGCTGATCGGCGCGCCCTTCAAGAATTACTTCACCGATTCAGACCGCGCCGAGGCGGGCATCAACCGCGTGCTGAACGAAGGCAAGGTCACCAACTACGAGCTGACCGCGAGCGCGCGGGACGGCAAGCAGACGGTGGTGTCGTATAACGCGACGACGTTCCACGATCGTGACCGGCGGCTGCAGGGCGTGTTCGCTGCGGCCCGCGACGTGACGGAGCTGAAACACTTCGAGCGCGCGCTGCAGCAGAAGAACGCCGAGCTCGAAGCGGCCAGCCGCCTCACGTCGGGATTTCTGGCCAACATGTCGCACGAGCTACGAACGCCGCTCAACGCCATCATGGGTTTCTCCGAGGTGCTCAAAGACGGCCTGCTGGGCGAGATGACCCATCAACAGCGCGGGCTGATCACCAACATCTTCAGCAGCGGCCACCACCTGCTGGCCCTGATCAACGACATCCTCGACCTGTCGAAAGTCGAAGCCGGCAAGATGATGCTCGACTTGGAGCCGATGGTGGTGTTGCCGTTACTCCTGAACAGCCTGTCGATCATCAAGGAGAAGGCAGCCAGCCACGACATCGGATTGAGGCTGGATGCCGCCGAAGACCTCGGCTCGCTTCAGGCTGACACGCGCAAGGTGAAGCAGATCGTCTACAACCTGCTATCCAATGCCGTGAAGTTCACGGGCGAAAACGGACTGGTCACGCTGCGCGCCAGCGTCGTCGCGCGCGCCGATGTCGGCCGGCCGGCCTGCCCCTGGCCGGGGCGGACCTTCCCGTTGGCCGACAGCGAGTTCACGAACTTCCTCAGGGTGAGCGTCACCGACACCGGCATCGGCATCTCGCCGGAAGGGCTGGAAGCGCTGTTCAAGCCGTTCAGCCAGATCGACAGCGGCCTGGCGCGAAAGTTCGAGGGCACGGGACTCGGGTTGGCGATGGTCAAGTCGCTTGCCGAGCTGCACGGCGGCGTGGTCGCCGTCGAAAGCGCCGTGGGCGAGGGCTCGTGCTTCACGGTGTGGCTGCCGCTTCGGGCGCTCGACGCAGAGGCGCTCGTGCCGGCCAAGGCCTCCGGGACGTCCCGTGTCGACGCGCTGCCGGGGACGCGCATCGCGCTGGTCGTAGAAGACGACTTCAAGTCCGCGGAGCTAATCCGCCTGCAACTCGAGGCGGAAGGCTTCACGGTCGTGCACGCCGCCTCCGCCGAGGCCGCCCTCGTGCTTGCGGTGCAGCAACCGCTGGCGCTCATCACCCTCGACATCATGCTGCCCAACATGGACGGCTGGGAGTTTCTCGGCCGCATCAAGCAGGTGCCGGCGCTGATGCGCATTCCGGTCGTGATCATTTCGATCGTCGCGGATCGCAATCGCGGCTTTGCGCTCGGCGCCGCGGCCATCATGCAAACGATGTCGCGGCAGGAGTTGTCCGGGACGCTCGGCGAGCTCGGCTTGCTGCCGCTGTTGCCGGGCAAGACGCTCAAGGTACTGGTGGTCGATGACGATCCCAAGGCGGTGGAGCTGGTCGCCGTCCGCCTCCGGGGTCTCGCCAGTACGGTGCTGCGCGCCTCCGGCGGGCGCGAGGCGATCGCCGTCGCGAGGAAGGAGCTGCCCGATCTGATCGTGCTCGACCTGATGATGCCGGAGGTGAACGGCTTCGACGTGGTGGAGGCACTCAGCGGACATCCCGATACGGCGCGCATTCCGATCGTGGTGGTCACCGCCAAAAAGATCACCGCCGAGGACCGCGCCAGGCTGAATGGCTCTGTGATGGCGATCATGGAAAAGGCCGAGTTCAGGCCTGACCACTTTGCGAGCGAAGTCCAGCGGGCCTTATCGGGACGTCAATCGGCCCACTGACTTGGCAAAAATCCTGATCGTCGAAGACAACGCCAACAATATGACGTTGACGGTATTGCTGCTGGAATCAGAGGGGCACACGGTCATCAGGGCGGTCGATGCCGAGGCCGGGCTAACACTGGCCCGCGCCGAGCTGCCGGATCTGATCCTGATGGATATTCAGCTGCCGGGCATGGACGGCCTTCAAGCGACGGCGCTGCTGAAGGGCGATCCGGCGACGCGCGGCATTCCGGTGGTGGCGCTGACCGCGCTGGCGATGATGGGCGACGAGGAGCGGATTCGCGCCGCGGGTTGCAACGGCTACATCGCCAAGCCGATTCGCATTCACGAGTTTCTGGCGACGGTCGCGGCGCAACTCGTCGCCGGGTGACGTGGAGGCGGGTCTAACTTGTCCGCCGAAGCGGCTCGCGCGAAGGCGGAAGACCCGCCTCTACGCGCTCGGTTCGAGCTCGGGCTGCGTCGCCCGCGCGCCTTCCGTGACCAGCGACAACTCGATCACGAAGACGCAGCCCTTGCCGGGCATATTGCGGATAGTGATGTCGCCGCCATGCGCCCTCACGGCGCTTCGGGCGATCGAGAGGCCCAGGCCGAGGCCCGACCGATCGGTGCCGCGGCGATCGCCGAAGGCCTGAAACAGGTCGCCCTTGCTCAAGGGAATGCCTCCGCACTCGTCTTCGATCTCGACGAACAAGCGCTGCTCCTTCGCCTGCGCCCTGAGGATGACGCGGCCGCCAGAGGGCGTGTTCTTGAAGGCGTTATGCAACAGGTTCATCACCGCGGAGGTGAGGAGCGGCGCGTCCGCATGGACGGCCAGGTTGGGTTCGGTGGGCTCGATGGTAAACCGGATACCCCTGTACTCCGAGTGGAGCATGCCTGTTGCGCCTATTTCGTCGAGGAACACGACCACCGGAAGTCGTTCGCGCCGCGGTTGAGTCGCCGCGAGCCGGACTTGCGCGACTGTGCGGTCGATCATGTCTCGAAGGCTCATCAGGCTGCGTCCGAGGATCTCCCCGGTGCTGCCGTTAATGGCGACGGTGCCTCGCCTCAGGGCGTGGAAGGCCAGGATCGCGCTGTTGAGGACGTCTCGAAGCTCGTGAGCCGAATGTCCGAGACGCTCGACTTCCTCGGCTGATGGTGTCTGTGCCGTAATGCGCGCATGCTCGGTCACGGCGCCGGCGATCGCGATGTCGAGACAGAGGTTCAGCGTTTTAAACTCTTCAACGGTGATCGGCGCATTCTGCTCAATAGCGATATGGGTGACGGACTGGCAAATCTCGCCGTAGCCATTGACCACCTGGGAGACGTTGTAGCCAAGTGCGAACAACTCGGCGCCATGCTTCGCGGCCGCGGCGGTGATGGCGTCCGGGGAAAACGGCTCCGGACTGTCCTTCATCCTGAGGGTGTCTGCCAGTTGCGTCAAGAATCGAGGCACCCCGTGCTCGAGCTCCTGGGCTGACACTGACGGCCACGCCCGGCGCTTCACCCGTTCCCTCGTGCGCTCGATGATCGCGTCCCGATTCGCAGTAATGAATTCGTGCAACATGGCGTTTCCCGCATATAGCCTACGCCCATTCGCCCGCGCGTCAATGTTCGAGATTGCACACCACCTGCTGGGCCGCGCCTTACTCGTCGGGCGCTTTCTCGCCCTCGGCGCCGGTGGAGGTCGGCGCAGGTACCGCGGTTTTGTCTTCACGCGCCGCGGGAATCACAGGCGATCGGCCCGGACCTGCCGGGATCTCCGGACCTCGAACCTGATCCTCAGGAAGGTTGTCTTTGCGGAACGGGGCGTCTTCCGTGAGGCCGATCTCGAGCTTGTCCTTCCAGGTCATGTGGATCTCCTGCGATCCAGATTACTCGTGGAGGACGACGCTCAGCAGCGAGTTGTTAATCTTGATGCCGCCGTTGTATTCGATCAAGCCGAGCTTGCGGAACTTGTTCATGAAGAAGTTCACGCGCGAGCGGGTCGTGCCGACCATCTCTGCCAGGGTTTCCTGCGACAGCTTCGGCAGCACGCCCTGCGGCGCGTCCTCGTTGCCGTAGCGCGCCAGCAGCAACAGCGTTCGCGCCAGCCGCTTTTCGCTCGAGTTGAAGAGCTGGTCGACGAGGTCTTCTTCGATGCGGATGTTGCGCGCGAGCATGTGGGTGATGAAACGGTCCGACAGCGCCGACTGATCGTGCAGCGTGCGCATCATCTCGCGCTTGGTCACGCGGAGGATCGTGGTTGGCACCATCGCCGTGGCCGACCCCATGCGGCGCGGCTGACCGGCGAGGCACCCTTCGCCGAAGAAATCGCCCGGGCCGAGCATGGCCACTACGGCTTCTTTTCCGGTCGTCGACAACACCGAGAGCTTGACCGCGCCGTTCTGGATGTAGAGCACGCTGTTTGCGACGCTGCCCTGGGCAAAGACCACCGCGCCGCGTGCGTACCGCACGATGCGGCGGGAAATACCGGATGAATCGAGAAACGCCTGCAAATCGAACACAGGCTTCGACCCGCCGACGGTCGAGGCTTTCGACATGGCCACATCATTACATAGGTTGTCGCGCCGCTCGCGTAAATGTCCGAATCAAGACAGACGGGCGGGATGCCGATCTGTCATGATGAATTCCCGCCGAGGCATACCTGCCAATAAGCGTGAGAATTTATGCTGCTGTTGATCGGCGTCCTGGTCTCCTTGAGCGTCGCGGCGATCCTCTTCATGGTGCGGGTCCGCGCCGGCTCGGATATGGCTGAGCTTGGCCGGATGAGCGACCAGTGGCTCGCTGAGTACCGCGCTTCGCATCCCTAGCACCAAGGTTCCGGACGAGGGTTCCGGACGAGGGTTCCGCACGAAGGTTCCTCACGGGGGTTCCTCACGAAGGTTCCTCACGAAGGTTCCTCACGAGGGTTCAACGTGGCATGAGCCATGCTTCGCTTCGGCTCTCATGGTTTACAGCTATCGAGAGCTTGATGCCTGGAAACTCTGCGTCGAACTACGAGACAAGGTCCTGCCGTTGCTTAAGTCGGAACCCGTAATTCGAGATTTCAAATTCTGCAATCAGTTGTCAGATTCAGTGCGGTCGCCGCCGCGAAACATCGCAGAAGGCTTTGGACGTTACAACCCGGGCGAGAACGCACACTTCCTGGGCATCGCTCGCGCGTCGCTTGACGAGACCGAGAATTCCCTACGTGACGGAGTAGTGAGTAACTACTTCCCGGCCGAGACCGTGGGTCCGCTGATTCGCCTGCTCGCGCGGTGTCGGATTTGTGTCAATCGGCTTCAGGCCTATGAGCGCAAGGCTCAATCAGATCCGCGGTTCAAAGCGAGGAAGCCACCAGCGAGCCGTCGTCGAGAACCCCCGTGAGGAACCCCCGTGAGGAACCTACGTGAGGAACGTCCGCATCCTCTCAGTTTCTTCGTCTAGCGCGCGCTTGAACGCGCGGTCGCGCGGGGGTTTGCCGCCGGCATAGCCGAACACGGCGCGCAGCGCGCCGTGCTTGATCGACAGCTCGCCCCACCCGATGACGCGGTCGCGCCACAGCAGCGGCAGCGCGTAATACGCCAGCTTGCGTTTCGACACGGGCGTGTAGGCTTCGAAGCGATACGGCCAGCCCCACAACATCTCGAAGCGGCGGCGATCCCAGACCACCGGGTCGAACGGCGCCAGCAGGTGAACGGTATCTGGCTGCGCGACGGGAGGCTCTCTTGCTGATTCGGGCCAATACCACGAGTGGCCGTCGATCTCGGCGCGCGTCAGCCGTTGCCTGGCTCGCTGCAACGCGCCTCTCAGCTCGCCGCGCCACTGCGGCACCGCGTAGCGCAAGCGACTGATCACCTGAGACAGGCTCGCGGCCGGCAGCGGCGCGTACTGCAAGACGAGGACGTCGACGAGGGCATCGACACGGGCCTTGCGCGCGGCCGATCCGATCGGCGCGGGTCCATGCGCGTGCTCCGCGTAAATGCGGATGCCGTTGTCGCGCCGCGCGACGCGCAGCAGGCCCTTGTAATGCATCGCCTCGAGCAGATGCGTGGTGGCGCTCGACGAGCCGCCCCAGTAGTTGGTCACGGTGCCGTGCGAAAAATGCGCGTCGACGTCACGCGGGTGGGCCGTGCCGCGCTCGCGCACGAAGTTGAGCAGGGCGTGCGCGCGTTTGTTGCCCGCCGTCGGCAGTAGCGACGCGCCGGCGCGCGGATGCATCAGCGCCTGCACCGCGCGCGTGACGAAGCCGTAGTTGATGAAGACGTCTTCTTCGACGCCGAGCGCGGGGTAGCGCCGCTCGAGGTCGCCGGCGCGATAGCCTTCGACGCGCGGCCGCAGAATCAAATCCTGCGCCCGCGCCGGCGCGCGGATGGGATCTGCCTGCACGAAGCCGAGCGCGTCAATCGCCCGCTCGAGCGTGGTTGGCGCAAACAGGCTGCGGCTGACGGTGAGACGCCGGATGGCGTCGAGCGTGTTCATCGGTCTCAGGTAACGGGCCCCTGTCAATCTCAGATTTCAGATCTCAGATTGCTGGCGGCGATTGAAATCCAACCTTCTGCAATCCGCAATTGATCTGCAATCTGCGATCTGAGATCTGAGATTGACAGGGCCACGATCGTCACCGCTCCGCCGTCCGCACCGCGATGCGGCCGACGACGCGGATCCAGTTCACCGATCCGTTCGCTGCCCGTATGAACTCGATCGACTGGCCGCGATCGGCGCCGTCGGTCACGACCGCGCGGTCGGGGCCGAAGAAGGCGATCGGCATCTCGGGCCGGGGGTCGCCGCCGCTCGGCACCTCTTGAACGACCAGACGTCCCGCGGCGACGCGGACCACGACGGCGTTCATCGGTCTCAGGTAACGGCCGACGTACGGCGCCGGGTCGGGCTGCGTCGCGAGCGGCTCGGCCGACGGCAGCGTCTCGACCAGGCCGCGATGCGCGATGGCGTGATTGGGCGGGAAGGTCGCGCCGTGATACGACGCCAGGGCGGCGCGCTCGACGTCCTGGATCAGCCGCCACCCGTTCTGCGCGTTGGTCAGAATGCCGATCGCAAAATTGCGCTCGGGCACGATCTCGAGCAGCAGGATGTGGCCCGCGAGCGTCCCGCCATGCGCGGCCACCCGCAGCGGGCCCACCGTGCGCAGGTGCCACGCCAGCCCGATGTCATCGTCGGTGCCCTGCTTGTGCAGCTGCGGCGTGCGCATCCGTTCGAGCGAGGCGCGCGTCAGCACGCGCTCGCCGCTGGCGGCGGTGCCGTCGCCGAGATGAAACTTCGCATACGCGAGCAGGTCGGTGATGCACAGGCCGACGCCGCCGGCGGTCACGCTGACCGACGGCGAGAACGGCCGCTGCAGCGCGGGCGGGTTGTCGCCCCGGTTGGCGTGGCCCGCCGCGAAGCGATTGACGATGAAGTCGCCGGCGGTGGTGCCGGCGTGCGCCAGGCCGAGCGGCGTGAAGACGAGATCGCGTGCGGCGCGGTTGATCGACAGCCCCGTCACCGCTTCGATCACCCGCCCCGACACGCTGAAGCCGGCGTTGTTGTAGCTCCACACGGCAGCAGGAGGCTTGGCGGCCTCGCGTCCGGGCTCGAGAGGCGACACTTGCATCAGGTCCGCGATCGAGCTGACGAAGTTCCTCAACGTGTCTTCGCCACGCTCAGGGCCGGAGATTTGCCCTTCCCATCCGCCCGAGTGCGTCAACAGGTTCCACACCGTGACGTCGCGGCTGACGGCTTCGTCCCTCACGTGAAATTCGGGCAGATACTTCCGCACCGGCGCTGCGAGGTCCACTTTGCCTTGCTCGACGAGCCGCATCATCATCGTGGCGGCAAACGTCTTCGATATCGAGGCAATCGGAAACACCGTGTGCTCGGTGATCGGCAGCGGGTCGTCGACGCTAGTGACGCCGAGACCGCGCGTGGTGACGACGCCGTTATCGAAAATGCCGAGCGCGACGCCGGGGATCCGGTAGTCGCGCATCTTGGTTTGCGCTAGAGAGACGATCGCTTCGAATTTGTTATCGCTCTGCGCCAGGACAGGCGGGTCCACGACGGACATGGCCACAGAGACACAGACGGCCAGACAGACTAATCGGGGTCGCTTCATAGGGACGCAATTATATAGAGGCCTGTCGATCTCAGATTTCGGATCTCAGATTGCAGATTAATTTCAGATCTTGGATTGCTGCGATTGAAATCCAACCTTCTGCAATCTGCAATTGATCTGCAATCTGAGATCTGAGATCTGAGATAGACAGAGATCAGAGCTTTTCTATCCTGGTATAGAAGCCGCTAGTTCTTAGTGTCACAGTCACTGGCTCCCACGTCAGGTTTTGCCAGAACCAGCCATGCCGGCCGTCGAACGGCGCGTGGAACGTGCCGTGCGCGCTCCTGGCGTCTTCACCTTTCCAGTAACTTGCTTCGCCACCGGTGCCGTCGGGCTTTTCGCCGTGCATGTCGAACTCGACGGCGCCGCCCTCCACCGTCCAACTGAATACGTAACTGTCGCCGCTCTTCATCGTCGCCTTGATCTCCGCGCCCTCGCCCGGCTTCAGCGTGAGGGTCATCTCGTCGGTCCTGAACGGCGCTTCGTACTTGGTGACGGTGGCCGCCGCCGCGGCGCTGATCGGCACGGCCATGTCGATCGCCGATTGTGGCGGGCGCACCAGTCCGGCGCGCCGGCCGAGGCCGGTCGGGTCGATGCCGTACTCGGCGGGAAGGACCGCGATCAGCAGGATCACCGTCGCGGCAAGCAGGGCGATCACAATCGCGCGGACGAGTTGGGGCACGGTGGGCAGCGGTGGCGTCTCGGGTGTGGTCATGCCGAATGTCCTATTCGATCGCGTAGCCGGCAAGCTGGTAGCCGACGAGGATGAAGCCGCACGTCATCACGATCACGTTGGCGGCGTAGGCGTGCCGGGCGAACCCGTCGGAGCGGCGCCAGAACCCCATCGCAATCAGAATGGCGCTCAGGCCAAGCAGTTGCCCGAGCTCGACGCCGACGTTGAAGGCGAGGATGTTCGGAATCAAGCCGTCGGTCGACAACGAGAAGTCCTGCAGCTTCGTGCCGAGCCCCAGGCCGTGGAAGAAGCCGAAGATCAGCACAGCCAGCCGGGTGTCGGGTTGAAAGCTCAGCACGCGCGTGAAGGCTCCGATGTTGTCGAGCGCCTTGTAGACCACAGAGAAACCGATGATGGCGTCGATCAGGTAGGGATTGACGTGCGTGCCGCTGATCACCGCGTAGAGCAGCGTCACGCTGTGGCCGACGGCAAACAGCGTGACATAGGTGGCGACTTCGCGAAGTCGGTAAAGAAAGAAGATGACGCCGAACAGAAACAGCAGGTGGTCGTAGCCGGTGACCATGTGCTTGGCGCCAAGATAGATGAAGACCGCCAGCTGGCGGCCTTGCGTGATCAGATCGTGATCGCTCGCCGACACGCCGTGCGCCAGGAGATCTCCCGCCATCGGCACGGCGAGCAGCAGCAAAATGAGAAGCCAGCGAGGCGCTGTCATCGAAACGCTTCGATTCTACTAAGATTGCCTTATGACCCGGCGCGGATTCGTTCTAGCGGCCCTGCTGTTGCTTGGAGTGGTGCGCCTCTCGGCCCACGAAAAATTCCGCATCGTCGGAACCGTGGTCAAGGTGCAGGCCACGCAGCTCGACGTCAAGGCGGCCGATGGGCAGACCTACGAGATCGACATGGATGCGAAAACGCGCGTCACGCGCAACAAGAAGACGGTGGTGCGGTCGGAGCTCAAGGCCGGACGAAGCGTCGTGGTCGACGCGCTCGGCCACGACATGTTCGATCTCGTCGCGGTTGAAATACAGCTGGCGAAGTAGGCACCCCCTAAAGGGGTGCCCTACGTTCGTGTTCGGCGCGCCCTACGTCTTGCGCCGCGCTTCTTCCAGCAGCCGCTCGATCTGGCCGAGGTGATTCAGGTCGTGCCCGGTATACATCCGCATGATGTGGCCGATGCTCTCGCGTCCGCGCTCGGCGTGCATGCCGGCATGTTCGAGCCGTTCGGGATCCACCGTTCTTAGCAGCGCCAACGTCGACATCCGTAACACGCCGAACAACGTCGCCGCGGCCGCGGCATCTGCGTGTTCGTATGTGAACGCCGCCGCCCACTCGTTCTGATCGAACGATTGCAGCGCGATGCCGTCTGCCGCCAGCACCGAACGGATGCGCCACGCGCCCACGAGCTCGGCGTCGGCCAGGTGCGCCACGATCTGCGTGATCGACCATCGCGCCGGCGACGACGTCCAGGCCAGCTCGCGCGGCGTCGCGCCGGCGAGCAGCGACTGCAGGCGCGCGGGCGTCGCGGCGAGTGCCGTCCACGGATCACGATCGCCGGCCAGGCCGAGCATTCGCGCCGTGTATTGTGCAGGCGTTTCAGCCATGGCGAAGTCTAGCGCACGTCAGGCGGGTCTAAAGACCCGCCTCTACGTAAGCTGGCATAACGGTTGCAACAGAGGTTGGAATGCGGCTGCGCTTCCTTCAGTCCCTTTCGGTCCCGACGCGCCTCCTTCTTGGCGCCATCGCGGGCATCGTCTTGGTTTTTGCGTGGATTTTTGTCGATCTGGTCGCGAGCATGCCCGGCCGCGACGAGCTGCGCGCCTTCAGCGAGATGGCGCGCGCCAGTGTCCTTTTTGACAAGGACGACCACGCAGTTTTTACCATCGCCAAGGAACACCGGATCGAAGTCCCGCTTTCGGAACTGTCGCCCCGGCTGGTGCAGGCAGTGATTGCGATCGAGGATCGCCGGTTCTTCGAGCACGACGGCTTCGACCCGATCCGCATCGCCGGGTCCGCGCTCGCCGTGCTACGGGCCGGATCGGCCGTGCAGGGTGGCAGCACCATCACGCAGCAGCTCGCCCGCCAGAGCGTGGGCCGCGAAAAAACACTGCGCCGCAAGGTGAAGGAAATGCTCTTCGCCATGCAGCTCGAGCGGCACTTCACGAAAGAGGAAATCCTCGAGCTGTATCTGAACAAGGTCTATTTCGGCGACGGCCTCTACGGCGCCGAGGCCGCGTCGCGTGGTTTCTTCGACAACAGCGCATCCAACCTGTCGCTCGGGGAAGCCGCGCTCCTGGCCGGACTGCTGAAAGCGCCGTCGGCCTACGCGCCGACGGTGAGTGCCGAGAAGGCGGAGGCGAGGCAGGCCGTCGTGCTGCGCGCCATGCTCGACAACAAGGCGATCACCGAAGCTGAGTATCGCGACGCCATCAAGGCGCCTGTGTACATCCGCGACGGACTGCGCGCCGGCGAGCCGCACGGCCGCTACTTCAAGGACGAAGTCAAACAACAGCTCGTGCAGCAGTTCGGATCGGAGCGCGTTTCGGAGGGCGGACTGCAGGTCTACACCACCATCGACCTGCCGATGCAGCAGGCTGCGGAAGCCGCCGTTCAGAAAAGCCTCGCCGAGATCGATCGCACGCTCACCGTGAAAGCCCCCCCTTCGCGCGGTGCGCTTCCGCCTTCGCGCGACGCGCTTCGGGGGACAAGTCGGGGGGCGAGCGTTTCCTCAGATCCACTCCAGGCGGCGTTGATTGCAATCGATCCGGCATCGGGAGCGGTGCGCGCGCTGGTCGGCGGCCGCGACTTCGACCGCAGCTCGTACGATCGCGCGACGCAGGCGCGGCGCCAGCCCGGGTCGGCCTTCAAACCGTTTGTCTATGCCGCCGCCATCGAAGCCGGCTACAGCCCCGACGACACGCTCGACAATCTCGACGAACCCTTCGAGGTGGCCAACACGTCGTGGACGCCGGACGACGAGCATTCGTTCGAGGCGGAGCTGACGCTACGCGAGGGCTTGCGCGTCTCGAGCAATCGCGCGGCGGTGAAGCTGCTGGGCGAAGTCGGCTTGCGCAAGACGATGCAGGTCGCCAAGTCCTTCGGCTTCGATGGCCTTCCGAGCGTGCCGTCGATTGCGCTCGGGTCCGGTGAAGTGACGCTCGCCGCGATCACCTCCGCCTACGGCGCCTTCGCCAACGGCGGACTCGTCTCCCGGCCCTGGCTGATTCGCCGCGTCGTCGATCGCGACGGCACGGTGCTGTTCGAGAATGGCGAGAAGCCGCGGCGGGCGATCAAGCCGGTGACCGCGTATCTGATGGCGGACATGCTCAAGGGCGTGGTCGATGCCGGCACCGGATCCGCCGTGCGACGATACGGATTCACGCGGCCGGCGGGCGGCAAGACCGGCACCACCAACGATTATTACGATGCGTGGTTCGTGGGCTTCACGCCCCGGCTGGTCACCGGCGTCTGGGTCGGCTTCGATCACCCGCGATCGATCCGTCGCGCCGGGTATGCGTCTGAGCTGGCGGTGCCGATGTGGGCGCGATTCATGACGAGCGCGACCAAGGGCGACGCGGTGCGCTGGGTCGCGCGCCCGCGCGGCATCGACGACGATCGGCTAGCGATGGTGGCCGAGGCGGGCGGAGAAAAAAAGCGCGGCTTCTGGGGACGGATCTTCTCGCTCGGACGCTAGAAGAGTTCAGAGTTCAGAGTTCAGAGCTAACAGTTACTGAAGAGGACAGCGCTGCTGCACGAACACCAGCGTCAACGCGTCCATCGTCGGCATCATCGGCGCGGTCGGGGTGTTTCGGGGTGCGGCCGGATTGCTGCCCTGCGCGCCGATCACGACACGCGCGCCGCCCACCTTGAAGCCGACGCCTTCGTTTGACAGGTCGGCCTTGCGTACGACGCCCGTGATTTCTACCAGGTGGCCGTCGTGCTGCTTGACCTGATTGATCAGGTCCTTCTTGCCGTTGATGCGAAAGTGCTTGCCGCTGATATCGGGACCGCGCAGCGCGCCTTCATGCTCGATGGGCGAGGTCGCGGTGAACACGCGGCCTTTGAGGCAGCCACGCGCTTCCACAGCCATTGAATCCTTTGGGACCGGGCGGGTCTCTTGTTGATCCACGAACGCCAAAAACAGCCACAGTAAAAGGAGCATGTCACCAGTCTAGTTGAAAGTTGAAAGTTGAAAGTTCAAAGTTTCAGTTCTAACTGAACTCAAAACTGAAACTTACAACTTCCAACTTTCAACTTTCAACTTGTCGCCTATCTGTGTAACGCGACGCTGTCGCCGACGGAAATCGCGTCGATCGCCCGCTCAATGCGGATGGTAGAGGTGTCGGCGTTGACCGCGACGATGACGGCGGAACCGATGTTCGTGATGGCGCCTTCGCCGCCGAGCGAGCGCCGGAAGATGGTGATCTGCCCGCCGCGCCGCGCGCCCCACGTCAGGCCTTTGTCGATCACCATGAGCCGCCCGGGCGAGCCCATGATCTGGCCGTGCTCGCCGAAGACGATCCGCGCGGGTGAGTCGAACTGCGCGACGCCGGTGTCCTGCGTGATCACGATCGGTAACGCGTCGAACGCCTCCACGAGATCGCCGGCATACAACTCACCGCACAGGTAGACGACGACCGCGGTTGAGTTCTCCCGACTCGTCTCGACAACCTGGATCAACCCCGCGGTCTGCTCGCCGAACGTGGCGAGCTTCAGCGGCACGTCCCTGTCGCCGAAGCGGAATCGGCGGCGGACGACAAAGTTCTGGCCCATGGCCACGCCGAGGTTGGTGCCGACGTCGATCACCAGAGCATCGCCGTTGCCGTAGAGCTGCCGCTTCGAATCGTCGCGATGCGCCACGATCTGGCCGAGCGCCAGGCTCGGGCCGGCCGCTTGCTCGGGGCCACACACCGTCGCGAGCTGTTCTTTCGGCACGGCCTTGGGTTTCGCGCGCTTCGGCAATTCGATCGGCGGCGCCGGCGCCGGAGGCGGTGGAGGAGGCGCGGGTGCGACGACCTCAACCGTTTCAGCGACCGAGGCGAGCCCCATTTGCTGATCGACAATCACGACCTCGCCCGGCTTCACGAACACACCTGCGCTGGTGCGCGTCTCGAAACCGGCAAGCACGAACGTGAGGCCGTAGGTGTCTGATGGCAGCGCGGGAGAAAGGAACCGGCCCGCGCCGTCGGTGACGATCGTGACGGTGCGTGACAGGCGCGGCGAGGTGATGGTAATCGTGACGCCCGGCAGCGCGCCGCCCGAGCCGTCGGTGATTCGCCCGGTCATCCGGCTCACTTGCTCTTGAGCCGCAGCCGCGATCGAGATGACGAAGGCGACGGTCGTGGCGAAGGCCAGCGCTCTGGCGAAGGCGGTCATGGTTCGGCTCCCTGATGAGGGTGGTCCACTCATTTATCGGTCCCGGCGCCGGGAACCTTCAGGGGTCCCCGGCGCCGGGATCGGAGCCGATTCGTCTGCTTAGCGGGTGGTCGTGCCGACCTTGAGCAGGTCTTTCACGCCCTTCACGCCGTCGGTGCTCTTGGCGATCGAGACGGCCCTGGCCTTGGCCGCGGCCGACTTCACCGTGCCGTTCAGGGTGACCATGTTGTTGTCGACATCGACGTCGATGTTGCTGTCGTCGAGGATGTCGTTCCAGTCGGCCATGTACTGCGCGTAGATTTTCGACTTGATCCAGCCGTCGTCAATGGCCCGGCCGGTCTTCTTGGCGCCGGCGACCGTCTTGTCGGCGGCCTTCTCGGCGGCGTTGGCGGTCTTGCGGCCCGCGGCCTTCGCCTTGTCGGCGGCCTTGTCGTCGATGCCGCGGTGCTCCGGCGCTACGCGTAGCTGATCGGTCACGCCCTTGACGCCGTCGGCGCCCTTGACGATGGCGATAGCGCGGCCGCGGGCGGCTTCGTTCGGGACCGTGCCCTGCAGCGTGACGAGCCCCGCCTTGACGTCGACGTCGATGTTGCTGCCGCTCAGCGCGTCTTCATTGACGAACAGCGAGTGCAGTTTCGTGACCAGCCAGCCATCCTTGATGGCGCCCTTCTGCGCCGCCTCAGCCGTGGCGATCGAGCCGGCGGCCGCGACGGTGAGCAATCCGAGTGCGAGTGTGCCGAGTGAAAGACGTACATACGACATGCGGTTACCCTCGAAAGGCCCAACATCGGGCCTTTGGCCTTCAGTGCAAAGGAGGGGCCAGCGGGTCGCTGGAGCCCATCTTCGTCGGGGCTGCTTGAAGACGACGCCGAGCGCTGTCATGCGCTCGTATTCCTTCTGAACGTCGCGCCGACTGCTTGCCGGCCGCGGTCGTGAAGGTGGCCACCGGCGTGTCGTACTGGCGGCGGCCGCCGAAGAATGCCGAGAACGAGAGCTTCTCGGGCACGATCGTGCCGCCGAGGTTGCCCTCAAAGTTCTCCTGCCGCTCCGGGGCCTTCAGATCACTGTCAGCGGCAGGTAACGAAGGCGCATCCAGACAACTTTACTGCGGCCCTCCGATTCTGTTTACCGGTGCTGTTTCCCCTCGTCCCCGGCCTTCGTTTTGCAGCACAATTCAACATGGCTGAAGAAACCGGCGCCGTCGTGGCGCGCGAAGAGCTGAACGGTGTGCACGAGTTTGTGCTGCGGGTTGACGGAAAACGGCTGGGCTCGCTCGAGTTCACCCGCCCCGACGCCAACATCCTGCGGATCGAATACGTTGAAGTCGATCCGCAGCTGCGCGGGACCGGCCTCGGCCGCAAGCTGGTCGAAGCCGCGGTGAACTGGGCGAAGGAAACCGATCAAACAGTCGTCCCGATTTGTTCGTACGCGCGGATGGTCATCCAGCGCGATCCCGCGATGAGCGCACAGCTCAAGCCCTCACGCCCTTAAGCCCTCACGCCCTCAAGCCCTCAAGCCCTCGTATGATGGCCGGATGCCGCTAGTCATCGTCGATACCCTTCCCGTCCGCGAGATCTTCCCCGGCCTTCGTGCCCGATTGATTCACACCGATCGCGTCACCCATTCCTGGGTCGAGGTCGATGCCGGGGCGACGTTCCCGGAGCATCAGCATCCGCACGAGCAGATTGTCACCGTGCTCGAGGGCGAGCTCGAACTAGTCGTTGAGGGGACGGTGCATCGGCTGAAGCCCGGCACCGTGTTCGTGATTCCGCCGGATGCGCGGCACTCCGGCCGCGGCGTCACCGCATGCCGTGTGCTCGATGCGTTTGCGCCTGCCAGAGACGACTACAGGTCGGTGGTCTAGTTGAAAGTTGAAAGTTGAAAGTTGGAAGTTGGAAGTTGGAAGTTGGAAGTTGGAAGTTCAGTTCGAAGTTTCAAGTTTCAAGTTGCGATGTGCGATCAGCGTAACTTTCAACTCCACTTGAAACTGAACTGTTAACTGCAACTTTCAACTTTCAACTTTCAACTTTCAACTTATTTCCGCCCGAGCACGATCTTGACGTGATGGGTCTTGCCATCGTCAACGAGAGGAATCGCCATGTGATCGACCGGCGCGCCGTCGAGCTCGGCGCTCATGACGCCCTTCCAAACGTGGTTCGGGTTGCTGACGGCGATCTCGTAGCAGGTCGAGTGATGCTGCCACGAGATCGAATACTGCGACCACGACGAGGGCACGCACGGATCGATCACGAAGGTGTCGCCGCGGCGGCGCAGGCCGAGAATGCTTTCGAGGCCGGCGCGGTACATCCAGCCGGCTGATCCGGTGTACCAGCTCCAGCCGCCGCGCCCGGCATGCGCATCGCGCGAGTAGACATCGCCGGCCATCACGTACGGCTCGATGCGGTAGCGCGCCACGTCCGCGGGCGTGCGGGTGTGATTGACCGGGTTGATCATGTGGAACAGCTCAGTGGCCTCATCGCCGCTGCCCAGCTTGGCGATTGCCATCACCACCCAGACCGCGGCGTGCGTGTACTGGCCGCCGTTCTCGCGGATGCCCGGCGGATAGCCCTTGATGTAGCCGGGGTCCTGCGCCGAGTGATCGAACGCCGGCGTCAGCAGCGGGATGATCCGCGACTGCCGCGCGATCAGGTAGGCGCGGACCGCATCCATCGCGCGCTCGGCAAACCGCGCGGGCACGGCGCCCGAGAGCATCGCCCACGACTGCGAGATCGAATCGATCTTGCATTCGTCGTTCTGCGCCGATCCAAGCGGGGTGCCGTTGTCGTAGTAACCGCGGCGGTACCATTCACCGTCCCACGCTTCTTCGAGCTTCGCCGCGAGCTGCCGCGCCGTCTGCCGGTAGCGCGCCGCAAGCGCGCGGTCGCCGCGGCTGTCGCAGAGCGGCATGAAGTCATTCAGCACCGTGTAGATGAAGAACCCGAGCCACGTGCTCTCGCCGCGGCCTTCGTGGCCGACGCGGTTCATGCCGTCGTTCCAGTCGCCGGCGCCGATCAGCGGCAGTCCGTGGACGCCGCTGGTGATGCCGCGGTCGATGGCGCGGCGGCAATGCTCGAACACCGTGCCGGCTTCCGCCGACACCTGCGGCAGGTCGTACATCTCCGGTTCGTGATCGGGCAGCGGCGCGCCGGTCAGGAATGGCACCTGCTCGTCGAGCACGCCGGTGTCGCCGGTGGCGCGGACGTATTCGGCCACGGCGAACGGCAGCCACAGCAGGTCATCCGAGCAGCGGCTGCGAAGCCCGCGGCCCGCCGGCTCGTGCCACCAGTGCTGCACGTCGCCTTCCACGAACTGCCGCCCGGCCGCGCGCAGGATGTGCTCGCGCGCCAGCGCCGGCGCCGCGAACGACAGCGCCATGACATCCTGCAGTTGATCGCGGAACCCGTACGCGCCGCCCGGCTGGTAATAGCCGGCGCGGGTCCACAAGCGGCTGCTGATGTCCTGGTAGAGCAGCCACTGGTTCATCATCGTGTCGAACGAATCATCCGGCGTGCGGACCTTGATCGCCTTGAGGGTCCGGTCCCAGAACTTCTGGACCTTCTCGAGGGCGGCCACGGCGTACTTGGGCTGGCCGTGCACGTCGATCAGCCTGCGGGCGTGCGCGAGGTCGCGACCCTCGCCGAGCAGGAACGCGATCTTGCGGGTCTCGCCCGGCGCCAGGATCACGCGGATCTGTAACGCGGCGCACGGGTCCATCCCGGCGCCGAACTCGCCGGTCAGGCCGTCGTCCTTCAGCGCCGACGGCAGCGCCATCGAGCCGTTGCGGCCGATGAACGAACGCCGGTTGCCGGTCGCTGAGATCGGCCGCTCGCTGGCCGACGCAAACGCGACGCGCCCGGCGAAATCCGCGTTGTAGGCGTTGGTCGCGAGCACGGCCCCTCGATGCGGATCGTAGTCGGTGATCACGTGGCGCTGCTCGCCGTCGCGCGGCGGGCCGAGCACCCAGTCGTTGTAGGCGAAGATGCTCAAGTGGCGCTGTGTCGGAGTGGTGTTGACCAGCGTGAGGTTCGAGTACTTCACCGGGTCGTCGGCGTCGACAAACACCTCGAGCTGGTGATGAATGCCGTGGGTCGAGTGTGAGAAGCGCGACACGCCGGCGGAATGGCGGATCAAATAGCGGCCGCTCTTCGGCGTGCGGACCATCGGCCCCGGCGTGGGCGACCACGCCGTGGCGGTGTCGTCGTCTCGAACGTAGATCGCTTCGCCCGAGGGGTCGCTGACCGGATCATTCGAAAACGGCGTGAGCCGGTTCTCGCGGCTGTTGTCCGACCAGGTCGTGGCGCCGCCCGATGCGCTCAACACCGTGCCGAACCGCGGATTCGAGATCATATTCGCCCACGGCGCCGGTGTTTCCTGATCGCCTTCGAGCACGATCGCATAGGTGCAGCCGTTGTCGGCAAAGCCGCCGAGGCCGTTGCGCAGCGTCATGTTCGGCGCGCTGACGGCCATGCTCGGCCACGCCGGCGGTTCGACGCCGCTCAGCTCGGCGAGGGTTGGCGCCAGCGGGATCGTGGCGATCGGCGCCAGCGGCGGCCGCGCCAGGTGGGCCCGCAGGTCGCCCCGGCTGGTCTCGAGCACGGCGCGCGCCGCCGCGAGGAACAGGTGACGCTCGGCCTGTCCCATCACGTCGGTGCGCAGCAGGAACGCGCCGCCCGGCTGGTGCTTCCACATCCGCCACGGCCCATCGTCCAGCAGCGAGGTGAGGCGGCTTTGTGCCTCGTCGATGTAACTGATCGGATGCTCGTTGAGGATCACGAGGTCCGCCTTCAGGCCCTTCAGCCGCCAGTACTCCTGCGCTTCGAGCGCCTCGCGAACGATGCCGAGCTCATCGTCCACGACACGAACAAGAAAAATCGGCAGGTCGCCTGAGATGCCGTGCGGCCACAGGCTGCTTTGCCCGAGCTCGTTGGCGGCCAGCATGTCGGCGCGCGCGCGCAACGACCCATCGCCGCCGATCACGCGCGATGCGAGCCGCTCGAACTGCACGGCCTCGTCGTTCGAGATGTCCATGTGCCGGCAAATGCTCTGCGCATGCGCGAGCGCCAACGAGAAGGTCCGCGGCGCCGTGCTGGCATCGTGATAGGTCTGCGCGAGGGCCTTGGCGGTTTCGCGATCGGGCGCCACGCCGGTGGCAAAGCAAATGCGCACCGACTCACCGGCCTGCAGCCGCACGCGCTGGCGCAGGCTCAGGATCGGATCGAGCACGAAGCCCGTGGTCCCCGAGAGCGGCCGGCCGTCCATCGAGACCGGGTTTTCGAGCGTGCGGCCGCGCCCGATGAAGCGGGCGCGATCGGTTTCCCATTCGAGCGGCCCTTGCGGCCGGCCCTCGAGGCTCATCACGTGCATGGCCCACGTGCCGGTTTCGCGCGAGTCGCGCGGACGGCGGTGGCAGAGCAGCGCCGATCGCTCCGGCAGGTATTCGGTCTCAATGAACAACTTGCCGAAGGCGGGATGCGCGTAGTCGTCGCGCATCTGCGTCAGGACGATCTCGACGTAACTGGTAATGTCGATCTCGCGCACCCGATCGCTGTGGTTGATCAGCTGCAGGTAGCGGACCTCGACGTCGTGCTCGGGCGCCACGGCCACTTCCAGCCGCGCCCACAACTGCTCGTTGCGCGATTCGTAGATCGCCTTGTCGGGCTGGAAGGTCGCGGCATAACTCTCGGGCTCGCGCCGGGTCGGGTGGAAGGTGGGTGACCAGACCGAGCCGCTGCGGATGTCACGCAGGTAGATGAAATGGCTGCCGGGATCGCAGGTGCCGTCCTGCCGCGATCTCGTGACGGCCATGCGATCGCAGAAGCTGCCGCCGCCGCCGGCGTTGGTGACCGCGGCGACGTACTTGCCGTTGGACAGGAACTGCGCATGCGGGAACACCGTGTGCGGCGTGCGGTAGCGGCGCAGCGGCGCGCCGGCCGAGGGCGAGGTGACGAGCATCTCGTCGAGCGGCCGCGGTTCGGTGATCGGCTGCTGGCGCGGAATCCGCTCCTGCAGCAACAGCTCGGTGGCCTGGACGCGCGAGTCGGCGTGAAAGCGATCGATCATCCGGTCGCCCAGCACCGCGTTGGCGAGCGCCACCAGCGTCATGCCCGCGTGGTGCGCGAAGAAGGCGCGGACGATCGTGCCCTGTCCGGGTTTGTGCGTGTCGTCCGTGCCGCGGTCGGTGTAGTCGATCGACTCGAAGAAGCCGAACTCGCCGAACATCCCGATGTCGGCGAGCTTGCGCAAGTTCCGCGTGGCGCGGACCGGATCGACCGCCGCGGCGAGCGCGGTCGCATACGGCGCCACCACCAGCTCGTCGCCCAGGCCGCGCTTCAATCCCAATCCGGGCACGCCGAAGGCTTTGTACTGGTAGTTGCCGAGACGATCGACCGAGGTGTAGGCCGATTCCGACATGCCCCACGGCGTGCCGCGGGTCACGGCGTAATCGATCTGCCGCTGCACCGCCATGCGGTTCGAGACGTCGAGCAGCGTGTCGGGGTAGTTGCGCATCAGCAGCTGCGGCATCAGGTACTCGAACTGCGTCGCGCTCCACGACAGCAGCACCGGCGCGCCGCGCACGCTGGTGATCAGGCGGCCGAGATGGAACCAGTGCAGCTCGGGCACGTCGCCCTTGGCGATCGCGACGAAGCTCGCCAGCCGCGCTTCCGATGCCAGCAGGTCGTAGTACGACGGATCCAGGCGCGGCACCGTATCGATGTCCGCCAGCCGGTAGCCGATCGAAAACAGCCGGCGCTTCTTGTCGTAGAGGAAGCGGAAGTCCATCGCGTCGAAGATCCGCGACGCCCGGAAGGCGAGCGACTCGAGTTGCGCCGTCGTCTCGTCGCGGCCGCCGGTCTGCGCCAGGTCCTTGGCCAGCGCGCGCAGCCCCGCCGACACCGCCAGCAGCGCGCCGGCGAGATTGCCGCTGTCCACCGTCGAGACATACCGCGCCGGCAGCGGCGCCAGCGTGCGCGTGTCGTACCAGTTGAGGAGGTGGCCCTCGAAATGATCGAGCTTCTCGACGGTCGTCAGCGTCAGCTCGAAGCGCTCGATCATCGAATCCGTTCCGATGAACTCGAGGTCGTGCGCCGCCATCGTCGACAGCAGCGCCATCGCGATGTTGGTCGGCGAGGTGCGTGCGGCGACCCGGCCGTCCGGATCGATCTGAACGTTATCCGGCGGCAGCCAATGATGTTCCTCGGTGACGAAGGTGTCGAAGTAGTCCCAGGTCTTGCGCGCCACCATGCGGAGGTAGTCGCGATCCTCGAGCGTCAGCTGCGGACGGCTCGACGGCACCGGCCGGCTCAACTCGAAGGCGATCACCGGCGCCAGGATCCACGCCAGCAGGATCGGCGAGGCGGCCACGAGCGCCGGCGGATGGACAATCGACACCAGCAACAGGCCCGCGCCGCCGATGATCGGGCTTGCCATCATCGCCGCAAAGAACGTGCGCGTGCGCGTCGTGGCCGTGCGTTGGGCGACGGCGGCCGCGGTTTCCCATTGCAGCAGGCGGCTGTTGGCCGTCACCAGCCGCGCCAGCGTCAGGCCAACGGCGTGCAGCATGTCCCATGCCTGGTGGGCGAGGAAGGTGAGCTGCAGCAGCACCCGCGCCAGGTCTGCCTGCAGGTCTTCGATGAAGCCGCGGATGAACACGCTCCAGCCTTGTGCGCGAGGCGGACCGCCGAGTAATTGCAGCAATCGCGCCAGCACGGGAAACACAATCGCGCCCAATGCCATCGACGTCCACGCCGACGGCGTGCCAGGCATCACGGTCCAGCCCGCCAGCAACAACGCGACGAGCGCCGGCGCCACCAGGCTGCGCCGCAGGTTGTCGAGGATCTTCCAGCGCGAAATCAGCGGCAGGCGGTTGCGCTGGATGCCGTCGCGCGTCGGCACGTACGGAAACAGCCACCACAGGATCTGCCAGTCGCCGCGCACCCAGCGGTGTTGGCGCTTGGCATGCGCGAGCACGCTCGAGGGATAGTCGTCCACCACCTCCACGTCGGTGACGAGCGCGGTGCGGGCGTGCACGCCCTCGAACAGGTCGTGCGACAGCAGCGCGTTCTCCGGCACGCGGCCTTCGAGCGAGGCGTGGAACGCATCGACGTCGTACAAGCCCTTGCCGGTGTAGATGCCTTCGCCAAACAGGTCCTGATAGACGTCCGACACCGCGGTGGTGTACGGATCCACACCGGTATGGCCCGCGTAGGTCCGCGCGAACAGCGAACCGGCCGCGCTCGCCATCGTCACGCTCACGCGCGGCTGCAGGATGCCGTAGCCCTCGACCACCAGTTTGGAATCGGGGTCGAGCACGGGCCGGTTCAGGGGGTGCGCGATGATGCCGATTAATTCGCGCGCGGCGTGGCGCGGCAGCTGTGTATCCGAATCGAGCGTGATGCAATAGCGGATCGCCGGGAGGATTTCGAGCGGGCCGACCTGCGTCGAAAAGCTCGTATCGGTCGCGCCGCGCAGCAGGCGATTGAATTCCTCCAGCTTGCCGCGCTTCCGCTCCCAACCCATCCAGGTGCGCTCGCGGGGGTTCCACAGGCGATCGCGGTGAAACAGCAAGAACTTTGGCCCGCGGTCGCCGCTGAGGCGCGAATTGAGCGCCTCGATGCCATGGCGCGCCGTGGCCAGCAACGCCTCGTCTTCCGGCATCGCCGCCTGCGGCGCATCGAGGAAGTCGCTCAGGATCGCAAAATGAATGTGCGGATCGATGTTGCCAATCGCGACGACCTCGAGATGCTCGAGCAGCGTCTTGACGCCGTCTTCGCTCGCGAGCAGCGTTGGAATCACGACCATCGTCTTGGAGTCGTCTGGCACGCCCTCCGTCAGGTCGAGGCGTTGCAGCCGCTGCGGCGGAATATTGATCGCCACCAGTTTCTGCACGATCGCAATCGCCAGCTCGCTGGCCGGAATCAGCAGCAGCAGCGCCGCGATGATTTGTGCCACGAGCGGCCCGCCCATGTGCCACGCGTAGTAGGCGCCGCCGCCGACGAGCGCGGCGGTGAGGACGAGGATGGCGCCGAGATAGATCGCGGTGGCGTGTGCGACCACGAAGCGGCGGAACCATTGCTCGAGCTTCGGCCGGTACGCCAGCTCGATCTCGAGGGCCTCGCGGCCCCGGCCCACGAGGTGATAGCCGACATGCGCCGCCGCGGCCTGGTGGGGTGTGACGGCTGCCTGCTGACGCGCGGTTTCGACCGCCTTCAGCGCGACGCGAATTTGCGCCTCGCCGCTGGTCTCGGCCAGATCCTCGACGGCCTGCCGCTGGCGATCGCGGCTCAGGAAATCCATGCGCGCGTAGACGCCGGCCGGGTCGCGGCGCAGCACGTTGTCGACGAGGCTGACCGACTCGACGTACTGCCGCCAGTCGCTCGTCGCGCACAAGCGAAGACTGGTGATCGCGTTGGCCACCGACGCCTGGCTGGTCGCCTGCCGCTGGTGCTCGACGCGCACCACTTCTTCGGCCACCGTGTTCCTGGCGATGAGGTGCGCTTCGAGCGCGGCCCGCAGCGGCGAGCGCCGCACGTCGTACTCGCGCGCGCGGTGCAGCATCTGCACGATGTAGGCGTCGTGCGCGTCGGGCGCAATCGCGATCGCACCGTCCTGCGGGCCTTCGTCGATGCGCGACACGAAGGTGTCGGCCGCGCGCCGACCCGAGCGCGAGTCGAGGATCTCGTCGGCCAGCCGGCGCAGGTTCTCGATCAGGGCGAGCTTCAACATGCTCGGCCACGCCCACAGCTCGCCGATGGTGAGCGGCGCCACGCGCTGATAGCTGTTCAGGAAGCGCTGCAGCTGCGGCAGCTCGAGACGGCTGTCGCTATGGCGAAGCAGCTCGACGGCGATGGCATAAATGCGCGCCTCGCCGGCCTGACGGCCCGCCAGCGGCGGCAGCTCATCGTAGTAGTTGCGCGGCAGGTTTTCGCGGACCTCGATGATCTCCGACGAGATCAAATGGAAGTTGTCGAGGAACCACTCGGTGGCCGGCGTCACGAAGGCGCCGGAGCGGACGTCGTGGGCGAGCGTGCGATAGGCGTGGCGCAGCGCGCGGGCGTTGTCGGTCAGGCGCGGATAGATGCTGCGGGCCCGGCGGCGGCCGCTCGGATCGACCGTCAGGCTCGCCGCAAGGGCGAGCGCTCTCTCCTCGAGCCGCTCGGCACTGAGCAGCTCTTCCCGAAACGGCCGGTTGCCCTGCCGATCCTCGACGCGCCAACTATGGAAGAACAGGTACCCCTACCATCCAAGATTAGTGCCAGAGCTGGGGGGTGTTTTCCGGGCTATTCGCCCGCCCTGAGCGCTCGATCCCTGTCGAAGGGGCCGGTCCGTGCCCCCGGCTCTACCTATTGTCGGAACCCGACTACCGTAGAGCCAGCCGCATGATTCGGAAGAGGATTTTGCGGGAAGGGAAATCGGCCTCGCCATCGTCCGCGGATCGTCAGCCGCCAGTTTAGTTGGTCCAGTGCGCAGCCGCCTGGTTGCGATCATCCAGCGGGTCGGGTCCAAAACCCTGGCTGCCGATCGCCGCGGCAATCGCCATCGACGCCAGCAACAACAGGATGGTTCTCAGTTTCGACATGGCGCCCTTTCAGCAACCGGGGTGGCCGCAGTCGCATTTCAGTTCGGAAACGTTCTTTGCAGTCGCGCAGTGCACGCTGCAGTACTTGCCGTGCGGACCGTCCTTCGGGACGGTGCACTTACACGCCGGGTGCGCGCATTTGTCAACGTCTTGCATCACAGACTCCTATTGCGTGTACGACGCGATCGACCAACCGGATGAGCGGAGCTCATTGACAATCGCCGCGTGACGCTGCAGGGCGGAGGCGAGGTCGCGGAAGATCTCGACCGTGCCGTTGCGCACATCGCGGTGCGGCAGCGTCACCACGCTGAAGCCGTCAGCTTCCGACTTGGTGACGCCGCACGTGAGATAACGATCGCGCATCCGCAGCTGCCAGCGGATCATGTCGCGAGTGTGCTTCCTGAGCAGGTTGCGAGTCTTGGTCTTCATGCCCGACTACATCATCAAGATCGGTGCCAACTATCCGCGCCCCTGATCAGGCCGTTCGATCCCCGATCGCTACCTAATCTGAGAAGCGGACTGGCCAAATCGACACGAATTCAAGTAAGGCCGAGATGGAAGACATGGATCGGCCTTTGCTTTTGTGAAGGTCATTATGATGACCATCCTTCTCGTGATTCTGGTGTTGATGCTGCTGGGAGCGATTCCAGCCTGGCCGCATAGCCGTTCGTGGGGCTACATGCCCAGCGGTCTGCTGACCGTCGTCGTCGTGATCCTGCTCGTGATGTTTCTTACCGGCCGCGTCTAAGTAAGGTGCGTACGGGTGCGTACGGTTCCTAGGTGCGTACAGTGCTTGTGCCATTGGTGCACAGGCACCGTATGCACCCAGTGCACCGTACGCACTCTAGGAACCGTACGCACTGTACGCACCTCATTTAGGCGAGTCGGTCTTGACATCGGTTTCGCCTTTGTTTTCACTACCGTATGGCTTCGAGTCAACCTGATTGGCTAGGATCCGCACCGGGTGATCGAGGAGATCAGTCGCTTCCTGCACTAACATGGACGGCACCCCCTAAAGGGGTGCCCTACGAGCCACCCCCTAAAGGGTGCCCTACGAGAGACGCTGACTTGCCAAATATCCTCCAACACCTCCCCGTCGGCGAGCGCGTCGGCATCGCGTTTTCAGGCGGCCTCGACACCAGCGCCGCGTTGCACTGGATGCGCGCGAAGGGCGCGGTGCCGTATGCCTACACCGCCAACCTCGGACAGCCTGACGAGACGGACTACGACGAGATTCCGCGCAAGGCGATGTTGTACGGCGCCGAGAAGGCCCGGCTGATCGAATGCCGCCAGCCGCTCGTGGCCGAGGGACTGGCCGCTCTTCAATGCGGCGCCTTCCACATTTCGACGGCGGGGCAGACCTACTTCAACACCACGCCGCTCGGCCGCGCGGTCACCGGCACCATGCTGGTCGCCGCCATGCGCGACGACGATGTCAATATCTGGGGCGACGGCAGCACCTACAAGGGCAACGACATCGAGCGGTTCTATCGCTACGGCCTGCTCGCCAACCCGAACCTCCGCATCTACAAGCCCTGGCTCGATCAGCAGTTCATCGACGAGCTCGGCGGCCGCAAGGAGATGTCGGAGTACATGATCCAGCACGGCTTCGAGTACAAGATGAGCGTCGAGAAGGCCTACTCGACCGACTCGAACATCCTCGGCGCCACGCACGAAGCCAAGGACCTCGAATTCCTCAACAAGGGCATCACCATCGTCCAGCCGATCATGGGCGTGGCGTCCTGGCGCGACGATGTGGCGGTGAAGCCCGAGACGATCACCGTGCGGTTCGAAGAAGGGCAGCCGGTTGCGCTGAACGGCCAATCGTTTTCAACCGCGATCGAGATGTTCCTCGCGGCCAACGCGATCGGCGGCCGCCACGGCCTGGGCATCAGCGACCAGATCGAGAACCGCATCATCGAGGCGAAGAGCCGCGGCATTTATGAAGCGCCGGGCCTGGCGTTGTTGTTCATCGCCTACGAGCGGCTGATCACCGGCATCCATAACGAAGACACCATCGAGCAGTACCGCAACAACGGCCGCCGCCTTGGCCGGTTGCTGTACCAGGGCCGCTGGTTCGATCCGCAAACGCTGATGCTGCGCGAGACCGCGCAACGCTGGGTCGCGCGGGCGGTGACGGGCGACGTGAGCATCGAGCTGCGGCGCGGCAACGACTATTCGATCCTCGACACCTCGAGCCCGAACCTCACCTACAAGCCGGAGCGCTTGACGATGGAGAAGGGTGAAGAGGTGTTCTTCACGCCGCAGGATCGCATCGGCCAGCTGACGATGCGCAACCTCGACATCATCGACACGCGCGAGAAGTTGCTAATCTACACGAAGACCGGCTTGCTTGCGCCGCCGGCCGCTAGTGGGTTGCCCCAGTTGCCGGCGGCCGACGACAAGCCGACGTGGAAAAAGTAACCGTCGATGGCAGATCTCAGATGTCAGATCTCAGATCAATTGCAGATTGTTGAAGTACGGATTGGCGAACTCAATCTTCAAATCTGAGATCTGAAATTGATCTGAGATCTGCAATCTGAGATCTGAGATTGGACTACTTCAGGTACAGCACGCCCAGATCGTCACCGTACCATTCGCGCAGCACCATGTAATTCGACAACTGCACGAAGATATGATCGAGCGGATCGATCGAGGCCCGTTCCCACTGCGCGCGGACGTCGGCCTCGAGCCTCAAGGTGAAGGCGAGATACTTGGTGCCGGTGCGGGTGCTGCGGCTGACCTGTCCGTAGGCTTCCCAACCGGTGCCCATCAACCGGAACCGCTCCTGCTGCACGTGCGCCGGCGAGCCGTCGGCCCACAGGCACATCTTGCCCGTCAGCGACCACGCGGGCGGGTCTCGCTGCAGCTCGGTGTCTTGATCCCAAATCATCGGCAGCCAGAGAATAGCAGGGCGCCGGGATCAGGGATCAGGGATCAGCGACCCCGATGCGCCGAGCCCTGATCCCCGAGCCCTGATCCCTGACCGAGCGCCGCGCGCGCCGTGGCCGGCTCGATGATCAGGAACGCCAGCGCCGCGCCCAGGCCGACGGCAACCAACAGCGCGCCCCAGGCGGTGTGAGCGTCGGCGATCACCAGGCCGGTTGCGATCAGGATCAGCGCAAGAGCGACGTCGGCGGCGCGGATCCACTGCGACACGTAGGCACGTTGCGCGGGGAGTTCCGATGGATAGGTGCGCGATGTGAACCACAGGTGCAGGCGCAGGTTGCCGCCCACGATGATCGCGGCGAGCGTCGCAAGCAACGTCAGCACGCCCCAGCGGCCCGTCCACTTGTGCACGTGCCACGCAGGCCACGCCATCAACCAATAGACCACGGCTACGATCAGCTGGTGGGTTTCCCACCAGCTTCGCAAGCCGCCTATGGTGCGTACGGTGCGTACAGTGCCTAAGGTGCCTAGGGGGGAAGTGCCAAGGGTGCCAACGGCGCCGGCACGTTCCAGTGCACTGACGAGTTCAGCCGTCGTGTCGAAGCGATCTTCCGGCTTCTTCTCAACACTGCGAGCGATGACTTGCCAGATCGGATCCGGGATTCTCGCGTCAGGTTCCGGTTCTGCTGACAACACGCGCGCGATCACGGTCGGCAGCGAGTCGCCGCCGAACGGGTGGCGGCCGGTGATCAATTCATAGAGCAACACGCCGAAGGCGAACTGATCGGTGCGCGCGCTGGTCGGTTGGCCAAGCAACTGTTCGGGCGCCATGTAGGGCGGCGTGCCGGCCATGACGCCCGGGTCGGTGAGCCGCGTCACCGACGCGAGGTCCTGCGCGGCGATGTCGAATTGCGCCAGCCCGAAATCGAGGATCTTCACCGCACCGTTACTGGCCTGCCCTGAGCTCTGCCCGGGCGAGTGTCGAAGGGTGCGGACGATGTTCTCGGGTTTGAGATCGCGGTGCACGATGCCGCGATCGTGCGCGGCGACCAGCGCGCGGCCGATCTCGAGCGCGGTGGCCACGGCCCGGCCCGCCGGCATCGCGCCGCCGGCGAGCTCTTCCCGAAGCGTCTGACCCTCGAGATATTCGGACGCGATGAACACCTGGTTGTCGATCTCTTCGAGCGCATAGACGGTGGCGATCGACGGATGCGACAGTGCCGCGGCGGCACGCGCTTCCTGCCTGAGCCGCGATCGCATCCGCTCGTCGCGGAACAAGTGGGGCGGCAGCGCCTTGAGCGCCACCGCGCGATGCAGCCGCGTGTCGTCGGCGAGATAGACGACGCCCATTCCGCCGCGGCCGAGGATGCGCACGATCCGATACGCGCCGACCTGCGCGCCCGGTTCGAGATGCGAGGGCGGCTCGAGAAAGCCCGCGTTGTCGTCGTGAGAGGTGAGTAGCGCCACGACTTCGTCCTGGATGTCGGCCGGCTCAGACGAAGCGCGCACCAAGGCCTGGCGGGCGTGGCCAGGTTTGGTCAGCGCCTTCTCGAACAGCGCGCCGATGCGTTGCCAGCGTTCCGGCGTCACCTAGCCGCCCAGTTCTTTGCGCAGCCACGCGCGGGCGATCGTCCAGTGGCGCTTGACGGTGGCGGGAGAAATATCGAGCGCTTCCGCCGTTTCTTCGACGGTCATGCCGCCGAAGTAGCGCAGCTCGACGATCTTTGCCTGCTGCGCATCGAACGCCGCCAGCCGCTCCAGCGCGGCATCGAGCGCGATCACCTCAACGCCGCCGCTGCCGGGCGCCGCGTGCGCGGCCAGCAGCGATTCATCCAGCGTGATGCGCTCCGCCTCGCCGCCGCGTTTCTCGGCGTGACGCGCGCGCGCCCGCTGCACGAGGATCTGGCGCATCGAGAGGGCGGCGATGGCAAGAAAGTGAGTGCGGTTCTTCCACGGCTGGCCCTTCTCCGCGCTGAGGCGCACGAACGCTTCGTGCACCAGCGCCGTGGCCTGCAGGGTCTGCCCCGGTTTTTCGTTGCGGATGTAGCTGGCGGCCAGCCGCCGCAGCTCGTCGTAGACGAGCGGCATCAACTCGGCCGGGTCCCCCATCTAGCTTTTCTCGATCTTGACCGACTGGACCTTGATTTCCTTTGCCGGGCGGTCCTGCGCGGCGGTCTTGCACTTGCCGATGGCGCGCACCACGTCAATGCCCTCGATCACTTCGCCAAAGATCGCGTGCTTGTTGTCGAGCCACGGCGTCGCCGCCAGCGTGATGAAGAACTGGCTGCCGTTGGTGTTGGGCCCGCTGTTGGCCATCGAGAGCAGGCCGTCGCGGTGGTGCCGCAGCCCGGGGCCGAACTCGTCGGCGAACTTGTAGCCGGGCCCGCCCATGCCGTTGCCCATCGGGCACCCGCCCTGGATCATGAAGCCGTCGATCACGCGGTGGAACACCAGCCCGTCATAGAACGGCGTGGTGACCTTCTGATTGGTCTTGGGGTCGGTCCACTCCTTGGTGCCCTCGGCCAGCCCGACGAAGTTGGCGACGGTCTTCGGCGCCTTGTCGTCGTACAGCTTCACCTTGAAGTTGCCCTCTGAGGTCGTAAATGTCGCGGTCGTCATTTCCCAATGATAGCTAAACGTGCACCCGGTTTGACGGTTTGGTTTGCGGGCGCGGGAACGCCCTGTTCGACCCAGCGGACCAAATGGTCAAAGGCCTCGCGGACCGTCGCCAGGTACGACGGCCCTTCACCCATCGCATTCGCGACGTCGGGATCGAGTGTCATGCGCGATGTGGCGATGTACTGAAACGACATCACGCCGTCGTCATCGCTCGACATGTGCCACACGCCTTCGACTTGATACAGGCGATGCCGGTCGCGGGGCTGCACGCGATCGCGGTAGGCGCGCACTTCCCGAACCACCAGGTCGTCCCACGTGCCGACGACTTCGATGGTAGGCACGCGCACGCCGCCGGTGACGAGCTCGGGCGCGTACTGAATAGTCACCGGGGTGCCGGGGACTACACGGGGGCCTGTATAGGGCCAGAGGCGGCGCGCTTCCACGGGCGTGCCGACGGCTTCGGCATACGCGCGAATCTTTGGATCGGTTGCGGGAATCCCGTAGTTGGCGCGTGGATCGATCAGGGGCCACAGCGCCGCCATGCGAGTCTGCTGGTCGAGACGTGTTGCCAGATCGCCGCCGGCGCCCGCGATGATCAGTGTGCCCGCGTATGGCATTTTCTCGTCTTCAGCGGCCAGGCGAGTGATGCCGCCACCACCGCCGTGAGCGCCAATCACGAGCAAGCCGTTCCAGCGAGCGGCAGGCATTCGGAGGACGAATCGCTTCGAGACCGATTTGCCATCGACATCAAGCGCAACCAGTCCCTTGATCTGCCTGCCGTGATCGACCACGGACTCGACGACGTTGCTGACCGGAGCCTGCGCGCTCAGCGTGATGCCGAGCGCCAGCACTGGCACCAGGCACCAACGCTTGGGCAGGAAGCGTCGTCTGTTCATAGGATGTCGGGACACCCTACCACGAAGGTTCCGCACGAAGGTTCCGCACGAGGGTTCCACACGAGGGTTCCGTACGAACCTCCGTTGAGAACCTCTGTCTGGAACCTCCGTGAGGAACCTCCGTGAGGAACCTCCGTATAGAATCGTTCTGCGTCATGCCGTCTGCCACCCTCCCGTCCGCCGACGTCGACGCCATTGCGAAGGGACTGCATCCCGATCCGTTCGCCGTGCTCGGCCCGCATGAGGTCAGCGGCGGCCTTGCCATTCGCGCGTTCCGGCCCAACACGCGCGCCATCGAAGGCTTTGCGCGGATCCATCCCGAGGGTGTTTACGAACAGATCGTCCCCGATGCCACACGCGAGGGCTACGACTATCGCCTGCGCGTGGCGTGGGCAGACGGATCGATGTCAGAGCTCGACGATCCGTACCGCTACGGCCCCGTTATCACCGATTTCGATTTGCACCTCCTCGGTGAAGGCACCCACCATCGCCTCTACGAAACGCTGGGCGCGCGCACCATCACTCACGGCATCCGCACCGGCGTGCACTTCGCCGTGTGGGCGCCCAACGCGCTCCGCGTCAGCGTCGTCGGCGACTTCAACAGCTGGGACGGCCGCGTCCATCCGATGCGCGCCATTCGGCCCGCCGGCTACTGGGAGATCTTTCTCCCCGACCTCGGGCAAGGCGATCGCTACAAGTTCGAAGTGCTCGGCGCCGATGGCCGGCTCGTGCTCAAGGCCGACCCGTGCGGACGCTACTTCGAGACGCCGCCGCGGACCGCATCGATCGTCTGGAACAGCGGCAACTACGAATGGCAGGATCGCGCCTGGATGAAGGCGCGCGAGACGAGGGGGCAGTGGCTGCGCAAGCCGATGTCGATCTACGAAGTGCATCTCGGCAGCTGGCAGCGCAGCGCCGAGGGCGGCCTGCTCAGCTACCGCGACATGGCAGAGCGGCTCGTGCCCTACGTGCAGACGATGGGGTTTACGCATGTCGAGATGCTGCCGGTGATGGAACATCCCTTCACCGGGTCGTGGGGCTACCAGGTGATCGGCTTCTTTGCCCCGACCAGCCGCTTCGGCACGCCTGAAGATTTCAAGGCCCTCGTCGATGCCTTCCACGCCGCCGGCATCGGCGTGATCCTCGACTGGGTGCCTGGCCATTTTCCAAAAGACCTGCACGGCCTCGCGCGCTTCGACGGTACCGCGCTGTACGAACACGCCGATCCGCGGCAGGGCGAGCACCAGGATTGGGGCACGCTCGTGTTCAACTACGGGCGCCACGAAGTCCGATCGTTTCTGCTGAGCAACGCGCTGTTCTGGCTGAAGGAGTTTCACATCGACGGGCTGCGGGTCGATGCCGTGGCGTCGATGCTGTACCTCGATTACTCGCGCGAGGCGGGGCAGTGGGTGCCGAACGAGTTCGGCGGGCGCGAGAACCTCGAGGCGATCGAGTTCATCAAGCAGTTGAACATGGTGGTCGACCACGAGTGCCCGGGCGTGGTGATGTGCGCCGAAGAGTCGACGTCGTGGCCGGGCGTGACCCGGCCCGTGCACCTCGGCGGCCTGGGTTTCACCTACAAGTGGAACATGGGCTGGATGCACGACATGCTCGACTACACCAGGGAGGATCCGGTCCACCGCAAGTGGCACCACAACAAGATCACCTTCTCGATGATCTACGCCTACAGCGAGCGCTTCATCCTGCCGTTCTCGCATGACGAGGTGGTGCACGGCAAGCGATCGATGCTCGACAAGATGCCGGGCGACGCCTGGCAGAAGCACGCCAACCTGCGCGCGTTGTACGGCTACATGTTCGCGCATCCCGGCAAGAAGCTGCTGTTCATGGGCGGCGAGATTGGCCAGTGGCGCGAGTGGAACCACGACTGGCAGATCGATTGGGAAGTGCTCGGCGACCCCGCGCAGGCCGGACTGCAGAAATGGATCCGCGATCTGAATCGCGTCTATGCCGAGCAACAGTCGCTGTGGGATCTCGATCACGAGCCATCAGGGTTTTCGTGGATCGATTGCAACGACCACGAGCACAGCCTGATCGCGCTCACCAGGCGCGCCGCCAACGAGTCGGACTTCACCGTGGCGATCGTGAACTTCACGCCGGTAGCGCGGCGCCACTACCGCGTCGGCGTGCCGGTTGGCGGCGCGTACCGCGAGCTGCTGAACAGCGACGCCGCGCTCTATGGCGGCAGCAACATTGGCAACCAGGGTCGCGTTGAATCCGAGCCACTCCCGTTGCACGGCTTCAAGCAATCGATCGCTCTTACCGTGCCGCCGTTGGGTTTTCTCCTGCTCCGCCCCGAGTGACCGGGAGGCACCCCATAAAGGGGTGCCCTACAGCGTCTCTCTAGCGTTGGGCTATCATGCGCCCGGAGGTTTTCCTCGATGGCCGCATTGGCGCTGATCGTCGCCTTATTGTTCCCCGCAGTCCTGGCTGCCCAGACCGTGACCGGTACTCTCCAAGGTACGGTGAAGGATTCGACGGGAGGCGTCTTGCCGGGGGCTTCCGTCAGCTCGCGCAACGTGGATACCGGCCAGGCGCGCACCACGGTCAGCAACCAGGCCGGTTACTACCTCCAGCCGTTTCTCCCGATCGGGCGCTACGAGGTCTCGGTCAGCCTGGCGGGCTTCAAGACGGTCGTCCGCCAGCAAGTCGCCATCACGCTCAACGACACGCGCGTCGAGAACTTCGACCTCGCCCCGGCAGCGCTGAACGAGACCCTGACCGTGACGGCGGTCGCTGCGCCCATCAACACCACGAGCGGTGAGATCAAGCACTCGCTCGACGAGCAGCAGATTGCCGATCGCCCCACCGCCAACCGCGGCAGCTTTCTCGCGCTGGCCGAAACCTTTGCGGGGTTTGCCGAGAACCCCACATCGGGCCAGAACAACCCGACCGCGTCATCAGGGTCGTCCATCAATTTCAACGGCACCGGCACGCGGGGCGCGACGTTTCAGATCAACGGCGTCAACAACGACGACTCTTCGGAGAATCAGAACCGGCAGGGCGTGGCGCTCTCAACCGTCAAGGAGTTCCAGGTCATCAGCAATTCGTACTCCGCCGAATTTGGCCGCGGCTACGGCGCGGTGGTGCTGGTGCAGACCAACTCGGGCACCAACCAGCGGCATGGTGACGTCTACGATTTCCACCAGGACAGCTCGTGGAACGCGAAGAGCGCATTCGCGCTCGCCAAACCCAACAACAAACGCGACCAGTTTGGCTTCACTGCAGGCTTTCCGGTGCGGCGCGATCGGTTGTTTGCATTCGTCAGCGCCGACCACAAGCGCTTCACAGGGTTTCAGACCTATACGCGCGACCTGTTCCTGGCGAGCGAGCTGGCGCAGCCGCGGCTGACGCGCGGCAACGACACGCCCGCCAACCACGCGTTCATCGAGTCGGTGCTGGCGCGCTTCCCGAACGTCACGCCCAACGATCCGCGCAGCCCGCGAACGTATCAGACCGCGCAGCCGATCAATCAACCCGCCGATGACCACAGCGCGCGCCTCGACTGGAATGCCAGCCCGAGCCACTCACTGTGGGGACGCTACCAGTTCACCAGGCAGGTCTTCGAGTCCGATGACGTGATCATCGGCGAGCAGGCCCGGCAGAACAACCGGCAGGGGAACCTTGGTGTCACGTGGACGCATGTGTTGGGCCGTGCGACCGTCGGCGAGTTGCGCTACGGGTTGGGCTTGCGGCTGACACGCGTCGACATCGCGGCGGGCAACGACACGCCGATCGTGCGGTTCTTCGCCTCGCCGGTGTCGGGAACCTCCATCGGCAACTCCGGCAACTTTCCGATCAATCGCGATCAGACCGACCAGCAGGTGGTCTACAACCTGTCGCGCCTCGTCGGGCAGCGGCACCAGGTCAAGGCCGGCGTCGACCTGCGGCTGTCGCGGCTCGACGACCTTGCCGACAGTTTTTCCCGAGGGTTTTGGAATTACAACGCGACCTGCGGCGGCGTCAACTACCCGACGTCGTACGCGGCGTTTCTGGACGGCTGCGTGGCCAGCTTCCAACGCGCCTGGGGACCGTTTTTCCTCGAGAACCGCCTCAACGAGTACAACTTCTATGCCGAAGACAGCTGGCGGCTGCGCTCGAATCTGACCTTCAACGCCGGCGTGCGGTACGAGCTCGTGCAGGCGCCGCGCGAGGCGCGCGATCGCCTGGCCTACGGCTTCAAGAACGACACCAACAACATTCAGCCGCGACTGGCGCTCGCCTGGTCGCCGGCGTGGTCGCGCGGACTCGGTGGCCGGATTGCCGGGGGGGCGGCGGGGAACTTCTCGGTTCGCGGCGGCTTCGGATTGTATGACGGCCGGTTGTTCCAATCGGTGTTCTCGCAGACCGGCGCCAGTTTGCGGACCAACCCGCCCAACGCGCTGTCGCGCACGTTCACCACCCTGCCCGACATTCTCCACCCGTCCGATCCGACCGGCGGCTTCGTCTTCGTGCCCGGCCCGCAAACGCTGCGCCATGCGCTCACGATCGCGGACGAGGACCTCGAAATGCCGCGCACCCGCCAGTGGAATGTCACGGTCGAACGCCGCCTGCCGCTCAACTCTACGCTGCGGGTGTCGTACACGGGCACGCGCGGCGAGGGGTTGCTGAAGTACGCGCTGGCGAATTTGCCGTTGTCGCCGCTGTCGGGATCGATCCGCGTCGCCGATCATCCGAACAATGCATCCGCGGCCGGTTTCCCCGATCTGCGCGGGCGCGTGATCGACCGCATCGCGACCGACGTCCTGTGCGCCGGCACCGGCTTGCCCGGCATCACCGTCACCGCCCAGTGCCCGCAGGCGGTGCCGATTGCCGACAACGAGGTCAGCTTCCGCGTGCCGCGCACCAACGAGCGGCGCCCCGACCCCCGCTACACCACCAACCTGGTCGTCTCCAATGCGGCGCAGAGCTGGTACGACGGCCTGCAGGTCGAATGGACGCGCCGCTTCTCGCGCGGGTTGTGGTTCCAGACCAGCTATACCGCGAGCCTCTCTGAAGACACCACCTCGGAGGCCACCGCCGTCGGCGCCGGCGACACCAATCAGACCGGTCCCGATTCGAAATACGCGCGCGGCTATGCGCGGTTCCATACACCCCATCGCTTCACCTTCAACGGCAGCTACCGGCTGCCGTTCTGGCGTGAGCGTCCGGGCGTGGCGGGCGCCGTGTTCGGCGGGTGGACGGTGTCGGCGATCGTGCGGCTGGCGCATGGCACGCCGTTCACGATCAGCGACACCGGGCGCGACTTGAACTTCGACGGCTTCCCGGAAGCCAGGCCGATCCTGCTCGACCCGTCGATCCTCGGCGCCACCGTGGCCGACCCCGGCACGTCGACGTCAACCCTGGCACGCGACAAATTCCGCACCGCGCAGTTCGGCGAGGTCGCCGACCTGATCGGGCGCAACACGTTTTTCGGCGATGGGCAGGCGACGACGGACCTTGGACTCTACAAGGCGTTTCGCGTCACGGCGGGACGCACCGTGACGGTTCGCCTCGAGGCGTTCAACGCGTTCAACAGGGTCCAATACGGGTTCCCGACGGCGGACTTGAGCAACCCCAATTTCGGACGCATCCTCGGTGGCGCGACCAGTTACGCCCCCAGGAGCCTGCAACTGGGCGTGCAGTACAAGTTCTGAGGCCCGTCCCAGCAGTGGGACTGACACCGCTGGAAGCGGACAACGAAATCGCGCCGTTCTTCAACGCACTGGATCTCGTACGCGCATCCACGCGGTGTCGCCCCGCAAATCCGCGATAAATCCCACTCGCGTCGCCCGGCACGCTCTTCGCTAGGTGATCAGTGCGATGAGATCGCGTGGGACGAATGGTGTGACCAATGGCTTCGCGCTTGACCGCTGGTCACGCGCCGCCGATAGTGCCGCCATGTCTTCCTCCAACCAGGGCCGCGTGCCGCTGCCCGTCATTTTCGGTGTCGCCACCGCGCTCGGGTTCTTTTCCGCGTTTGCGGCGTTCTACTTCGTTTCAACCTTCACCGAAAAACCCGCCGCCTTCGGACTGCTGCTGACGCTGAACATGGGTTACTGGTACTCGTGGGCGTGCATCACGCCCGCGATCCTGTGGCTGTCGCGCAAGTTCCCGTTCGATCGCGCCACGTGGAAGGCGGCCATCCCCATCCATCTCGCCGGCGTCTTCGTGGCGACCCTGGCGCACGTCGTGCTGGTCGTGGCCGCGCGGATGGCGGCCTACTGGTCGATCGGCGAATCGGTGGATACGTGGCTGGCCGAAATCCAGCAGATGTTCATCCTGAACTTCGACTGGGAGATGATGACCTACTGGTCGATCGTCGGCCTCAGCCACGCGCTGCGCTATCACTACGAGGCGCGCGCCCGGGAGCTGAGCGCGGCGCAGCTCGAAACGCGCCTGGTCGAAGCGCAGCTGCACACCCTGCAGCGGCAGATGCAGCCGCACTTTCTCTTCAACACCCTCAACACGATTTCGGCGTTGATGCACTGCGATGTCGAAGCGGCCGACGCGATGATTGCCCGGCTCAGCGACCTGCTGCGGATGTCGCTGCAGCGGATCGAAGTGCAGGAAGTGGCGCTCGCGGACGAATTGGACTTCCTCTCCAAGTATCTGGAGATCGAACAAACCCGGTTCCGCGACCGTCTGACAGTAGTGTTCGACGTCGATTCCGACACGCTGGACGCGCTCGTCCCCAACCTTTTGCTTCAGCCACTCGTCGAAAACGCTATCAAGCACGGTATTGGACCCAGGCCCACACCTGGGCACATCGCCGTGCGGGCGCGCCGGCGCGGCGCGATGCTCGAGCTCGACGTGCAAGACAACGGTGTGGGGCTCTCGGCGGCGCGGTTGACTGACTTCAACCGCGGCGTGGGGCTCTCGAATACCCGGTCACGGCTCGATCATTTGTATGGGTCGCTGCACCGGTTTGAATTCCGGCAACCCGCGGAAGGCGGGCTGCTGGTGTACATCGCCATTCCGATGGCGACGCTTGCAAGTGAGGTGGGAGAGGACCAGGCCGTGGAGGGTGTGGCGTGACCAAGATACGCACGGTGGTGGTGGATGACGAGCCGGTGGCGCGCGAGCGCATCATCGGGCTCCTCAGCCAGGAGAAAGACATCGAAGTTGTCGGCGAATACTCCGACGGCACCCAGGCGGTGTCGGCGATTCAGCAGCAGCATCCGGACCTGGTGTTCCCCGACGTCCAGATGCCGGCCTGCGACGGCTTCGGCGTCATTGAACAGCTCGGTCCCGATCACATGCCGGCGGTGGTGTTCGTGACGGCCTACGACGAATACGCGCTGAAGGCGTTCGAAGTGCACGCCATCGATTACCTGCTCAAGCCCTTCGGCCGCGACCGCTTCGTGCAGTCGCTGCAGCATGCGCGCGAGCACCTCGAGCGCCGCCGGGCCGGCGACCTCGGCAAGCGGCTGATGGCGCTGGTGCAGGACATCAAGCCCGAGCCGCAGCGGCTCGATCGGCTCGTGGTCAAGTCGGGCGGCCGCGTGTTCTTCCTGCGGACGCAGGAGCTCGACTGGATCGAGGCCGCCGGCAACTACGTGAAGCTGCATCTGGGCGAGGAATCCCACCTGTTCCGCGAGACCATGAACAACATGGAAGGGCGGCTGGACGCCCAGCGGTTCGTCCGCATCCACCGCTCCCGCATCGTCAACACGGACCGCATCAAGGAGATGCAGCCGTGGTTCAATGGCGAATATGTGGTGGTGCTGCAGAACGGCACCCGCCTTACACTAAGCCGCGGCTATCGAGAGAAGCTGCAGGAGCGCCTCGGCAAGGGCTTCTAGCGACGGTGTCGCGACGGTGTAGCGCGGAACTTTAGTTCCGCGAAACCCCATTGGAGATCGCCATGGCTGACGAGCATCACGGCGAAAAGGAGCTGGCCGCGTTCATCCGCGCCGGAGCGGATCGCCGTCCCGAACAGGCCTTTGGTGACTACTACCGCGGCAAGAGCGCCTCGTGCGCGCTCGGGGCCGCCTACGAGGGGATGTACCGCCTGCCCAACGAGGCGGGCGGCGTGCGCCCGACGAAAGACCTCGAGTGGTTCTTCGATTGCCTCGAGGGCTCGGTGCGCAAGTGTCCCGGCGGCAATGGCTGCAAGAAGACCTTGAGCCTCGCCGCGATTCTCGTACACCTCAACGACGAGCACAAATGGTCGCGCGAGCGAATTGCCACTTGGCTCGACGAACTCAAATAGGTACGGCCTCCCTGTAGAGGGCGCCCGCCGAGAGGCACCGCCCCTCGCTCGCTCTCGTTCGCCGGACAAATGTCGCTCAGCGCATTAAGCGCTGGAGCGATGGACGTCTAACCCGCACGGCGCCAGCGTAGCTTCCGCTCCATTTGTCTCTCGGCTCACTCGAACGCTCGCTCGGGCCGGTGCCTCTCGGCGCAGGGCGCCAAGCGGAGGGAGGCGGTCCCGGCGTAAGCGTTCGAACGGGCGACGAATGTAGCTTTATTCCGACCGAACTCGCAGGCGTCGGTCGGCCGACTGCAGGAAGCTCTCCATCGTGCTCATGTAGCCGAACACGAAGCGCGCGAGGGCCCGGAAGATCGGGTTATAGATCTCGCCGCGCTCGGTGATCGTCAATCGGGTCCGACCCTCATTCACCGGATTAATCTCGAACGTCCACGTGCCGCCGAACGGCTGGCCGGCGTCAACGATCTTGGTGACAAAACGCGACGGCGGCGACTGCTCGACCACGCTCATCACGATAGGACCGTCGGCCATGTGCTCGCGGAATGTCGCTTTGCCAGCCTCCTCGCCCAGTACCTCGATTCGCGTGATGTCGGGCCACCACGCCACATAGTTCTTGTAGTCGGAAACGAGCGCATACACCTCGTTGGGTGTTCGCGCGAACTCCGCGGATCGCGATGCCTCGTGCTTAACGGGCAGGAGCCAGCCGACAATCGCGGTGAGCGCGCCCAAGAGGACGACCGCGCCCACGATCCTTATGAGCCACTTCATTTGCGCGCTCCTCGCCGGGAGAGCATTGCCTGACGGGAAGGTGATTCCTGACGGGAAGATGATAGTTGACGGGAAGGTGATTCTTGACGGGATCTCGACAAGCAGCATTTTCCCGTCAAGAAGTGCGATCCCGTCAAGAATTGCGATCCCGTCAGAAGGTGCAATCCCGTCAAGGATTGCAGTCCCGGCAGTACAAAAGAAAAGGCCGGCGAGGATTACCCCACCGGCCTTTTCTAACTACGACCGCGTATTTACCAGCGGACCTGAACTGCGAACCTCGCCACCCGCGGCGCGACGATGCCGCTGATGTCGTTGGCCACGGCCGACGCCTGGAGGCGGCGGCGCGCGAGCACCGTGTTCGAGTTCATCACGTTGAAGACGTCGAACGTCGGCTTGAGCTGCACGCGACCGAAGGTGAAGTTCTTGTCGACGCGCAGGTTCAGCTGCGTGAACGTCGGATGGCGGTTTTCACCCAGCGGATCGAGGTTCACGTCGGCCTGACCGCCCGAGTTGGCGCGGTTGGGCGTCCGAATCGCCGCGGGGAAGGGGTAGCCCTGGCGCGCGCTCGCCTGTCCGGCCAGGTTTACGCCATAGGGCAGGTTGTAGGCGCCCGACAGCTTCATCAGCCACTTGGCGTTGATGAAGACGTTGTCGATGCCGCTGCCGCCCGCTTCCGGCGCGTAGATCTGTTCGCCGGGGCACAAGCCCACGGTGCAGGTCGGGTCTTCGTAGGCGTTACCCGTATCCCACACGTCGACCGCGTTGTTGTAGGCATAGCTGGCGTCGGCCGACCAGCGGTTCGAGTGGCGCTTCTGGAACGTCACCTCGAAGCCGTTGAAGTCGCGCCACCGGTCCGGGATGTTCGTGTACTGGAACGGCGCCGGCAGCGGCGACGAGGGCTCGAAGTAGGTGATCGGCTCGCACCGCGCGTCGGCGGGGCAACCGGTCGGCGTGATGCTCACCGAACGGTAGTTGGCGCTGGTCCAGTTGAGGCGATCGTTCCAGAAGAACCGATCGTACTTGCGCCAGATGTAGCTGGCGCCGACGGCCATGACCTGACCGATCTGGCGGTCGAAGCCGACGATGAACTCGCGCGTCTGGTCGTTCTTGACGTTCGGGTCCACCGTGCCGGGCGTCCGGAAGTTTCCGGGGTTGGCCGGGTCGTACGTCGCGCTGCGGGCCAGGATGGTGTTGAGGTCGAGCTCGTTGGCGGTCACGAACGTATCGCCATTGCGGTCGGTCCAGGGGTAGCGCACTTGGACCGCGCCCGTTCCCGCCAGCACCGACGACAGCTGGCCGGGGGCCAGCTGGCCATAGTAGGCGGCGTAGGACGCTGACGCGACCGTGCGGCCGTTGCCGGAGAAGTCGTAGGTCAGGCCGACGCGCGGTGACACGTCGGTCCACGTCACGCCCGCATCAGCGCCCGGGAAGTTGATTGCCGGCAGCTGCGCCGGGATCAGCGGGTTGGCCGGCACCGTCGCGGCGACCGCCGTGTCGTCCTGGCGATCCACCCGGAAGCCGAGGTTCACCGTCAAACGGTTCCTGGTGAACGTGTCCTGCACGTAGAACGCGTGTGTGTCGAGGTGCGACTCGGCGTACTGGTCGCGCCACATGTCGGCCGAGTTCGGGATGCCGTTGGTGAAGCGGGCGTCGACGAAGCCGCCGTGGTGGCCGATGCTCGTCGAGTGGGCCGACCGCCAGCGATAGCCGAACTTCAACGCGTTGTCGCCGCCGAAGGTCTGCGGCAGGAAGTAGCTGCTCGTGACGTCGACGCTGTTGGTCGGACGCATGAACGTCGCGGCCTGGAACGAACGGCCCCACGTGCCGGTGCTGGTCTCGAAGCGCGCCTGCACGTCGCGCAGCGAGTCTTCGTGGAAGTCGAGCACGAAGTTGTTGCCGAGGTGGGCGTACATCACTTCCATCAGCCAGCGGTCGCTAATCACGTGCTGATCGCGCGCGCTCCAGAACGGCGACGGCCCGGTGATCCAGCCGAACTTGCCGAAGTCGCTCGACACGGCCTTCTGCCGGAACGTGGTCTCGATCGGGCGCGTTACCGAGGCGTCGCGCGCGTTACGGACCTTCTCGGCCCAGGTGTTCTGGAAGGTGAGCTTGTTGTTGGTGAACGGCACGTACTGGATCTTCCAGTTGTAGTTGTTCAGCTCGGTGAGGTCGGTCTCGAGGCACTCGCGCACTGCCTTGGTCTCGGTCGGACGCACCGGGCCGCAGCCCGCGGTGTTCTTCCAGAAGCCGACGACGCCGACCTTGATCTTCTGGGCGCCGTAGCTGCCCCAGAACCAGGCCTTGCCGGTCTTGATCGGGCCGCCGACTTCGAAGCCGCGATCCACGATGTTCTGGATCGGCGCGCCCGAGCCGGCGCCATCGGCGCGGATCGCGTCGGTGACGTTGTCGGCCTGGAACTTCTCGTCGGTGATGTAGTAGCGGGCCGACCCCTTGAACTTGTCGGTGCCGCTCTTCATCACGAGGTTGATGCCGACGCCGCCGGTCTGCTGCGTGACGTCGGCACCGCCCGTGGTGACCTGCATTTCCTCGAGCATGTCGAAGTCGTAGTAGATCGGCGACGCGCCGGTCGCCGACATGTCGGTGATGTCGACGCCGTCGATCGACCACTTGTTGTTAGTACCTGCCGCGCCGCGCGAGATGTAGGCGGATTGCTGCCCCGACTGGCTGCCGCCCACATTGGCGCGGTCCATCGTGATGCCGGGCGTCCGTTCGAGCATGACCCAGGGGTCGCGCGCCGACGGGATGTTCTGCATCTGTTCGAGGTCGAAGCTGGTCTTGGTGCCGGTCTCGCGCACGTCGACGAGCGGGCTCTCACCGGTGACCGTCACGGTTTCCTGCACCGTGGACAGCTGCATCGCGGCGTTGACCTGCGCGCGGAAGCCGACCGTGATGCGGATGTCCTGGTGGACCAGCGTCCGGAAGCCCGGAAGCTCGAAGGTCACCGAGTAGGTGCCGATCGGCAGCTCGGGCACGTTGTAGCTGCCGGCTTCTGAGGTAGCTGTCACGCGCGGCTGGATCAAGGCGGGACTGGCAATGGTGACGGTGGTGCCGGGCAGCACGGCGCCCGACGTATCAACTGCGCGTCCGAAAATTTCGCCCGTCGTTTGCGCCACGGCGGCCGTGGTGCCGAGCACGAACGCCATCATCGACGCGACTAGCGCGGTTCTCAACTTCATTTCCGATCCTCCAAAAGCCGGCAGGAGGCCGGCGCTCGTCTTTCACGGAAGGCCTCACGGCTTATCGGCCGCTTAGCCCAACCACATAGCGGTTCGCCCCGTAAATAGCAGCATCTGTGCCACTAAGCGGATTGTCGTGACGACCGTTATTGCGGGCCTTTTACTGAGAAAACGGTCAAGAAACCCCTACTGTCGCGCTACCGATTCAAAATTTTGGAACGGCTCACTCCAATGGGACGGATATCGGGAGAAGAGGTGGGAGAAGGGCGGAACTGTTCACATTGTAGACTCGTAGTCTACTTCGTGGACCAAGCCGGGCTCCGGAGGCATATGGGTCGAGCGTTTCTGGGTGAGTTCGAACAACGCGTGATGCTGGCGATCCTGCGCTGCGATGGCAACGCGCATCCGATCGACATTCGCCGCGAGGTCGCCCGCGCCTCGGGCCACGAGCCGTCGCGCGGCGCGTTTTACACCACGCTCGATCGTCTCGAAGCCAAAGGGCTGGTGCGCTGGACCAGCAAGCCGGGCCCGGCCGGCCGCGACGGATTGCCTCAGCGCACCTTCGCGGTCACGCCTGACGGCCTGCGCGCGCTGCGCGCGTCTCGCAAAGCGTTGCTCGCGTTGTGGACCGGTCTCGACAAGATCCTGGCCGAGTCATGACCCTTCGACTCGCGTCGCCGCGGCGACGCCGCGCCGACGCTCGCTCAGGGCAGGCCCCCAATCCTCAACCGCCTCGCCTCGCCGACGCGCTGCTGAAGCGCGTGCTGCCGACGGGGAAGAACGGGGAGAGCATCCTCGGCGATCTGCGCGAGGAGTTTCGCGAGATGGTGGACAAACCTAAAGGTTTGTCCCCACAAGCCTCAGGTGGCGAGATCGTCGAAGGTGGCGACAAACCTTTAGGTTTGTCGAGGGCCCGCCGCTGGTACTGGCAGCAGGCGGTGCGTCTCACGCTCCGTTATTTTTCGCAGCCCGCGCGATCGCCGCGGCGGTCCCGACCCCGGAGGTCTCCGATGCTCATGGACTTCACCACCGATCTGCGGACCGCCGTACGCATGATTCTGCGCAACCCTGGCACCTCGTCGCTGATCGTGTTTACCCTCGCGATCGCGATCGGCTCGGCGACCATCGCGTTTACCTTCGCCGACCTCGCGCTGTTCCGCGGTCTGCCGGTGGACGATGGCTCGAAGGTCGTGTCGGTGTTTGTATCCGACACCCACGGCTCGAATCCACGCGCGCGCGTGTCGGAGCCCGACTTTCTCGACTATCGCGGGCGCAGCACGACGCTCGAGCGGGTCTCCGTCTTTCGCCAGGCGCGGGCTTCTCTCATCAAGGACGGCCAGTCGCGGACGCTCGAGGTCAGCTACGCAACCGGTGACCTCTTCGCCGCGATGGGCCAATCCGCGATCGCGGGCCGCACCCTTCAACCGGGAGATGACGAGCCAGGCGCCGCCCCGGTCGGGTTGCTGTCGCACAGGTATTGGCAAGACGAGTACGGCGGTCGCGCCAATGCATTGGGCCGCCAGATGCAAATCGGCCGGGAGCTTTTCACGATCGTCGGCGTGCTCGCTCCGGAGATAGAGTTCGGCAATATCGCCGAGATCGACGTGTGGTTGCCGCTGCATCCGTCGGCCGAATCCTCGCGCGCGATCCGCAACCTGCGCCTCGTCGCCCGCTTGCGGCAGGGCGTCGCGTTCGAGCGCGCGGCCGCCGAGATGGCGGCGATCGGCGACGCGCTCGCCACCGAGTATCCGGAGACCAACGGCGGCTGGCGGGTCCGGTTGATTCCCATCCGGGACCTGACGGGGGGCGAGAGCTTCTGGGTGGTGATCGCCATGTTCCTGCTGTCGATCGGCCTGCTGATGGCGATCGCCACCGCCAATGTCTCGAACCTCGTGCTCGTCCGGACCCTCGCTCGCGAACGCGAGCTCGCGGTGCGGACGGCGCTCGGCGCGCGACGCGGGCGCCTCGTGCGGCAGTTGCTGACCGAAGGCACGCTGTTGTCGATCCTGGCCGGCGCGCTCTCGCTGCCGGCCGCCTGGGTCGGGCTGGAGGCCATTGCCGCCTTCTCGCCGGAGCCAGTGTTCCACCAGTTGCGGATTGACGATCACGAGTGGGCCTTCGTGGCAGCGCTGGCGTTGGTCTGCCCGCTGCTGTTCACGCTGGCATCGGCCCGGATGCTGGCGCGGCCGGACATGCGGCAGGTGCTGGCGTCGGCCGGGGGCCGCGGGGCGACCGGATCGCACCGCGGACGCGGCGCGATCGTGATCGCACAGTTCGCGCTCGCGGTCGTCATGTTGACCGCGTCCACCCTTGCGGTCCGCAGCACGACCCTGCTGTACGCCTCGCCCACCGGCATGGACACAAGCCGGCTCCTCATCTTCGGCCTCGACCTGGACGAGGTGCAGTATCCGGCTGTTGAAGACACCCGGGCCGCGGCGCTGGCCACCGGGAACGCGCTGCGCGAGATGCCGGGCGTGGAAGTCGTCTCCGCGCTGTCGGCGCTGCCCATTCTCGGCGCGGAGGGATTGACTCCTCTCTCGATTGATCACGAGGTCCCGGCCCAGGGCGAGGCGCGGCCCACCGCCGTCGTCACCGCCGCGAGCGCCACGTTCGGTCAGGCGCTCGGCTTGCGGTTGCTGGCGGGATCGTGGTGGAGCGAAGGGCAAATGGACGCGGCGGTCATCGGGCGCGCGGCGGCCGTCCGGTTGTTCGGCGATCCGTCACGGGCCCTCGATCGGCAGATCGGGTTGACCCTGGCGTCTGGTTCGCAGACGGTCCGCGTGGTGGGAGTGGTCTCGGATGTCGCCGGCGGCGATCTGCGGGCGATGCCGTCCCGCATCTGGATTGCGCTCGATCCCGCGACGCGCCGGTTGTCGTTTGTCGTGAAGTCAACCGGCGATCCCGCGGCGCTCACGAGCATCGTGCGAACGGTGGTGGCGAAGACCGCTCCCGCCGCGCCCATCGACTACCTGCGAACGTTCGAGGCCGAGCTTCGCCGCAACGCCTCCAGCGGCTACGTGATCATCGGGATGCTCGCGGCATTCGCCGTCATCGCGCTCCTGCTGGCGACCACCGGCCTGTTCGGGGTCGTGTCGTACACCGTCTCGCAGCGGACCGCGGAATTCGGCACCCGGATGGCGCTCGGCGCCAGTGCCTGGGATGTCGTCCGCCTGGTCGGCCGGCAATCGCTCGCGTGGCTCGCAATCGGCCTGACGTTGGGGCTGGCGGGCGGCATCGGCGTCGCGTCCGCGATGGGCAGCGTGTTGTACGGCGTGTCGCCGACCGACCCGACGACGTTGACGCTGGTGGCCGCGGTGCTGACGGTGGTCACGGTGCTCGCGACGGCGCTACCCGCCTGGCGCGCCGCGCGCATCGACCCGGTGACGGCTTTTCGCTCCGAATGAGTTGACCAAATCGATCCTGGGAGGGGAGGCACCGCGTGAGATGGGGATTTGCTCGCAACATGGTGTTCGTTCTGGCATTGGCCGTGGAGGTCACCGCTCAGACGCGCCCGGATTTCTCGGGTACCTGGCTGCTCAATGCGGCGCTGAGCGTCGGGCTCCGCGACGATGAGCGGAAGGGAGTGACGCTCGTGGTCCGGCAGTCCGCTCGCGAGATCGTCTTCGAGCGAACTCTCGTCGGCGGCGAGCCGCGGGTCATCAGGTACGCGCTCGACGGCAGCGAGAGCACGAGCCGAGCGGGCAACACCGAGATCACCGCGCGGTCGCGTTGGGACGGCGACAAGCTGCTGTCCGAGGGCACGCAACGGGCATCCGTGCTGCTCATCCGCATCACGGCGAAGTTCAAAGAGGTCCGGCACCTCAGCGACAACGGTCAGACGATGGTCGCGGAATCGACGTTCTGGCGCGGCAACGAACGAACCGATCGTAAGTTGGTCTTTAACCGTGGCAGGGAAGGCAGGTAGCAGCGGCCGCGCGTCGCACGGACCCGGGCCGTAGGGTAAAGCGCGGTCCTACCGCGCCGAAGGCGCGGCCTTCCCGTTACCAGCGACCGAAGGCCGGCCTTATGGCGCCGGAGGCGCCGCTTACCGAGCGAAGCGAGGCCCTGTAGCGTAAGATGTGCGCCATGAAGCGCCTACTTTTCGCCGTCTCGTTCGTCACCTGGTTCATGGCCCCTGTGGCCTCTCAGACACCTGCGGTTCCGGAACTGCCATTTGAATCGGTTCCGGATCCGCTGACCCTGCCCTCGGATATGCACTTCGGCGAGATCGCCGGTGTCGCCGTGAACGCGAAGGGACACGTCTTCGTGTTCTCGCGCGGCAATTCGGTCGGGCCGGCCTACATGGCCACTGCCTCGCAGCTGCTCGAGTTCGATCCCAAGGGCAAGTTCGTCCGCGAGATCGGCAAGAACAACTTCGCCTGGGCCTACGCGCATGCGGTGCGCGTCGACAAGCAGGACAACATCTGGGTCGTCGACAAGGGCTCGAACATGATCCTGAAGTTCAACCCGCAGGGCCGCGTCGTGTGGGTGTTCGGACGCAAGGGCGAATCGTCGCACCTGGACGTCCCGCCCGATTACGCGTCGCAGATGGCGGGCCTCCTGCAGCGGGCCGGCGTGGCGGTGACCGTTCCGCCCAACAACAACCCGCGCAATCCGGTGCCGGTGCATCGCGACAACGCGTTCAATCAGCCGACCGACGTCGCGTGGGATTCCCAGGGCAATTCCTACTTCAGCGACGGCTACGTTAATTCACGCGTCGCCAAGGTGAATGCGAAAGGCGAGTGGGTCGCCAGCTGGGGTTCGCTCGGCAAGGGGCCAGGACAGTTCGACACGCCGCACGGCATCGCGGTGGGGCCGAAAGATGAAATCTATGTCGCCGATCGCGGCAACCGCCGGATCCAGGTCCTCGATAATACGGGCAAGTACCTTCGCGAGTTCACCATCGACGTTCCGGTTGATACGACGCGCGGCAAGATTGTCTACGGCCAGGAAGCGCCGAATGCCACGACCGGATCGCTCGCGCCCGGCGCGCCCGATGCGCTGTGCATGACGCCCGGCCCGAACCCGGTGTTGTTCGTCGGTGATCTCTACCCAAGCCGCATTTACAAGGTGTCGCTCGACGGCAAGCTGCTCGGCGTCTACGGGCAACCGGGACGCAACCTCGGCGAGTTCGGATGGATTCACGCCATCGCGTGTCCGTCGGAAAACGAAATCTGGGTGGGCGAGTTGATCAATTGGCGCGTGCAGAAGCTCGTGACCAGGAAGGGCGCGACCGCGACCAAGTAGGCACTGATTATTTGAGGTAGGGCATTGCGCTAATGACGGTGTAAAGAATCGCGATGAAGGTGATCGCCAGGCAGCCGACCGCGATCGCGATGTGGTCGATGCGTTCTTTCTTCAGCGGATCGAGGATGAGCGAGGCGAGATAGCCGCCGAGAAATCCGCCGAGATGCGCGCCGTTGTCGACGCCGCGCATCACCAGGCCCATCACGCCCATGATGAGCGCATATTGCAGGCCTGCCTGGCCAATGTGGCTGCTGCCGGTGCGCCGTCCGTAATGGACGAGCGCACCGAGGAATCCGAAGATCGATGCCGACGCACCGACGGTGACGTACGCCCCAAAGAAAGGAATTGAAACCAGCCCCAGTACCGAGCTCAAGGTGAAGCCAGTGACTCCCGCGACCGTGTAGATGATGATCATCCGCCCGGCGCCGTACAGATTCGCGATCTCGGGTCCCAGCTGGCGGATCCAGAGCACGTTGAAGAAGATGTGCAGTATGCCGCCGTGAAGCCATCCGGCCGTGAGCACCGTCCACCACCATCCGAACTCGAACACCGGCGACGCGCCGCTCGCGCCGAGCACGCGCAGCGCCGCGTTGTGGGGTGTCAGCCCCATGCTCGCGCCGTCACGCGACATCACCAGCGACAGCAGGAACAGGATCACGGTTCCGCCGGTGACGATGTTGACGAAGCCTAAATCGTTGCCGAGGCTGCGCAGCAGCGGCGCGAACCCCCACAAGCCGGGATTGCGGCGGCCGCAGTTGTAACAGCTGTCGTCGTTCACGCCGACCAGCACGCCGCACGACGTGCACAGCACGGACCCTTCTGTTTTGCGCTTCAACATGTCAGCGGAAGTAATTCGTATACCAGGATGACGGAACTCGCCAGCAGCGACTTTCGCATCAGGTGAGTATATTTAAAGGCAACCACGAAGCACACGAAGATCACGAAGATCACCTCCACGAGCATGATCGAGAGAAAACACGCCAGTGCCTTGCCGCCGAGAATCTGCCCCCGGTTGAGCGGCGCCATGCGCAAGCGGACCAGCGTGCCGTGCGTGCGTTCGGTCACCAGGCTGATGCCGAACGTCATCACGCATCCGATCGAGCCCCAGATCACGCCCTGGGGAAACGTGATGTCGAAGGCGTTCTGCGGTCCGCGATACTCGCGGGCCACATCCTTCGCAGTGATCTTGAGCGGCTGCCATTCGTTGGATCCGCCCGCAGCGGCGCCTGGACCGGCGGAGGCCGCCGAGCCCATGAAGGTTTTGAGCTCGCCGAGGAACCGTTCCACGGGGGCCAGCTGGGGAGCTACCCCTGCGGGTGCCCGCTTGATGTCGGCCAGCGCCTTCTCCGCCATCTGCGCGGAGGCCGCGGGGTCGGTAAACATCTTCTGCATGTCGGCGGAGGCGTGTTTCATCAGCAGGCCTTCCACCATGCCGGCCTCGGCCTGGCGCCGCGGGTCGACGCCGAGCTCGATTTCTCTCGGCGAGCCGTAAAACATCTGTTCCGAGGCGGTGCCGAACCCCGGCTTGATCACGATGTAGGCGGTGCGGTCGCCAAGGCGCTCGGCCTCTTCCATGTAATGCGTCGTGTAAATGATGGTGCGGCCCTCGCGATGCAGCGTCTCGATGTTCTCGAAAATCTTGTTGCGCGATTGCGGGTCGACGCCCACGGTGGGTTCGTCGAGCAGCAGCAGGTCGGGCTCGTGCACGAGCGCGGCGGCGAGGTTGAGCCGGCGCTTCATGCCGCCTGAGTAGGTGCCCACCCGATCGCCCTTGCGATCGGTCAGTCCAACAAAATCGAGGCACCACGCCACGCGCGACGACAGCGTCGCGCCGCTGAGGCCATAGACCTCGCCGAAGAACCGCAGGTTTTCTTCGCCGCTCAGCTGCTCGTAGAGCGCGACGGCTTGCGTCGCCACACCGATGCGCTGCCGAACGGCCGGCTCCATCGGGTTGCCGAGCCCTTCGATCGAGACCTGTCCTGAATCAGGCGCCAGCAGTCCGACTGACAGGCTGACGGTGGTGCTCTTGCCGGCGCCGTTCGGGCCTAACAGACCGAACAGCTCGCCCTTGCGAACCGAGAGCGAAAGGCCGTCGACCGCCACGGTCTTGCCGAAGGTTTTGCGGAGGTCAGTCAGTGTGAGCATTGGGCTACCTGACTATACGTGCCGGTGCACCCGGGGTTCGGGTGGCCCGGTCGAGCGGCCGGAATCGCGGTACGAAGGGCGTACAATACGGCTCATCGGCACCGAACTCGTCATCATCTTCCTGCTGATTCTCGCCAACGGCGTCTTCGCGATGTCGGAGATCGCCGTCGTGGCTGCCCGGAAGGTCCGGCTCAAGCAACGCGCCGAGGATGGCGACGAACGCGCCAAGAGCGCGCTCGCACTCGCGCACGATCCCAACCAGTTCCTCGCCACCGTGCAGGTCGGCATCACGATGGTCGGGGTGCTGGCCGGCGCCTACGGTGGCGCCACGCTCGCGGAGCAGCTGGCGGTGCCGATCGGCAATGTCGAACTGCTGGCGCCCTATGCCGAAGGGATCGCGCTCGGCGTGGTCGTGGCGGGCATCACGTTTCTCTCGCTGATCATCGGCGAGCTCGTGCCCAAGCGCATCGGGCTCAACAATCCGGAAACGATCGCGTCGTGGGTCGCCCGGCCCATGCTGTGGCTGTCGCGCCTGGGCGCCCCCATCGTCGCGCTGCTCACCGCGTCGACCAACCTGGTGCTGCGCGTGTTCGGGATCAAGGGTGAGGCCGAGCCGCACCTGACCGAAGACGAGATCAAGGCGCTCATCAGTCAGGGCGCCGAAACCGGAGCCGTCGGCGCCACCGAAGAGAACATCGTGCAGCGGGTGTTTCAGCTGGGCGATCAACCCGTGGCGGCGATCATGACGCCGCGGCCCGACATCGAATGGATCGACGTCGATGCGTCGGCCGACGAGCTGAAGGCGTTTCTCGCCTCGCACGCCCACACGCAGTTCGTGGTGTGCCAGGGCGGCCTCGACAACGTGCTCGGCATCGTGCGATCCGCCGACATGTTGCCGCAGGCGTTCAAGGGCACGCCCATTCAGCTTCGCACGCTGACGCGCGAAGCGCTGTTCGTGCCCGATTCGATGCCGGCGGTGCAGCTGCTCGAGTCGTTCCGCAGCTCGCACAAGCACGTCGCGCTCGTGATGGATGAGTACGGCGCCGTCGAGGGCCTGGTCACGGTGACGGACCTGCTCATCGCGATCGTCGGCGATCTGCCGGGCGACGCCAGCGAAGCGGTGGGCGCCTTCGTCGCGCGCCCCGACGGCTCGTGGCTGGTCGAAGGCTCGGCGCCGATCGAAGAGGTCGCCACCCACTTCGGCATCGACTCGCTGCCCGAGGGCGAGGCCGGCGCGTATCACACCATCGGCGGGTTCGTCATGGCGCGCCTCGGCCGCGTCCCGAAGACTGCAGATGCCTTCGAGTGGGGCGGCATGAAGTTCGAGGTCATCGACATGGACGGCCGTCGCATCGACAAAGTGCTCGTGATCCGGACGGGAGGCACAAAAGCTCCGACGGGAGGCGTTAAGTAACTCGTCGGGAGGGCACCTCTTGTCGGGAGGGCACCTCTTGTCGGGACGGCAACCCCTGTCGATGGGTGCTAGCCCTCACTTACGGGTCGAGTGAGTCGTAGAGTCGATCGAGCATCGATCCAACTCGAGCCAGCAGTTTCACGGTCTCGGCGCAATCCGCACGATTGAGAAAACCGTTTCGAAAACAGATCTCTAACTCGGTGTCGAGTTCGCCGTGGGAGCCCATCGCAATTGAGACATGGTTGGCGTACGCCGGCCGTCGTCGTTTTCGCCGCCAGCCTTCGGCGATGTTGGATGGAATGGAAGTCGCGGCCTTCGTAATCTGACGTCGCAGGTCGAACTCAACCCGCGGCATCGCCTTCACATCCCCATAGACCCGATCGACCAGGTCCATGGCAATCATCCACACATCCAAATCCCGATACGAAGTAATGGAAGCCATGGCGTCGGCGCGAGCATCAATCGTGCCCCCGAAATCGTTAGGGATTTCGGCGTTTATCGCGCGGGTGCGCAACCGTCGTTGTCGTTTCTCAAGAAACTCGCGGTAACTTCAGTTGCTCGAAGTAACAAGAGTTGCCGGATAAGAAACCCGACAAGTAGTGCCCTCCCGACAGGTATTTCCCTCCCGACAGGAGATTCCCTCCCGACCAGTGGTTCCCTCCCGTCAGGCCTAACGGAGCCTGCTCAGCCGTAGGGAGGGTAGTGCGACCGGAATTCCTGCGACCTGTATTGCCTTAATTCAGTCATAAACAGCCCAACTGAGGCGCATTTAGCGAAATTCCACATCTCAGCGCTGGCAGCGCTCTTGCAGATTGTGCACCTGAAGCCACCGCCCAGATAGTGGGTGGCGGTCGTTTTTGGCGGGCGCGCCCTCGTGGTTGGGTAGACCGCAGGCGGTAATGCATCGTCGGGCGCAGTAGGCGTTGTGCCACGACTCGGAGGACTCTTATGAAGGCGAGAAGTTTGTTGATCAGACGCACGGCAGTGAGCGCGGCGCTTGCGGTCGTCGTGGCTCTGATGTCGGCCTCGGTGGCCACCGCCCAGCCGCGCACGGATGCGGATGGGTATCGCAATGCGCGCCGTCTCGGCGGCACGACCTCTTTCTATCGGCCCGCGCTGACCAATCCGGCAAGCCTCAAGCGGATGGCAAGCACCAAGGGGATGGCGGACGACATTCGCAAGGTCCTGAGCGACAACGGCATTTCCGACTCGGCAGATGCCGTCGTGGCCGTGCTGTCGGGTGGCGCGCCCTCGACCAAGGGTGGTTCGTGCGTCGGCGCGACGCCGGCGGACGGCGTGCTGCTCGAGTGCGACTTCCCGATCGGCGGCACGCTCGAGTGGATGGCGTACCGTCCCAACATCGGCCGTGGCGATCGCACGCCGGGCATGATTAATAAATTCCGCTGGGCCGGGCGTCAGACGTTCGGGGCGTTCCTGTTCCGCGTGACCAATAGCCGGGGCGTCTACACGTTCGTCGTGCCCAAGCCGTGCGGCAACCTGTCGCTGGTGAATTTCCAGGAGGCCCGCCGCGAAACGCCTCCGCCGCCTCCGCCGCCGGCTCCGCGCGTTGAGCCGCCACCGCCGCCGCCCGCGCCGCGAGTTGAGCCGCCCCCGCCGCCCCCGCCGCCAGTGATGGCGCCGCCGCCGGCCCTTCAGACCGTCAAGGCGAAGCCGTTCTTCTTCGACATCCTCGCGGGTAAAGAACGCCGCGTGCGGGACCTCCCGCTGGAAACCATTGGTGGCGGGCAGGCGTTCGCCAACGCGGGAGCCGGCGAGTACGCCCAGTGCTCACCGCTGCTCGGCCTCAAGTTCGGCGCGGGCAAGCGGTTCTCGAACGACACGGAACTGAATGGCGCCGTCGGGCTCGGCCTCAGCCTCGTCAGCGACGACAACAAGGTGCGTGAGCACGCGGTGTTCGCCGACCTCGAACTGAACAAGTACATCGGCAGGGGCTTCATCGGCACCGGCCTCACAGTGTGGGACTTCGCCAACGAGACCGTGCCGGGGTTATTGCTGCACTTCGGCGTGCCGCTTGGGTCGTCGGACCGTGCCCACTTCGTTGGCCAGAGCCGGCTCTTCTTCGCGGACGGCCTGAAGGACAACTACCTGCTCTGGGGTGGCGTGCGCATCCACTTCTAGATAGACACCGGTCGCGTGACTCAGCGTTCGAAACGGGCGAACAGCTGGGTCACGCGCACCTCTGACGTCGTGAGCGCCACGCCCATACCCATGTGCGTGTAACGGCGGCTCAGGATGTTGGCCCGGTGATGACGGCTCGCCATCAGTTGCGCGATGCCCTCCTCCACAATCCTGGCAATGTTCGCTGCGGTCACCGGACCCGAGCGCATCCAGATGTTCTCCGCGGTTTCCCCCGACTTCCACTTCAACACCGCATCAATGCGATCGGCGTGCGTCTTCCGGTCGGGATTGACGTGCCCGAAGAAGCGGCGGCGCAACATGTCTACGCTGTGGCGATTGGCGGCGATCGTCAGGGTCGTCGCTTCGACGAGCGGACGCAGCCGGTTGCGATGCCGCTGCACGTTGGTCAAGTCGAAGAAGCGTTGCTCGATCTCGGTCATCGTGTCGACCTTATCGCGTCACCCTAGGTGTGCACCCCGGGCGCCTCGTGGCCGGTGCGCTCGACGTACTCGACGTACGAGCCCGGGTAGGCGTGAGGCGTGGCATCGGTGCCGCTTTCGCCGCCAAGCTCGAGCACGCGGTTGCTCAGCCCACGCAGGAAGGTGCGATCGTGCGACACAAAGATCATGGTGCCATCGAATGCGCCGAGCGAGTCCACCAACATTTCTTTCGTGGCAAGGTCGAGGTGGTTGGTCGGTTCGTCCAGCACCAGGAAGTTCGGCGGATCGAACAGCATGCGCGCCATCACCAGGCGCGACTTCTCGCCGCCGGATAACGCCCGGATCTTCTTGTCGACATCGTCGCCGGAAAACTGAAACGCGCCGGCGAGCGAGCGCAACGGGCCAACGCCTTCGCGGGGAAAATCCTTCTGCAGCTGCTCGAAGACGGTGAGATCGGCGTCCAGCAGATCCAGCGACTGTTGGGCGAAGTAGCCCATCTTCACGCTCGCGCCCAGTCGAATGTCGCCGTCGTCTGGCGCCAGCGCGCCCGACAACATCTTCAGCAGCGTCGTCTTACCGGCGCCGTTCCTGCCCATCACCGCCCAGCGCTCGCCGCGCCGAATCGTCAGGTTGAAGCCGTCGTAGATCACGCGCTTGCCGTACGCCTTGTGCAGATCTTCGATGACGGCCACCTGATCGCCTGAGCGCGGTGGATCGCGGAACGTGAACTTGACGACGACGCGCTGCTTGGGTAATTGGAGCTTCTCGATCTTGTCGAGGGCCTTGATGCGGCTCTGCACCTGCGCGGCTTTCGCCGCGTGCGTCTTGAAGCGGTCGATGAAGCGCTGCTCTTTGGCGAGCATCGACTGCTGCCGGGCGTAGGCGGCTTCCTTGTTCGCCTCGCGCAGCGCACGCTCGCGCTCGTAGAAATCGTAATTGCCCGAGTAGGTGGTGATCTCGCCGCTATCGATTTCGGCGATCTTCGAGACGATGCGGTTCATGAACTCGCGGTCGTGCGAGGTCATCAGCAGCGCGCCGTCGTGGCTCTTGAGGAAGCTCTCGAGCCAGATGATCGACTCGATGTCGAGGTGGTTGGTCGGCTCGTCCATCAGCAGCACGTCGGGCCGGCCGAGCAGCACGCGCGCCATCGCCACGCGCATCTTCCATCCGCCCGAGAGCGCGCCGACATCGCCGTCGATCCGGTCGTCTTCGAACCCGAGCCCGTGCAGCACTTCGCGGGCCTGGCTCTCGAGGGCGTAGCCACCGAGGTGGTCGTACTCCTCCTGCACTTCGCCAAACCGCGCCAGGATCTTGTCCATGTCGCCGGCACGCGCCGGGTCCGCCATGGCGTGCTGCAGCTCTTCGAGCTCGTGATGCAGGGTGCCGGCGCGGCCGCTGCCGGCAATGGCCTCGTCGAGCACCGATCGGCCCGACATCTCCTCGACGTCCTGCCGGAAATAGCCGATGGTCAACTTCTTCGGGACGGTCACCTCGCCCTCGTCCGGCGCTTCCTCACCGACGATCATCCGGAAGATCGTGGTCTTGCCCGCACCGTTTGGGCCGACCAAGCCGACCTTTTCGCCCGGGTTCAACTGAAAGGAGGCGTCCACGAAGAGTAGTTGCTTGCCGTACTGCTTGTTGATGGTGGCAAAAGAGATCATGAGAACTCTCAAGCGTAGCACGTGGCATACTCTGCGCCATGACGTGGACACGCGCGATAACGGCCGTGCTGCTTCTTTGGGTCGCTGCGGGAATGCATCTGTCGGCCCAAATTCCCACGGGCAAGAATCCGCTCGAAGGAAATCCCGACGCGATCCTGGCGGGCATGGGCAATTACCGCCTGCGTTGCGCCGACTGCCACGGCACCGATGCCCGCGGCGTGCGTGGTCCAGACATCACCCAGATTTGGAGCTCCGGCCGTAGCGACGAGGGCCTCTTCAAGACGATCCGCACCGGCGTGCCCAACAGCGAGATGCCGGCGTTTGCGGCGCCGCGCACATCCGATCGCGATGTGTGGCAGATGCTCGCGTACCTGAAAACCCTGGCCGCGCCCGCTGCCGCGGATCCGCCACGCGGCAACGCCGAGAACGGCGCGCTTCTTTTTCGCGCCCAGTGCGCCGGCTGCCATCGCGTCGGCACGACCGGCGGCCGGCTAGGGCCCGATTTGTCCCGCGTCGGCTCGGCGCGCACGCGCGACGTGATGGCGGCCCGCATTCGGCGGGGCAGTGAAGACTTTCGCGCCGGCTTCGAGCCGGTCACGGTGACGCCGCCCGACGGCAAACCCATTCAAGGCGTCAAGAAGAACGAAGACCTCTTCTCGGTGCAGATCATGGATTCCGGCGAGCGCATCCAGGGATACGAGAAGGACAAGATGAAGGCGGTGGTGAACACCAGGAAGTCGGCGATGCCGATCTTCGGTCCCGATCGCCTGAGCGACAGCGACCTCGACGATATTCTCAGGTACCTGCAGACGCTCCGCGGGTTCGACCCGGCTGTGAAGCAGTAAAGAAATAACCAATTAGAAATAACCAATTGGCAAAAAACAACTACGAGAGGCCCATGAGAATTCTTCACACAGCGGTTGTTTTGTCCCTGGCCGCCGCCGCATCCGTTGTCGCGATCGCACAGCAAGCGCCGCCGCCTCGCGTCACTCTGCAGGAGATCGCGGACGGCCTCACCGCCGACGGGTCGCGCTGGCTGACGTTCGGCGGTGACTATGCCAACCACCGGCACAGCCCGCTCACGCAGATCGCGCCCGACAACGTCAATCGGCTCGTGCCGCTCTGGACCTTCCAGACCAACACGCTGGGCAACTTCGAAACGACGTCGCTGATGCGCGACAACGTGCTGTATGTCACGGGACCGCAGAACGTCGCGTGGGCGATCGATGCGCGGACCGGCCGCCAGATCTGGCGCTATCGACGCGAGCTGCCGCCGAACCTCACCGCGTGCTGCGGCCTCGTCAATCGCGGCTTCGGCGTGCTCGGCGACAAGTTGTTCATGACCACCCTCGATGCACACCTGATTGCGCTCGACATCAAGACCGGCACGATCGCGTGGGACGCGACGATGGAGGAGTACAAGGTCGGGCATTCGTCGACGATTGCGCCGCTGGTGGTGAAGGATAAGATCATTGTCGGCGCCGCCGGCGGCGAGTACGGCATCCGCGCGTTCATTGACGCCTACGATGCGAATACCGGCAAGCGCGCGTGGCGCTTCTACACCGTGCCCGGACCCGGCGAGCCCGGCAACGAGACGTGGGCGGGTGATTCGTGGAAGACCGGTGGCGCGAGCGTCTGGGTGACCGGCGCGTACGACGCCGAGCAGAACCTGCTGTTGTACGGCATCGGCAATCCCGGCCCCGACTACCACAGCGACAGCCGCAAGGGCGATAACCTCTATAGCAACTCGCTCGTCGCGCTCGACGCCGACACCGGCAAGCTGCGCTGGCATTACCAGTTCACGCCGCACGATGTGCACGACTGGGATGCGACCGAAGTGCCGATCCTCGCGGACCTGCCGATTGGCGGGCAAACGCGCAAGGTCGTGATGTTTGCGAACCGCAACGGTTTTTATTACACGCTCGATCGCACGACCGGGAAGGTGATCGTGGCCAAGCCGTTTGTGGTGACGACGTGGGCGAAGGAGATCGGCGCCGACGGCCGCCCCGTGCTGCTGCCGGGCCATGTGCCGAACGAGAAGGGCGCCGTCACCTGTCCGGATCTGGTCGGTGGGACCAACTTCTATCCACCGAGCTTCGATCCGGCGACGCGCTTGTTCTTCGTCCAGGCGCGCGAGGTGTGCATGACCTACTACGCCTGGAAGCCTGAGTACACGCCGGGCGAGCGGTTTACCGGGGGCGCCGGGCAGCGCGTGACCTCGCCCGACAGCCCCGCCTACGGCGCGCTGCGCGCGATCGATCCCGCCACCGGAGCGCGCAAGTGGGAGTTCAAGTTCCTCTCGCCGGCAACGGCCGGTGTGCTGACGACGGCATCGGGCCTGCTGTTCAGCGGCGACGCCGACGGCAACCTGCTGGCGCTCGACTCACGCAACGGAACGTTGCTGTGGCGCTACCAGATGGGCTCGCCGCTGCACGGCACCTCGCCGACGACCTACATGATCGATGGACGGCAGCATCTGCTCGTCCCGTCGGGTACCACGCTGACGGCGTGGGCGTTGCCGCGGTAAAGCAAGAAACAGGAGGATCAGGAGGCTATGAGCAACGCATCTTCATCGTCGCGTCGTGCCTTTCTTGCGACCGCCGCCGCCGGCGCCGCTCACGTCTGGATCCCACGGCCGCTGAAGGGATATTCGACCGCCGAAGTCATCGCCATGACGCCCGTCACGCCGATGGGCTCGGGCGTCTCGAAGTGGGACCTCGATACCCCGGCGTTGTGCGTCGATCTCGACAAGCTCGACGCCAACATCGCGAAGATGCAGGCGGCGCTCCGCCGCAACAAACTCGACAGCCGGCCGCACGCCAAGACGCACAAGTGTGCGGCGATCGCGAAGCTGCAGATGTCGGCCGGGGCGATCGGGATCTGCGCCGCCAAGCTCAGCGAAGCGGAGGCGATGGTCGCGCAGGGTGTGGACAAGGTCTGCATGACCACTGGCAACCTGTCGCCTAACAAGATTCGCCGCGCCATGCAGCTACGCAAGCAGGCCAAAGATTTCATCCAGGCCGTGGATTACGAACCCAACGCGCACGACCTGTCAGCCGCCGCCAAGGCGGCGGGCGTCGTGGCCGATGTCGTGATTGATGTCGCCGTGGGCACCCGCAGCGGCATCCCCGCCGGCGAGGGCGCGCTGGCGCTCGCCAAGCTGGTCGATCGCCTGCCGAACCTGCGGCTGCGCGGCATGCTCTCGTACGACGGCGGCGCGCAACACATCAACACCTTCGCCACGCGCAAGGAGCGGACGCTCAAGAACATCGAAGAGAACGCCCGGACCTTCGAGGCGATGAAGAAGGCCGGCCTCAACACCGAGATCTTCAGCGGCGGCGGCACCGGCACCTACAACGTCCAGCATCTCGTGCCCGGCTTCACCGACGTGCAAGTGGGCAGCTACGTGTTCATGGACATGCAGTACCTCGCCATCGGCGGCGAAGACGGCAACGCCGTCTACACCGACTTCGCGCCGTCGTTGACCGTGCTGGCCACCGTGGTCAACAACCGTTTCCCTGGACGTTTGACGACAGATGCGGGGGCGAAGGCGCTGACCCTCAACGTGCCGCACGCCGGCGTGATCGGCGAGCCGGGCATGGACTACAACGCCGGGTCCGACGAATTCGGAACGATCACCTTCAAGGCAGCGAGCCAGACGTATCAGATGGGCGACCGGCTGGAATTGATCGTGCCGCACTGCGATCCGGTCGTGAATCTTTACGACTACATCTACGGCATCCGCAAGGATCGCGTTGAAGTAGTGTGGCCGGTCACGGCGCGCGGCCACTCTCAGTAGTAAGAGACTCGAGGGCTTGAGGACTTGAGGGCTTGAGGGCTTGAGGAGGCTGCGTCCAAGACCATCTCCGCACCGGTCAGCGGGTGCACGAATGCCAGGCGTGCGGCGTGGAGCAGGTAGCCGCCGTCGCCGGGCAGACCCGGGTGTGACTTGATCACGCCTCCGGTGTCGTACAGCGGATCGCCGGTCAATGGATGTCCGGCGTAGGCGAGATGGATGCGGACCTGATGCGGCCGCCCCGTTGTGATCTCGACTTCAAAGAGCGTACTGCCCTCGTCTGTAGGGCACCCCTTTATGGGGTGCCGTCGTTCAAGCACCGTCGCCACACTGTGCGACGGCTTGCCACCCGCCGACGCCGCGTACACTTCGCCGAGGGTTGGATGCGGCACCGGCCCGATCGGCGCCTCGATGCTGAAGGTGTCGCGTGCCGCGACGCCGCTGGCGAGCGCCAGGTAATGCTTCTTCACATCATGGTCCCGCCACGATCGTGACAACGCGGCCGCGGCCGCGTGAGTTCTCGCGAACAGTACGATTCCCGAGGTGTGGCGTCCCAGCCGGTGCAGCGGGCTGGCCTCTGGATAGCGCGCGCGCACCAGCGCCAGCAGCGTGTGATCGAGAAACCCGCCGGCGGGCATGGTGGGAAGGCCGCTCGGCTTGGTAACCGCGACGATTGCTGCGTCTTCGTGGATCACCTCGAAGTGCTGCGGCACTTCGGGTTCGTGCCAGGGTGGCCGGTGCCAGACCAGCGCCTGCCCGGCGCGCAGGAGGGTCTCCGGCTCCGCGACAACCTCGTCGACTTCGACTTCACCGCGGCGAATGCGGTCGGACCACTCGCGCGCGGTTGAATGACGGCGGCTGGCCGCCAGGTGCGCGAGCACCGTGCAGCCATGAGCATCGGCTGTCACTTGCTCGCGATACGACCAACCGCGGTTCACGGCCATGCCGCGATCATTTGCGCGCTCTCACCAGCTCCATCACGACGTCATATTGGAAGCGTACGAACCGGTGCAGCTCGCTTTCGAGGATCCTCTCCTGATCGCTGTGCGCGCCGAAGCCCTTCGGGCCGTCTTCGGTGTCGAGCGCCGGCCCGATCCCGTAGCACTGGATGCCCTTCGAGCGGATGTTCGACATGTCGGTCGCGCCCGTGCCCATCGTCGGCAGCACGACGGTGTTGTAGTGCTTCTTGATCTGCGCCTCGAGCACCGCGAACGCCTCGGTCTCGATTTTCGATCCGCCCGCAGGACGATAGCGCTCGCGCCCCCATCGCACTTCAACATTCGGATCGTTGATCACGCGCCGCACGTTGTCGAGAAACGACGCCTGATCTTCGTCGGGGTGCAGGCGCACGTCGATCGTCGCCTTGGCCTCCGACGGAATGACGTTGTAGCGGAAGCCGGCGTCGATGATCGTCGGCACGAGCGAGGTGTGCAGCATCGACCAGTGCGTCGGCTGGTTGTCGAGCAGCCAGTCTGACGCGGGCTTCGAGACCTTCGGATCGGGGCTGAGCACGTCACGATAGTGCTTGGCGATGTCGGGCGGCACCATCCCGGCCAGCTTGCGGAAGTAGGCGCCGGTCGTTTCGTTGATGCGCAGGGGCGGCGACCATTCCGCGACCTTGCCGACCGCGGCGGAGAGCCGCGTGACGGCATTGTTCTTCGACGGCACCGAGCCGTGGCCCGCGGGTCCCCGCGCGATGATCTCGACAAAGCGCGGCTCCTTCTCGGTAGTGCCGATGTTGGCCTGCTGCACCACTCCGCCGGTCCGCACCACGCCGCCGCCCTCGGCGAAGCAGTACTCCGCATTAATGGCGTCGAGGTGGTTATCGATCATGAACTGTGCGCCGACATCGGGCGCGCCTTCTTCACCAGACTCGGCAAGGAAGATCACGTCGCGGTCGAGCGCGGCGTTGGTGCGTTTGAGCGTCAGCACCATCATCAGGCTCGCGACCAGGTTGTCTTTGTCGTCGACCGCGCCGCGGCCGTAGACGTAGCCGCCCTCGCGCACCGCGCCAAACGGCGGGTGGGTCCATTTGGCGGGGTCGATGGTGACGACGTCGGTGTGGCCGAGGACGAGGATGGGCCGCTTCTTGCCGTTGCCCTTGATGCGCGCCACCAGGTTCGGCCGCTTCGGATCCTTCGCGAACACCTGGCTCGGAATGCCTTCCTTGTCGAGGACCTGCTTGAGGTAGTCGACGGCGCGGATCTCGTTGCCGGGAGGGCTGCTGGTGTCGAGCCGCATCAGCGCCTGGAAGTGCTGCATCGTTTCGGCTTCGAAGGCGGCGTTGGCCGGGGCTTGTGCGCTGGCGTCCCGGACAAACCTAAAAGTTTGTTCCGACCACGCGAGGACACCCACTGTGAGGAGGAGCAACGTTTTCGTGGTCATGCTCTCGCAGGATACCGCAGTGTCGACGCCACGCAACGTGGCGGAAACGGCGGGTGGACCCTGCCAATGCATTGCAGACCAGTGGAGGGTCTCGTGGGCGGCTTGATGCTTTCCATTCGCGCCATCAAGGGCGCGCTCGGCACCGGATGAGGCCCCGTCGCGCGAGAGTCGTGCCGCTATAATCGAGCGTATGGAGATGGGTTCGGCGACGACTCAGGGCTCGCTGGACCGGGCCCTCATGCTGGCGCGAGACGCGCTTCGCGACTTTCCGGCCTGTTTCTGGACGCGCGAGCCCCACGCGCCGCTCGAGACTCGCGAAGACGTTGCCCTCGTCGTGCGACGCCTCCGGCAGCAGGGCCCGGCCTCGGCATGGCGGGCGGCCGTCGAGGTCGAGCGGTGCCTCTAACACCGTTCCAAACCACGATCCTGAAACGCCTGGCCTCGAACCGTTCGCCCGAGAGTTTCGTGGCGGGTGGTATCGCGTTGAACGCGCGCGAGGCTGTCCGCTGGAGCGCGGACGTTGACGTATTTCACGATGCCGAGGACGCCGTGATGCGCTCGAGCGACGCCGATATCGCGACCCTGCACGATGCGGGTTACGTCACGCGGCAGGAAGTCTGGACACCCTCGTTCCGGCGCGCCTGGGTGGCTCGCGGCGGCGAAGGGGTCAAGCTCGAGTGGTGCCACGACTCGGCGTGGCGGTTCTTTCCGATCGAACAGGACGATCTGCTCGGCTGGAAGCTGCACTGGTTCGACGCGATCACCAACAAGGCGCTGGCCATGGGCAGCCGGGCGGAAACGCGGGACCTCGTGGACATCGTGACGTACGCGTCGCGCTGTCCCCTGCACGCCGTCATCTGGGCCGCCTGCACGAAGGATCCCGGGTTCGGCCCTTTGCTGTTATTGAGCCAGATGCGCCGCCACTCCCGTGTGGACCCCGCCGAACTGCGAGAGATGGGCGCGTCGCTCGAGCCGCAGAGCCTCAAGACCAGATGGCTCGAACTATCCGCGCTGGCGGAGCGTGAACTCGAACGAGCCGGGGTGGCGGGCATCGAGGTGGGCCTCGCGTTCGTTCACGAAAGCGGCACTCTCGGCTGGTACGACGATCCGGGCTACTTGCCTCACCGCGCCACCCTTGGCGGTGCCCTGCCGCGCATCGTGCCTTGAATCAACCTTCACCGAACACCCTCTCGGATTGTCCCCGACAGAGATTCGAGAAACGCCGCCAACGCCTGCTTCTGTTCGACGGTGAGTCGCAACGGGTGAATCTCGGGATCGATCGTGGGATTGGCCCGCCCGCCCTCGTCGTAGAACCTGACCACCTCTTCGACCGTCGCCAGGCTGCCGTCGTGCATGTAAGGCGCGGTGCGCACGACCTCGCGCAGCGTCGGTGTCTTGAACGCGCCCCGGTGTTCCGCTTTGCCGGTCACGGCGAACCCGCCCTCGTCTTGCAGCCGGCCTTCGCGCCAAGCGACGCCAGTGTTGTGGAGCTTCTCGTCCGAGAAGGTCGGGCCGACGTGGCAGGCGGTGCAGTTGCCCTTGCCGCGGAAGATCTGGAGGCCCGCCTGTTGTTCCTCAGAGAGCGCGGAGCGATCGCCGTTGATGTAGCGATCGTAGAGGGAATTACCCGACAAGATCGAGCGCACGTAGCTGGCGAGCGCGCGGGCGATGTCGGGCTCCTCGACCCCCACACGCGCGCTGACTTCCGCCAGCGTCATGTCCATCTCGTTGGAATACTGGATCGGCTGCACGACCTGCTCTTCGAGCGTCGATGCACGACCGTCCCAGAAGAACGCCCGGCCGTAGCCGCGGTTGACGAGAGCTGGGCGCTGCGGCGCCCCAGCCGGTTGTGGACCCCGATCGCGATCGGACGGCCGTCGGTGAACGCATGGTCGGGATCGTGACACGAGGCGCACGAGATCGAACGGTCGCGCGAGAGGCGGCGGTCGTGAAAGAGCCGACGCCCGAGCGCGACCTTCTCGACCGTGATCGGGTTGTCCTCGGGGACTGGCATGTAGAGATCCAGTCCCAGAGGAATGGCCAGGACCAGCGTGAGTAACCACGCCATTACTTGCTCGCGCGTGCTTCGGGCAGGACGTTCTCAATCGTCCAGATCTCCGACCACGACGGGGACGAGTTTCCGGCGACGAACGCGATCCGGCGCCCATCGGGCCGCATACTGAACGGAAAGGATCCTGACGAGTCATGCACCTCGATACCCAGATTGCGAGGTGCGCCGCCATCAATGGGAATGAGCCAGAGCTCTTGCCGCTCGGGTCGCGCCTTCAGCACGAGTAAGGCACGACTGTCGGGTGTCCACAGGACGCGACGTACCCCCCGCGCAAGCTCCACCGGCACACCGCCGCCGGCGGGAATGACCCTCAGTGCGGTGTTCGGCGCCCCGCCCGGGAGATTGCTGCTGAAGGCAATGTGCCTGGTATCGGGTGACAGGAAGACTGCCGCCCCTGGAGCCGTATCCTCAAAGATTACGCGGTCCGTCCCCGACGACAGCTCGCGTTCGAGAAGATGGCGACCAGGTTCGGCAATGCCGGTGGACGGATTGACCGACATGGCCCGATGGTACAGTTTGGTCCCGTCGATCGTCGTATTGGCGGCCCTCGTTCGATGATCGGGAGTCTCGTTCGGCCACATGAACTCGTCGCCATCACCGATGCGCGTCGGTTCGCCGGTCTGCACATCCACTCGATACGTTCCCCAGCGGCCTTTCAAGTCTCTGCCGCGGCCGATCAGGGCGCGGCCGTCCATGGACCACGAGAACCGTTGCAGGTAGGCCAGCCGTCGCGGCAGCTTCCTGACCAGGCTGCCGTCCGCCGTACGTATGGAGAAGGTGCTGCAGCACTCGACATTCTCGTCGGTGAGACCTGACATGTAGGCGAGGTACTTTCCGTCCGCAGACCATACCGGATTGCCGCCCGGACCGAGGAACGCTTGAAAGCTGTCGGCTTTCGTTGCCGAGGCAGTCCCCATGCCCACGTCAATCGGAGCGACCTGTAAGTACCTCGCCATCGTTTGCTTCCACACGTACAACGTTCCTGAAGCCGTGACGCCGAGCGACCAGGACGAGCCGATATTCGCCTTAAGAAGCGTCGCAGCTCCACGAGCCTGTCCGTCGCTGACGGCCACCGACCACAGCCCGAACGATCCGGTGCGATCGCTGCCGAACAGCACGGACGTGCCGTCTGGGGACCAGCCCATGATGATGTTCCGGCTGGGATAGTCCACCACCGTGCTCTCGCGACTTCCATCCACCGCCATCACGAACACGCGGCTCTCGTCGAGAGAGTCGTCTCCCGACAGGCTGTAGGCGAGATACCGACCGTCGGGTGAGAAGAACGCTCGATGTGGTCCGTTCCACGCCGTGGACTTGAGCACGCGCAGAGAGCCGTCCTGAACCGAGACGAGGGCGAGCTGGCCGACGAGGTCCTTCCGCTGCACAGCGACCGCCAGCCATTTGGCGTCGGGGGACCAATCGAATGGTGCAATCTCCAGCGCATCGTCGAGCGGTAATGCAAGCAGGCGGCGCGCCTCTGGGACACCAGTTCCCTGCACGTTCACGATGCGGAGCTCGATCTCCCCGGTCTTGGGTGCCGCCCACTCGAAGGCGACCTGCCTGCCGTCGCGCGAAATCGCGGTGAGTGGGTCGACATCTCTGCCCACAATCACCTCGCGAGGCCCCGTGGTCAGCGGACGGTCGGTGCCAGCCTTCACGTCCCGCAGCGTGACCTGTCGGGTGGCCAGATCGACGTAGGTCAGGTAGCGGCCGTCAGCGGATACCGTGCCGAATCCGTCGACGTTCGGTCCCTTCAAGACGGCCCGCTCGCTGGCCACGCGTGACGTGGCATCACGAACGCCGAGACGTTCTCGAGCAATCGCAGCGGCGTCCTTCTGATCCCCGTATTCCCGGAGCAGCCGTTCGTAGATCCTCTGCGCCTCCGAGTCACCGAGCTTCTGATAACACTCCGCCATCCTCACAAGCGCCCGGGCCGCGACCTCGCGGTTCGCTCCGGCCCTGGCGACGATCTTCTTATAGCCGTCGATCGCCGCTCGCAGATCGCCGGTCACGGTTTCCTGTTGCGTGATTCGCTGAAGTTCAACGCTCAGATTCTGCGCCGACAGGCTGACGCTGACCAGTACCGTCACGATCCCAACGCGCACGAATGGCATGACTCTCATGTTCGCCTCCTGCCTCCACTCTGGCGGACGACCGCGAGATCGCGATGACGGGACCATGAAGATCTCGTGAGGCTTTCAGCCATCGAACCGGTACCCCAGCCCCCGCACGCTCTGCAGGAAGCGCGGCTCGGCCGGATGCGGCTCAATCTTCCGGCGCAGATTGACGATGTGGGCGTCCACCGCACGGTCGGTCACGTGCGTGTTGTGGTCCCAGGCGGCTTCGAGCAACTGATCGCGTGTCAGGAGCCGACCGCGCCGGCGAATGAACGTCTCGAGGAGCTTGAACTCCAGCTTTGTGAGGTCAACTGTCCGCCCATCACGACGCACTTCCGCGCGCGCGAAATCGACATCGACGTCACCAAAGCGGAAGGTCTCGCCGGAACCCGGCGACTGCCGGCGCAGAACAGCCTTGATCCGGGCGCGCAGCTCGCGCGGGCTGAACGGCTTGGTCACGTAGTCGTCCGCGCCAAGCTCGAGGCCCAGAATCTTCTCGGCTTCCTGGGTTTTCGCCGTCAGCAGGATGATGGGCGTAAGGACGCCGCTCCTCCGCAGATCGCGACAGACATCGAACCCGTCCTTTCGAGGCAGCATGACGTCGAGCACAATCAGGTCCCACCCGGGTTCGCGACCGCGCCGGGCGGCCGTTTCGCCGTCTCCAACTACCTCGACCTGATGCCCCTCTATCGTCAGGTCGTCGCTCAGGCCCAGAGCGATGTCGGGCTCGTCTTCGACGATCAGGATGCGGGACATGCGTCCACCAGGGGCAGCACGAGCGTGAAGGTACTGCCGGCGCCTGGTTCACTCGCCACCAGGACATCGCCGCCGTGGGCCAAGACGATGTGCTGCACCATGGCGAGGCCGATGCCGGTGCCTTTGATGCCCTGCGTTTTCGCGTCGGCGCCGCGCACGAATCTCCTGAAGATATCCGCGTGCTCATGGCGTGGGACGCCGAGTCCCCGGTCGCGCACCCGGATGGCGAGGCGCGGTCCCGTTCGCTCCACTTCCACCCACACCGTCCGGCACTCCGGGGAATACTTCACCGCATTGTCGAGAAGATTCCAGACGGCGTGCGTCAGCGCCTCGCGATCGCCCGCAACCGTCGGCGCGGCACCCTGGAGGCCATCCACCTGTAGCTCCACGTGATAACCGTTCGCGGCGCTGTCCTGCTCGAATTCCGCGACCACCGAACGAATCAGCGCGCAGGCGTCGAGCGGTTCCAGCCGGTAGGGCGAGGTGCCCGCTTCCATGCGACCGAAGTCGAGCAGGCTTTCCACCAGCCGGTGTAGCCGCTCGGTCTGTCGCGCGAGCGCGCGATAGTAGGTCTCGCGGCGCTCCTCGGCGGCCACGCGTCCATCGAGTAGCACTTCCGTGAGCTGGCGGAGCGAGGTCAGCGGCGTACGGAACTCGTGCGACACGGCGGACACGAAATCGGACTGCAGTCGCGCGACCGCCAGATCGCGCATGACACTGCGCGCGATGATGACGAAGCCTCCGCCCGTGACGCCGATCAGGAGGACGAGGCCCCACAGCCAGAGCGTCCGCCGCCCGGCGATGCGCGTCAGCTCGCCCTGCGGATCGACATCGCTAACGACCATCGTCCAGGGCAGGCCCGTTTCGGCCGCCGCTCGGCGCGCTTCCGAGCCGGTGACGCCGCGTGCGGTCTCGCCGAGCTCCACGCGCATGTGCTGTCGATCGAGAGCGGGCGTGACCTTCGTGAGCCATTGCCTGTCGATGAATGCCGGTGCCACGAGGAAAGCGGACAGCCGCTCCTGCGTTCCCGCCCACACGACGGTGATGCGAGTGTTGGATGTTTCGATCACCCGGCGTCCGGCCCCGGCGCGCCGATCCGGAGCCTGACGCCGCCAGTCGTTCCAGAGGGTTTCGACCACCGAGGCCAACGCGAGGTGCCCCTCGGCACCGGTGACGGTCACATCTGTCCCCGTCCAGCGCCGCACTTCTTCAGCGTGCAACTGGTAGGTTGCGCGGTCGAGATGCCAGCGGCCCTGAATCAGGTCCGTTTGCAGCGCGAGCGCCTCCCTCCGAAGATCGTCGCGCCGCTGCAGCGACTCGAGCATTTCGCATCGAGCCCAGCGCGCGAGGAGGTCGGCGGGCACGCCGCCAACTGCCGCTCCCGATAGCTTGACGACCTCTGCATAAGCGTCCAACGCTTCCTCGCCTTCGCCGGTTTTACGGAGGGTCCGTGCCAGACGGATGAGCGCGCCGGCACGAAGAGCGGGATCCGGCGATCGTGCCAGACCGCGATACAGGCGAATCGCCGCGGCCGGCGCCTGTTGACGGAACTCGAACTGCTCGCCTTCAGCGAAGCGCCCGGCCGGCGCTTCGGTACCGGCCTGGGTGCGTGGGTAGAACGCCAACCGCCCAACCGGAAACGCCTCGACTCGCTCCGTTTCGAACATCACAGCCACGACCTCACCGTCACCAGCGGCCGCAGATCGGAGTGCTTGGGGGTCGCTCAACGCCTGCTCAGCCGCAGCGACGACATGTTCGAGCTCCGAGACGGCAAGGTCGGCCGCCTGCTCACGTCGCTCGGACAGCTGATTGAGTGACAGCGCGCGGTCCTGTTCGAGGAGCCGCCACCCCGACGCAAGGAGCGCCAGCGACGGTACGAGTGTCACGAGCAGGAACAACGCGATCAGACGTCGCGGCGGCTGCAGCCATTCACGAAGGGCCATATGGATTGGGCCCCATCCTAGCGGGATTCTGTGAGGAATCGGTGAGGACCGTATCGGATCCATAATCGGCAGGGTGACGCAGGACAAACCTGACTTGTCCGCCGTAGCGCTCCGCGCGAAGGTGGAAGGTTTGTCCCCACAAAACATGTCCTCCATCCTCGCGAAGAGCCGCATCGTCGCCGCGCCCGGCTTCAACCGGTGGCTCGTGCCACCCGCGGCGCTCGCCATTCACCTGTCGATCGGCATGGCGTACGGATTCAGCGTGTTCTGGCTGCCGCTGAGCCGCGCGATCGGCGTGACCGCGCCCGCGCCCGGCGACTGGCGAGTCAGCACGCTCGGGTGGATGTACACGTTGTTCTTCGTCTTTCTTGGTTCGTCGGCCGCGGTGTTCGGTCCGTGGGTCGAGCGCGAAGGACCGCGTAAAGCCGGCGTCGTCGCCGCGTGCTGCTGGGGCGGCGGTTTTGTGTTATCGGCGCTCGGCGTCTACACGCACCAGATCTGGCTGCTGTGGATTGGCTCCGGCGTGATCGGCGGCTGCGGTCTTGGTCTCGGCTACATCTCACCGGTCTCGACGTTGATCAAATGGTTTCCCGATCGGCGGGGGATGGCCACCGGTCTTGCCATCATGGGATTTGGCGGCGGCGCGATGATCGGCACGCCGCTCGCGAACCTGCTGATGAACCGGTTCGCGACGCCCCAATCGGTCGGCGTGTGGCAGACCTTTCTCGTGATGGGCGCGCTGTATTTCACCGCGATGATGATCGGCGCGTTCGGTTACCGGCTGCCACCTCCGGGTTGGTCGCCTGCGGGCATGTCGCGCGCGGCCCTTCGACTCGATGGACCTCGCGAGCGAGCTCCATCTCGCTCAGGACAGGCCCAGGCGACGAGCGCGGCCGGGCGCAGCGTGCCCGTGTCGATCGCCTGGCGCACGCGGCAGTTCTGGTTTCTGTGGGCCGTGCTGTGCCTGAACGTCAGCGCGGGCATCGGCATTCTCGGCATGGCGTCGCCGATGATCCAGGAGATGTTCAAGGATCGCGTGACGCCGTCGTCGGCGGCGGGCTTCGCCGGCCTGCTGAGCCTCTTCAACATCGTCGGCCGGATCTTCTGGGCGTCGTTGTCGGATGTGTTGGGCCGTCGCGCCACCTATACGGTGTTCTTCGTGCTCGGCACGGTGCTCTATGCGAGCGTGCCGGTTGTCGGCGCCGCCGGCGCGCTCGGCCTGTTCGTCGCGATCTTCTGCGTCGCCTTGACGATGTACGGTGGCGGGTTTGCCGCGATTCCCGCGTACCTGGCGGATCTCTTCGGCACCGCGCAGGTCGGCGCCATCCACGGGCGGCTGCTGACGGCGTGGTCGACGGCCGGCGTGCTGGGCCCGGTGCTGGTCAATTACATCCGCGAGTTCCAGATCGGGCGCGGCGTGCCGCCCGCGCAGGCGTATACGGTCACGATGTACGTGCTCGCGTCGCTGCTGGTGGCCGGGTTCTTCGCCAACCTCGCGGTCCGCCCCGTCGACGAGTCGCTCTTCACGCTCGCTCCCGCCGCCGGCAGTCAGCCGGTGGGCTTCGGGCAAGAGCCGTTGACCGCTGTGGAACCTGCGAGCTCATCGAGCTGGCCGCTCGTCGCCGCCGCATGGGTGCTCGTCGCGCTCCCGCTCGCCTGGGGCGTTTACAACACCGTCTCGCTCGCTCTCCAAATGACGCTCTAAATAAAAGTGCGTACTGTGCGTACAGTGCGAAGTGTGCGTACAGTGCTTGGGTGCCGAGTGCCTAGCGTACGATGTACTTAGTACTCGCACTGTACGCACTCTTGGAACTGTACGCACCGTACGCACACTAAACAATGCCCCTTATTACGTTAGAGAAAGTTTCGATCGCCTACGGCCACCTTCCGCTGCTGGACGATGTGGCATTGCAAGTCGAGCCGGGTGAGCGCATCGCCATCATCGGCCGCAATGGCACCGGCAAGTCGACGCTCATGCAAATCATCGGCGGCGAGCTGCGTCCTGATTCGGGCACGGTGTGGACGCAACCGGGCGCGCGGGTGGCGAGGCTCGTGCAGGACGTTCCGCTCTCGGCCGATCGCCCTGTGTTCGACGTGATCGCCGAGGGGCTGGGCGATCTCTCTGCGGTGATCACCAACTATCACCATGCCGCCGTCGAGGTGGCGACCAACTACAGCGACGAAGCTCTCACGCGGCTCGGCGACCTGCAGCACGAGCTCGAAGAGCGTGACGGCTGGCAGCTCGAGCAGCGGGTCGAGCTGATCGTCACCAAGCTGGGGCTGCCGTCGGAAGCGATCGTCGACACGTTATCGGGCGGGTGGCGGCGCCGGGTGTTGCTGGCACGCGCGCTGGTCGGACAGCCCGACGTGCTGCTGCTCGACGAGCCCACCAACCACCTCGATATCGAAGCCATCGAATGGCTGGAGGCCTTCCTGATCGAGTATCCCGGCGCGGTGATCTTCGTCACGCACGACCGCGCGTTTCTCGAGCGGGTCGGCACGCGCGTGGTGGAAATCGATCGCGGCCGGCTGACGTCATGGCCCGGCGACTACGCGACCTTCGAGCGCAAGAAAGAGGAGTGGCTCGCCAACGAGGAGCTGCAGCAGACCAAGTTCGACAAGAAGATGGCGTCGGAAGAAGTCTGGCTGCGCCGCGGCGTCAAGGCGCGGCGCACCCGCGACGAAGGCCGCGTCAAGGCGTTGATGGCGATGCGGGCCGAACGAGCCGCCAGGCGCGCGCAAATCGGCAACGTGCGGATGCAGATCGAGCAAGCGGATCCGACCGGCAAGATGGTCTTTGAAGCCAAAGGCGTCAGCCACGCCTTCGGTGGCGACAAACTTGCGGGTGGCGACAAACCTTCACGTGGCGACAAACCTTTCTTGTCCGCCGAAGCGCCTGGCGCGAAGCCGGAAGGTTTGTCGATCCCCGTCATCAAGGATCTGTCCATTCGCGTGATGCGCGGCGATCGCATCGGCTTGATCGGTCCCAACGGCGCCGGCAAGACCACGCTGCTGCGCTTGTTGCTCGGCGAGCTGACGCCGCAGTCGGGCACCGTCCGTCACGGCGCCAACGTCCAGATCGCCTATTACGATCAGCAGCGCGAGCAGCTCGATCCCGAGCGCACCGTCGTCGACACCATCGGCGACGGCAATGACACGGTGACCGTGAACGGCCAGCCGCGGCACGTACACGGCTACCTGCAGGACTTCCTGTTTTCTCCCGAGCGCGCGCGATCGCCGGTGAAGGCGCTGTCGGGCGGCGAGCGCAACCGGTTGCTGCTCGCGCGGCTCTTCACCCGCCCGGCCAACGTGCTCGTGCTCGATGAGCCCACCAACGATCTCGACCTCGAGACGCTGGAGCTGCTCGAGGCGCAACTGGTGGAATGGCCCGGCACGCTGCTGCTCGTCAGCCACGACCGCCGCTTCCTCGATAACGTCGTCACCAGCACGCTGGTGTTCGAAGGGGGCGGAAAGGTTCAAGAATATGTTGGCGGGTATGAAGATTGGCTCCGGCAGAAACTGACGGGAGCTACTAAGGACTTGTCGGGAGTAACGAAACAATCGTCGGGAGTAGCCAAACAGTTGTCGGGAGCTACCAAAGACTCGTCGTCTAAGAAGACCAAGCGGACTTTCAAGGAAGAGCGTGAGTACAAGGAACTGCCTGCGCGCATTGCTGCGCTCGAGGCGGAGCAGAAGACGCTCCACGCCGCGGTTTCGGGTCCGGACTTCTACAAGAAAGGCGCCGGCGTCATCAAGGACACGCTCGCGAGAATCGAGGCCATCGATCGCGAATTGCTCGAGGCTACGGCACGATGGGATGTGCTTGACTCTCTCCAGAAATAACCAAGAACCAATTACAAATAACCAAAGGTTTCCCTTTTGTTATTCGTTCTTGGTTATTGGTTATTTCCCAAGGTTATTCCCGATCGCCTCGATCATGTCCCACTCGTCATCGGTCACCGGCTGCACCGAGAGCCGGGGGATCCGGACCAGCGGCATTGAGGCGAATCGCTTGTCGGCCTTGATCTCTGCCAGCGTCACCGGGCGCTTGAGCGCTTTGCCCGCCGACAGTTCCACCACGACCAGGCTGCCGGTCTTGTCTTTCGGGTCCGGATAGGCGGGCACAGACACGGTGGCCGTGCCGATCACCGCCTTCTCCTTGCCGGTGTGGTAGAAGAAGACGCGGTCGCCTTTCTTCATGCTGCGCAGGTTGCGCTGCGCCACCGGGTTCTTCACGCCGGCCCACACCGTGCTCCCGTCTTTCAGGAACTGGGAGTACGAATAATTCTCAGGTTCTTCCTTGACGAGCCATTTCACGAGCACAGGTTACAACAACGCGGAAGGCATGTATCATCACCGGCAATGCGGCTCAGGGCTGGTGCGGCCAGCGACGTGGGTAAGGTCCGCCAGACGAACGAGGACTCCTTCCTGTCGCAAATCGACCGGGGACTATTCCTGGTCTGCGACGGAATGGGCGGCGCCGCCTCGGGTGAGGTGGCCAGCAAGATCGCGGTGCAGACCATCGCGCGCCGGCTCGGTGAGCCTCCCAACGGCGACGACCCCGGCACCGGCGAGCATCAGTTCCTGCCCCAGACATTCCGACTCGCCGAAGCGGTGCGGCTGGCCAATCGCTCCATCTACGATCAGGCGCGAACGCAGGCCGGCCAATCGGGCATGGGCACGACGATGGTGGGCGTGTGGCTCGATGAGAACATCGCCAGCCTGGCGCACGTCGGCGACAGCCGCGCCTACTTGTGGCACAACGCTCAACTCGAGCCCGTCACGAGAGATCACTCGTTGGTCGAAGCGCAGGTCCAAGCCGGGCTGATCGACCGCGAGCAAAGCCTCAAGTCCGAGCACCAGAACATCCTGCTGCGCGCGCTTGGGCGCGAGCCGGTCGTCGAGGTCGAGCTCGACGAAGTGCCGATGCAAACCGGCGATGCCTTGCTGCTCTGCAGCGACGGGCTGACTAGAATGGTGCCCGACGAGGCCATTGCCGCGGCGCTCGCCAGCGGGCGGGGCGATCCCCAGGGCGTCTGCGATCGGCTGGTCGCGGCCGCCAACGCCAACGGAGGGCAAGACAACGTTACCGTGCTTGTCGTGGAAGTGGCGGGCCCACGGCTGGGTGGCGTGTTTGGACGGTTGCTGGGATGAAACTGAGTGCAGAGTTAAGAGTGCAGAGTTAAGAGTGCAGAGTTAAGAACTTACTCTTAACTCCTAACTCTGAACTCTGCACTCAACGTGATGAGGGCCGAATGCCGAAGCTGATTCTCAAGTTCGACGATCGCGAACTGCTGGAATGCGCCATCGGGCTACACGGCGTGACCATCGGGCGCCTCCCCGACAACCTGCTCGTCATCGACAATGCCGCCGTCTCTGGCCGGCACGCACGCGTCTACCGCGAAGGCGAGCGCTACGTCGTCGAGGACCTCAAGAGCACCAACGGCACCTTCATCGACAACAAGCCGATCACGCGGCATACGCTGCGCGACGGCGACGCGATGATCGTCGGCAAACATACCGTCACGTTTTCGATGGCGGGCGGCGAAGACGCCGAGGCCGTCGAGCCGGAAGCCTTCGTCCCGGAAATCGGCGGGACGATGATGCTCGATACGCGTCAACAACGAGAGTTATTGGGCGGCCTCGACAGCGACGGCCTGGCGAAAGGCTCGACCGCGCCGCCACCCGGGTCGAAGACCGAACGCGCGACCGCGCCCGCCCACATCGGCACGCTGAAGGTCCTCTCCGGCAAGGCGAACGAGCGTCAGTACAGCCTGTCGGCGCACACGTCGATCATCGGCAAGGCCGACACCGCACTGGTGCGCCTCTCGGGATGGTTCAAGCCGAAGATGGCGGCCGCGATCGCGCGCAAGGGCGAGGGGTACTCGGTGACGGCGCTCGGCGGCAAGGTCAAGATCAACGGCCAGCCGCTCGAGGGCCGCCACGATCTGAAGGATGGCGACATCGTCGAGGTGAGCGGGCTGACGCTGGAGTTTCGACAAAAGACCACGCGCCCTACATGAGCTGGCGCGCTGGCACGGCCGTTGCTGTTCCCCCAGCGTGCGTCATTCACTCGCGGCAGCTCTCGTTTCTCTGATTCCGGCCTTCGTCATCGCTGGATGCGTCTCAACCGCCCGTCCGCACGAGGTGGCGCCGGCCCTCGCGACGGTGCTGTCGGGCGAGCGGCCTGCCACGGTTGAGCCTGCCATCTGGACAGATGTAGCCAAGTTCTACACACTGCGGGGCGGCGCGCCGGCGTGGGTCAATCACAAACAACCCACCCAGAAGGCAACCGACGCCATCAAGATTCTTCATACCGCGACCGACCACGCGTTCGATCCGGCCGGGTACGGCGAAACCGAGATCGATGCGATCTACCAGGAGATCCAGAAGCTCGAACGCGACACGCCCGACATTCACCGTCGATTGGCCGAGTTCGACGTGCGCCTGACGGCGGCGCTGCTTGCGATGGGGCGTGACGTGGCGCTCGGCCGGACCTCGCCCAACGTGATCAACGCCAAGTGGAAGACGCGCCGCGCAGAGCCGGATTTCGCCGCGACGCTCAACGCCGCGATCGATGACGACCTCAACTCGTGGATCGAGAAGGTGCGCCCGCAACATCCCGAATACGTCGCGCTGCAAAAAGCGCTGGCCGACGTGCGAGGCCAGCAGGCGAAGGGTGGCTGGCCGCAGGTGAAGGCGACCTCGCTCAAGCCGGGCGACTCGCACCCGGCCGTCGTGGCGTTGCGCCAGCGGCTGGCGGCGAGCGGACATTTCAAAGGCGACGCGGCGAGCACGTCGACCGCCTACGACAACGAGCTCGTCGAAGCGGTCAAGTCATTTCAGGATCTGCACGCCGTGAAGGCATCCGGCGTCGTCGACGCGCCGACGCTGGCTGCGATGAACGTGCCGATTGAGAAGCGCATCCAGCAGGTCGAGCTCAATCTCGAGCGCTGGCGCTGGATGCCCGACGATCTTGGCGCGCACCACTTCATGGTGAACGTGCCGTACTTCCACCTGCTCGCGCGTAAGGACGACAAGACCGTGATGGACATCCGCGTCGTGGTCGGCAGGCCCGGCAACGAAACGCCGCTCTTCAGCGACGAAATGGAGAGCGTGGTGTTCAGTCCCTACTGGAACATCCCCGATTCGATTGCGGAAAACGAGACGGCGCCGGCGATGGCCCGCGACCCGGCATATCTGTCGAAGCAGAACATCGAGATCCTGCGGACCTCGGGCGGCAAGACGGAAACGATCAGCGCGTCTGAGGTGAATTGGGATAACCCGAGCGAGCTTCGCGGCCTGGCGTTTCGCCAGCGGCCCGGCTCGAACAACGCGTTGGGCAACGTGAAGTTCCTGTTCCCGAATGAGTACAACGTCTACCTGCACGACACGCCGGCCGATGCGTTGTTCGGCCGTCCGACGCGTGCCTTCAGTCATGGCTGCATGAGAGTGGAAGAGCCCGAGAAGCTCGCCGAGTACGTGCTCAAGGGCTACCCCGAGTGGACCCCCGAGACGATGCAGGCGGCGATGCACTCAGGCGTCGAAAAGCACGTCAAGCTCAAGGAGAAGATCCCGGTGCACGTGGTGTACTTCACGGCGTGGGTGGATGAGAACGGCGGGCTGCACTTCCAGCCCGACGTTTACGGCTACGACGCCAAGCAGGCAGCTGGTCAGTCCCCGTCACCAGGGGTCCGCCGCACGAACTGAATACTTCAGTTGCCAAACTGACTACCTCAACTGTCGATTAGACACGTTTCTCCGCGCTGGGCATCGTATAATTAGCCCTTCGCGTGGCTGAAAGAGCCATGCGACTTCCACTAATTAGCCGTTCCTCACTTGCTGGGAGTAGACGTGCATATTCGTGTCTCGCCTGTCCGGACGGTTTTCATGGCTGCCGTGTTGTCATTCTTGCCGAGCGCGATGATGGCGAACGCTGCACCCCGATCGACGGCGAACACTTCCGCGGCGAGCCATGCCGCGACGAATAATTCCGTAACCTTCTCCGCGGCCGATTTCGAATCGAAGTCGCGCGGCAGCATCGGAAACAACGTCCTCGACCTCGCTCTCGGGGCGGCGACGTGCGCGGTGCGCAGCGGTAAGGTGAACAACCCGCGCACGCTGACCGTGATCGACTACTCGCGGCCCTCGAGCGAGAAGCGCATGTGGGTGTACGACCTCAAAACCCGCAATCTCCTCTATGAGGAACTGGTCGCGCACGGCCAGGGCAGCGGCGGCAACGTACCCAACGCATTCTCCAACGAGCCCGAGACCCATCGCACCAGCCTGGGCCTGTTCGCCACCGACACGACCTACGTCGGCAAGAACGGTTATTCGCTGCGGCTCGACGGCCTCGACGCCGGCATCAACGATCGCGCGCGCGAGCGGGCCATCGTGATTCACGGCGCGCCGTATGTCAGCCAGAGTTTCGTGCAGGCCAACGGCCGTCTCGGCCGAAGCTGGGGCTGCCCGGCGATTCGCGCCGACCTCGCGCGCGAGATGATCGATCGGATCAAAGGCGATGGTCTGGTGTTTGCTTACTATCCCGACAAGGGGTGGCTCCAGTCGTCGAAGTTCCTCACGGGCTGCGGCTCTTAAATAGCGGCAGCCAGCTCGGCTGTAATCCCAGCGACTCGTTAAGGCTGACCTTGAATTTGTTCAGGGGCGGCGTCTATTCTGGGTATCGGTGATGAAAACTAGCACGGGTGCGGCGCCGGGTCATAGTGTGCAACTGTTCGATTCGGTAGCGTCGCGCGCCGCTGGAATATCGACCTACCTGCTGCAGGGACTCCGACATGGCAACAGCGTCCTGGTCGTTGCCAAACCGGCCAATTGGGAGGCCACCAAGAAGCTGCTTGAGTGCGAAGGCATCGAGATTGACAAGGCCATCGCCAACGGCACGCTGACGGTTCTCGACGCCGCTGAAACGCTCGCCAAGTTCATGCGCGGCAACGCACCCGACCCCGCCAAGCTCGAAGACGTCGTGGGCGCGCTTGTCGCGCGGCTCGCGCAGCGTCCCGGCCGCCTGCATATCTCCGGCGAAATGGTCGATGTGCTCGCAGAAGCCGGCAACTACCGCGGCGCCCATCGCCTGGAAGAGCTGTGGAACGGCATTGCCGACCGCACGCCGTTCGACTTATTTTGCGGCTACACCTCGGCGCACTTCGGCGACCATCGCTCGGCTGCGGCGCTACGCGCCATTTGTGACGCGCACGCGCATATGCACACCGCTGCCGCCGACGAGCTCGGCACGTTCCTCACCGCGCAGGCCAAAAAGGCGCCCGAGGGTAAGAGCTTGCCGTGGCGCTTCACGCCCGGCGTCTCGCAGCAGCCGCAGTAACCCCTTAGATTAAGGGTGTTGAGGGCGCTCTAAGCGCCCCCGTCCTTCTCCAGGACGGCGTTCAACGCTCGCTCCATTTGTGAAATCGTCGACGGCTTCGACGGTAGCGGCGCGCCCGTTTCGCGGATGCGCTGCTGCGCCTCGGGCACGGACGTAAATCCCGACATAAAAATCACCGGCAGGCCCGGCAGGAAGACGCGCGCGGCGTCGGCCAGGTCGATCCCGTTCATTCCCGTTCCGAGTACCACGTCGGTCAGCAACACCTCGGGCTGATCGGCGCTCTTCAGGATCGTCAGCGCGTCGGCCGCACTGGCGGCCACCTGCACCTTGTGGCCGAGCGTCTCGAGCTGCCGGCGCACCGTCGTACGCACCGCGGCTTCGTCTTCGACGAGCAGGATGGTGCGCATCACGATGTTCGGCGTCACCGGCAATGCGGGCACGGCCGCCACGCGCGGCTCGGTCTTGGTCAGCGGCAGGAAGATGATCACGGTGGTGCCGCGGCCCGGCTCTGACGCGATCGTCACGGTGCCGCCCGACTGCTTGGCGAAGCCGTAGACCATGCTGAGGCCCAGGCCGCTGCCACCGCCGCCGGTCTTGGTCGTGAAGAACGGCTCGAAGGCTCGTGCGACGACGTCGGGTGGCATGCCGGTGCCGGTGTCTTGCAGCGCGAGCATGGCGTACGACCCGATGCTGAGGTCGTCGTCCGACCGAGGCACGTCGCTGATCTCGACCTTCGAGGTGCGAATGGTCAGCGTGCCGCCCTCGGGCATGGCATCGCGCGCGTTGAGCGCGACGTTCAAGATGGCGGCCTCGAGCGCGGCCGGGTCAACCAGCGCGACGCCGGCGTCGCGGCTGGTCGCGGTGGTGACGCGGATGGTGGCGCCGAGCGTGCGCACCAGCAGCCGCACGATGTTGTCGACGAGTGCGTTGATCCCGACCGGTTCGGGGTTCAGTTGACGACGGCGCGAGAAGGCGAGCAGGTCCCCGGTCAGGTCCTGGCCGTGGCGCGTGGCGCGCAGCGTTTCGTCGATCAGCTCGATCGCCTGCGGGTCGTCGTCGGGCATCCGCAGCTTGAGCAGCTCCAGGTTGCCGAGAATCACCATCAGGATGTTGTTGAAGTCGTGCGCGATGCCGCCGGTCAGCTGGCCGACCGCTTCCATTTTCTGCACTCGAAACAGCGCCGCCCGCGTTTGCTCCAGCGAATCCTGCGCGGTGCGCAGCTCCATGATGTCGTGCGAGATGCCGTAGATGCCGAGGATGTTGCCGTCGTTGTCGCGGTAGACGCCTTTGGTCACGAGGTAGGCTTGCGTGCCCGCCGAGCTGGTGGCCACACCCTCGAACGACAGCGCCGTGCCGCTCGCGAGCACTTCCTGATCGTCTTTCATGAAGCGGCGCGCGGTCTCTTCCGGATAAAGCTCGAGGTCGTTCTTGCCGACCACGTCCTGGGACCGCCGCCCGACAAACTTCGCCGCCGCGTCGTTGACCAGCACATAGCGCCCGTCGAGATCCTTCACAAAAATTGCGTCGGGCGTCGCGCCGATCACGGCTTGCAGGATGTCGGAGCTGTTCGGGATCGCCATTGCGTTTTTAGAGCATACCGCTGAATCAGGGCGCCGTCTTCCACGCCCGCGCGCTAGCCATTGAACAGATTTAGGATAGGGCGCATGGATCGCGCCTTTGCGGATAGAAAAACTGAAGAAGCGGTCCGCGCAGGCATTCGCGCGCTTGCCACTGTTGAAGACTGCTCGGCTGCGTGGCCAGTGCGGCCGATCGGCAATGCGTGGTCGCGAAAATATTACGACGGCGATTTTCATCTGTTCGAGCCGCCGCCTCCGCCTCCCAGTCGCCCCGCGGTGTCGCTGGTGTTCGTGCACACCAAAGACGGCAACACCGGCGCCGATAATCCGGGCGACCTCGGTGGCGGGCCAACCGACCTGCACCTGATCTACGAAGGCCTGTCACGTGTCGCCGCCAACGGCGTGCTGGCGGGTGCGTCGACGGTCGGGCGCACCGTGTTTTTCACGGTGTGGCATCCCGAGCTCGTGTCGCTTCGCCGCGAGCTTGGGTTGCCGCGGCACCCCGCGCAGATCGTGGTGTCGAACGACGGCCGCATCGATCTCGACAGCATGGTCTTCAACGAGCCGGAGGTGCCGGTGTTCATGCTTGCCGGCGCCGGCTGCCGCACCAAGCACGCGGCCGAGTTTTTACGCCGGCCGTGGGTCACCGTCGTGCCGACGGATGCGAGCGGTCTCGGCGGCGCGCTCGCCCGCCTGCGCGCCGACCATGGTATCGAACGGGTATCAGCGGTGGGTGGGCGAACTATCGCAACGGCGTTGATCGATCAGTGGCTGGTGCAGGATCTTTATCTGACCACTTCAGCGATCGACGGGGGAGAGCCGAACACGCCGTTCTACTGCGGTAAGCAGCCGCCGAAGTACGCGACGATCGTGCGCAAGACCGAGACAGGGACGGACCAGCCAATCAAGTTCGAACATCTTGCGCTCACGTAAGTTGTAAGTTGAAAGTTGAAAGTTGAAAGTTGGAAGTTTCAGTTTCTAGTTCATAGTTCTACAACTCAAAACTTGAAACTTAGAACTGAACTCGAAACTAAAACTTTCAACCTTCAACTTTCAACTTTCAACTCTAGACTCTAGGCTGCCGCGCGAGTGCGGCGGCCTGCCCAGTCACGTAATCGCGCCAGCGGCCAGCAATTGATCACGCGCTCTCGGGGCACGCCCGCGAGCCTCGCGTGTGCGAGCGCGGTCTCGGCAAAGGTGGTGCTCACTTGTAACTGATGAGCTGGCCCCGGCGACGCTGACCTCTAGCCGTCGCCCGACGCTCAACCAGCGTAAACTGTGCGGACGATGCAGATCGCAAGACGAGCCTGGTTAGTGATGATCGGCGCGACGCTGGTGGCGTCCTGTAGCGGCGCGCGCGAGCCTGACCAGCCACCCAAGCCGGGAACGGTCACACTCGCCATCGAAGGCATGACCTGAGAAGGCTGCATTTCGGCAGTGCGGTCTGCACTGCTCGAGGTCAAAGGCGTGACGCGAGTTCAGGTCTCGCTCGAGACCAGTGAGGCCATCGTGACCTACGATCCGCCGGCCACGACTCAAGCCATGATTAGCGCCGTCGCCGCCGCCGCACCCGTGGGCCCGCTTCCGTACAAGGCTACCGTCAAAGTTGCGCCGCAGCCTGGCGGCTCAGGGCGATGATGCGAGGCGTGAACGGTCGAACCAATTCATCAGCACATGCAGCGTCGTGGGGGCGGCCGACTGACGCTGAATCATGATGAACCGCTGGCCATCGGGCATCACGTCGTAGTTGGGCGAGTCGATGGTGCCTCCCGCGAACTCACCCTTGAAGAGCAGTTGCGCCCGAGACTCGCGGGCCGTTGTGCCTTCGAAGATGGCCAGCATCATCCCGTCTGGATTGCGATAGAACAGCTCCTTCGGGTCTGTGCCCCACACCGGTTCAGCGCCTCCACCGGTTGAGATCGGATGCACACGTTCGGCGTCCGCGACGGATTTGACGTAGACCTCGTCTTGACCCGATTGGTTCGAGACATACGCGAGCCACCGGCCGTCGGGTGAAATGCGCGGAGTACTTTCGTCGGATGGCGATGCGAGCCACGGCTGCGCTGGCCGGCGTGCGCGTGGCGAAATCAGCAGGATGTCGCGTCCGGTGTCTGGGCGACGCTCGACAAACGCCAGTGTGTCACCGTCAGCAGACCACGACCCCGCGATCTGCATGTGATCGCCCGAGACGACCCTTTCGGCCGATGCCGGTTGTGTGATCGGGGTGACGAAGAGATTCGGCGGCCCATTCCTGGACGAGGTGTAGATGACGCGTTGCCCGTCCCGGGTCCAGGCGGCGAAGGTCGCACCGGCGTCAAATGTCAGCTGCGTCGCCGCACCCGACCGCAGATCGTAGAGCCATAGATCAGGCGGCGGTCCTTCGACCGTCACCAGAACCTTCTGGCCGTCGGGCGACACGCGCGGCCATCGATATGCCTGCGGCGGCGCGGACAGCGGCGTGACCCCCCCGTCGCGGCCGACCATCACGAGGCGGCGTCCCTCCGATCCCAATCCACCTTCCACATACGCCGCGTGACCGTTTGGCGAAATGCTGAACTGCGCGGCGCCATCCGACGACTGCATCACGCCCTCCAGGACAGCAACGGCGGTGCCGGTGACGGTCAGGCCGTCGGCATCGAACGGCACGCTCATGATGGTGCCATTACGCACATAGAGCAGGTGGCCGCTGGCGAGATAGCGAGGATTGCTGCCGCCCTGGACCACGACAGTTCGTTCGCCGGTCGCGAGCGACTGTGCCACGATCTGTGCGTCGTTCCAACTGCCGACGGTGCCGACGGTGTACAGAATCGCTTTGGCGGCAGGCAACCACTCTGGCCAACGATGGCTGAACTCGCCCTTGGCGTCGTCGAGACTCGAGATGCGCTGCGGACGGCCGCCGAACGCCGAGACTTGCGAGATGCCGGACCCGGTCGTAGCCGCAAAGACAATCACGTCGTCCTGATTCCAGCTGCCGCCGAGACCGACCGGCGCTTCGCACAACGTGACGGGCGTACCGCCCGACAGCGCGACCTTCTTGAGCTCGCCGCCGGCGAAGAATGCGATCCAGCGGCCGTCAGGGGAGAAGAACGGGGCTACCGCATTGGTCGTACCCGGCAGGGGTTTCGACTCGAGGGCGTTCATCGGACGGACAAATAACTGCGTCTGATTGTCACGGCTGGCCACATACGCCAGCGTCGCGCCATCTGGAGAAATTGCCAGGCCTGGAAAATCGAGTCCGGCGAGTTGCGCTGTCGAAGGCAGCGGCACCACGAAATGCACGGCGGTACCCGGCGTCTGCGGTTGCGGTCGGCCGAGCCATATCGCCGCGCCGCCGATCAGCAGTCCGGTCGCGAAGACGGTCCCAGCCATCACGCCGCGGCGTGAGGTCGAACGCGGATCGGCGGCAGGGTTCGCGCGATCGGATGGAGATTCCGTGAGCGCGTCTTCCAACTCGAGCTGCACATCGCCAATGTCGCGTAACCGGCGCTTGGGATCGCGCGTCAGGCATCGGCGGAGGAGCCGCGCGATGCTGGGCGGCGTCGACTGGGGCAGCGCGCTCCAGTCCACCTCGCGCTCGAGTACCGCAGCGATCGTGTCGGCCTGCGTGGTCGCCGCGAACGCGCGCCCTCCGGTCAGCATCTCGAACAGTACGCAGCCGAACGACCACACGTCGGTCCGGCGATCGACCTCCCAGCCGCGCGCCTGTTCGGGACTCATGTAGGCCGCAGTGCCAAGAACGACACCGGCACGGGTGTTGTCGGCCGTCATCGTTGGATGATCGGCGGGCGTCGGCGACTCTTCGGTGTGCTTCGCCAGTCCAAAATCCAGGACCTTGACGAGACCATCACTGGTGATCTTGATGTTGGCGGGCTTGAGATCGCGATGAATGATGCCTTTGTCGTGGACGGCCTGGAGCGCGGAGGCGACCTGCCCGGCCACTCGTAATGCCTCGGCGATCGGCATCGGCCCGCGCGCGAGCCGGCTCGCCAGGGTCTGACCTGGCACGAGCTCCATCACGATGAATGCGGTTTCGGCCAGCTCGTCGAACTCGTAGACGTTCGCGACGTTGGGATGGCACAGCGACGCCAGCACGCGCGCTTCCCGGCGAAACCGTACCAGGGGATCGCTTCCGGTCAGATCGGGATGGATGATCTTCAGGGCGACGTCGCGCTGGAGGCGGCCATCTCGCGCGCGATACACTTCGCCCATCCCGCCTTCGCCGAGCGGCTCGATGATTTCGTACCAGCCGAGTTTCGCACCGTTAGTCAGGCGCACAAGTAACAGTCCCGAATCGACGCGGCACAGCCCATGGTGATGCCCGATTATAGAGGCGCGGCGTGCTATTCTCTCAGCGATGCGAAGCCGTCATCCGGTTGGCGCGTTTATTGTCATCACCGTCCTGGTCTCGTCGTGTCAGGGCCAGTCCGCGCCCTCCTCCGCGGCCGATGCCAGGGACGCCGCGATTCCGGGTGTGCACGAGTTGAAAGTCGGCGATGTCGCTCCCGATTTTTCGCTCCCGGGTACGGATGGCAAGACCTACCGCCTCGCGGATTTCAAGGGACGCCAGGCGGTGGTGCTGGCCTGGTTCGCCAAGGCCTTCACCGGTCCTTGAACGGCCGAATGCCAGTCACTCCGTGAGAGTGGCGATGAAATCCGACCGTTCGACGTGGCTTACTTTTCCGTTAGTGTCGATACCCCGGAGACGAACAAATCTTTCGCGCAATCGCTCGGCGTCGACTATCCGCTCCTGAGCGATCCCTCGAAAGAGGTGGCCAAGGCCTACGGCGTGGTTGATGTCGATCAGCCGTTCGCTTCTCGCTGGACGTTCTACATCGGGCCCGACGGGAAGATCCTGTACATCGACAAGCATGTCAGCCCCGCAACTCATGGCCAGGCCGTCGCGGCCAAGCTGGCCGAGCTCGGCGTACCGCGACGCCGCAAATAAGCCGGGCTGACGGCGCGGATGTTCAAGGTTTGGCGCGCAGCTCGAGTGTCAGGGTTCAGTTCACAACGAGCGGGATTAACCTCGCGCTCGGAATCGGCCGCGGCGCATGACGCGCTCCACCGTCGCGCGATTGCGCAACGCTGATGTGGCGAGTACTCGCCGTCTCGCTGCTTTGCGCATGCGGTTCCTCGACCAAGGGCATTCAGACGCAGTTCGTCGGCTCATACCCCTTCTCGGCGACTGAGCGACGAACCATTGCTCGAATCGCCGGATTGGCGGCGATTGATGCGAGACGATCCTTACCAGCGCTCGCTTCCCGAATCACCTTGCGGGTTCAGTCTGGCAAGGACGTCATACCGGAATTAGGGGCAACCGCGGCAGCCGTGTCGCCAGACTGGGTGTCGTGGACCGTCGACCCTGACAACGCGCAAGGAGTGCTTAGGATTGCCGAGACCCATCTTCGAGGCGCACTCTTCCACGAGTTTCATCATCTGGTTCGTGGCAGCGCAGTCAATTCCCGGACTCTCATGGATCACGTCGTCACTGAGGGGCTGGCGACCGCGTTCGAGCGCGACTTTGCCGGGGTTTCGCCCTTGTGGGCTGAGTACCCTGGCGACGTGTCGAATTGGGTGGACGAACTCGCGAAGCAGCCACCGACTGCAAATCGCGCCGATTGGTTGTCGCGGCATCCTGACGGGCGACGCTGGATTGGACTAAAAGCTGGAACGTATCTGGTGGATCTTGCGATGAAACGCCTCAACCGATCGTCAGCCGAATTGGTCTCAACCCCAACTGACGAGATCCTCGGGCAGGACGCTCTTGCACGGTGAGGAGTGCGGAGAGAAAGGGATTCGAACCCTTGGTACGATTTCTCGTACACACGCTTTCCAAGCGTGCTCCTTCAACCACTCGGACATCTCTCCGTTCGAATGGAATCAATAGCTTACCGTGAGGCGGGGACCCGCTCAAAGTCAAACTGTGACGTGACGGTGACGTGAGGTCGTCGGAGACCTCGACGATCGTCTCGATTTCTGGATCGTGGCCGCTGTCGGCCTCGGGCAGCGGCCGTTCTCCTCCCAGACCAATGCTGGCCGTGAGTCCTACGGCGTCAGCCAAAGTCGCGGTCTCCTGCCGGAGTGGTCGCGCGTGGTTCAGCCACGCCGTCGGTTCTGCGGCAGTGTAGCGGACACGTTGTAGCCACGGCTCGGTCGGATCGATCATGATGGACACTTAGAGGTTCGGGAACTTGCGAAACGAAGAGTAGATAACCGTCAACGCCCGAGGGTTGCGTCGATGATTTGGCGGGCGCGTTTCGCGTCAACCACACGCCCCTGACGGTACGACTCAAGCGCCGCCTCGATGCCGGATTCTTCGTCTGGCGACAAGGCGGGCGCTTGGTCCTCGACCGCTTCGATGACGTAGCGGCCGGCCGGCAAGTCGCGGAATTCCCACGGAAGGTCCTTGCCGTTCCAGGTCACGAATCGTGTTTTTCCAGCCATCCAGGCGATTCTAAAGCCGCCGGGCCAGGTCGGCGCTAAAATGAGACTTGAGGGCGAGCCGATGACCGTCAAAGCCATTTACGAGAACGGCGTGTTCAGGCCCAAGGAGCCCGTCCATCTCATGGCTGAAAGGCACGATCAATGGCTGAAGATCTGATCGTCTCCAATCCGGAGATTCTCGACGGCAAGCCCTGTGTCCGTGGACGCGCCTCAGTGTTGAGTTCCTGCTCGAACTCGCCGCGAGCGGCGCGACGCAGGAGACGATTCTCGCCCAGTATCCCCAGCTCACGCCCGACGGCCTCGCGGCGGCCTTTCGGTATGCCGGGGTTCTCAAGGGCGAGCATGCCTGGGAGCTGAGAATCACGGCGTGAAGCCGCTCGACTTCCTTCCTGCAAAGGAACGCTGCGTCGCAAGCGCGCCTGAAGGTCAGGCCGAGTTCAGATTACGATGCCGAATCAGGAGCCGGTGATGACCCACGTAGACGTGACCGTTCCCGAGAGCTTGCTCGCTGCCCTTCGCAAGGCACCGCACGAGGTAGCCGACGAGATGCGCCTCGCGGCGGCGATTCACTGGTATCAGCAGAGTGCGATCTCGATGGCACGCGCCGCTGAGACGGCAGGCATGAGCCGGGCGGAGTTCCTCGCGGAACTGGCGCGCCGCCGCGTCGACGTGTTCGTCGTCGACGAGCAGGACCTCGCCCGCGAGTTGAGGGATGCCTGACGTCCTGGTCGTCAACGCGTCGCCGCTGATCTTCCTCGCGAACGCAGGTCGAATCGATCTGCTGCGCGCAACGGGAGCTGGCCGGATCATCGTGCCCGAGCCCGTCTTCGACGAGGTGACCTCTGGCGGACACGCAGATGCGGCGGCCAAGGCGATCTCCGAAGCCGCCTGGCTGGAAAAGGGGCGTACGTCAGAGGTTCCGGCGTCCGTCATCGCGTGGGACTTGGGAGCGGGAGAATCGTCGGTCATCGCCATGGCGCTTCAGCTACCAGGCGCATACGCGGTCATCGACGATCTGAGCGGCAGGAAATGCGGCCTGGCTCTCGGCATCGGAGTCATCGGGACGCTCGGCGTGATCGTCGCCGCTCACCGCCGAGGAGCACTCACGGATCCGCGAGCCGTCCTGCTGGAGCTCCGATCTGCGGGCATGTGGCTGTCAGATGCGGTCATCGCGCGCGCCTTGCGAATCGCTGGAATCGAGCCGTAGTCGGAGAACGGATTGGACTTCACGCACTTGAGTTATCGCGCGGCCAGCGCGACCGCGAGCGCGATACAGCGGCGCGGCCGTGATCGACACGCCTGAAGACGTGCTCCTTCAACCCGCGCAGGACCGTGACGTAACTGTGACATGACCCTGTCGATTCCGCGAGATCTACTGCGGTTTACGGCGATCGATGGAGTAGACGTGATCGACGCTAAGTGGTTGGCTTCGCAACGGTAATCGAAATCTGTAGCACGCCGTCGCAGACCGCCAGAGCAATTTCCAAGCGTGCTCCTTCAACCACTCGGACATCTCTCCGTTCGAGGGGTTTTCAGTTTATCAGGATCTCGGGATACGCCGGTTGGCTCCTGAGCCCGGACGCGGGCGCCCCTTTCAGGTAGACGTCGAAGAAACTCCGGACGCAGTACGCCGTCACAACCACCTGGCGGCGGCCGTCGATGCCGACCAGGCCGAGCACGCGTAATACTCCCCTCAGGATCTGGCTCTTCAGCATCGCGCCGTCGTCGCTGAAGCTGTAGTGATTCGCACCCCGGATCGCGATCTCGACCCTGCGGTCGCTGGGCAGTCGCTCGAGGATGGCGCGGATGTTCGCCTGGATCTGGCGGGTGGCCGGATCGGACTCGCCGCTGTGATCGCTCAGGAGGAACAGCAGCGGCTGCGTGACGCCTTCCTCGATCACACTGCCGTGAGGGGCGCCGTCGATGTCGACGACAGCCTTGCACCGCGCGTCGTCATGGCACCACTGCAACGCGATCGCGCCGCCGAGCGAATGGCCGAACACGCCGACCCGCTGCAGATCGAGTCGTCCGAACAACGGTCCCGAGGGGTCGGACGCGTTCAGCCGCTCGAGCTGATCGAGCGCCCAGCCGATGTCCGCGCTTCCGGCATCGACGAGCCTAGCTGCGAGCTCTTCCCGCTGCGCGCCGCTGACCAGGTCGGGATTGTTCTCCGGCGCCCTTTCGATCACCCGGCCATCCGGGAACACGACCACGCCGCTTCGGTGCGGAGCCTCGACACTGATCACGACATAACCGTGGCTGGCCAAATCCTCAGCGAGCGTCGTGAAGTTGAGTCCGCCGATCATGACGATCACAGGATATGAATCATGCTGCGGCGAGACACTGGCGTCACGAATGCTGTGGGCACGAACCCGCGACAGATCCCGCGTCAGGAATGTGTTGATGAGCGCGACGCGCTGGCGTTCGGTCGCCGTCCGCCACGGAGCCGGCAGGTAGTCCTCGACCGTTGCCGGCGATTGACGGGCCACCGCGGGGTACCAGATCCAGGCAAAGAGCTCCCGCCTGGTTGCCGGGTCGCTCCAGACGTCGCTGGTGCGGCCGACCGCCAGTGGGCCTGTCGGCGCGGGAAGCGTCGTGTCGCGCCGGTGCTCCAGCCACATCGATCCGAGCAGGACCGCGATCGCGAGGACAGCGACCGCGCCTGTAGCCAGGATGCCAATCACGATCATGCGGAGCACACGGCGCGTTCTCGTGCTACCCACGGCGGCGCAGCTTCTGTGGATCGAACCCCTTTTCAAGCATCAATTCGATTAACTCGCGCGGTGCACCTTCGCCCGTGGCGACCTGCATGGCGGACATGCCCTGGTCGCTGAGGATGTTGGGGTCGGCGCCCTGCTCGAGCAACACCGCGGCGGACTTGAACTGCTCGTGATGCAGCGCCACAAACAGCGGCGTCCAGCCTGAGGCGCGGCCGAAACCCTTCGGGCGGTTGTCCTGCACGTTGGGGTTGGCGCCGAGCTCGAGCAGTGTCCGGATTATTTCCGGCCGCGCGGCGTCCTCGCCGTGACACTGGTGCGGCCCGAAGGCATGCCCGCCGCGCGCGGCCCAGAACAGCGGCGAGCTGCCCATGTCGTCGGGTTCGTCGACACTCACGCCGGACTTCACCAGTGACTGAATCGCCGTGACGTCGCCTTGCCACGCCGCATGCTGCAGCGGCGTCGCCGGCGTCTCGAAGAACATCGCGCAGCCACTCATCGCCATCACAGTAATGAACAAAGAACTTCGTGTGATAAAGTTCATGCCGTGTCTCCCGTATCAAAGAATCGCGGAACTAAAGTTCTTGAATCGCGGAACTAAAGTTCCGCGCTACGTCTTCCTTGTGGCGCGAATAATCGCATCCATGTGATCGAGGTACTTCTCGAGCGCGCGGCGGCCTGACGCCGTGAGCTTGTAGTCGGTGCGCGGCGTGCGATCGGCGAAGCTCTTGGTGCACGACACGTAGCCGGCGTCTTCGAGCTTGCGCGCATGCACGCTCAGGTTGCCGTCGGTCGCGCTGAGCGCCGCCTTCAGATCCGAAAACGACAGCTCGTCGCTCGTCGCCAGCGCGCTGACGATGCCGAGGCGCATGCGGTCGTGGAGCAAGCGATCGAGCCCGGTCGCAATCGCCGAACCTTCGTGAGGAACCTTTGTTTGGAACCGCCGTGGAGACCCCCCGTGAGGAACCCCGTCCGTGCGGATCTTTCGTGCTGAAGCTGATCTAGCCACCGTGATGCCTCGCGATGTAAATGCCGAATCCGATCTGTAGCCCGCCGAAACCGACCGCCAACCAGACGTTGCCCCAATCCGGCGGCGTCAGGATGGCGAGCATGCCGAGCAACATGAACGCCGCGCCCATCAGGCGAACGGCGGCGACACTGAAGATCCCGCCCGTCAGCACGCCGGCGCCGTAGAGCAGCAGCCAGGCCGGCGTCATCACGCTGAAGTTCCTCGTCGCCCACAACTCGTAGGTGATCGCCGCGCCCGCCACGAACGGCGCCGCCAGGCCGACCGCAAACCGCCGCGCGTTCGCGCCGGTCAGCGTCGAGCCGGCGCCCTTGGCCTTGCGCGCCATGGTCACCAGGCCGATCACGGCGGCGACGGCCGCCGCGCCAAGCCAGACCAGCAGCCAGCGGTCACCGGTCGGCTGCCGCGACCCCACCCACGCGGCCACCAGTGCCGTGACGCCCATCGCCGCGCCGCCGACGCCTGGTACCGCGGTGAACGTCGAGCCCCGCTCCATGGCCTGCCGGATGAATCGCAGGTTGTCGGCGGCATGGCCGCTAATCGAGTCAGGGGGCGGGGTCGAACGTACAGCCCGGGGCATGGCGGTATCCTACACCAAGTCGCGGTCCTGTCAAAGAACTTTATAAAACAAAGTTATGACCCGAGTCGTAACGGGCCTTCCCGTCAAGAAGTGCGGCCCCGTCAGGAAGTGCGGTCCCGTCAAGGAGTGCGGTCCCGTCAAGAAGTGCCCTCCCGCGATAAACTTCAGTTAGAGGCAGATGTGGACGCGATCGAGGTAGGAATTCTGGGAGCGACCGGCGTGGTCGGTCAGCAATTTGTGTCGCGGCTGGCGCGCCATCCGTGGTTTCGCGTCACCTGGCTGGCCGCCAGCGAGCGCTCGCAAGGCAAGCTCTACCGCGAGGTCGCGCCGTGGCGGCTGGCCGCGCCGATGCCGGGCACGTCGGCAGAGCGGACCGTCGAGGCGTGCGTGCCCGGCAAGGGCCCCAAGGTGGTGTTCTCGGGCCTCGACGCCTCGGTCGCCGGCGATATCGAAGGCGCCTTCGCCGCCGCCGGTCACATCGTGATCAGCAATGCCCGCAACTTCCGCATGGATCCGCTGGTGCCGCTGCTCATCCCCGAGATCAATGCCGACCACTTGAAGCTGTTGGGCGAGCAGCGCTCGTCGAAGGGCTGGACCGGCGCGATCGTCACCAATCCCAACTGCTCGACCATCGTGCTCGCGATGTCGCTCGCGCCGCTCCGCACCTTCAACATCCGCGCCGTTGTGGTCTCGACGATGCAGGCGGTGTCTGGCGCCGGGTATCCCGGCGTGCCGTCGCTCGACATCCTCGGCAACGTGGTGCCGTTCATCGGCGGCGAAGAAGAGAAGATGCAGAGCGAGACGCTGAAGATTCTCGGCACCGATGGCGGCCGCGCACCATACCAGGCGGTGGTGAGCGCGCACTGTAACCGGGTTGCCGTGGTCGATGGCCACACCATGACAGTGTCGGTGGATTTTCACAGCCGGCCGTCGATCGAGGACGTCGCCGAGGCGATTCGCACGTTCGCCGGCCGCCCGCAGGAGCTGTGGCTGCCGAGCGCGCCGCAGCCGCCGATTGTGCTCACGACCGAACCGAATCGGCCGCAGCCGAGGCTCGACGTCGATCTGGGCGGAGGCATGGCGATATCGGTCGGCCGCCTTCGGTCATGCCCGGTGATGCATGCGAAGTTCGTCGCGCTGGGTCACAATACGATTCGAGGCGCCGCGGGGGCCGCGATACTCAATGCGGAACTCATGCATGCCGAGGCACTTCTTTAAGGCAGAAGGCACAAGGCAAAAGGCAGAACGCTGTGAAGGTGATGAAGTTTGGCGGCACGTCGGTCGCTGATCAGGCGGCAATCGAGCGGCTGATTGCGCTGGTGCGTGCCGAGCGGCAGGCCGAAGGGCAGCGCGAAGGCGGCGATGCGCGCGGGCCGGTGGTGGTCGTCTCGGCGCTGTCGGGCGTGACCGATCGCCTGCTCGGCGTGGCGGCGCAGGCCGGCGCCGGCGACGTCGAAGGCGCGCGCACCAGCCTGCAGGAGCTGCGCAAGCGTCACATCACCGTGTCGGAAGTGATCACGGATGCCGCGCTGCGCGAGCCCGTGGTCGCGGCGCTCAACCGCGAGTTCGACGAGCTCGAACGCGTCGTGCATGCGCTCGCGGTGCTGCAGGAAGTGTCGCCACGCTGGCTCGATACGCTGGCGGCCAGCGGCGAGATCCTCAGCAGCCAGATTGTGGCGGCCGCGCTGACCTCGCATAAGCTGCTGGGCTCGTGGGTCGATGCCCGCAAGGCGATCGTGACCGACAGCGAGCATACCGCCGCGGCACCACTCTTTCAGGAGACCACCGCGGCGCTGATGGCGCATGCCGATCCTCCGCTTGCCGCGGGACGCATCCCGGTGATTGGCGGATTCGTCGGCGCGTCGGCCGGCGGCGTCACCACCACGCTGGGACGCGGCGGCTCCGATTTTTCAGCCGCGATCATCGGCGCCTGTCTCGGCGCCAGCGAGATTCAGATCTGGACCGACGTCGACGGCATGCTCACGGCCGATCCGCGCATCGTCAAATCACCGCAAGTGGTGCCGCACCTGTCGTTCGCGGAAGCGTCGGAGCTGGCGTACTTCGGCGCCAAGGTCCTGCACCCGGCCACCATTCAGCCGGCCGTGGCGCGCAACATTCCCGTCCGCATCCTGAACTCGCATCGCGCGCAGGCGCGCGGCACGTTGATCACCGGCCAGCGGCCACCAACCGAGCGGCCGCTCACCGCGGTTGCATCCAAGAAAGGCGTCACCGTCGTCGACATCACGTCGACGCGCATGCTGATGGCGCACGGCTTCCTGCGGCGGCTGTTCGAGGTCTTCGAGCGTTTCAAGACTTCGGTCGATGTGGTCACGACGTCAGAGGTCAGCGTGTCGGTCACGGTCGACGATCCGCGGCGGCTGCCGGCGATCATCGAAGCGCTGTCGGGATTCGCCGAGGTCGCGCGCGAAGAGGCCATGGCGATCGTCTGCGTGGTCGGCGACGGCCTGCAGCGCGACCCGGCGCTGGCCGCCGGCGTGCTGGCCTCGGTCGGCGACGTGCCGCTGCGCATGCTGTCGCAGGCGGCGTCGCGCCGGAACATCACGTTCGTGATTCGTGAATCGGACCTGCCCGCGGCGCTGGGACGTATTCACGACAAGTTCTTTTCCGAAGTGATTGCCTGAGATGCGGGTGCTGCTGCTCGGTCACGGCCGCATGGGGCAGCTGGTGGAGTCGCTCGCGCCGTCTTATGGAGCGACGGTCGCCGGCGTGCTCGACGAGCATTCGGGTGACCGCGCGATTGCAGACGGCACATTCGGCAAGGTCGATGTCGCCATCGATTTCACGCTGGCCGATGCCGTGCCAAGGAATCTGCCGCAATTGGCGGAGCGCGGCATCAACGTGGTGATTGGCACAACCGGCTGGCAGGCGCACGAAGCCGTGATGCGCGAGGTGGCCAGCAAGGCCGGCATCGGCGTGCTGGCGGCATCGAACTTCTCGCTCGGCATGAACGTGTTCCAGTTGGTGATCGAAGAGGCGGCGCGCCGCTTCGCGGCGCACGAGGAGTTCGGCGCGTGGATTCACGAAGCGCATCACGCGATGAAGAAGGATGCGCCATCGGGCACGGCCATGACCCTGAAGAAGGGGATGGAAGGCGCCGGTTACACGCGGCCGATAGACGTATCGTCGGCGCGGGCCGGATCGATTCCAGGCACGCACACGATCGGCTTCGATGGGCCGTCGGAAACGATCGAGCTGACGCATACCGTTCGCGATCGCGCCGTGTTCGCTCGTGGGGCGCTCGTCGCCGCGAAATGGTTGGTTGGCAAGCGTGGCTGGTTTTCGATGCGGGACATGTTGGAAGGATCACGAGTATGAGGACGATGTTTACCGGCGTTGGAACCGCGTTGATCACACCGTTCACCAAGAGCGGCGCGCTCGACGAGGCCGGGGTCAAGCGGCTGGCGCGGCGGCAGATTGATGCGGGCGTCCACTTCCTCGTGCCCTGCGGCACGACCGGCGAGACGCCGACGCTCACGCCGGACGAGCGGCGCCGTGTCGTCGAGCTCGTGGTCGAAGAAGCGCGCGGGCAAGTGCCGGTGATGGCCGGCGCCGGCGGGTACGACACCAAGGAAGTCGTGCACGTCGCAAAGGAAATGCAGGCGGCCGGCGTGCAGGGCTTGCTGTCGGTGACGCCGTACTACAACAAGCCGACGCCCGAGGGTTTGTTCAAGCACTTCTCCGCGATCGCCGAAGCGACGCCGCTCCCGATCGTCTTGTATAACGTGCCGGGCCGCACCGGCTGCAACATCGAGGCGGCCACACTCGCGAAGCTCGCCACCATTCCCCACGTGATCGGTGTGAAGGAAGCGTCCGGCAACATCACCCAGATGGTGGAGATCTGCCGCGCGGTGCCGTCAGACTTTGTCGTGCTCTCCGGAGACGACGCGCTGACGCTGCCGTTGATGGCGATCGGCGGCCGCGGGTTGATCTCGGTGGCGTCGAACGCGATTCCGGCGGAGATGTCGCAGCTGGTGGAAGCGGCCGAGCGCGGCGACTACAAGACGGCCCGCCAGATGCATCACAAGCTCGTGCCGCTGATGCTCGGCAACTTCATCGAGTCGAATCCCGGACCGGTCAAGTTCGCGATGGCGGCGATGGGACTGTGCGAACCCGTCTATCGTCTCCCGATGGTGCCGCCTCGCGCCGCATCGCAGGAGAAAATCATCGGCTTCCTGAAAGACCTCGGACTCGAAATCTCACATGCAGCTTAGGCTCACCATCGAGGGGCTCGCGGCCGCGGGCGCCGACGCCGACAAGAAGGCCGCGCGCGCGGCGTTCGACGATTTGCGCCTGGCCCTTGAAGTCGGTGCGGTGCGCGCGGCGGAGCCCGACCCGTCTGCTCCAAGCGGATGGCGGGTGAACGCCTGGGTGAAGCAGGGCATCCTCCTCGGATTTCGGTTCGGCGATCTGGTCGACATGTCGGCGGGCCTGCCGTTCTACGACAAGGACACGCAGTCGGTGCAGAACCCGGGCGTCGAGGGCGGCGTTCGCATCGTACCCGGCGGATCGGCGATTCGCGGCGGCGCGTTCGTGGCGCGCGGCGTGATTTGCATGCCGCCGATGTACATCAACATCGGCGCCTATGTCGGCGAGGGCTCGCTGATCGATTCGCACGCGCTGGTCGGATCGTGCGCGCAGGTTGGCGCGCACGTCCACGTCAGCGCCGCGGCGCAAATCGGCGGCGTGCTCGAACCGGTGGGCGCACTGCCGGTGATTATCGAAGACGATGTGCTGATCGGCGGCAACACCGGCATCTATGAGGGCGCGGTGATCAAGAAGCGCGCGGTGATTGCCGCGGGCACGATCCTCACCGGATCGACGCCGGTCTATGACCTCGTTAACGGCACCATCATCAAGCCTTCCGCCGGCCAGCCGCTGGTGATTCCCGAGGGCGCGGTGGTCGTGCCCGGCGCGCGCGCCGTCACCGTCGGCGCCGGGCGCGAGTGGGGGCTGTCGCTGGCGACGCCGGTGATCGTCAAGTATCGCGACGGCAAGACCGACGCGCGGACGGAGCTCGAAGCGTGGATCCGATAACCCACCCCAGCGCGGCTGCCGCGCCGGGGGCCCCGGTAGATCCGATCGCGCTCACGCGCAGGCTGGTCGACATTGACTCCACCACCGGACGAGAGGGTGACGTGGCCGGCGTGCTCGCGAACCTCCTGCGAGACCGCGGTTACTCGGTGCTCGAGCAGCCCCTCGACGCCGCATTCGGTGACGCTCGGGACAGGCCGCCTGGATCGGGCCGCACCAACGTCATCGCGGCCGTCGGCGAGCCCAAGGTGGTGTTCTCGACCCACTTCGACTGCGTGCCGCCGTTCTTTCCAAGCCGCATCGAAGGCGATTTACTCTACGGCCGGGGCGCGTGCGATGCCAAGGGGATTCTCGCCGCGCAGCTGGCCGCCGCCGAACGGCTGAGGGCCGCCGGTGAAACGCGCGTCGGCCTCGTGTTCGTCGCCGGCGAAGAGCGGGGGAGCGATGGGGCGAAGGCGGCCAACCGCATCGCCTCGCAGGCGCAGTACCTGATCAACGGCGAGCCGACCGATCTCCGCCTCGGCGCGGCGACCCGCGGCGCCTTCCGCGTTCGCCTCACCTCTACCGGTAAGGCCGCGCATTCCGGCTATCCGGAGCTGGGCGAATCGGCGATCGAAAAGCTGATCGACTGCCTGAATGCGCTGCGCCTCTCGGCGTGGCCGTCGGATGACCTGCTCGGCACCACGCATTACACGGTGGGATTGATCAGCGGCGGCGTGGCGCCCAACGTGATTCCGCCCCACGCGGAAGCCGAAGTGTTTTTCCGCACGGTGGGCGAGCATGATGCGGTCCGGAAGACGCTGGCCGAGGCGATCGCCGGGCGCGTCGCCGTCGAGGAGATCCTGGAGCTGCCGGCGTGTCGCCTGCACACCGTGCCCGGGTTCGAGACCGCGGTGTTCTCGTACTTCAGCGATATTCCATTCCTGTCGAACTGGGGGACGCCGCTCTTGCTGGGGCCGGGCTCGATACATGTCGCGCATACCGAACGCGAGCACATCCGCATCAGCGAGCTGACACAGGCGGTCGATGTCTACGAAACGCTGGCCGCGGCGCTGCTCGCCACGGTGTAAGCGGGGTCGCTCGTCACGATCGTTTCGAGCGCGTCGATCAGCCGTCCTTCGAACTGCTGGTCGTACTCCAGGCGCAGCAGCGCGACCGCTTCGGTGACGCTGCGGGCGGCGCGATACGGCCGGTTGCTCGTCATCGCATCAAACGCGTCGGCCACGGCGACAATGCGGCCGGCGGCGGGGATCTCGGCGCCCTTCAATCCGTTCGGGTAGCCGCTGCCGTCCCACCGCTCGTGATGCGTCAGCGCCACGGTTTCGGCCAGCTGCAACAGCGGGATGCGGCTGCCGCCCAGGATGCGCGCGCCGATCGAGGCGTGCGTCCGCATCACCCGCACTTCACTGTAAGTCAGGCCGCTGGGCTTGAAGAGCAGCGCATCGGGGATGCCGATCTTGCCGATGTCGTGCAGGGCGGCCGCGCGCCGCAACAGGCCGGCGTCTTCCGGCGTGAACCCGACCGCCATCCCCAGCTTGGCCGCGAGCGCGCCGACCCGCCGGTTGTGCTCGTTCGTTTCGTCGTCCCGGTACTCGGCGGCCAGCGCGAGGCGCTCGATCATTTCGACCCGGGTGGATTCGATCTCGAGCGTGCTGCCGTTGGCCGACTCGAGCAGCGTCCGGTTCTGCTTCTTGAGATCCTGGTAGAGCACGCGGCTTTCGAGCAGGTTGCGGACCCGCAGCAGCAGCTCGATGGCATCGTACGGCTTGGTGACGAAGTCTTTCGCGCCGCGCGTCAGCGCCTGCTGTCGCGCGTCGGTCGATCCGTCGCCCGTCACGACCAGCACGGGCAGGCGCTCGGTGTTGATCAGTCCCGACAGCATCTCGAGCACGCCGAAGCCGTCGCATTCCGGCATGTGCAGATCGGTGATCACCAGGTCAGGCGGCGACGACTCGAGCAGCGCCGGCAGCCGGCCTGGGTCGGTCATTCCGGTGATCGACGAGAAGCCGGCGCGTTCGAGCATCGTCGTCAACAGCGTCACGTTCGCCAGCTCATCGTCCAGGATGACGATGTGGGCGGCCTGGCTCAGCAGGCTGAGCCGATCGGGCTCGCCGAACAGCTCCGTGACGCCTGTGCCGACGGGTGGAAAGTTGATCATGTGTCCGCCTTACTTCTTATAGCAATAGCAGTGCCTGACGCAACGAGCGATTAAGTCACTCGCGCACAACGACTTACCGAGTCCGCTCGTGTGCGCTTGGTGCGCGGCCGTGCGCCGCACACCACAAGCGGCAGGTGTTACACTGGAAGTTCGGCCCGGAACCTCGGCAATCTCAGGGCGGCGAATCGCGTCAGGGCCGGAAGGCAGCAGCGCTAAGTCGTTTCCGTGATGTGCTGAGGACCTCCGGGCCGTCTTCGGAGTTCAGAGTTCAGAGTTAAGAGTTAAGACTGACTCTGCACTCTGCACTCCTAACTCTGCACTCCCTAATGGCCTATCAAGTCCTGGCAAGAAAATGGCGGCCGCAGCGCTTCGAGGACGTCCTCGGGCAACAGGCGGTTACGCGCACCCTCAAGAACGCGCTCAAGAGCAAGCGGATCGCGCAGGCGTTCGTCTTCTCGGGTCCGCGCGGCTGCGGCAAGACGACGACGGCGCGCATCCTGGCGCGCGCGCTGAGCTGCGCCACGGGGCCGACGCCGGAGCCGTGCGGTGTCTGTGATGCCTGCATCGAGATCGCCGAGGGCCGCGACATCGATGTGCTCGAAATCGACGCGGCCACGCACACCGGCGTCGAGAACGTCCGCGAGGTGGTGATCGAGGGCCTGGCGATTGCGCCGGTCCGCAATCGCTACAAGATCTTCATCATCGACGAAGTCCACATGCTGTCGGCCTCGTCGTTCAACGCGCTGCTCAAGTCGATCGAAGAGCCGCCGCCGCACGTCATCTTCATGATGGCGACGACCGAGCAGCACAAGATTCCCGACACGGTGCTGTCGCGCTCGCAGGTCTACGAGTTCCGCACCATCTCGGGCAAGGTGGTGGCCGACCGCCTCCGGCTGATCGCCGGCGAAGAAAAAATAGCGATTCCCGAAGAGGGGCTGACGCTGCTGGCGCGCGCCGGCGAAGGCAGCATGCGCGATTCGCTGAGCGCCTTCGACCAGGTTCGCGCCTTTGCCGGCGATCAGATTGCGGTCGACGACGTGGTCACCGTGCTGGGCCTGGTGGGCCGGGACCTGGTGTTCGACGTGCTCGACGCGGTGGTGTCGGAGGATGCGCCCGCGGCGTTTGCGCTCGTCGAACGGGCGATCGAGCGCGGCTACGATTTGCGGTTGTTGTGCCGCGAGCTGGCCCGCGCCACCCGTGACTTGCTGATCCTCTCGGTCGATCCCAAGCGCGCCGCCGACCCGGATGTCGCCGGCGACGCCGAGCGTGAGCGGCTGCTGGCGATGTCGGGCCAATGGTCGCGCGAAGACCTGATGCGCGCGTTCGACCTGCTGACCAAGGCGGAGCAGGAAGTGCGCATCTCGGATCAGCCGCGCTACAACCTCGAAATGGCTCTCCTTCGCTTGATGCATCTTCGGAAGCTCGTTCCGCTCGGCGAATTACTTGGCCTCGCGCCCAATCAGCCTCGGGCACAGGTGCCAAGGGTGCCGAGTGTGCCTAATGTGCCTAAGGGTTTGGTGCCTAGTGTGCCAACGGTGCCCAAAGTGCAGCCCAAGGCACCGGGCACCGGCACCAACCCCGTTGGCACCCCTGGCACTTTAGGCACCTTAGGCACTGACGGGGTTTTGAAAGATCGTCTTTTGGCCGAGATCAAGTCCGCGAAATCCACGTTCTATAACCTGGTGGTTGCTCAGGCCTACCGCATAGACGTCTCTCCGTCTGGCATTAATTTCGTGTTTCAAGCAAATCAGAAAAACGCGAAGCAGCAGGCCGACGACCAGCGCGCGTGGCTGCAGCAGCTCGCCGAAAAACTGGCGGGCAAGCCCGTGCCGGTCACGATCAGCCTGGCCGAGGCCTCGACGGCGGCGGCGCCGCCACCTCCGATCGTGACGCCTCGCACCAGTGCCGAAGACAGCAGGGCCGAAGCGATGGCCAACGCCACGGTGCAGGCAGTGCTGGAAATCTTCCCGGTAGAGAAAACTACGGTTGAGGAGATATGAGGACTTGAGGACATCGAGGGCTTGAGGACTTGAGGGATCGAGGGCTTGAAAATGCCCGACCCGAAAGCGTCACTTTCCCCAAGCCCTCAAGCCCCCAAGCCCTCTATGGATATGCAGAAAATGATGAAGCAGGCGCAGGAGATGCAAGAGCGCCTGCAGCAGCAGATGAGCGAGTTGCGGGTCGAGGCCACCGCCGGCGGCGGCATGGTCACGGTCATCGTCGACGGCCACAAGCATCTGCAGAAGATCACGATCGATCCCGAGGTCGTGTCGAAAGACGACGTCGCCATGCTGCAGGACCTCGTCGTCGCCGCGGTCAACGACGCGCATCGCAAGGTCGACGAGGCGATGAAGCAACGCATGGGCGGCCTGCTCGGCGGCCTTGGCATTCCCGGCCTCTGATGTCACTGCCCGCGTCCCTGCAGGAACTCGTCGATCAGTTCAAGAAGCTCCCCGGCATCGGCGCGAAGAACGCGCAGCGGCTGGCCTTCCACGTGCTGCGCACGCCGCGGGAAGAGGCCGAACAGCTGTGCGCCGCTATCCGCGACGTCAAGGACCGCGTCACCTACTGCACGACCTGCAACAACATCACCGACGTCGATCCGTGCGCGCTCTGCAACGATTCGACCCGCGACCACCGCGTGATTTGCGTGGTCGAAGAGCCGCAGAACGTCAACGTCGTCGACCGGACCGGCGGCTTCAAGGGCGTTTACCACGTCTTGATGGGGGCGATTTCGCCGCTGCAGGGGGTCGGCCCAGACGACCTGAAGATCAAAGGCCTGCTGGCGCGCGTCGGCGTCGACGAAGTGGACGAGGTCATTCTCGCCACCAATCCGACCGTGGAAGGCGAGGCCACCGCGATTTATCTGGCGCGGCTGCTGAAGCCGATGGGCATTCGCGTGACCCGGATCGCGATGGGCATTCCCGTCGGCAGCGACCTTGACTACGCCGACGACCTGACGATGGGCAAGTCGATGGAAGGACGGCGAGAGGTATAGAATCTCAGATCTCAGATCTCAGATTGCAGATCTAAATCTGAGATTTATATCTGCGATCTGAGATCTGCCATCTGAGATTATAGAGCCCCAATGTTGCCTGCTGCGTATCAGGTGCCCGCTGCCGCCGTGCTGATCGCTGGCGGATTCCTCGCGTGTTTTCTCGGCTACCGCCTGTTCAAGGTGGTGCTCGCCGTGTTCGGCTTCATCGTCGGCGCGCTCGCCGCCAGCTCCGTGTTCGGCGCCACCGACACGGCGCCCATGGTGATTGCCGCGCTGGTTGGCGGCATCGCGGGCGCGGCGCTGCTGCTGGCCGCCTACTTCGTGGGCGTGGCGCTGATCGGCGCGGGCCTCGGCGCCTTGCTCGTCAACGTGATCTGGACGCAAGTCGAGGGCGACCCGCACCCGTTCGTCGTGATCCTGTTTTCCGTGGCGGGCGCGCTGCTGGCGACGTGGCTGCAACGCTACGTGATCATTCTCGGCACCGCGTTCGGTGGCGCCTGGACGCTGATCGTCGGAGCGCTGGCGGTGATGGGCGACGCCGGTCCGCTGAGGGCCGCGGCGCAAGGCGATGTGTGGGTGGCCTATCCGATGAATCCGGCGCCGGGTCTCGGCTGGCTGCCGTGGGCCTGGTTTGCGGTCGGCGCCTTCGGCACGCTGGTGCAGATGCGCTGGACCGGCGGCGATCGCGGGCGCGTCCTCAAGGCGAACAAGAAGAAGGATGGGAAAGAAGGCTAGATTCAGGTCCTTGGAATTCTGTTAGCCTACGCCGTTGTTTGATGTCCTGGACATCATTCCGTCCGGTCGCCGCAGTCGGTGTTGACCTTTTGTTCCAAAGGAGGATGGCATGCAGGCACAGGCGGTAATTCGGGGCGGTGGGCTTCTGGCCGCTCTCTTGTTCCTTCCGGTGGCGGCGTCAGCGCAGAGCGCGATTGCGGGAACGGTAACGGACAACACGGGTGCCGTGATGCCTGGTGTCACGGTCGACGCGGCGAGCCCCGTTCTGATCGAGAAGGTCAGGTCGGCGGTCACCGACGGCCAGGGTCGCGACACCATCATCGATCTGCGTCCGGGCACCTATTCACTTACGTACACCCTGCCCGGCTTCACGACCGCACAGCGCGACGGCCTCTTCTTGCCCGCGGACTTCACCGCAACGGTCAACATTCAGCTGAGCATCGGCGGTCTCGAGGAATCCATCACGGTGAGCGGACAGAGCCCACTCGTGGACGTGTCGTCCGCCGCGCGGACCGAGGTGATCACGCGCGAGCTGCTGGACGCGCTCCCGACGCCGCGGAACACGCAGTCGTTCGGCTACCTCGCGCAGGGCGTTCGGCTGAGCAAGCCCGACGTGGGCGGCTCGCAGATGATGGAGCAGGTCAACATGCGCGTGCACGGCGCGGGCCCGGTGCACACCACGCTGCAGATCGACGGCATGCTCGTGAGCCCGGCCTTCAGCGACGGACTGATCCAGAACTACATCAACCAGGCGGCATTCGCGGAGACGGCGTTCACGACGAGCTCCCAGAGCGCCGATGTGTCGGGAGGCGGCATTCGGGTCAACATGATCCCACGTGACGGAGGTAACGAGTTCCACGGCTCGCTCTACGCGGGCCTTACCGAAGGCTCGTGGCAGAGCGACAACCTGAATGACGCGTTGCGCGCGAAGGGGGCGACTTCGTCCACCGGCATCACGAATATCTATGACATCAACCCCTCGATCGGCGGCCCCATTCTTCGGAACAAGCTGTGGTTCTTCGCGGCCATGCGGTGGATGTCGGTGGACGAGAAGGTGGTTGACGCCTACTTCCCCGACGGCAGTCCAGCCATCGTCGATCAGTACGTGAACATCCCGCTGGCCAGGCTCACATTCCAGGCGACGTCGAAAATCAAAGTTAGCGCGTTCTACGATCGCCCCTTCAAGTACAAGGGCCGGGAATTCGTGTTCGGTGTCGAGCCGATCAGCGCGTCCCGTCGCCGCAACTGGGGCGAAGCGAATTACCACAATATGGGGGCGAAGTTGACGGCCGCGCTGAGCAGCCGGTTTCTGTACGAGTTGGGCTTCACGCAGATTGTCGAACGCCTCCACAGCGGCTATCAGCCGCAGGACTTTGAGGGGAATTCGCAGTTTGGCGGCACCACGCTCGGGTGGCCTCGTCCCTCGACGGTGATCCCCTGTTTCGCCACGCCCTGCCCGTACGACCCGCGTTTCGTGGCGACCCAGTCGGACCCGTGGTACCGCGACGTCTCGCGCCTCGATATTCTGACGAACGAACGCACGGTCGCCGCGACCGGATACTCAGGGACGCTTCCCGATCGAAACCACATCACGACCGCTCTCTCGTACGTGACGGGCTCGCACACCTTGAAGAGCGGCTTCCAGGTCTCGTTCGGCCAGGACCGAAACGACGCCGCGTCGCACGGCGACTTTCAGGAGGTCCGCTATCGCCGCGGCGTGCCCGAGTCCGTCGTGGTGACCATCAACCCGTTCGCCACCCAGGAATACGTCACGGCCGACATCGGTGTCTTCGTCCAGGACTCGTGGAGGTTCAATCGTCTCACCGTCAGTCCCGGTCTCCGCTACGAGTACTTCAACTCGAGGATCAAGGAGCAGTGGCGGCAGGAAGGGCGGTTCGTGCCGGGCAACATCTTCCCCGAGATCAGGAACGTGCCGGTCTGGAAAGACATCGCGCCCCGGCTCGGTGTGGCCTACGACTTGTTCGGCGACGGCCGCACGGCGCTCAAGGGCGGGGCGAACCGGTACATGCGTCCCATGGCCGGCAGCTTCGTCAAGCGGTACAACCCGGTCCGCGGCCTGGCGACCGACATTCGTGACTGGTTCGACGTCGATCTCATGCCCCTCACAGCGGTCCGGTCCGGCATTCCACGACCGACCGATGGCGACGGCATCGTGCAGAACAACGAGATCGGTCCGAGCAACAACGCGAACTTCGGAAGGGCCTCGGGCCGGACCGCGGTCGACGACATCCAGCGCGAGTACAACGTCGAATACTCGGCCAGCATGCAGCACCAGATCTTGAACAACTTGTCCATCACCGCCGGATGGTATCGGCGTCAGTACTATGCACTTATCGCCGAGGATAACGTGGCGGTCAGCCCGGCCGACTACAGGGGGTTCCAGGTGGTCAACCCATACGATCCATCGGAAACGTTCACGCTCTACAACCTGGACCCGGCCAAGCGCGGCTTGGTGAACTTCCTGGAGTACAACTCCGACAAGGACACGCACATCTCCAACGACTTCGAGCTGAGCTTCAACAGCCGGCTCCCGAACGGGTCCGTGGTGTTTGGCGGCTGGACGGCCCAACACAACATCGAGGTGATGTGCGATCAGGAGAACCCGAACGGGTCGTCGCTGGCCGACCTCTACTCCACCATCGCCTTCCTGCGCGGCGGCCGGTTCTGCGACGAGCGCGACTTGGGCATCCCGTTCCGCCACGACTTCAAGATCGCCGGCACTCTGCCGCTGAAGTGGGACCTCGAGCTGAGCGGCACGTTCGTAAGCTTTGCGGGCAACGAAAGCCAGGTGACGTGGAACGTGCCGGCCTCGGCGTTCCCGAATGGCCAGCGCACGGCCGTCACGATCGTGAGACTGAACAAGCCGGGCACGCTCTACTATCCCCGGTGGAACCAGCTCGACGTTGCGATCAAGCGCAATTTCCGCTTTGCCGCCTACCAGTTCACCGCACAGGCCGACGTCTACAACGCGCTGAACGGGTCGAACGTCCTCGTCGAAACGCAGATTTTCGGTAACCAGTTGGGGCGCCCGAACACGATTCTTCAGGGGCGGTTGCTTCGCCTGGTGACACAGATCAAGTGGTAGATCTCGAACGCCACTGACGCGCTTCGTTGCGTGCCGTATGGCCCCGTGATACATCCGGCCCCCCACGCACGCTCCCTCGTGAGGCCGCGAGTGATGGTTCTTGTTGCAGCACTCTTCGGATCGCTCCTGGCGGGGCCCGCGTCGAGCTGGGCGCAGTCCCGGCGCCCAACGGGCGATGAATGGAACCAGGTCAGGCCCCTCTTCCTGCTGGTGGAACGCGTCGCCGCCGGCGCGCCAGCCCCCGCGGACGTCGAGTTGTCCTGGCAATGCCACTTCGTCGGTGCCGACGCCGGCGTTGTGTTGGTACCGTTCACTCTTGACATCCGGCGCGGAACGTTCACCTCGCTTCCCGTCGCGATGTACGTTCGAGTGGTTCTCCGGGGCGCACCCGCCCCGGCACCGGGCCCCATCGACCCGCTCGCGCAGTACCCGTTCGAGGATGCCGCCATCGTGGAGGGACCGATCGACGGTCGTCTCGCCCGGGCCTTTACGGCGCCGCCCGGCGCCTACGACGTGTACGTCGCCGTGGCGGAGCGGCAGTCTTCGAGTACGGCGACACCCAGGACCGTAGTCCTGAAGCAAGAAGTGACCGTTCCCGATCTGAAGTCCGGCCTGACGACGAGCAGCATCATTGTCGCCGAACGCGTCGAGGTCGACCCCGCCGGAGGCCGCGCCACCTACGAGCAGCAACTGGACGATCCGTACAGGCTGTGGGGTACGCGCATCACGCCGGCGACACGTCGAACGTTCAGCGCCAGCGAGATGTTCTCCGTCCTCTTTCTGGTGTATCAGGCCCAGGCGGCGCGCGACGACAAGCCAGATGTGGAGGTGTCCTACAGCGTGCGCGGTGGCGCGCCGGGCACGGCCGACAGCCTGCTCGCCGGCATCCGGCCGGAGGCGTTCAATGCCACGACCTTGCCACCGGCGTTCAGCCTGAGCGGCGGCGATCTCATCCTGGCGGGACGACAGATTCCGCTCAGGGCCTTGGCCGCCGGCGACTACCGGCTCGAGATTGTCATCACCGACAAGGTGGCCCGCACGGCCGTGCGCCGGACGGTGCCGTTTTCCGTCGGCAAGACCGATATCGTGTTCGCGTCCGTGCGGCGATAGACTGCGGGGGAGCTATGTCGCGTGCGACCCGACTCGCGGCCGGAATCGTGATGTGCGCGTGTGGGCTGGCGTGCCGGGAGACAGCTCCGGCCGAGTCGCTCGCCACGCGACCCATCACCTTCACCCGCGACGTGGCCCCCATCGTGTTCCGGCGCTGCACCCCCTGCCATCGTCCAGGAGAGTCGTCGCCGTTCGCGCTGCTGACCTACGACGATGTGAAGCGCCGCGCCAGCATGATCGCGGACGTGACCGAGCGCCGCGTGATGCCCCCATGGCTTCCCGTGCCGGGTCACGGGGCGTTTGCCGGCGAGCGCCGCCTCTCCGATCGCGAGGTCACCGTGCTGCGGAGCTGGCACGAGCAGGGGACACCCGAAGGCGAAGCGGCGCACCTGCCTCCGCTGCCGACTTTCGCCGAGGGCTGGCACTTGGGCCAGCCCGACTTGGTCGTGGCGCTGCCAATCCCCTACCAGTTGAGGGCTGACGGCTCGGATGTCTGGCGCAATTTCGTGATGCCAGTGCCGGTGTCGTCGCAGCGCTTCGTACGAGCCGTCGAGCTCCGGCCAGGCAGCGCCCGCTTCGTCCATCACGCGATTATGGGAATGGACCAGACGCGATCGTCCGCGCGCCGTGACGCGCGGGATGCCCAGCCCGGCTTCGACGGCATGGACCTGGGTGACGCGCAACCGCCGGACGGTCACCTGGTCGGGTGGACGCCCGGGATGGCGCCCGTTCCGTCGGTCGAGGGCTCGGCTTGGCGAGTCGCGCCGGGAGACGATCTGGTGCTGCAGCTCCACATGGTGCCTTCGGGAAAGGCCGAGTCCGTGCAGCCCCAGGTGGGGCTCCATTTCGCGCAGGCGCCGCCGACAGGACCGCCCATGGTCCTGCTGCGCCTGGACGGGGACCATCAGCTCGACATTCCTGCCGGCGCGCGCGAGTTCGTCGTGACCGATCGATTCGAGCTTCCAGTCGACGTGCAGGTGCTGGCCGTGTATCCGCACGCGCACTTGCTGGCGCGGACCATGGACGCCCGCGCGACGCTGCCGGACGGCAGCGAGCGACCTTTGATTCGCATCGACTCGTGGGACTTCAAATGGCAGGACGTGTATCGGTACGCGGAGCCATTGAAGCTGCCGAAAGGTGCGATCATCTCGTTCCGGTACACCTACGATAATTCGGCGGAGAATCCGCGCAATCCCAGTCGTCCCCCGAAGAGAGTGGTGGCGGGCATGGGGTCCGCCGACGAGATGGCCCACCTGCAGCTGCAGGTGCGGCCGGACCATCCCGAGGACGTCGCCACGCTGAGAACGGCGTTCTACCTCCAACTGGCGCGAAAGACACCCGGTGATCCGTGGGTCCACTACGAGCTGGCGAATCTGTTTCGTGACAGCCAGCGCCGCGACGACGCGATGCGCGAGTACCGCGCGGCGCTCGACCTCGACCCGAGCCACGCCGCGGCACATACCAACCTCGGGGTCGTCCTCCAAGAGAGCGGGCAGCTCGATGTGGCCGTGACGCACTACCGTGACGCGCTGCGCGCCGAGCCGGATTTCGTGCCGGCGCACTTCAACCTCGCCAACGCGCTCCGCGCTCGGGGCCGGGCCGGCGACGCAGTCCGGCACTACCGCGAAGCGGTCAGGCTCGAGCCCGGCCTGGCGGCAGCGCACAACAACCTGGGCGAGATCGTGGCCTCTCAAGGCGACATGGACCGGGCGATCGGACACTTCCGCGAGGCCGTGCGGGTCGGTCCCGGGTCGGCGACGGCGCACGCCAACATGGGCGCCGCGCTCGGCGCGACGGGCCGTCTCGACGAAGCCGTTACCTACTTCCGACAGGCACTGCAGATCGATCCGGGCAACGAGGCGGCCCGCAAGAATCTCGAGCTGGCGATGAAGAGGGAAGACACGACAACACGAAAAAGACCATTCTGATCTTGTTACTCCCTCAACAAGAGGTGCTGTTCCAATGCCCGGTTTCAGAGAACACGGGATCGGCCGGCGGATGCAGCACCGCCGCGCGGCGCGGAATCCAGCGCTGCTCGCGAATCAGGTAGGCGCCTGGCAGCTCACCGAGCAGCCTGTTCCGGCCGGTCGCATACCAGTACACCTGCTGTGGTGCGATCCCGTGATGAGCACCACCTGCCGCTCACCCTAATGACCCCAATCCAAGATCACTTGACCGTGACCGTGACGTCCCGATGGGTCGTCAGCACGCGGTCGCTGGCGCGCGCGCGAAGGACGTAGTCGCCGGCCCGGGCGAACACGACAGTCGTCTGGGCCTGCCCGTCTTTCACAGGTCCCGTTCGCGGAGTGAAGGTCGCACCGGCAGGACCGCGCCAGATGATCCACGTCACGGTCGGCCCTTGTGGGCCGCCGCCCCGACCACCGCCCCCAGCGGGAGCGGGAGGGATCTGGGGCACATTCGAGGGCACATCGGTCGTGCCGCCCTGGAGCAGCGGCGGCGTTTCCTGTCCGACGGCCGCTTTACGCACAGCCGCCGGTTTGGGAAGCCCATCGTCGGTGACCGTCGCCGTCAGAGTGAGCGGGCTCGCCAACGCCACAGCCGACACGGGACCGATGGTGATGGCCGGCGCCTTGTTCTTGAGAAACTCCGCGTCCTGACGACCACCGGTTTGTGCGCCCCCGGCCGGATCGATCTCCCACTCCGGCTGCAGCCAGCCGATCGCCTTCTGCGTCTTCCCGTTCGCGGTGACCGTCCAGACCACCTCCTTTTTGCCCCAGTCCTTCGGCACAATCACCGTGAACAGGTTGCGGTTCGTGCGCGTGTAGAAAAACGTCGGCTGCCCGCGATCCGGTCCGCCAGGCTCGATGCTGTTGGCAGGTCCGACCGCGATCGACAGCTCCTGCACCCAGTTGCGGTTCAGATACCCAAAGTGCATCGCGAACCCGCCGTCAGGGCTATAGGACCACCCTTCGAACACCGGCTGAACGTTCTGGCCCGAGCTGAACTTGAAGTTGTTGTCGAACTCGACCTGCGCGCTCGACGCACGAGGCGCTGCGAGGACGATGAGGAGAGCGGCTGCCGTCGCGAGCCATCGTGTTCGGGTTGACATACGCACCTTTGCTGGCAAACGAGGCCGGGCCTTCCTGAGAAAGCCCGGCCTCCCGGTGATCGGGGGATACAGGATGGACGTCATGACGTCCGCCCCCGGTCTAGTGTCGCTGTTGTGGCTGAGCGGTCGTCGTTGCGGCCTTCTGCTGCAGGCCCTTGCGTTCCGCGAGTTGCGCCTTGTACTCCTCGTCGGTCAGGTCGTGCCAGCCGATCCACGCGAAGCCCATCTCGTCGATCGTTCGCTGGCCGTCGCCAACCCAATTCCTCGGATCCGGGTTGAACTTGTTCGCGGTCGAATTGTCATGCCAGCTGATCGTGTGCAGGATGGTCCCCGCAGGCACGAGCGGCTGGGTGGTGTCGGCGTAGTTGTACGTCAGGTGCCAGTTGTAGTTGAAATTCGCGCAGTTCACGACTTCGGTGCGCGCGCTCGAACCGGACGTCGGATAGATCAACTCGAGGCACTGCCGCTTGCCCCGGATGTGCATGTGCGGCTGGAACGCAATGAGCCGCGCCGCCTTATGGAGCACTGTATACCCGTCGATGCGCGCGACCGTCCCGGCCGGGATGTCGATGGCAGCCGTCGGCTGCGCGAGCTGCTTCGACCAGCGGATGTGTTTCGGCACGTACCCTTCGGGATGCAGCGTGATGCCGAGCTCGATCTCCGCCTTGGTCTCTTCGCCGACCGAGTGCAGGTGATAGCTGACCATGGCCTTCTTGCCAACCTGGAGCAGGACGCCCGCATCATCCGGATACACCTCGGCGTTCTTGCCGGACGCGAACTCGACGAGGAACTGGCCTCCGTCGACGCCCTGGCTGTCGTCGCCCGAAACCTCGATGGTATCGGGGTCATCCACGGCATACGACAGCGCGTGATGCACCACCTTGCGCGACGCGGCGGTCGCGGTTCTGGTCTGAATCGCCTTGATGTAGCGGTCCTTGGTGATCGGAATGTCCGCGTAGAGGTTGCCGAACAGGTCGGGACCGGCTGCCGGCACGATTTTTACAGGGTACTTGATGACGATATCCGGCTTGATCTGCCACTCGATCGAGTTGGCGAACTGCCGGAGCGGAGGCATGTCGGCGGCGTTGCCTCGCGCCGCGCCGCTGTCCACCCACTTTGCGATCGTGTTGATCTCTTCGTCGGTGAGCGACGGATCGTCCTTGAAGGTCTGGATGCCGATATGCCGGTCGAGGTGCCATGGCGGCATCTCGCGCGCGACGACTCGAGCCTTGACGGAGCGTGCCCACGGCCGCACGTCCTCATACGTCATCAGGGACATCGGCGCCATCTCGCCCGGCCGATGACAGGCTACGCATGAACGCTGCAGGATCGGGGCAACGTCCTTCGTAAAGGTTACAGACTGTCCCGCCGCGACGCCTGGTAACAGAACCACACCGGCCACCAACGTTCGGAGAACCCTCATCGTGCCCTCACCTTTCCTGTATTTCCGACACCACGGCGCCGTCTATGGCGCCGGGAACATGGTGCGCTTCCGCCTATCTCTTGTCAATGCCCAACAGAGCGGTATGTCAAGGCGAAATAGAAATGTCCCCAGTCGTTGGTCGTTCGTGGTCCAAACACACCAACGGTTCTGCCTGTGGGCGCTGTGGGAAACCCGTTCTGTGGGTTTTACAAGGAGCGGTGGGCGCGTTCTGAGCGTCCACGGCTCCGGGTGTGCCGAGCATGTTTGACAGCTTGGAGGTGAAAGTCCTCTGCCCGACCTGATGGAGGTGAAGGGCTAGCGAAGCGCAAGGGCGGCCTACGTCGTGGACCTCGATATCGAGAAGTTCTTCGACCGGATGAACCATGATTTCTTGATGGGTCGGCTGGCCAGGTGCGTGATCGCTTCGTGCGCTACGCCGACGACTGTAATGTGTATGTGCGTAGCGCGCGGGCGGGACATCGCGTGATGGAAGCCGTCACAGCGGTTGACGGTGGGCGCCGTGTTCCTGCTGACGGCCACCTGGCTCGTCGCGCGCGGGATCCGCTGACATCCACCGCGAGTGGTTTGGGGACGCTGGTGCCAGATGGGTTGGACCGGCGGCGAACGCGGGCGGATCGTCTTGAGACCTGAGACTTGAGGCTTGAGGAAACGCCCAAGGCCCAAGCCTCAAGCCCCAAGCCCAGCGGCCGTGAGGCCGCTGAGAAACGCATCCTCCACGCGCGGGCCCGCGCACCAGTCGCCACATAACGTGATTCGCGATTCGGCGTCGTGAATCGCGCCGATCGCCAGCGGCGGATTGGCCACGGCGTAGCGCCAGCGATGTGCCGTGGCGTAGAAGGCTCGCGGCAGGCCCGCACGCACCAGGTCTTCGAACGCTTCCATCAGGAACGCGCCGACCAGGTCGTCCTCGTCTGCCACGTGGGCCGCGCTCCAGGTGGTGGTGGCGTGCAGCACCCACGTGTCGATCTTCCAATCGCGCTTGGGCTTCGATTGATTGCGCGCGATCCATCCCAGCGCGCTGCCTGAGACGAAGGCGGCGTCGAACCGTGCCGCGACCGGCTCTTCAAACGCGGCCAGCACCGCCCAGCACGGCTTCATCGTGACCGCCGCGAGCCTGGTCTCGAGCGCCGGCGTGCCGGTCACCAGCGCTTTCGCCTGATCGCA
>JAUSDY010000018.1 GCA_030650395.1 Acidobacteriota bacterium | reverse complement strand
GTCGCCTGGGCCGCACTGGCGCACAACCTCTGGGTGCTGGCCAGACTCGAAACCGCCACCGCGCACCTCGCCGCCGCCAGCTGATCGACCTCGACGGCCTCCCACGTCCGAGCACGGCGCCCGGACATCGGACCGGCGTGTCCGCTCAGCGCGGACACCGACCGAAACAGCACCAATCACAGATGCAAAAGCCATCCAGAGCCCTGACGCACCGATGCTCCACCTCCGCCGGGCAGGCGACTTGGCCGGCAGACCTGGCCAAATTGGAATTTGGGCCGTTTGGGACAGGCTCTAGCTCGGCCACTCATCGGTCAGCAGACGTGTGCCTGGGCGGATCTTCTCTAAGACCATACCGTGCAAGGACTCAGCATCAGCCGCTGGCAGCACCTCGAGAGGGATGAAGCCGCTCACATTGGACGACACCTGCTCGACGGCGACGCCGATGACGCGCTTGGTATCACGCGCACGACCTCGTCGGTGACGACCGTCGCCGTGCCCGCCGACATACGCCTCATCGACCTGAGTAATGCCGCTGAGCGTATAGGATTGATCGCGATCAGCCATTGCCCCGCGCAGCAGCATGAGGAGTCGATAAGCCGTGTCGTAGTGGCAGCCTAGATGTTTGCGCAGCGCCATGGCCGAGATGCCCTGTTTGTCAGTCATCAGATACACGTAACGCTCCGATGATGCCCCGATGAATTTGTCCGCGACCTCTGGTACATTGCTGTCGAGGTTGCCATGGCCGATCCATCCGGTTCCCCACGTCGCGTCCGTACTCTTGCCGAGGCCCGTGAATTGGTCACTGCCTGGAAGGCCAGCGGCCAGGGCAAAGAAGCCTGGTGCCGTTCCCAAGGCCTGCTCCGGTCGGCGCTCATGTCGTGCCTGTACCGCGTCGAGGCGCAGGACGGTTCCACGGCACCGTCTGGCTTCATTGAACTCCGGCCGCCGACCAAGGCGGCGGTCGTACCATCAGCCGATTCGCCTGCGATTCTCCCGATCACCCTGGAGTTGGGCCACGGCATGCGCCTGCTGGGTCTGGATGCCGCCCAGGTCGTCGACCTGGTGCGCGCCCTGCGCCGGGATCCGTCGTGATCGCTCTGGGCAACCGCCGCATCTATCTCTGCGGCTCGGCGGTCGACATGCGCAAGGGGATCGACGGCTTGGCCGCCATCGTCCTTGGCCAACTCCAGCGTGATCCCAACTCGGGTGATGTATTCGTCTTCGTCGGGCGGCAGTCCAACAGGCTCAAAGCCCTGTGCTGGGAAACCGATGGCTTCTGGCTCTGTTGCAAGCGTCTCGCACGTGGCCGCTTCGTGGTTCCACGCATCAGTATGGTCGACGGTCGGCCATCGACGCTGGAGTTGTCGGCGAGCGATTGGCAGTTGCTGTTGGATGGTATTATAGTGAGCAAACGCACGGTATTACTGCGTTGGCGGCGCGACGGGGGGACTTGACAGGTATCGTACAATGCGCCCGTGACTGGCATCACCACCGCTGCTGCCGAACTGGACCGGATGCGGCATGAGATCGAGGCGCTCAAGAGCGAGGTGCGCGACCTGTCGATCAGGAACGAATGGATGCGGCGGGTGCTCTACGGTCCAACGACCGAACGTCGTCGCCCCGTACAGGACCACGGCGACGCCGTTCAGCAGAACTTCCTGACTGCGCCGGTGGATGCCGGTGCGACCGTGGCCGAGGCCACCGCCGCGCAGGCCGCACGGGAGGATCGCGAGGAGCGCAAGGCGCGGAAGAACGCCAAGAAGGGCCGCGGACCGGACGGCAAGACCAAGGTCGCCAACGGCGGCGGTCGCAAGCCGGTGAACCGCAGCCTGCGGCCGATCGAGCAGGTCGTCGCAGCCCCGGAACGCGACCGCATGGCTGCGGACGGGACACCGCTCATCCTTCTGGGCTATGAGACCGCCGAGCGCGAGCACTACATCCCGGCCGAAGTGGTGCGCCTGGTGCTCAAGCGTGAGATCTGGGGTCTGCCAGACACCCGCGAGGAGATCGTCCGCGCGGCGGTGCCGGCGGCCATCGTGCCCAAGGGCAAGTACAGCGACGCCTACATCGCCGAGGCGATGCTGCGCAAATTCCTCCACGGGATCCCGTTCGGGCGGATGGTGCAGGACTTCCAGGCCATGGGCTCGGACCTGGGCGACGCCGAGCTGGCCGATCTGGCCAGGCGATTCGCCGGCTTCCTGTCGCCGGTCAGTGCCGCGATCCGGGCCCAGGTGCTGGCCCAGGCCCTGGTCTACATCGACGAGACGCCGCTGCCGACCCAGGACGGCGGCCGTTACCTCTGGGCCTGGCTGGGCGGCACCCAGGCCTTCTTCCATAGCGGTGGACGAGGTGGCCGGGAACTCCGGCTGGTGTTGGGGCTGCCCGAACCAGCGCAGGGGCGATCGGGAGAGCCGGTGCCGGAGGCACCGGGATTCGCACGCTTCGCCTTCGCCATGGCCGATGGCTACCAGGTCTACGACATCGTCCTGGCCGAGGCCGGCATCCGGCGGCTGTGCTGCTGGACGCATGGCAAACGTGGCTTCATGCCCTTCGAGGACGACGACCCGGCGGCCAAGACCGCCGCCGATGCGATCCGCGTCCTCTATCGCATCGAGCATGAGGCCGACCGCGCCATCGCTGCTGCCGGACTCGCCGGCGCCGAGGCGGTGGCCCTACGGCTCCAGTTCCGCCGCGAACGTGCTGGGCCGCAGCTCACCGTCATTCGTGAACTCCTCGATTCCATGACGGCGTACGCGCCGGGCACCGAGATGCGCAAGGCGATCAACTACATCCGTGATCGTTGGGCCGCTTTCACCGCCTACATCGAGCGCGGAGATCTACCCCTCGATAACAACGCGGCCGAGAGGACCATCCGGCCAATCGTGATCGGGCGCAAATCCTGGATGCTCATCGGCAGCGAGGACGCTGCGCCCTATGCCGCCGACCTCTACACCGTCTTCGAGAGCTGTCGGCTCTCCAAGGTCGAGCCCAGAGCTTACCTCGCGCATGTCATCGACAGCCTGCATGCCGGTGGCATGGATCCAGCGACCCTGACCCCGGCGGCACTCGCGACCAGGTTCCCGCGCCCGCGCTGATTGGGATGGCGGCAGGCCGTCGCCAGGCTGTGGGGCGGCGGTGAGCGCATCATCGGAGCGTTACGGTGCTTTCTTCAAGAGTCGAGGTTGAAAACTGTCCGATTTTGAAGACAGGGCAGGCTCAAGGCTGCGCGTGAATTGCTGCAACAACCAGAGCATCCTGCTCGCCGCCCCATAGTTTGGAGTTCGTCGCCTAGCGGCATGCCCGTTGGCGTCTCGTCCGCCGTCAGAACGCGTGCAGCTTCTCCATCACCGTCGCCGCCTTGGCCGCGTC
>JAUSDY010000015.1 GCA_030650395.1 Acidobacteriota bacterium | reverse complement strand
TGCGTCGCGGCGATCACCCGCACGTCGGCGGGTCGCGGCACACTGTCGCCGATGGCGGTGTAGCAACGATCCTGCAGGACGCGCAGCAGCTTCACCTGCATCGAAAGGGGCAGCTCGCCGATCTCGTCGAGGAGCAGCGTCCCGCCCTCGGCGAGGGCGAACTGGCCGGCCCGGGACTGGATGGCGCCGGTGAACGCGCCCTTGACGTGGCCGAAGAGCGTGGATTCGAGCAAGTCCGGCGGCAGGTTGCCGGAGTTGACCGCCACGAACGACCGCTCAGCGCGTGCCGAGTTGCTGTGAATGGCGCGCGCCACCAGTTCCTTACCCGTGCCGCTCTCGCCCGTGATCAGGATCGTCGACCGGCTCGGCGCCGCCTGGATGATCAGGTCGAAGACCTGCTTCATGCGACTGCTCTTGCCGATGATGCCCGCGAACTTGTGATAGCGCGCCTGCAGGTTCTGCTTGAGCGCGACGTTTTCGGCAACCAGCTCGCGCCGCTCGACGGCGTTCCTCAACACCACCAGCACTTCGTCGTTCTTGAACGGCTTGGTGATGTAGTCGAAAGCGCCTTTCTTCATCGCGGCGATGGCGCTTTCCATCGACGCGTAGGCGGTGATCATCAGCACCGGCAGGTCGTCATCGTGCTTCTTCAGCTCGTCGAGCACCTGCAGGCCGTCGATGCCCGGCATCATCACGTCGACGATCACCGCGTCGAACGGCAGCGACTTCGCCAGGTCCAGGCCTTCCTGTCCCGAACCCGCCAGGCGCACGCTGTAGCCCTCGCGCTCCAGCAGCGTCCCCAGAATGTCCCGCATGATTTCTTCGTCGTCGATGACGAGTACGGAGGCGTTGCGTGCCATGTCTAGTTGCCCGTCCCGGTGGCGGCGGTTGGCGCAGGCGCGGCGGCAAACCGGAGCTCGAAGCGCGTGCCCTTGTCGCTCGCGCTCTCGCACTGGATGGTGGCTTCGTGCTCGCGCACGATGCCGTAGGTGATGGAGAGGCCGAGGCCGGTGCCCTGGCCCATCGGCTTGGTCGTAAAGAACGGATCGTAAATGCGCGCGAGGTGCTCGGGCCGGATGCCGCCGCCGGTGTCGGACACGTCAGCGACCACCTCGTGACCGTCGACCCTGGTCGAAATCGTCAGCCAGCCGCCGCTCGTCATCGCATCGCGGGCGTTCAGGAACAAATTGAGGAACACCTGCTGCAGCTTGAACTCGAAGCCGACCACGCGGACCGGCTCCGCCGACAGCTCGCGGCGCACGCGAATGCTGCCTTTCTCGAACTGGTGCTCGAGCAGCGACAGCACATCGCCGATCACCAGGTTCAGGTCCACGACACTGCGCTCGGACGCGTCAGCGGCATTGGGCCGCGACAGGTTCAACAAGCCGTTGACGATGCGGGCGGCCCGGAAGGTTTGCTTCTCGATTTTTTCGAGCAGCGGGGTGCGCGGATCGGCAGGGTCGGCGTTCTCAAGCAGCATCTGCGTATAGCTTGAAATGCCGGTGAGCGGCGTGTTGACTTCGTGCGCGACGCCGGCCGCGAGCAGGCCCAGCGATGCCATCTTTTCGGAGATGCGGAGCTGCTCTTCCATCTGCGACCGCTCGGTGATGTCTTCGAGGATCACGATGGTGCCCGCAGCCGATCCGCCGGCCAGAGTCTGCAGCGGCACGGTGGTGAGGTTGACCAGCAGCCGGTGATCCGCGCGCGTGCCACGCGCCGTCAGCGGCACGCGGAAGATCGTCGTGCCTGCGGGGTGCTCTCGACGGGCGGAGTTCAGGATCTCGACCACGTGCGCGTCGAACAGCCGATCGACGGCCTGGCCCAGCACGGTTGATGCCGTCGGGCCGTACAGCCGTTCGAGCGCCGCGTTCCACCGCACGACGTTGTCGGCCGGCCCCACCACCATCAAGCCATCGTCGAGCGACTCGAGGATGTTCTCGTTAAAAGCGTGCAGGCGATCGAGCTCCGAGGCCTTGAGGTGAAGCTGGCGATAGAGCTTGCCGTTCTCGATGGCCGATGCCGCCTGGGCCGCGACGGCCGTGACCAGCGCCGTGTCTTCGCTGCTGAGCGGCTCGCCGCTCGCGCGC
>JAUSDY010000012.1 GCA_030650395.1 Acidobacteriota bacterium | reverse complement strand
AGCCCTACAACCATTTTCCGAGCCTCCATGTGGCCTTGAGTTGGCTCGCGGTCTTTGCGTCGCAGGTGTCCCGCAGATCCCGGGTCGGCCTCGGTGTCTTGGCCGCGGGCATCAGCGTCTCGACGGTGTTCGTGAAGCAGCATTACATCGTCGATGTGCTGTATGGTTGCGCACTGGCTTGGGTCGCGTGGTGGCTCGCGCGTTCCCGCGGCCCTGAACGCCTTCAGTAGACGTTCGGCAACGCCAACGACGTGAAGTATATTGAGTCGCTGGCGGGAGGCACACCTTGTCGGGAGCCACCTCTTGTCGGGAGGCACACTTTGTCGGGATACAGATTCCTGCCAGCGATCTTCATGGTGCTCATCTGTGCCGCTCCGGCGCTGGCTCAGGACAAGGGCGGGGAAGATGAGACCGGGCCTTACGAGGTTGCCACGGGTTGGCCGCAGCCGTGGTCAAAGGCCGGCTACATCTGGGGATCGCAGCCGGCGGTCGCGCAGTCGCCCGACCGCATCTTCATCGGCGCGCGAGGCGAGCTGAAACTGCCCGACACGTTGCCGCGTGGTTTCAACGGCATCTGGGGCTCGCTCGGCCAGCGCACCACCGAACCCACCGCTGAGGTCCGCAACTGCCTGGTCGTGGTCGATCGAACCGGCAAGCTGATCGAGGCGTGGACCCAGTGGGATCATCTCTTCGAGGGCAGCGGGCCGCACAAGATTCGGATCAGCCCGTACGATCCGCAGAAGCACGTCTGGGTCGTCAACGACGGCAAGCATCAGATCCACAAGTTCAGCAACGACGGCAAGCAGCTCGTGCTGACGCTCGGCGAAGCGGGCGTCGCCGGCGAGGACGCGACGCATTTCGGGATGCCGCAAGACCTGGCGTTCCTGCCCGACGGATCGATCCTGGTCGCCGACGGCCTGCGCAACGCGCGGATTGCGAAGTTCGACAAGGACGGCAAATTCGTGTCGTCATTCGGCACCCGCGGCGCCGGGCCCGGGCAGTTGAGCGGCGTGCACGGCATCGCGGTCAGCAAAGACGGCCGCATCTACGTCGCCGATCGATCGAATCGCCGCATCCAGGTATTCGACGCGGCGGGCAAGGTGCTCGATATCTGGCCGAACCTGCGGCAGCCCAACGACATTTTCATCAGCGCCGACGACCGGGTGTGGGTCGTCGACGGCACCAACGCGCGCTTGCTGCAGTTTGATACCGAAGGCAAGCGGCTCTATTGGTGGGGTGCCTACGGCGTGCAGCCCGGCCAGTTCTGGGAGCCGCACCAGATCTCGGTTGATGGCGAGGGCAATCTCTACATCGCTGACAGTTTCGGCGGCCGCACACAGAAGTATTCGCCGATGAAGACCGGCGATAGCTCCAAAATGCTCACACTCGTCGGCTCGGGCCGCAGATAACGCAGATCAATCAACTCAAATACGGGCCGCAGATGACGCAGATGACACAGATCAAAATTCTCTCAAACTCGGCCGCAGATGACGCGGATTACGCAGACCGGAAAGAAAGAAAAGAAAGAAAAGAAAGAAGTCTGCGTAATCTGCGTCATCTGTGGCCCGTGATATCTGTGTCATCTGCGGCCCCGTCCGTTAGAAAGGTTCGTATGCCGAACTCCCGCCGAATCGTCTCGTTGCTCTGTGGCCTCGCCATCCTGTCGTTACCGGCCTCGCCGGGCTCTGCGGTGCTCGGCGCCAACGGCGGGCCGACGCGGATGCTGCGGTCGCCGGCGATGAGCGGCACGCACGTCGCCTTCGTCTACGCCAACAACATCTGGGTGGTCGAGCGCGCGGGCGGCAACGCCCGACGGCTCACTAGCTTTCAGGGCCAGACGACGAACCCGAAGTTTTCGCCAGACGGCACGACGATCGCGTTCAGCGGCGACTACGGCGGCAACGTCGATGTCTACACCGTGCCCGCCGAAGGCGGCGAGCCGGCGCGGCTGACGTGGCACCCCGGCGCGGATCAGGTGCAGGGCTGGACTCCGGATGGCGCGGCGGTGATGTTCGCTTCGTCGCGCGCCACGGCGGCGCCGAATGCGACGCCGCGCTTCTGGACGGTGCCGGCCAAGGGCGGCGTCGAAGAGCCGATGGCATTGCCGCGCGGCTATCAGGGAAAGATCTCACCCGACGGCAAGCGCATCGCCTACCGCATGAACACATCGTGGGATGAGGAGCGCCGCAACTATCGCGGCGGCCAGAACCGGCCCGTCTGGATCGTCGACCTCAAGACGTTCGACCTGGTCTCGCCGCCGTGGACCGATTCGAAGGACGTCGATCCGGTGTGGATGGGCGACACAGTGTTCTTCATCTCGGATCGCGACGGCATCGCCAACGTGTGGTCGTACGACACCGGCACGAAGGCGCTGACGCAGCGGACCAAGTTCATCGACTACGACGTCAAGGCGCTCGATGCCGGCGGCGGCGCGGTGGTGTTCGAACAGGCGGGGTGGATCCACACGCTCGACGCCAAGAGCGGCAAGACCCAGATGCTCACCATCACCGCGGCGGGCGACTTCCCGTGGATGATGCCGCGCTTCGAAGACGTCACCAGCCGCATGACCAACTTGGGCCTGTCGGCCACCGGCAAGCGTGTGGTGGTGGAAGCGCGCGGCGAGATTTTCACGATCCCGGCGGAGAAGGGTGACGTGCGCAACATCACCAATTCGAGCGGCTCCGCTGAGCGCCAGCCGGCGTGGTCGCCCGACGGCAAGTGGATCTCGTACTTCAGCGACAAGTCCGGCGAGTACCAGCTGGTGATCGAATCACAGGACGGCATGGCGCCGCCGCGCGAGATCGCGTTCCAGAAAGCGGCGTTCTACTACACGCCGGTGTGGTCACCCGATTCCAGGAAGCTGCTCTATACCGACACCAATCTGAACGTGTGGGTGATGGACGTCGCCACCGGGCAGGCCAAGATCGTCGGCAACGATCCGTGGATGGTGCCGCAGCGCACGCTCGCGCCGTCGTGGAGTCCCGACTCGAAATGGGTCGCGTTTGCGTCGCGGCTCAACACCCTCTATCGCACGATCGTCGTGGCGAATGTCGAGACCGGCGAAAAGAAGCAGGTCACCGATGGCCTAGCCGACGCGATGTTCCCGGTCTGGGATGCGAGCGGGAAGTACCTGTGGTTCCTCGCCTCCACGAACTTTGGCCTCGGCTCGCAGTGGCTCGACATGACCTCGTACGGCGTCCAGGAGACCTTCGCGTTGTACCTGGCCGTGCTGAAGAAATCAGATCCCAGTCCGTTGCTCCCCGAGAGCGATGAAGAGCCAGGCGTCTCGACCGCTGTGACGAGAGAAAGCAAAGACACCACCGTGCCGTCGGTGCAAATCGACTTCGACGGCATTCAGCAGCGCATCCTCACCGTGTCGGGCGTGCCCACGCGTGTGTACGCGCAACTGAAGGCGGGCGTGGCCGGCAGCGTGTTCTTCCTCCAGGCGCCCACCGATCCGGACACGCGTGGCAACACGCTGCATCGCTTCCGGCTGAGCGACCGCAAGGCCGTCAGCTACCTCTCGAACGTGGGCGAGTACGCGGTCAGCGCCGATGGCAAGAAGCTCGTTTACCGCACGCCCGCGCCGCAAGGCGGGCCCAATGCGGCCGCGACGCCTGCGCGCCCCGCCCTGTTTCTGGTCGACGCCGACGGTAAGGACGCACCCAAGACCGGCGACGGGCGGCTCGACGTGACGCTGCGGATGCACCTCGATCCAAAAGCGGAATTCGCGCAGATTTTCAACGAGGGCTGGCGCCTGCAGCGCGACTACCTCTACGTGCCCAACATGCACGGCAGCAACTGGCCGCGCATGAAAGAGATGTACGGCGTGATGCTGCCGCACATCGCGCACCGCGCCGACCTGAATTACCTGCTCGATAACATGGGCGCCGAGATCGCCATCGGGCACTCGTACGTGCGCGGCGGCGCGATGCCCGACGTGCCGGCGTCGCCAGGCGGCCTGCTCGGCGCCGATCTGACCGTGCAAAACAACCGCTACAAGATTGCGCGCATCTACGACGGCGAGAGCTGGAACCCCGAGCTGCGCGCGCCGCTGGCGGCGCCGGGCATCGACGTCTCGGCCGGCGACTTCATCCTCGCCGTCAACGGCATCAACCTCGTCGCGCCCGACAGCATCTACCGGCTGCTCGACGGCACGGCCAACCGGCAGACGGTGCTCACCGTGAACTCGCGGCCCGATCCACAGGGCGCGCGGCAGGTGACCGTTGTGCCCGTGGCCAACGAGCAGGCGTTGCGCACCCGCGCGTGGGTGGAAGAGAACCGCCGCTTCGTCGACAAGCGATCGAACGGCCAAATCGCATACGTCTACGTGCCCAATACCGGCCAGGGCGGCTACGAGAGCTTCAACCGCTATTACTTCGCGCAGCAAGACAAGCAGGGCGCCGTGATCGACGAGCGCTACAACGGCGGCGGATCCGCGGCCGACTACATCATCGACGTGCTGCAGCGCGACTTCGACGGCTACTTCAACAACGTCGCCGGCGACCGTCGTCCTTTCACCAGTCCTTCGGCCGGCATCTGGGGACCGAAGGTGATGATCGTCAACGAGATGGCCGGCTCGGGCGGCGACCTGATGCCGTGGATGTTCCGTTACCGCAAGATCGGGCCGCTCGTCGGCAAGCGGACCTGGGGCGGGCTCGTGCACACCGCCGACACGCCGGGCTTCATCGACGGCGGCACGATGATCGCGCCGCGCGGCGGGTTCTTCACGCGCGACGGCAAGTGGGCGGTGGAAAACGAAGGCACGGCTCCCGACATCGACGTCGAGAACTGGCCGAAGGATGTGATCGCCGGCCGCGACCCGCAGCTCGAGCGCGCGGTCGACGAAGCGCTCAGGCTGTTGAAGGAGAAACCGGTCGATCGCCGGACCACCGAACCGGCACCGCCGTCGTGGGGCAAGCGCCCCGGCGGACAGAACTAAAGTGCCTAGTGTGCCTGGGTGCCTAAAGTGCCAAGGGGTAGGTGCCTAAGGTGCCCACCCTGATGCCGCCCATGCGAATTCTCGTCATCGGTGGAACGCAGTTCATGGGGCGCGAGATCGTGCGGCGCCTGACGGCGCGCGGGCACGACGTCACCATCCTCCATCGGAGCGACCGGCATGATCTCGGCGCTGAGGTCCGCAATCTGCAGGCAGACCGCGGCGATCTCGCGACGGTGTCGGCCCTGTTGTCACAGGGGCGGTTCGAGGCGGTGTTCGATCTCGCATACGACTGGCAGAAAGGCACCCCAGCCGGCCACATCGAGGCCGCGGCGCGCAGTTGCGGCGACCAGCTGCGCCGTTACGTCTTCATGTCGAGCATTGCCGCCTACGAGCCGGGGCTGGACCACCTCGAGAGCGACCCGCTGGCGCCAGAGGACAGTCCGAACCCCTACGTGCAGCACAAGGTCGCCGCGGAGCGCATGCTGTTCCGCATGCACGCCGACGCCGGCTTTCCGGTCGCGACGTTCCGGCCCCCGTTTGTCCACGGACCGCGGCAGCCGTTCTACCGCGAACAATTCTTCTGGGATCGCCTGCTCGATCGCCGGCCGATCATCCTGCCAGAGGACGGCAGCGGCGTGATGCCGTGGGCCTACGTCTCCGACGTGGCGGAGGCGTGCGTGCGCGCCATGGAAGTGCCGGAGGCCGCAGGCGAGGCGTTCAACATCGGTCACGTCGAGCGTCCGACGCAGCGCACCTTCGTGGAACTGCTGGCGCGCGTGGCGGGTGTCGAGGCCACGCTCGTGCCGGTGGCGCGCCCCAAGATCGCGGCGGCCGGGGGACAGTTCGCGGGGTCCCACAACTTGTACTTCGGCGAGTACCTCGATCTGCCGCCGTACAGCGCGAATGTCGACAAAGCACGGCGCGTACTCGGTGTGACGCCGACGCCGCTCGAGGCCGCGCTGCGTACCGGATTCGCTTGGTACCAGTCGCAACCGCGGCGCCCGATCGACTACGCGCTGGAAGATCGAATCCTGGCACCCACCTGGGCACCTTAGGCACCCCAGGCACCCTAGGCACTCTAGATCCATGCGAGACTTCAGCGCAGTCATGCCACACCTCCCGTGCGCGCACCGCGCCATTGCTACCAGCGTCTTCTGTCTGACGCTGTATGTTGCTGCTGCCGCAGCGATCAAAGCGACGATCGACACCGACGAGCGCGTTGCCACGCCGGTGCCGCATCGCTACATCCACGGCGTCATTCCCGACGACGCCAGGTTTCAGCTGGCCCTGCCTGACAACTGGAACGGCAAGCTGGCGGTGTATTCGCGCGGGTTCTCCGGCACGGAGCTAAGCACCGGTGCATTCAAGACGACCGCTCTCGAGAAAGGCTACGCCTTCGCTGCGAGCGATGAGGGCTGGAACCGGCTCACGATTGCCAAGGAGCCTGAAGACACGTATTACGAGTCTCGCCAGCGGATCAGGGAGCTGACGCTCTACGCGAAACAGGTACTGACGGCGCATTACAAGAAAGCACCATCGCGGACGCTGATGATGGGCGGCTCGAACGGCGGCCACCACACCAAGTGGATGGTGGAGAGCTATCCCGATCTGTATGACGGCGGCATCGCCGGTTTTGGATTCAATTCCCAGGTCAGCCAGTGGGGGTCGATCGCTACGGTGCTGCGCAACTACGACGTCATCGCGCCGCGCATCGACGACATCATCGCGAAGCGCGCATCCGACCCAAAGTGGGATCCATGGCTCGTTCCGCTGACGCCGCCGCTGACCGGCGAACAAATGCAGACGCTTCGGCAGATCTACAGTATTCCAGCGGCGCTGAAGAACGGTCATGCCTTCGACGTTGGTCGCCGGGCGGGGTCGGAGACTTTGTGGAAGAGCGGCTACGCCGGTTTTGTCGGCTATTTGCGCGACTCGATGCCGCGGTTCGACGAAACATTCAATCCCGGCGGCGGTGTGCTGACCGACGACGAACTGAAGTTGTGGGACCCGTTGAAGAGCCCGAAGCATGTTCAGAAGGAACTGCGCAAACTCGATCTGACCGGCGACTTGAAGCGGCCCATCATCATCATGCACGGCACCTTCGACGCCATCGTCTCTCCGGGCGAGACCGAGGGCTATCAGGCGCTGGTCGATCGTCGTCTCGGCGTCGGCAATACCGAGAAAGTCCTCGCGGTGTACTTCATTCCGGGTATGGGCCACGGCGGTCCCGAGTTCGACGCAGTCATCGGTGCGCAGCTGGATGCGCTCGAACAGTGGATCGACCATCGCCAGAGCGGCGGGAAGCGGGGTGCGCCCGCTCCGGCCTCACTCGGCGGCTATCCGCGCTCGTTCGGGCGCGATGACGGCGGCGTCGGCCCGGCAGGCGTGTCACAACAGAGCACGTCGTTCAGGGCGCCGGTGCCGCGCTTCGCCGATCCGGATCGGCGCGCCAAGCTGGCGACGGCATTTCCGGAGATCGATCGGCTGTTCCGCGACTACGCCGCGTCGGCGCACGTGCCCGGCGCCGCGTGGGGCGTCATCATCGACGGCCAGCTCGCGCACACCGGCGTGACCGGGTATCGCGACGTGCCGTCAAAGGCCCCCGTCACTGCGGACACGGTATTTCGCATCGCGTCGATGACGAAGAGCTTCACCGCGATCGCCATCCTCAAACTCCGCGACGAAGGCAAGCTCTCGCTCGACGATCCTGCGGAGAAATACGTGCCCGAGATGCGGGCGCTCGTCTATCCCACCAGCGATTCTTCGAGGATCACCATCCGCCACCTGATGTCGCACGCGGAAGGGTTCCCCGAGGACAACCCGTGGGGCGACCAGCAGCTGGCCAACAGTGACGCACGGTTGTCTGAACAAATCCGGGCGGGGATCCCGTTCTCGAATGCGCCCGGTGTGGCCTACGAGTACTCCAATTTCGGCTTCGCCATCCTCGGCCGCATCGTCGCCAACGTTGCCGATCCGTCCGGCTCGCCGCGCACCGGCGCCTATACGAAGTACATCCGCGATCACGTGCTGACGCCGTTGGGCATGGCCTCCACCACGCTCGAGCCGTCTCAGGTGCCCGCGGACAAGCTGGCACACGGATATCGATGGGAAGACGCGCAGTGGAAGAACGAACCGCTGTTGGCCAACGGCTCGTTCGGCTCGATGGGCGGCATGCTGACGACGCTGTCGGACCTCGGCAAGTACGTCGGGGCGTTCCTCGCGGCTTGGCCGCCGCGCGACGGCGCCGAGGGCCCGCCGATTCGCCGTTCGTCGCTGCGCGAGATGCAGCAAGTGTCGAGGCCGGCGCCGGCCGTCGTATTGAGAACCGCCAATGGCGTGCAGCTCAACAGCGGCGGCTACGGCTACGGCCTCAGGATCACGCAGAGCTGTCAGTTCCCGACCATCGTCGCGCACGGCGGAGGCTTGCCCGGATTCGGGACGCAGATGCGGTGGCTGCCGGAGTTCGGAGTCGGCCTGATCGCGTTCGGGAACCTGACGTATACGAGCTGGCCCCGCACGTTCGACGCGGCCCTCGAGATGCTGGCCCGGACCTCTGGCCTCCGACCGCGCGTGATCGAACCGTCACCCGCACTGACCTCGGCACGCGATTCGGTTGCCGGCCTGGTCGTGAAATGGGACGACGCAGTCGCGGATCGAGTGGCGGCGCAGAACCTCTTTCTCGATCAAAGCAAGCAGCGGCGGCGAGCGGCGATCGAGGCCCTGCGTACGCAGGTGGGCGCCTGTACGGCCGGGTCGGGGTTCGATCGCGTGGAAAACGCACTGCGTGGTGAGTGGACAATGAGTTGCGAGCGCGGGCGGCTGCGCGCGGCGATCACGCTTGCACCGACCAACCCGCCAACCGTGCAGTTCCTATCCGTGGGCCTCGCGCCTCAACCAGACCGCGTGCCTGCCGGCACCTGTCCGCAGTAGTTACTTCTTGTTCAGAACGGTCGTCCGGTGAGGATGACCGTCATCGCTGTTCTCAGGGCTTTTGCCGCAGCGCGACCTCCGCTTGCTGCCTGATGTAGTGCTGCAGCGCCGTCAGCTCCTGGTCGGTGATGTCCGCGTACGCCGGCATGCCCCGAGCCGCGCGCGCACCTCCCCGGACGATGCGCGTGAACTGGCCGGCCGATGTCACGACGAACGCCGCCCGCAGGTCGGGCGCCATGCCGCCGGCCACGGCGCCAGGGCCGTGGCAGGCGACACATCGCGCATACAACTCCGTACCGGCCTGAGCTAGCGCGGGATTCACCGTGAATTCCGCTTTCAATGGCGCCGCGAACGTCGGCGGCGGTTGCACCGGAAGTGCCGCCTTGCCGTCGAGCGAGAACGCCACGAGATAACGCTTGTGCACGCCGTACGCCCATCCGTGCGCCGCCGACAGCGGGCCGCCCAGTCCGGCCAGGGACCCACCCCACCCGACGAGAATCGCCACGTACTGCCTGCCGTTCACGCTGCCGCACCGGGTCCCACGCCTGGAGCGATGACAGGCTCGTGCCGGGACGTGACGCGCCGCTCACGAACTGTCCCCCCACACCAAGACCGATGCTCCACGGCGTGGCCCGCCACGTCTTCGGATCGAAGCCTTTGTCGTTGAACGTCGCGGTAACGTGCATCGCGGGGTAGTACGCCAGTCCCGTCTTCGGATTGAACGACATCGCATGCCAGCTGTGGGCGCCCAACGGGGTTGGCGCGACCGTTGCAACGCCGCGCTCGTAGCGTGCGCCTTCGACCTCGACGGGCCGCCCGGTTTCGATATCGATCCGGCTTGCCCACGTCGTCTTCGTGAACGGTTCGGCCGAGATCAGCTTGCCGTTCGCGCGATCGATCACGTAGAAGAACCCGTTCTTCGGCGCGTGCAGGATCACCTTGCGCGGGCGTCCCTCGATCGGAAGGTCGGCCAGCACGATGTCCATGTTCGAATTGAAGTCCCAGGTTTCTCCCGGCGTCGTCTGGTAGTGCCAGCGGTACTCGCCGGTATCGGGATCGAGCGCCACGATCGAGCACAGGAACAGGTTGTCGCCGCCTTCGGGGCTGCGGATCTTCCGGTTCCACGGCGAGCCGTTGCCGGTGCCGATGTAGAGCTGATCGAGCTCGGCATCGTAGGTGAAGCCGTGCCACGCATTGCCGCCGCCGCCGTGGAGCCACCACTGGCCGGTCCACGTCTTGGCGGCCATGCGCATCGCGTCGTTCTCGAACCCGTCCGAGGGGTTGCCGGGGACGATGTAGAAGCGCCAGGCCTGCTTGCCGGTTTCCGCGTCGTAGGCCGTCACGTAACCGCGTGAGGGGCCGTTTTCGGTGCCGCCATTTCCGATCAGCACTTTGCCCTTGAAGATCTTCGGTGCGCCCGTGATGTAGAGCGGTTGTCCGGCTCGAAGGTGCGCGCGCGCCACACTTCCTTGCCGGTGCGCGCGTCGATGGCGATCAGGCGTCCGTCCCAGGTGGCCGCATACACCTTGCCCTTCCAGAACCCGATGCCGCGGTTGTGATCCCAGCCGGCGCGCATCTGGCCGGCCCTGGCGCGAATCTCGGGATCGAACTCCCACAGCAACGCGCCGGACGTGGCGTTGACGGCGCGGACCACGTTCATGCCGCCGATGAAATACATCACGCCATCCACGACGAGCGGCGTGGAGACCAGTCCCCGATCCGTGGGCAGCTCGACGACCCAGTCGGGCGCCAGCCGGCTGACGGTCGTGTCGTTGACCTGGGTGAGCGGGCTGAAGCGCTGTTCGCTGTAGGTGCGCCCGTAGGCCAGCCAGTTGTCGCCGCTCGTTTCGTCTGCGAGCGCCGCATCATCGACCACCCGCGTCATGGCGTTGCCCTGGGAGGCGTCGGTCCAACCTCCAGCCGATAAGGAGGCAGCGAGCACCATGGAGGCCAGGACCCCCGCCAGCACGACGTTCGTGGACCGATCATCAATGTGCATATCGCTGACCCTCCTCAGGGTGGTCTTCGCCGGCGAATATAGCGCAGTCGTAGGCTCGTCGCCCGATCTGAGCTATACTCTGTGAGTCACTGCGCTGCCGTCCTCAGATTTCCTCGGGACTACCACCCTTCGGTACCGTTAGCTCAGATGCAAGGCACCCCATGAAGGGGCGCCCTACGCAACGCGCCAATCCGGCTCTGTTTCGTCGCAATTGTCAGCCTGCTGTGTGCGGTTAGGGAACGCTCAGGCAATATCAGGAGTGCTTCGCTATGCCGTTCGTGTCTCTCGGGCTTTCGCCCTCGCTTTCTAATCCGCTCGCCAAGCTGGGCTACACCACGCCCACGCCGGTGCAACTCAAGTCCATTCCGATCGTCCTCAGCGGCCGCGACCTGCTGGCCCGCGCACAGACCGGTACCGGCAAGACCGCCGCGTTCGGCCTGCCGATGATCGATCGCCTGCTCGTCCGCGGCGGCGTTCCCGCCGGTGTGCGCAAGCCGCGCGGCCTCGTGCTGGTGCCGACGCGTGAGCTCGCACTCCAGGTCCACAAGTCGCTCGCCACCTACGGCGTGCCCGCGAACCTTCGCGTCACGGCGATCTTCGGCGGCGTCTCGATCGTTCCGCAGAAGAAAGAATTGCAGCGCGGCACCGACATCATCGTCGCCACGCCGGGCCGCCTGCTCGATCACATGGAGCAGCGGACCGTTGACCTCTCGGGCGTGCAGATTCTGACGCTTGATGAAGCCGATCGCATGCTCGACATGGGGTTCCTGCCGCCGCTGCGCCGCATTCTCAAAGTGTTGCCGCGCGAGCGCCAGACGCTGCTGTTTTCGGCGACGATCTCGCAGGACGTCGTGCGGCTCTCCGCTGATTTCACGCGCGACCCGCAACGTGTCGACGTGTCCGAAGGACAGGTGATGGCGCCGACGGTGACGCACCGCGTGCACCCCGTGTCCGACCAGCGCAAGGGCGATCTCCTCACGCACGTGCTGAAGCAGGCGCCGACCGGTCAGGCGCTGGTGTTTTGCAAGACCAAGCACGGCTCCAATCGTGTCGGTCAGTATCTCGAGCGCGCCGGCGTGAAGGCGGCGGTGATCCACGGCAACAAGAGCCAGGGCGCGCGCACCAAGGCGCTCGGCGACTTCAAAGCGGGACGCGTCAACGTGCTCGTTGCCACCGACATCGCGGCGCGCGGTCTCGACATCGTGCAGCTGCCGCTCGTCGTCAATTTCGATCTGCCGCTGGTGGCCGAGGACTACATCCACCGCGCTGGACGGACCGGCCGCGCCGGCCTGTCCGGGCGCGCGGTATCGCTCGTCTCGCCGGCGGATCGTGATCTACTGCGCGACATCCAGCGCCTGCTGTCATCGCCGCTCGAGCATGTCGTGGTGGAAGGATTTCCAACAACGGCCTCGTCAAATGATGCTCTGCCCGAAGCGGGCCGGCGTCATCAGGGCGGACGCCACCATGGGCGCGGCTTCACTGGAACCCGTTCGGGTTCGCGCCCACACAATGTGCGTACGGTGCGTACCGTTCCTAGGGTGCGTACGGTGCGTTCTGGTGCCTGAGTGCATGTCGTGCACTCCATTGGCACGCCTGGCACACGAGCACTGTACGCACCATTGGAACCGTACGCACTGTACGCACCTATCTATTAGCGAGAGCCTCGTAGAACGGGCAATGACGTGTAAAGCCCAGTGATTCGTAGAGGTGAAGGGCCGCGTCGTTATCGGCGCGGACGTTCAAGCCGATCGTCTCGATGCCCGTCAGGGCCTCGAGCACGGCGCTTGTGACGATGCGGCCTAATCCGCGCCCGCGGCGATCGCGCCGCGTGTAGATGTTGCCGATCGCGGCGGCGCTTTCCTCGCGCGACAGCAGGTGCGTGCCGGCGGCAGCGACGAGCGCGTCGCCTTCGTAGATGCCGAAGAACACGCCGTCGGTCACCATCGACGGATAAAAAAAGTCAGGCGATTCGCCGGATGCCTCGCCGTCTGCGTAGAGCCGCAAGATCGCAGGCACATGGTCCGCGCTCAGACGAGTGGGTCCCGGCGAGCTTGCCGGAACTCTTGCTCCCTTCGACACCATTCGCCACATCAATCGAACCGACGTGATGGTTGCATGGCGCGCCACTTCATCAAGCGCATCGCGTTGTACTTGCAGGTGCGCCGGCCAGATCACGTGGCCGAGCGCTTCGCGGATGCTGCCGGTTCCCATCGCAAACAGGATGCTGGTGCCGTAGTCATGCAAGACCAGCGCAAGGTCAGGCGTGAACCCCGAAAAGAACCACTGCGTCTTGCCGTAGATGTGGGGTGACAGATCGCCCAGCGCGTAGACACACCACGCCGGATCGCGGCGCAGGATGGTGCGGATCTCGTTCTTGCCGGTGAGCCGAGGCATCGGGAGGGAAGCTTCACTATAGACGCCGGCTGCGGCCCCCGCAAACTCAACCGGCCGCTATAATCGGCCACGACAATGGTGCTCGCGCCGGGTACGCGTCTTGGTTCGTACGAGATCATCGGGCCGCTCGGCGCCGGCGGCATGGGCGAGGTGTATCGCGCGCGAGACACGTCGCTAGGACGCGACGTGGCCATCAAGGTTCTTCCGGCGGCCTTTGCCCAGGACGCCGAGCGGCTGGCGCGTTTCGAGCGCGAGGCCCGCGTGCTTGGCTCGCTCAACCATCCCAACATTGCGACCTTGCACTGCGTCGAGCCTGCCGGCGACGGACGGGCGCTCGTCATGGCGCTCGTCGAGGGCAGCGGCCTGAGCGAGGTGATGCGGCCGGGCACCAGCATGCGTGTCGGCGAGGCCATCGCCATCGCGCGACAGATCGCCGATGCCCTCGACGCCGCCCACGAGCGCGGCATCGTGCATCGCGATCTCAAGCCGGCCAATGTCCGCCTCACGGCTGACGGCGTTGTGAAGGTGCTCGACTTCGGGCTTGCGACGTCCGGTGGTGAAGGGTCGTCCGACCTGACGAACTCGCCGACGCTGATCGGCCCGACGGCGACCGGAGTGGTGCTCGGCACGGCCCCGTACATGAGCCCCGAGCAGGCCCGCGGCAAGCTCGTCGACAAGAGGACGGACATCTGGGCGTTCGGGAGTGTTCTCTACGAAATGCTGGCGGGCCGCCGCGCCTTCCCCGGTGAGACGTCGTCTGACACGATCGCGGCGATTCTCGAGCGCGAACCGGAGTGGAGCGCGCTGCCTGCGTCCACGCCGCTCGCGGTGCGCCGGCTGCTGCAGCGCTGTCTGGAAAAAGATCCAAGGCGACGACTGCGCGACATCGCGGATGCGCGCGCCGATCTCGACCAACCCGATCCCGGTCCGCCGCTGGCCTCCGGATCTCGGCAGTGGCTCGGGTGGGCAGCGGCGGCGCTAATGGCATTGGTCGCGGTCGCATTGGTGGCGGCTGGAGCGACGATGCGAGGACGGTCGAATCCGCAGGCGCTTGACCCAGGCGAGTTGCAGCAGCTCACCCTCGAAGCCGGCGTTCCCACTGCGCCTTCGCTATCGGCTGACGGACGCCTCCTCGCCTACGCGTCCAAGCGCTCGGGGCGCGGCGATCTCGACATCTGGTTGCAGCAGATGGCCGGCGGTTCTCCCATTCAGATCACGGACGACCCGCACGACGATTCCGACCCCGATCTGTCGGCAGACGGAACGAATCTGATTTTTCGCTCGGAACGCGACGGCGGCGGCGCCTACACGGCCGCCGCGCTCGGCGGTCCTGCTCGGCTGGTTGCGCCAGAGGCACGAACCCCCCGCTGGTCGCCGGACGGCCGCACCATCGCGTATTGGACGGGGCAGTTCCGCGGCCTGGTGGCCTCCAGATCGTCGGTCTTCATTCTGCCGTTGAGCGGCGGCGCGCCGACGCGGCTGATGGCCGATTTCGAAGTGGCGCGTGATCCCGTATGGTCGCCCGACGGCCGGGCGTTGCTGATTGTGGCTTTGCGGACGCTCCCGGCAATGGCGGGCCAGCCCCTCGATTGGTGGTATGTGCCGATCGACGGTAGCGCCGCTTCGCGGACTGGAATTTTGGACCGTCCTGGATGGCGCGACAACTTGGAACAGTCGCAGATGACCGCCGGACCCTGGCGCGAGTCCAGGTTCCTGCTCGCGATCGGTGGTGGTTTATGGTCGGTTCCGCTGACGGCGAGAGGCACGCTGCGCGCGAGTCCGCGAGCGTTGGTGTTCGGGGCCGGCCGCGTCTCCAAACCGGCCCTCAGTCGGGACGATGAGATCGTGTTCGCGCAACAGACGATCGAGCGGGTGATCGAGCGCGCGCCGATCACGACCGCGGATGCGCCCTTGCCCGTCGTGCGACTGGTCAGCGATGGCAACCCGAATGCGCGGCGCACCAGCGTAACGCGCGACGGCTCGACGATCGTGTACGAGAACGAAACCATCTCGGGCAGGGAACTCTGGTTGAAGGACCTGGGCACCGGCGCCGCACAATTATTTCTCTCCGTTCAGTCACAGACGATCGTCAATCCCACGATTTCGCCCGATGGCACCCTGATCGCTTTTGTCAGCGACAGCGGTGGGGAAGGCTTGTCCGGGGCGTCCGGGGGGACTGCCCACACCGTGAGCGTTGGCGGAGGCGTGCCGCGAAAACTCTGTGAGCACTGTTTCTTTTTCGACTTCACCGCCGACAATAGCCGCGCTGTGATCATCGATGATCGTGGCGGGACGATCGCATTGATTTCGGGCTTCGGAAGTCCGGTGACCGCCCAGGGCTTCGTCTACGAGACCTTAGCGACACGGTGAAATCTGTGGCGGCTGATACCGGCGCGTCAGGAACCTGTTAAGTAAGCCGGCCGAAAGCCGGATGCGTTATTCTCAGCGGGCAATGGAGGGAGACAGATGGGCGTATTCACCAGGCGGTTGCTTCTCGGCTTCGTGATTTCGGCAGTCGCGGTCGGAGGCGCCGCCAATCTGCGCGCGGACGATCCGCTCGCATCGCCGGAATCGGTCGGGTTCTCGACCGAGGGCCTCAAGACATACCAGCAGGCGATGCGGGCGCTGGTCGACGAGGGCAAGCTGGCCGGCGTGACGACGCTCGTCGCGCGTCACGGCAAGGTGGTCCAGTTCGACGCCTACGGCGTGCAGGATCTCGAGACCAAAACGCCGGTCGCGAAAGACACGATCTTCCGCATTGCCTCGATGACCAAACCGATCGCCGGCGTCGCGATGATGATGCTCTGGGAACAGGGCAAGTGGACGCTTGACGATCCAGTCGCGAAGCACATCCCGGAGTTCGCCAACCTGAAGGTGTCCACGCCGAACGGCGAGGTGCCGCACACCAAGCCGATGACAATGCGGCAGCTGATGAGTCATAGCGCCGGCTTCGATGTCAGCGCCGGCTACAGCAAGATGAACATCACCGACCGCAGCCAGCCGCTGCAGGCGATGATCGACAAGCTGGCCAAGTTGCCGCTGGCGGCGCAACCCGGCTCCGACTGGCGCTATGGTCCCAGCGTCGACATCCAGGGCTACGTCGTTGAAAAGTTGTCGGGCCAGCCGCTCGACGTCTTCCTGAAGACCAGGATCTTCGATCCGCTCGGCATGAACGATACCGGCTTCTGGGTGGAGAAGTCGAAAGCGGATCGCGTCACGAAGATGTTCACCTACGGCGACGACAAGCGCATCATGACGGCGCCGACGCAAGGCAACCCCGCTTCGAAGCCCGTGTTTCTCTCGGGCAGCGGCGGTTTGCTATCGACCACGGGTGATTACTTCAAGTTTGCGCAGATGGTGCTGGACGGCGGCGAGGCCAACGGCAAGCGGTTGCTCAAGAAGTCGACGGTTGAGTTGATGCGGACCAACGTGCTCGCGGACGGCGTGAAGGTCGATCTCTACGGCCCCAACTACAACATCGAGGGGATTGGCTTCGGCCTGGACTTCGCGATCATCATGGATCCCGCCAAAGCGAACACGCCGGAAGGCAAGAACTCCTTCTATTGGGGCGGTGCGTTCGGCACGTGGTTCTGGCTCGATCCGACCAACGACCTGCTCGTCATCGGCATGATTCAGAACGTCAGCGGCAGCACGCCGACCGGCGGCTCACCGCAGGTACGCCCGTTGTCGCGCAGGCTGGTTTACGCCGCGCTTGTGGATCCCAAGAAATAGGGTGCGTACGGTGCGTACAGTGCCAACGGTGCGTACGGTGCTCACAAGCATTCTCCGGTTTAGTGCGTGCTGGAGCCTATTCGCGCCAGCCTTGCTGGGCGCTCAGGCGCCGTCGGGAGACTGGGCCCAATGGCGGGGACCAGGTCGTGACGGGGTCATCCCGTCATTTACGGCGCCGGCGAAGTGGCCGGAACAACTGACGCTCAGGTGGAAAGCCGAGGTCGGGACGGGTCATGCCACGCCGATTCTCGTCGGCAGTCGCGTCTACATGTTCAGCCGCCGCGGCGACAACGAAGTGCTGGCCGCGTTCGATGCCGGCGCGGGCAAGGAGTTATGGTCCACCGGATACCCGGCGCCGTATACCGTGAACCGGTTGGCGATCGATCACGGGCTGGGTCCGAAGTCGACGCCCCTTTTCGTTGACGGCGGGATCTTCACGCTGGGTATCAGCGGCATTCTGTCGGCGTTCGATGCCTCGACCGGCAAGCGCCTTTGGCACAAGCCGGCGCCGCCGGCCGGGCCGACTTACACCACCTCGCAGTCGCCCCTCTTCGACAACGGCCAGTTGATCGTCCATGTCGGCGGCTACGGCAAGGGTGCCCTCACGTCGTTCAATCCGGCCACCGGCGGCATCAACTGGGAATGGAATGGCGATGGCCCCGCCTACGGTTCGCCGATCGTCGCGGAGTTCGGCGGCACCCGGCAAGTGATCACGTTTACGGAAAACATGCTCGTCGGCGTCGCTGCGGCGACGGGTGAGCTGTTGTGGAGCCGGCCGTTCCATTCGGCCCGCGACGTGCAAGCCATCACACCGCTCGTCTATCGAGACACGATCATCGTCACGGCCTTCGAGAGCGGCATCACGGCCATCCGCATCAACAAGCGCGATGGCAAGTGGGGCACCGACAACGCCTGGAAGAACGACAATCAGTATTGCCGCTTCACCAACGGCGTGATCGTCGGCGACGCCTACTTCTCGTTGTCGGGGAAGAGCGGCGGCATGTTCATGTTCCTGGACGCCAGGACTGGCGAGTTGCTCTGGAAGGGCGAGCCGCGCACGGCGGAGAACGCGGCCATCGCCCGCGCCGGCAATCTGTTGTTTGCGCTGAAAGACGACGGCGAGCTGATCGTAGCCGATGGCACCAATCCGACGGGATTCGTCCCGTTGCGCCGTTACCAGCTTTCTGATTCAGCTACCTGGGCCCAGCCAGCCATCTCGGGCAAGCGTGTGTTCGTGAAAGGCGTCTCCACACTGGCACTCTGGACGATCGACTGAACGAGGGGGAAAGTTGAAAGTTGAAAGTTGGCAGTTGAAAGTTTCAGTTCCAAGTTTCAGTTCCAAGTTCCGAACCAAAACTAGAAACTGAAACTTGAAACTGAAACTGTCAACTTTCAACTTTCAACTTTCAACTGACTGGAATACTGAAGCCAGCGCGTCGCCGTCCGCTCGCGGTCGGCGCGCGTGCGGGGGGAGCGTGACTAGCCTACTTCGCGATTCGCCCTGCGGTAATGCCCTTGGTGAGCGAGTAGGAGGCACCGACGGCGCCGACCATGCAGGTATCACGCGTCAGGCCGACCAGGTCGCGAATGCGATAGACCGATTCGATCCCGGTGCAATGCGCGCCGACCAGTTGCTGAACGCCGAACGACTTCAGCTGCGCGGCGGTCCACGCCAGGTGTTGGTCGCTGGCCGCGAACAGATGCAGGCCGCCGATCACGGCTTTCACCGGCGACGGATCGATCGTCATGCGCGCGTGCGCGAGGGTGTTGATCACGCCGGCGTGGCCGCATCCAAACAGGTAGACGAGGCCTTTGTCGGTCTGAAACACCAGCGTCATGTCTTCAGGCACGGTGTCTTCGACATCGCCGGCGGCGGTGCGGACCTTGCCGACGTTGCTCCAGTTGCGTTCGGGATGAATCCTCGGCACCGGACCCGTCAGCCACACGCCCGGCAGAATCTCAATGGGCTTGGCTACATCGATGAAGCTGCCGCCGGTGGCCTCGAAGTCGCGCTTGATTCGAGCGACGCGATCGTCGAACTGCCCGCTCGGGGTTATGCGCGGCCAGAGAATTCCGGTGCCCGCGTACACCTTGCTCAGCGCCCTTGGCGTCTTCGCCGCGAACTGCCGCCTCAGCGTGAGCAGGCCGGTGGTGTGGTCGGCGTGATTGTGGCTGAGGATCACCATCTCGACGTCCGAGAGGTCGAGTCCCATTACTTTCAGGTTGCGCTGGACGGTGTCTTCGTTGGCGCCGGTGTCGAACAGAATGCGGCGGCCGTCGACTTCCACGAGCGCGGCGAATCCCCATTCACCAAATCCCTCGTCGGCCAGCATCGTCGACAGGATTTTGATCTCGAGGTTCGCAACCTTATGGCCCGACGGCTGGGCTGACGCTGTCGTGCTCGCGAGCAAAAACCCGATCAAGCAAACGGTTCGCGTTGTCATTTTGTAGCCCATTCGTAATGTGCCCGCGCGCGCTCGATAACACTCGGTACGTCTTCGGCGAGCAGGAACCCGTCGTTGACGAGCGCGATGGCGGCCAGCGAGATGCGGCCAAGGTATTCATCCTTGCTCGCATATCGCTCGGCGATCGACTTGCGGCCGTCGCCGGTCCGCTCGCGATCGGCGCGCGTGCGGGGCAGCGGCAGATACGATCCGATTTCACTGGCCAAACGATCGGGGGCGCCGATCGACGCCTTCCGATAGTTCCAGCCGGTGTGCGTCGCGAGCGGCACCGCGATCTCCGGCAGCCGGATGCCGGCGCGATCGTTGCCGGCTTCGTCAACCGCGGGCACGCGGCCCACAAACGCGTTCCCAATCCCCGGCGGCTCCTTCGACACGATGCCGCGCGACCACTCCGGTCCGAAGTCCAGTCGATAGGTCGTCATCGGTGACTGAGGACGCGTGTATCCCGGAATCGCCGGCCAGCCTGATTTGTCGACGGCGGTCAAGGTGCCGTCGACTAACGTCGGATAGCGGCTCCGTGGCGGCTCGACTCCGTCGCTGATCCATTTGTCGAGCGCGGCGAACAGCGCGCGGATCACCGGCGTGTAGACCAGCGTGTTCATATCGGCGCGGCCGACGAAATCCGGATCTTGAAACGGCGCCGGCGGAAACGCGCCGACGATGTGCGGCGCCGAGGCAATGAAGTAGATGCGGCTGGTCGGCGGCGGCGGAATGTCGCGGGTGCCGGTCACGTCGGTATGCACGAGCGAGCCGGCGCGGTTGAAGTATTCCGAATCGGTGAGCACGTGGAACAACTTCGGCACCGTGTTGCTGCGGGTCGCGCGCGTCAGCAGACCATCGGTGATGCCGGTTTCCGGATCCGTTTGGTCGGCATCGGTGAACGGAAACATGTCGACCGGATAGAGGATGTTGAAGTGCTGCAGCTGATCACGCGACTGCTGCCCGAAGCGGTGGTTGAACGAGCCACGGCCGGCGCCACCGACTTGATCGATCAGGCCGTCGAACACCGTGCGGCCCCGCTCGTCTTCGTTGAAGCCCTGGTAGACGAAGTGGCGGAGATAGCGGCCGGTCTGAGACACGCCCCAGCCAATCGCGAGCGTCGTGCCGGGTAGCGGGTTTCCGCCTGCGGCGGTCGCGTACTTGAAAAAGCTGACGATGTCGCGCGTGCCGGCGAGGCCGACGCCGACCACGCGGGGATCGCGCGCGCGGTAGATCACGTCGTAGATCAGCCCGGCCTCGAAGCCGCGATCGAGCGCCACGGTGCCGGGCCCGGTGAACCGCCAGGTGCTTCGCGCGATCTCGCGCGGCGGATCGGTCGGCAGGGTGCGCATGATCATCCGATGTTCGGGACTCTCCGGATCGACGACCGGATAGGCCAGGTGGCCGCGGTCGGCGACCGACGCCGTCGTGGCGCTTGCACCGGGAATGAAATTGCCGCGCACCCAGCCGGTGATCGGCTTGCCGTTCTCGGTGGCGATCGGGATGTCCATCCGCATGCGGCCTTCCGGAACGTCCCATTGCCATCCCATCCAGAGCAGCGAGAAGCCTTGCCGCATCAAGGCGCCGTTGCCGAACTCATCGGCCGTCGATGGATCGGAGGAGTTCGCGGCGTTCTGGAAGACGGGCAGGATGCGCTTGGTGCCGCGATTGCCGGCCTCGTAAAACAGCCGGCCGTTACCGCGCGACGGATCGACGGGCTTCAACAGATAGAAGTCGGCGGAGAACTCCACCAGCTCTTGCGCGTTTCGCGGCGCGAGCTGCAGATCGACGATGCCCTGGTTTTGCGGCAGGGCAGGGTCGAGCGCGAAGTCGACCTTGCCGATTAGTGTTTCATAAGGCCCAGCGGCGCCGAACGGTTTGCCGGCGAGCACGGTTTCGCGACGCTCGATGCGAAGGCGCGTGACGCTTGCTTCGGCGGCAGCTGCGCAGAGCAGCGCAGCGAGGACAACTGCGATCATCCGCTTGATCATGGCGGAAGTATAAGACCGATCAGGCATCCATCTCGCGCAGGATGGCCTGGAACTCGGGTTGCTCGCGGAACCATTGGAAGTTCGGGTTGTAGCGGCAGAGCGCGAACAGGAACGGATCGCGAATCTCCCATGACTCTCGCATCAACGTGAGGGCTTCCTCGCGGTCGCCCGCCGCCCGCGCCACGATCGCGAGCTGCGCCGACGATACGTACTGCGAGCCGGCCCGTCTCACCAGTTGGCGGAGGAGGTCACGGGCGTCGTCCGTGCGGTCGGCGGCCCCGAGCGCGTTGGCGAGCGCCGTCGTCGCAAACGTTGATTGCGCCGACACCCGGCAGGCCTCGCGATGCGAAGCGATCGCCTCGTCGACCCGTCCTGCCCAGAGCAGCGCCTCGCCCAGTGCCCAGTGGGCGAGCATCGAATCGGGATCGGCGTCGGTCGCCAGGCGTCCGGTAGCAATCGCTTCCTCATCGTGGTGCATCGTGCCGAGGACCAGGGCGAGGACGGCCAGCGTGTACGACGAGAGCGGATCGAGCGCGACCGCGTGCCGCGCCTGGGCCACAGCTTCGTCCAGGCGCCCGCGCGTCCAGGCCAGGTACACCAAGGCATACCAAGTGCGGCACTGAATGTAGTGCGGATTGAGCTCGATCGCGCGCACGAACTCGCGCTCCGCGCCCGCGAGGTCTTGCTGGTAGAACAGCAGCGCGCCCGCCAGCGCGGTGCGGGATTCCGCCGAGTTCGGGTCGAGCGCGATCGCGCGGTTCGCCGCGTCGATCGCCCGCGGCCGGCTGTCGGCTGGCCGTCTAGTGCCGTAATAACCGAACACGGTAAACACATCGGCGATGCCCGCCCACGCCAATGCGTAGTGGGGGTCGAGCTCAACCGCCTTCTGGAACTGCTCGAGCGCCAACGGCACGCTCGGGCCACGCTGGTAGAGCAGCGCGCGGCCCTGCAAGTACAGCTGATACGCCTCGACGTTCGCCGTCGCCTGCGAGACCAGTCTGGCATCGGACTCTCCGGCGAGTGTGATCCGCAGCCGTTCGGCGATCGCCTTGGCAATTTCATCCTGGACGTCGAAGATGTCTTTCATGTCCCGGTCATAGCGCTCAGACCAGAGTTGATACCCGTCCTGGACGTTGCTCAACCGAGCGGTGATCCGCACGCGATCGCCGGCGCGGCGCACGCTGCCGTCGAGCACGGTGGTGACATGCAGCTTCTCGCCGATCGCGGCGAGGTCCTCTTTGCTGTCGCGGAACGAGAACGCCGATGCGCGGGCGGCGACCTTGAGGCCGCTCAACTGGGCCAGCGCGTTCAGGATCTCTTCGGCAATGCCGTCGCAAAACCAGTCCTGGTCTTTCGCCGCGCTCATGTCGGTAAACGGCAGGACGGCGATCGAGGGCGACCGGCCCGCCAGCGCGGCCCCCGATGCCGGCTTCACCGCGCCTGGTCGGCTGGACTTCGACTTATCGAGGGCGAGCGCTTTTGCGAATCCGTCCAGAAGGTGGTCGACCAGGTTCTCGTCCCACATCCAAAGCGACCACAAGGTCCGCACCGCCTGCGGGTCGAGAAAGGCCGGATGGTTGCGGCGAAGAGCATCGAACGCCGATCGAGCGTCGGCTGCGTGGCCGAGTTGGCCGGCTGAGACCGCCAACATCAATGGCGACCACAGATGCTGGGGCATGTTGGACTGTTTGGCTTGGAGCCGCGCGTCCTCGTATTCGCCCTGGCGATAATGGTTCGTCGCCAGCACGTAGTGGTACCAGCCGGGATGGTGGGGATTGCGGTCCATCGCGCCCGCGACCATGGGGACGCCGCGGTCCCACTCGCCGGCGTACGACAACATCAACCCGAGGTACGCGACCGGGGTCGAATTGAGGGGGTTGATCGGGATTGTCCGCTCGGCGGCCATCCGCAGTCCGTTGAGATCACGATCGAAGAAGCGCAGGGCTGCAATCGCGAGCCACCCCAATTGGCACGCTGGGTCGATCTCGACGGATCGCTCGGCCGCCTCGGCACTCCGCGACAGAGAGTCCGGCAGGGCATTCAATCCGTGCGAGTACTCCTCTTCGTACAGGCTCGAGAGACAGGCCCAACCGACCGCATGATGGGGCTCGGCGGTCAAGGCCTGCTCCAGCCCGGCCCGCAGCTTCAGATGCTCGTCGGCCCTGAAGTGCGACGCGAACGCGTGAAAGCGCAGCACGAGATCGGCGACCGACAGCTCGTCGACTGCCCGCTCCTTGAGCGCGGCTGCCATCGAGCGTACGAGAACGCCGGCCGAGTCACCCACCGTCGCCACGATGCGGCCCACGATATCGTCCTGCAGCTCGAACGGGCTTCCACCACCCAAGGCGCGCTCGTAGGTGTCGGCCCACATGTGCGCGCCGGTGGCTGAGTCGACGAGTCGCGCGCTGACGCGAACGGCGGCGCCGGCGGTTCGCACAGTGCCATCGAGTAGATAGCGCGCGCCCACCGTTTCGGCCGTTCGCGCGTCGGCTGATCGGCCCTTGGCCTGCTCGGCATCATGCCGGGCGACGACGCGCAGATGCTGAAATCGCGACAGGCCCGCCGTGATGTCGTCGGTCAGGCCGTCGGCCAGGGCCTCGGCGTCCCCGGTGCTGCGAGACACGAACGGTAAGACCGCGATCCGGAAATCGCCCGGCTTCAGCTGGTCGCGCGCGGTTGCGCGTCCGGCCTTCGGCGGCGGCGGCGAGACCCCGGACTCCCATGCGCGCCGCACCGCCCGTATTTCCGCGAGCACGTCGTGCGCGCTCTGCACCCGATCGCGCGGCGACTTTTCGAGGCAGCGCGCGATCAGGCGGCCCGCGCCTTCTGGGATGTCGTGCCGTCGTTCGTTCATGCCCTCTGGATGGTCCCGAAGAATTGACGACATCAGCGCTGGAGACGAGTCGCCGCTGAACGGCCTTTGCCCGGTCGCCATCTCATACAGCACGACGCCGAGAGAGAACAGGTCACTCCGGTGATCAATCGGCTTGGCTTCGATTTGTTCCGGAGACATGTAGGGCATGGTGCCGAGGATGGTGCCCACCTTGGTGAGTGCCGGCCTGGTGACATCAACGGTCAGATCAGTCCCGGGAGTCTTATTGGCACTCGCGAGGCCGAAGTCGAGCACTTTCACCCGGCCGTCGTCTGTCACCATGATGTTCGATGGCTTCAAATCGCGATGCGTAATGTGCTTCTGGTGAGCCGCATGGAGCGCGTCGGCGAGCGCGGCCGCGATCTCGAAGAACTGGGTGAGTGGCAGTCCGCCATCGGGAATGATCTGATCGAGCGTTCGTCCCTCGATCAGCTCCATCGTCAGAAAGCGGACGCCCCCTGCTTCCTCGGTCGTGTAGATCGTGACGATGTGCGGGTGGTTGAGCGCGGCGACGGCCCGGGCCTCGCGCTCGAATCGCGCGCGGCCATCGGGGTCGGTCGCCATCGCCTCGGGGAGGATCTTGAGGGCCACGTCGCGGCCCAGGCGCGCATCGTGCGCGCGATACACCTCGCCCATTCCGCCTTCGCCCAGCTTCGCGACGATTGTATACGGCCCGATTCGTTCGCCGTTGGTCATGGCCCACCTTGCTGGGCTACGGCGAGACCTCGCCATAGCTCGAGGCGCGAGGGCTCAATGCCTCGAGCGGAGGCGGGGCCACCGGAGCCAAGAACCGAAATGATTCGATAAGCGCCGACTTGGGCGCCGGGGGAGAGCGACATCAGGTCGGGCGATTATAGTGCGGCGCGCAGCGCCAACCGATCAGGCGTCCATCTCGCGGAGGATCTCCGCGAACTCCGGCTGCAGGCGGAACCATTGGTAGTCCAGGTGGTGGCGGGCGACCGCGAGAAAATACGGCTCGTGGTGGTCCCAGGCTCGTTTCGCAAGCAACAGGGCTTCATCGCGCTTGCCCGCGGCGGCGGCCGTGATGGCGATCTGTGCGAGCGACACGTACTTCGACTTGGCCCGCTCGGCCAACAATTCGTACAAGGCAAGAGCCTCCTCAGGATGGCTCGACTGCGCGGTCGCGGCGGCCAGTGTCGCGACCCCGATGCTGGTATGACCAGACACCTCGCACAGTCGTTTGTGCACGGCCACGGACTGGTCGGCCTTGCCCTCCCACAGCAGGCACTGGCCGAGCGTCCAGTTGGCGAGAAACGCCTGCGGGTCGGTCTCGACCGCCCGGCGCGCCATGGCGATGGCTTCTTCGCCGCGGCCGGCCGAGCCCATGCAGAACGCGACGATCGTCATGGCGTACGACGACAGCGGATCGTCTGCCAGCGCCCGGCGCGCTTCGGCGAGCGCGTCTTCGGGCAACCCGCGCGTCCACATCACGAACAAGAGCGCATACCAGGTGCGGCCCTGGACGTAGTGCGGATTGAGCTCGAGCGCCTTCAGAAACTCCCGCTCCGCGCCGGCCGGGTCGCCCTGGTAAAGCAGCAGCGCGCAGGCGAGGGAGGTGTGGGCTTCTGCTGAGCGCGGGTCGAGTTCGACTGCGCGGTTGGCCGCTTCGAGCGCGCGCGGCCTCGCCTGATCGGGGTCGCCATGCCCGTAGTAGGCGAACATCGTGTAGACGTCTGCGATGCCGGACCAGGCCAGGGCATAGTCCGGATCGAGGGCCACGGCTTTCTGGAACTGCTCGAGCGCCAGCGGGATCCCGGGACCGCGTCGAGCGAGAAACGACAGGCCCTTCAAGTAGATCTGATAGGCCTCCATGTTGGTGGTCGCGTGCTCGACCAGCCGATCGGCCGTGACGCCGGCCAGGGTCACCTTCAACCGCTCGGCGATCGCTTTGGCGATCTCATCCTGCACATCGAAGATGTCCTTGAGCTCGCGGTCGTAGCGTTCGGACCAGAGTTGGTAGCCATTCTGCACGTCGCTCAGCTGCACCGTGATGCGCACGCGATCACCAGCGCGCCGCACGCTGCCTTCGAGCACGGTTGTAACGTTCAGCTTGTCGCCAATCTCGCGTAGATCGGCGCTCTTGCCCTTGAAGGAGAAGGCGGACGTCCGCGCCGCCACTCGCAGGTCCTGGAGCGGCGTGAGGGCGTTCAGAATTTCCTCGGCGATCCCGTCGCAAAACCAGTCCTGATCTCTCGCCGCGCTCATGTCGGTAAAGGGCAACACGGCAATCGAGGCCGCGCGTTTGGCCGGACGGCTCGCCGAGCCGGGCGCGGGACCGCTCATCACTCCGGATTCCCAGGACCGGCGCAGCGCCCTGAGTTCGGCGAGGACGTCGTTGGCACTCTGCACCCGATCGCGGGCGGCCTTCTCGAGACACCGCGCCACCAGGCGCGACACGCCTTCCGGCATGTCAGGCCGCAGCTCGCTCACCGGCCGCGGGTGGTCCCTGAGAATCGACGCCATCACCGACGGGGACGAATCGCCTCGAAACGGCCGGGCGCCCGTCGCCATCTCGTGCATGACCACGCCGAGCGAGAAGAGATCGCTGCGTGGATCGATCGGCCTGGCTTCGATCTGTTCCGGCGACATGTAGGGCACCGTGCCGAGGATAGTGCCCGCCTTGGTCAGCGCCGGCCTGGTGACATCGTCGGTCAGATCCGGTCCGGGTTGCTCATTGGCACTTGCGAGCCCGAAGTCGAGCACCTTCACCCGGCCGTCGTCGGTCACCATCACGTTCGACGGCTTCAGATCGCGATGGATGATGTGTTTCTGGTGCGCGGCACTCAGGGCATCTGCGAGTGCGGCCGCGATGTCGAAGAACTGCGTCAGCGGCATGCCCCTTGCGGGGATGATCTGGTCGAGCGTTCGGCCCTCGACCAGCTCCATCGTCAGGAACCGGATGCCCGCGTCTTCCTCGGTCGTGTAAATGGTCACGATGTGCGGATGATTGAGGGCGGCGACGGCCCTGGCCTCGCGCTCGAACCGCGCGAGACCGTCCGGATCCTTCGCCGTCGCGTCGGGCAGGATCTTAAGGGCCACATCACGGCCCAGGCGCGCGTCATGCGCGCGATACACCTCACCCATGCCGCCGGAACCGAGGATTGCGATGATTCGATAGGCGCCGAGCTGAGCGCCGGGCGCGAGGGACATGGGTTGGCGGGATTATAGCTCTATGGATACTCCTCAGCGAGCGAGTGCAAGCCACGCCACCGCTTCGGATGGTGTGAGCACCCGCACCGCCGATCCCTTGAAGTCGCGCGGGTTGCGCGTGACGAGGGCATCACATTTGGCCCGCTTCGCGGCGGCGGCCGTGACGGCGTCTTCGAAGTCGGCCCACCGCAGGGCGAGCGCGGCGCTCAGGACCGCGCCGTCTACGCCCGCGACGTCGAAGACCGACAGCAGCGCTTCGGTGGTCTCGTGCGCCATTCGAGTTCCCACGGCTCGCGCGTTCAGATAGTGCAACGTCGTCACGGCATGGCCCGAGAGCAACCCTTCGGCCTCGCCCTGGGCGACTACTTCTTCGGCACCGCTGCCATCAGGATCTCCAGCGCCTTGCCCAGGGTCGGCCGCGTGTCACGCTGCCCTTTGTAGTTGCCCAGGCGCGCGACCACCAGGTCGTGGGATGGAATGATCCAGACTTGCTGCCCGCCGGCGCCGTTCATCGAATACGCTTCCTTCGGAACCGGCCAGGCGCCGTCGCCGTTGATCCAGAAGAATCCGCCGTACACCGGCCGCCCGTCGGCGACCCACGCCGGCGCGAGAGTGCTGACAAATCCCGCATAGTAGTCGGGCAGGATGCGCTCCCCGCCAGGCGCGACGCCGTTGTTCAAATAAAGATTGCCGAGCCGCGCCCAGTCGCGCCCGGACATGTACTCATAACCCTGGGTCAGAAAATTGCCGAAGGGATCGGTCTCCATCACCATGGTCCGCACGCCGATCTTGTCCCACAAGTGTCGCTGCGGATACGACAGGTAGTCTTCCTTCAGCTTGGCGGCGCCGAGTTTGTTCAAGTAGTTGATCAGCACGGGGTCGGTGTTGCGATAGCGCCCCACCGTGTTCGGCGGCCACTGCTGCGGACGCGTGGCTGCGTACTTGAACGAATCGCCGGCGTCCGTGTAGAGGTAGAGGTGATCGGGGTAGGGGCCCTTCGGGTCATAGTCGGGATCGCTCGGCGACTTGATCCGGATGCCGCTCGACATCCGCAGGATGTCCTGAATCTTGATTGCGGCGCGCGGGTCGTTGGGCCCTTGCCATTCGGGCACCGGCGCCGGCTGATCCAGCGTGTAGACGCCCTTGTGGATGAGCGTCCCCATGATCGTGGACGTCACGCTCTTGCCCATCGACCAGCTCTCGAGGGGCGTCGTGTGCGTGATGCCCTCGCCGTAACGCTCACCGATCAGACGGCCTTTGTAGGTGACCACGAACGCCGTCGTCTCTGCTTCTGGCACCGAGAACGCCGCATCGACTGCCGCCTTGATCTTCGCTTCGTCAATTCCGGCCGGGAGCGGCGCCTTGGGAAGCCGATCGCCCATCGGCCAGTCCTGGCTATTGGCCGGAGGCAGCGTTGACTTGATGGCTTTGGGCGTGAACGACAGCTTGTCCGAGCCCTCCGGCAGCGTTATGCAGCCCTGGCCTCCTGTGTAGATCGCGGTCCGCACCACGCCGTTCGGGAGCGTGATGCTCACCGACTTCTTCACGCGGTCGACGACCGGCTTGCCGACTTTGGCGCGCTCTTCGTAGGGGCCGGTGAAGTAGCCGACGTGTTCGGCCGCGAACGCTACGTCGTAGCCAGTGATGAAGACCGCCGAGCACATCGTCTTGGCGTAGCCGGAGGTGTGGTGCGATAACGCGTCGCCCGGCACCGGTTCGTAGGCGGTCGGCAACTCCAGCGACTTGGCCCTGGTGATCAGCCGTTCGCGCGCAGCGACTGCCGGGTCAGCCGGCGCGGCTGTGGGCGCGGGTGCCGGGGCCGGCGTTTTCTCGCAGGCCGCCGCGAGAGTGGCAAGGACGATGGCGATGGCCGCGCACGTGGCCCTAGGCTCGAAGAATCGAATCAGCATGGTCGGCTCCTTGGGAACGGGCGATTATAGTGCGGCGGCCAGAAAGAAAACGGGCGGCGCGGAGTTTTCTCCGGCCGCCCGAATGAATAACGAATTCAGAATAACGAATAACGAAAGCTTGGTTATTCGTTATTGGTAATTGGTTATTCGTTATTGCTGCGAAGTCGCCGTCTTCCCCTTCGCCGCGATCGCCTTGTTGATCGCTTCGACCGTCCTGGTGGCGCGGAACTCGACGATCTGCTTGGCCTGCGCGGTCGCCTTGGCGCGATCGGCGATCGAGTGGCCGTTGATCGTCGCCTTGTTCGCCTTGAGGCGGGCGTCGTAGCGCACCGAGTTCGGGTCGTCGATGAACATGTTGAGCGTGATGATCGGGTCGTCGTGCATGTTGTCGGACTTGCCCTCGGTGATCCCCTGGCCCTGCATGTGCTTCGACACGCTGGCATAGTCGTAGTATTCGCCGATGTGCAGCGCGAGCGCCTTGCCGGCCCACTTGGTGGTGAGCTTGTCGGCCACCGTCTGCTGGCCCTTCTGGTTGCCGCCGCTGTCGCCGATGAAGATGACGTTCTTGAAGCCGTGCGCCTGCAGGCTCTCCGCGATGTCGGTCAGCAGCGCCTGGTAGGTTTCCTCGCGCGTGGAGATTGTCCCGGGCGACGTCATGTGGCCGCTCTTCGGTTCGATGCCACCCTCGGGCACGAACTTCACGATCGGCGCGCACAAGGCATTCCCCATCTTGCGGGCAATGGCCTCACAGTTGGCGTGCAGCACGTAGTTATGCTTGCCGGTCACCAGCCATACGCCGTTGGGCTCCATGCCGCCGGTCGGCACGAGGATGTTGGTCTTGCCGGCCTTGAGGGCATCGCGAACGTCGATCCACGTCATCTCTTCAAGCCACACCGTGTTGGTCGGCGGCAGGGGATTGGCGACGTCATTGCAGTTGTACGGATTCTCGCGGCAGTCACCGCCGCCCATCGACCGCGGATCCGGAGCGGGGCGTTGGCGCTGCGCCTGGCCGGCCGGCGCGCCCGCCGCGCCGGGCTGCTGCGCCGACACATACATGCCACCAAGGGCGACGAGGCTCACTGCAACAAGCGCGATCTTTTTCATAACGCTCCTAGTAAGTTCTTAACTCTGAACTCTGCACTCTGCACTCTACTGTGCGGCCTTAATCCTGAACGTCCCGTCTTCCATGCGTTCGCGGTACTTGCCGTGGCAGCTGGCGCACGTCGCGCCGAGCGGCGTGACCGAAGTCTTGGCGGCGTCGAAGTTGGCGTTGGCCACGTTCATCAGGATCGAGTCGGCGTGACGCTTGCCGTCGGCGGCCCACTTGGTCGCCTCTTCGTTACCCTTGGCCTTCCAGAACGTTTCGATCTCGGTGAAGGAGGTCTTGAGAATGGTGGCCTGTTCTTTCGTGAGGTCCGCCGACGATCCGTCGAGCGCCTTGCGCAGCGCGGCCTGCGCCGGCGGCAGGCGCGTCATGATCTTCTGCAGCGTGAGGTCGTCTGCGGACATCGGCGGAATCGGCTTCTTGGCGATGTCGATGCCCGCGGTATTGATCACGGCGGTGGCGAGCACGACGGGCTTGCCCTTGAACTTCGCCTGGTCTTCCGGCGACAGATCAATCTTGTAGTCCTTCAGCTTGGTCGCGACCTCGGCGGGATCGAACTTGATCAACTGACCGATCACCGTCACGTAGCCGTTGGCCTCGGCCGCCTTCTGCAGGTTCGGCGCGAGCACCAGCACGTCCTTGCCGGTGGTCTTGGTCTTGTCCTGGTCGACCAAGAACGACGTCTTCGACAGGTTGGCTTCGACTGCGCCGGTCATCGTGACGTATTCGCCGACGTAGAGGTCGGGATTGGCGGCGACCGAGCTGGCGGCAACCGGCACGAGCGGCTTGGGCGGCGTGTTGGCCGCGGGCGGCGGCGGCGGCTGTCCGCCCTGGCCGGCGGTGTTCGCCGTCAACGTGGTGACGAAAGCGGCAAGCGCGAGGGCTGCCACGGTCATGGTGGATTTTGTGGAACGCTGCATTGTATGTAACTCCTGATAGCGCGCCCGGCCGGACGAGCGCGTCCAGACACGGGTCCCGAACCGTCACATTGTAGCGCAGTGGGACGGCGAGAGATGCGCGCGCCAGAGGCCCTCAAATCGCCGCTGATTGCTGAGTTCGACGTCTTCGTTTGTAACCGATCCGGTGTAACCTCATCGGCGTTGGACTGATGCGAATCAGAATCTTGCTTCTCACTTCCTGCTTCTTACTTCTAGCTTCGACGCTGTCGTTCGCGCAAGGCGATTTCCCGAAGCCAACCGGCCGCGTCAACGACTTCGCCGGCGTCCTGGACGCCTCCGTGAAGGCGGAGATCGATCAACTGCTGGCCGATCTCGAGCGCAAGACCTCGTCTGAAGTGGCGGTGGCGGTCGTGCGATCGCTCGACGGCATGTCGGTCGAGGACTATGCGAACCGCATGTTCAAGGCGTGGGGCGTCGGGCAAGCCAAGCAGGATAACGGCGTGCTGGTCGTCGTCGCGCCGAACCAGCGTGAAATGCGCATCGAGGTCGGCTACGGCCTCGAGGGCGTGTTGCCCGACGGACTGGCAGGCGAAATCATCCGCGAGCAATTCACTCCCCGGTTTCGCGACGACGATTATCCCGGCGGTATTCGCGACGGCATCCGCCGCATCGTCGAAGTAGTCGAGCGCAACCAGGTGCTGACGCCCGAAGAACTGGCGCGCTTCAACGAGTCGTCTTCAGACGATGCTCCCCCATGGGTCATCATTCCGTTCCTCGGGTTGTTCGTGGCGATCGGCTTCTTCATGATCGGCGCCGGGATCCGGACCAAGACGGTATTCCCTTTCCTATTTGGCGGCATGTTCGGCGGCACGCCCCTGTTGTTGTCGCTGGGGATCGTCTTCACGCTCGCGCTGTTCACGCTCTTTCCGCTCGCGTTGGGGATGGCGATCTTCGGCTATCGCATGGGCGCGCGCGCGTCGGTGCGCGACTCGTTCAGGCCCAAGGGCAAGGGGAGCAGCGGCGGGTGGACGATGGGCGGCGGCTCGAGCGGATCGGGTTCGAGCTCGAGCAGCAGCTCCGGATCTTCGGGCAGTTTCGGCGGCGGTTCGTCGGGAGGTGGCGGCTCCAGCGGCCGCTGGTGACGTCCGGACGTACACAGGAGGCCAAGAGACCAGAAGAATATTTTTCTCCTGATCTCCTGTCTTCGCGATCGTAGGGCACCCCTTTAGGGGTGCCTACTCGTCTGACAGTGCAAGATAGATCGCAAGAGGCGCAAGAACCAGAACGGCCCCGGCGGCGAGCGCGATCAGCAGCGTCGTCCGCAACGGGCCGGCCATCACCGTCACGGCTTCGCTCGTCAACAGCGAGGCGCTAACGGTCCTGGCCGCTTCGAAACCGCTGGCCATCGACGGCCACGCCATGCCCACCACGGCCAGCATCACACCGATGAACAGGGCGGCGGTGATGCCATGCAGCCACGTCATCGGCTGCGTCGCCGCGTGCGAGGCTTCCAGCCGCGCGCGAACGGCCGCGCGCCACCATACTTGTCCGGCGACCGGCACCTGGGCGTCGCGCCGCTCGTGCTCGCTCGCCTCGCGAATCACGGCGGCGACCGCCGCGACCTCTCCGCAGATCTCACAGTGCGAGGCATGAGCGGTCAGCGCTTCGTCGCAGCGGTCGGGCCACGCGCCGGCCAGCACCGCGTTGACGACCTCGGCTTCACGCGCGCATTCGGTAATCACGACCGTCCTCCAGGATTCTTCAGCAACACGGCCAGCCGATGCCGGGCGCGAAACAGCATCGATTTGAGGCTGCCGGTCTTGACGCCAAGCGACGCCGCAATCTCTTCGTGCGACCATCCTTGCGCGTAGGCCAGCCACAGCATGCTGCGCTCGCGAGGCTTCAGTAGATCGAGCGCTCTCGACAGATCGATGCGCTGCGCGGCGCGCTCCGCGGTGTGCGGCTCCGCCGGCGAGGCGGCCGTGGCTTCGACGGCCGCCGTCGCCGGGACCTCGAACAACGGGCGGCGGCGATGGTCGTGCACCAGGTTGGTGGCGATGCGGAACAGGTAATGGCGGCGGTGATCGTCGTTTTCGAACGCGGCGTTCGAGCGCAGGAACCGGTAGTAGGTGTCCTGCAGCAGGTCGTCGGCGAGCCGATCGTCGCCGGTCATCCGCGCCAGATAGACGCGCACCGGCCGCGCTGTCAGCTCGTAGAAGACCCGGAAGGCTTCTTCGGTCATCAGGAACGTCCGTTCGGCTTCGTCGAAAGCGCCGAGGCGTTCCATGTCGGTCAGTGCCAGATCACGCATGGTCGGAGCCCACGGCCGGATTGGGGCGCTGCGGGAACAGCCCCAGCCGGCTCGAGACGAGGTACGCCATCACCGACGAGATGATAAACCCGGCGCCCAGCGCGAGGATGATCACGCCCACCACCGTGAACGCCTGGCGTGCTTCCTCCGTGACCGATTGCGCGGCCAGCCGGAAACCGATGCCGACTGTGGCGAGCACGATGCCGGCCATCATCGACCAGATGATCGGCCCCACCGGCGCGCCACTCAGGCGGGGCGATTCCGACTCTTGCTGAATCGGCGCCGACTCGAGGAACCGCCGCCCGGCCGGGCTCTGGATGTAGGCCAGCAACTCCTCGTTGGTCGTCATCCGATCCATGAGCTTGGTGTGGATATCCGATTGCACTTTCGATTGCCTCAGCCAGCGGCGATGTTGAATGACGGCCCGCACCAGCCAGACCACGACGCCGATGAACGCAATCACGCCGAGAAACCCCGCCATACCGCCCAGCAGCACGCCGAGCGCCTCGATCTCCGGAGCCATCGGGGTGCGCCGCTCGTAATAGTCGTAGCCGCCAAAGTAGAACGACGGATTGCGGGTGATCTCGGGATGCGCCTGCAGAAATCCGACCAGCTGCGGGTACGGCGCGATGTAGTCGGCCCGGCTCAGAAGGCTGGAATCCCGACGCAGCACCTCTCCAACAGACGGTGGGTACTGCCGGAGGATTTCCTGCAGCTGCTCCCGTGTCGTGGCCGCATCGGTCGGAACCTGATACATCGGGAGGGCTTGAGGCGACGCGGCGGGCACCGCAGCGGGTGTCGGCGGCGGCGCGGGCTGTTGTCCCGAGGGCGTGGCCTGCGCGGAGGGCTTGGCCTGCCCCAGCATGGTCACGGCGGCGAAGACCGCGGCGAAAACCTGTTGTTTCATACCCCCTAAATACGGAAACCGGGGGGAAAGGTTAACGGGCGGGCCATGGGGTGGACTTTTTGCTAGGCTGAATGCATGCCCGAACGTCGCCGCCATGTCTCGATGATCCGGTCGTACACGTGGGCCGACGTCCTGACCATCGGCAACGCGTCGTGCGGCACCATCTCGATCTTTCTCTGCCTCGATTACCTGGCGACCGATAACCGGCGGTTCTTCTGGGCGGCGTTCTTTCTCCTCCCGGCCGCGCTGGTGTGCGACGTCCTCGACGGCTACGTCGCCCGCTTGAACAAGAAACGGCAGTCGGTGCTCGGCGCGGATCTCGACTCGTTGGCCGACGTCATTTCGTTTGGCGTCGCGCCGGCGGTGCTCGGCTTCACCCTCGGCCTTCGCGGTGGGTGGGACATGGTCGTGCTGACCTACTTCGTGGTGTGCGGCGTCAGCCGTCTCGCGCGCTTCAACGTCACGTCGGCGGAGTTGGCCGACCAGACAACCGGCAAGGTGAAGTACTTTGAAGGCACGCCGATTCCGACCAGCATCGTCATTGTGTTGTTACTCGGTGTTGCGCAGTGGCTCGGCCGCGTCGACGACAACCTCTGGTTCGGCGTCTATCAAATAGGTCCCGCGCTCCTGCATCCGCTGACGTTGATCTATGGTGCGAGCGGCAGCGCGATGATCAGCGCCACGCTGAGAATCCCCAAACCCTAGAACACCTGTGGCGACAAACCTTATGTTGGTGGCGACAAACCTTTAGGTTTGTCGTTGGCAGTACAATCCGCCGATGGCGCGCTCGCTCGCGATTGCTGGTCTCCTCGCCGCCACGCTGGCGGCTCAACCTGCGCCATCCGGCGCAGTCCTCTATCAGAACGCTCGTCTGATTCCAGGCGACGGTAGCCCGGCCATCGAGCGTTCCGCGCTGTTGGTCGAGGGCGGGCGCATCGCCCGCGTCGGCAGCGCCGGGTCGGTCACCGCGCCTGCCGGTGCGGCCCGTGTGGATCTCACCGGCAAGACGATCATGCCCGCCTTGATCGGCACGCACGTCCACCCGGGCTTTCAACGCGGGTTGAGCTACGTCGCCGCCAACTTCACGCGCGACACCGTGATCGAAGACTTGAATCGCGCGCTGTTCTTTGGCGTGGCGGCAGTGCTGTCTCACGGCATCGAAGCAGGCGACGTTCTCTATCAAGTCAGAGCCGACCAGCAGGCCGGCCGCCTCGGTGGCGCGCGGTTGCTCGTTGCGGGACGAGGGATCGGCGCGCCCAATGCCGGACCCGGCGGCGCGACCTACGCGGGCATCGCCTACGAAATCACCACCGAACCGGAAGCCAGGCGCAGCGTCGAGGAGCTGGCCGCCCGACAGGTCGACATCGTCAAGATCTGGGTCGACGATCGGAACGGCCGCGCGCCGAAACTGCCGCCGGCGCTCTATCGAGCGGTGATCGACGAGGCGCACCAGCGCGGTCTGCGCGTCAGCGCCCACGTCTTCTATCACGACGACGCGGTCGATCTCGTCGCCGCCGGCGTCGACGCCTTCGCGCACCTGGTGCGCGACAAGGAAATGGACGATGCGCTGGTGGCGGCTATTGTGAAGAAGAACGTCTACGTGATGGGCAACCTCACGACGCCGCTGCGGCCAACCTACCCGAGTCTTCCGCCCTGGTTGACTGCGGGCGATCCGATGATGACGTTATTGACGGCATCGGTTCCGGCGGCCGTCGTCGCACGCATGCAGGCGTATTACGCCAAGCGAGATCCGAAATCGGTTGAGGGCGCGCGGCAGCGGTATGGGATCTTGCAGCGCAGCCTCGCCAGGTTGAGCAAGGCTGGCGCAAAGGTGGTGCTGGGCGCCGACACCGGCCTCGAAGATCATTTCTTCGGCTTCGCCGAACAACTGGAGCTGCAGGCGATGGTCGACGCAGGCCTGACGCCTGCGCAAGGCATCGTCGCGGCGACCAGCCGTGCGGCTGAGTTTCTCCATCTCGCCGATGCGGGTGCGCTGCAGCCTGGCAAGCGCGCCGATTTTCTCGTGCTTGACGCCAACCCGCTCGACGACATCACCAACACCCGGCGAATCTCCCGGCTCGTCATCAACGGCGCCACGATCGATCGGGCATCGCTCGTCGCGCAATACCGGTAATCCTCCAACCGTCTGTCGTAGAGGCGGGTCTTAAGACCCGCCTCTACACCGGGTTTATGATGGCCGAATGAGATTCTCTCGCTTCTTGAGTTCTGCGATCGGTTGGACGATTCGAGTCGCGCTTGTGCTCGTGCTCAGCGTGTCGCTCTCATCGCAAGACACTGAAGGCGAGATCGAGCGAGTCGCGAACGACGGGTGGCTCGCGGCGCGGGCGCTCGCGCCGATCGGCGCCCCGCGCGATCGCCTCGGGCCGGTGAATCGATCGCTCGAGCGGCTCGATACGCTCATCGTCAACGTCTCGGCGCGGTATGCCGATGCGGCGATCCGCGCCGCGATCTCCGCCGCACAGGAAGAGCGCGAAGAGATGAAGGTGTTTCTCGAACACGCGCGGGCCCTGTCCGTCCAGATGGCGTTGACCGGCGCGCCGGCACGGTGGCCGCTGCCCATCGACGAGCTCGAAGGCGAGTTGTGGTTCGAGGTCGACCGCTTTTCCGAATCCCGCGATGCTTACCAGCGGGCCACCAAGACCACGGCCAGCCCCCGTGCCTGGCTGGGCCTGGCGCGCGCCAGCGCGCGCCTCGACGACATCGCGGCGGCGTGCGCGGCTTACAAGGCGATTTCCACAGCGGATGCCAGCGAGTTGGAAAAAACTGAAATCGCTGTCTACCTGCTGCGATGCCGAAACTGAAGCCCGAAGTCCTCGACGAATTGGCGAGGCACGGGTTGGCGCCGAAGCCTGGCACTTCGCCGGCGCGGCTGCGCGAACAGATCAACGATCTCTATCGCTTCGAGATCCGGCGGCTGCGCGACCGCTGCCGCGCGGGCGAATTCACGACCCGCGAGCTGCCCGCGCGCGTAGTCGAGCTCCGGAAGCGCTACCTGCTGCTCTCGATCCCCACCGATCGGTGGGGAAGTGAGAAGTGAGAAGGGAAAAGACTTCTCACTTTCAAGCTGTGTCTCGCTGTCCGGGCAGCAGCACTCCGCCGCCAAAGCTCATCCGCGTCGGCGTCGGGCCGCCCTTGGTCACCTTCACCGCGCAATACTTGAACTCGGGAATCTTTCCGAACGGATCGAGCGCCGGGTTCGTCAGCATGTTGGCCGCGGCCTCGTAAAAACAGAACGGTACGAACACCGTGCCTCGCGGCGTGCCGTCGTCGGCGCGCGCGTAGAGTGAGATCCGGCCCCGCCGCGATTCGATCGTGAGGATTCCGCCCGGCGCGATCGTCAGCCCTTCGAGGTCGAGCGGATGCAACGAGGCCACCGGTTCCGGCTCAATGTAGTCGAGGTTCGACGCCCGGCGCGTCATCGACCCGGTGTGCCAGTGTTCCAGTTGGCGCCCGGTGATGAGCACCATGGGGTACTCGGCGTCCGGCCGCTCCGCGGCGGAGATCAGGTCGGCCGGCACGAATTTGGCGCGTCCTGACTTCGTCGGGAAGTCCTTGAGGAACACCACCGGATCCCCTGGATCGCCCTCCTTCACACACGGATACGTGACAGACGACTCGCGCTCGAGACGTTCCCACGTGATGCCCGCGATCGAATCCATACACAGGCGCATCTCGTTGAAGACGTCTCGCGGATGGTCGTAGTACCAATCCACGCCGACGCGGCGTGCGAGCTCGTTGAGAATCCAGAAGTCCGCCCGAGCGTCACCTGGCGCGTCGATCGCCTTTCGTCCGAGCTGCACCATGCGATCGGTGTTGGTCACGGTGCCGATCTTCTCGGGCCACGCGGTGGCGGCCAGAACGACATCGGCCAGGTACGCCGTCTCCGTGAGGAAGATGTCCTGTACGACCAGGTGATCGAGCGCGGCGAGCGCTTCACGGGCGTGATCGACGTCCGGATCAGACATCGCCGGATTCTCGCCCATGACGTACATGCCGCGGATCTCGTGCTTCTTCGCGGCGTTCATGATCTCGACGACGGTGAGCCCGGGATCCGGATCGAGTGTGGTGTGCCACAAGGTCTCGAACCGCTGCCGCGCCTCGCGTGTCCCGACACGTTGATAGTCGGGATAGAACATCGGGATCAGTCCCGAGTCTGACGCGCCCTGCACGTTGTTCTGCCCGCGCAGCGGATGCAGCCCCGACCCGGGTTTGCCGATCTGGCCGGTCGAGAGCGCCAGGGCGATCAGGCAGCGGGCGTTGTCGGTGCCGTGAATGTGCTGGGAGATGCCCATGCCCCAGAGGATCATCGATGCCTTCGAGGTCGCATACAACCGGGCGACGTCGCGGATCGTCTGCGCCTCGACGCCGCAGATCGGCGCCATCCGCTCCGGCGAGAACGTCTTCACGTTCTCCGCGAGCGCTTCGTAACCGGAGGTGCGATCGCGAATGAAGGCCTCGTCGACGAGACCCTCCTCGACGATGACGTGCAGCATCGCGTTGAGCAGCGCCACATCGGTGTCGGCATTGAACTGGAGGTAGTGCGTGGCGTGCCGGGCCAGATCGCTGCGGCGCGGGTCGGCGAGAATCAGCTTCGTTCCCGACTTGGTGGCGTTCTTCATCCAGGTCGCGGCCACCGGATGATTCACGGTGGGGTTGGCGCCAATCACGAAGATCACTTCCGCATTGGCGACGTCGCGGACCTGGTTCGACACGGCGCCGGAATTGATGCCTTCCATCAGCGCGGCGACGCTCGATGCATGGCACAGGCGCGTGCAGTGGTCGACGTTGTTGGATCCGAAGCCGGTGCGCACCAGCTTCTGAAAGAGATACGCCTCTTCGTTGGTGCCCTTGGCAGAGCCGAAACCGGCCAGCGACCGCTTGCCGTAGGTGTCGCGCGTCTCGCGTAGTCCTCTGGCGGCGACGTCGAGCGCTTCCTCCCACGTGGCCTCGCGGAACACGTCCTGCCAGTTTTCGGGATCGACGACGAAGTCCTTGTGCTTCGGGACGCCCGGTTTGCGGATCAGCGGCGTGGTGAGACGATGCCGGTGCTGAACGTAGTCGAAGCCGTAGCGCCCTTTCACACAGAGCCGGCTCGCGTTCGCCGGACCGTCCTTCCCCTGCACGTGAAGGATGGTGTTGTCTTTGACGTGATAGGTGAGCTGGCAGCCGACGCCGCAGTACGGACACACCGAATCGACCTGCTTATCAGCAACGATCTTGGCGGCGTCGCGGGCGGGCATCAGCGCGCCGGTCGGGCACGCCTGGACACACTCACCGCAGGCCACGCACGTCGAGTCGCCCATCGGATCGTCGAAGTCGAAGACGATCTTCGATTCCCCGGCGCGGAAGGCGTAGCCGATGACGTCGTTGACCTGCTCTTCGCGGCAGGCGCGCACGCAGCGATTGCACTGGATGCAGGCGTCAAGGTGCACCGACATCGCCGGATGCGAGAGGTCTTCAACCGGCTGATGGCGCGGCGCGAAGCGCGGCTTGCCGACGGCCAGCTTCCTGGCCCAGAGGTCGAGCTCGGAGTTGAGCGTGTACGACCGCTCGGGCACGTCCGACAGCAGCAGCTCGATCGACATCTTCTGGCTGGTGACCGCTCGCGGGCTGTTGGTGGTGACCTCCATCCCGTCCTTGGGATAGCGGCAGCAGGATGGCGCGAGCACGCGCTCGCCTTTGATCTCCACCATGCAGGTGCGGCAGTTGCCATCCGGCCGCATGCCGTCCATGTGGCACAGGCGCGGAATCTCGACGCCGTGCCGCTCCGCGGCTTCGAGGATGGTCTGGTCCGAGGGGACGACCACGGTTTTGCCGTTCAGCGTGAACGAGACCGGGATCGTCGCGACGGCCGTCAGTTGTTGGTGCATTTACTCAACTTCCGCAGGAAAGTATTTCAAGACGGTGAGCACGGGATTGGGTGCGGCCTGCCCCAGACCGCAGATTGACGCGTCCATCATCGCTTGCGAGAGCTCCTGCAAGAGCGGGGCGTCCCACTGCTTCGTCTCCATCAGCTTGAGCGCCTTGACGGTGCCGACCCGGCACGGTGTGCACTGGCCGCACGACTCTTCGGAGAAAAACTTCATCAGGTTGCGCGCCGCGCCTGCCGCGGAGTCGTGGTTCGACAGCACCACGATCGCCGCCGATCCGATGAAGCAGCCGTACTCGTTCAAGGTGTCGAAGTCGAGCGGCACGTCGGCCTTCGAGGCGGGCAGAATCCCACCTGACGCGCCGCCGGGAAGATAGCCGTAGAGCTCGTGCTCGTCGAGCATGCCGCCGCAGTATTCGTCGACGAGCTCACGCAGCGTGATGCCCGCCGGAGCCAGGTGCACGCCCGGCGTCTTGACGCGGCCGCTGACCGAGAACGAGCGTAGTCCCTTGCGGCCGCGGCGGCCGTGGCCAGCGAACCATGCCGGGCCCTTCTCGAGAATGTCGCGCACCCAGTGCAGCGTCTCCATGTTGTGCTCGAGCGTGGGACGGCCGAACAGGCCGACCTGCGCCACGTATGGCGGGCGGAGGCGCGGTTCTCCGCGCTTGCCCTCGATGGATTCGATCATGGCCGACTCTTCGCCGCAGATGTAGGCGCCGGCTCCGCGTCGAAGATGGATGGCCGGAATCGCGTACGGCGGATTCGCCTGCAGCGCCGCGATCTCGCGCTCCAGGATCGCCCGGCAGCCGTGATACTCGTCGCGAAGGTAGATGTAGATCGCGTCGATGCCGACCGCCCACGCCGCGATGAGGGCGCCTTCGAGAAAGCGATGCGGATCGCGCTCGAGGTAGTAGCGGTCCTTGAACGTTCCGGGCTCGCCCTCGTCGATGTTGATCGCCATCAGGCGGGGAGCGGGTTCGGCCGACACCAGCTTCCATTTACGGCCGGCAGGAAAGCCGGCGCCGCCGAGGCCGCGCAGGCCGGAGTCTTCCATCACGGCCACGACGTCCGCGGGTGTCTTGCTTCCCGCCACGCACGCGGCCGCGAGCGCGTATCCACCCGCCGCGCGGTACGCCGCGTAATCAATGTGACCGGGAGTGACGAGACCGGTCGGCGGGTGTGTCACGTGACCGGCGTCAACGGCGGTGGACACCTGCTCGGCTGTGGCGTGAGGGATTGGATGCTGGCCGATGACGACGACCGGCGCGGTCTCGCAACGGCCCACACACGGAGCGGGCTTCACGCGCACGCCCGCGCCGAGCCGACTCTGCAGCGTGGCGAGCAGCTCGCGTGAGCCCGCGAGCTCGCAGGCGATCGAATCGCAGACGCGAACCGTGAGCGCGGGCGGCGGCGTCTCGCCCTCCTTCACCACGTCGAAGTGGTGGTAGAACGTCGCCACTTCGTAGACCTCCGCCATCGCCATCTTCAGCTCGGCCGCGAGGGCGACCAGATGCCGCGCGTGCAGGCAGCCGTACCGATCCTGAATCTTGTGCAGGTGTTCGATGAGCAGATCACGCCGACGCGGCGCGTCGCCGAGCAGGGTCAGCACTTCCTCGCGCGCCGCCGGCTCGACGCGCCGCCCTTTCGGCGTGGAGCGCACCCGGCCGCGGTTCTTCCGAGGCGTCTTGCTCGAGGCTGATGCCGTCGTGGACGGAATGGTGGGATCGCTCATGGGCTTGGTACGATCGATGGCCATGCTACCATCCTGAGGGATCGATCCTTATGCATGTTGAGTTTCTCGGCGTTCCCCGCGAGCGCGCGGGCGTCGCCGAGTTGGACGTTCAAGCGGACACCCTGGGACGGCTGCTCGGGACGCTGGCGGCGCAGATGCCCGCCCTTGCCGAGCTGATCGCCGTCGATCGGCTGCACCCATCCCTGGTCGCGAGCCTGAATGGCGATCGGTTCATCAGCGACCCGGGGACGCCACTCGGCGACGACGACTGCGTGCTGATTCTGTCTGCCGACGCCGGAGGCTAACGGGAGCTGATGCCGTTCGGTTACCACGGCTGCTACCTCCGAATCGATGTGTCCCGCGGCAGCGTTGAGCGTGTGCCGCTGGCCGACGCGGTGCTGCGCCAGTTCATCGGCGGCAGCGGCCTCGGTGTCCGGCTGCTGCTCGACGCAGGCTGCGCGCATCTCGATCCGCTCGACCCTGAAGCTCCCCTGGTGTTTGCCTTCAGCCCTCTGGTCGGCAGTCCGCTGACCACCTCGGCGAAGTTTGCCGTGGTGAGCAAGAGCCCGTTGACCGATCGCATCAACGATTCGCTCGCCAGCAGCGGTTTTGCCATTGCGGGCAAGAGCTGCGGTTGCGACGCCCTCGTCATCGTCGGCCGCGCCCACGAGCTCTCGGTCCTCGTCATCGATGACGGCCTGGTCCGTGTGGAGCCTGCGGCTGAATGTGCCGGCAAGACCTGCCAGGCGACCGAGGCGGAACTCAGATCACGCCTTGGAGCGAGTTTCCGGATCGCAGCAATTGGCCCCGCGGGCGAGCGCCTGGTCCGCTACGCCACCATCTCGCACGACGGCCGCCATGCCGGCCGCGGCGGCAGCGGGGCCGTGCTGGGTGCCAAGAACATCAAGGCGATCGCCCTGAGGGGAACGCAGCGCGCCGAGTGGGCGCATCCGCGCGAGTTGACGGCGATCAGCAAGGACCTGTCGAAGCGATCGTTCGGTCCCGCGACGGAGAAATACCGCGACCTCGGCACCGCGACCAATCTGCTGACGTTCAACCGCTTCGGCGCCCTGCCGACGCGAAACTTCCAGAGCGGCACGTTCGACGAAGCGGAAAGCCTCTCACCGGAGCAGCTGAGCACCACGCGTGCGAAGACCCGCGACAGTTGTGTGGCGTGCACGATCGGCTGCGAGCACATCTACGCCGTCGGCGACGACGGGCACGTACGCGTCGAGTATGAAAGCCTGTTCGCGCTGGGATCGCTCTGCGGGATTGGCGATGCCGACGTCGTTCTGCGAGCGTCACAGCGATGCGACGAGCTCGGCCTCGATACCATCAGCACGGGAGGGACGATCGCGTTTGCCATGGAGTGCGTCGAGCGGGGATGGCTCGACGAGCCGTGGCTGACGTTCGGCAGCGGCGCCGCGCTGCTGCACGCCATCGAGCTGATTGGATCACGTCACGGGCTTGGCCATCTGCTGGCCGACGGCAGCCGTCGCGCGGCTCACGCGATCGGTCACGACAGCATCGCGATTGCGCCGCAGGTCAAGGGCCTCGAGATGCCCGGCTACGAGCCGAGGGCGCTGCAGACGATGGCGCTCGGGTTTGCCGTGGGCGCGCGCGGCGCCGACCACAATCGCAGCGGCGCCTACGAGGTCGACTTTTCGGACAAGGTCGATCGCCGCCACGTGACGCTGGATGCGGTGCGTCATGCGATCGACACCGAGGATCGGGCGGCATTGATGGACTCGCTGATCATCTGCAAGTTCCTGCGCGGCGTGTTCGACGATTTCCACGCCGAGGCGGCCGCAATGCTGCAGAGCGTCACGGGGTGGGACGTGACCGCCGGCGAGCTGCGCGAGACCGCCACGCGCATCGTCGCCGCCAAGCGGCAGTTCAATCTGCTCGCGGGATGGACACCGGCGGAAGATACGCTGCCCGAACGGTTTCTCAACACCCCGCTGCCCAACGATGCGGCGGCGCACCTCAGCCTCGAGCGGCTCGACGCATTGGTGGCGGAATACCACCGCCAACGCGGCTGGTAGACGCCGTCAGTCGATTTTGCCTTCTGCCTTTTGCCTTCTGCCTTCTTTTAGCGCCGCCAGGTAGTCCTCGTGCGTGTTGAGGTTCCGCAGCGTTCGGAGCTCCGGATCGACGACGGTCATTTCCGCCGGCTGCACGCGGCGCGTGCGCACGGTATCGAACAGGAACACCGGCCGCAACCGGTCATTCGCCAGCAGCGATTCGACATGCGGAAGCGTGTCGCGCCGGTAGACCGCCGAGAGGGGATGGGGGAAGCCGTCGACTTCCATGACCGCGATGTCGTGATCGCCCATTAGTTCGATCATCCGCTCCACGAACGCGGGTACCAGCAACGGCACGTCGCAGCTCGTCACGTAAGCCGCCGCTACGGACTCCGGGAGCGCTTTCAAGCCGGCGCGCAATCCTTCAAGCGGTCCCCGCGCCTCCCGCTCATCGCGCGTGACAATGACCTCATCCGGCAGTGCCGGCAGCGACTGCCCGTGGGCCGCGACGACGACGATGGGGGAGACGACGGTGCCGAGCAGCCGTACCACGCGCTGCAGCATGGTCTCGGGACCGAAGGGCAGCGTGGCTTTGGGCACGCCCATTCGGGTCGACTTTCCTCCGCACAACACGATGCCACCGGTGGTCACGGAGTCATTCTAAGGCGTCGCCTGTGGTATACGGGTGGCATGCGCAAATGCCTCGCCGTCCTTGCTCTGAGCGTAAGCCTCGTCTCGCCGCTCGCTGCCCAGGCGCCCCTCACTGCCCAGGCGCCCGTCACGCGCGAACAGATCGAAGCCTTCATGCGCACCGCCAAGGTCGTGGGCGACCGCAGCACCCCGAGCGGCGTGACCAGGCCGTCGCGCCTGACGCTGTCGGACGGGACCTTGAAACACGACGCGGTGTTTCAGCCGATCGACGAGCGCAAACACTTGTTCACGCCCGATTCCGGCAAGCCGGAGATGAATTTCGTCGACTCGTGGAAGTACAACATCGCTGCCGTACGAATCGCCGAGCTGCTTGGACTCGCCGAGATGATGCCCCCGACGATCGAGTATCGCTACGACGGCAAGACCGGCGCGCTCGCCTGGTGGATGGATAACCTGATGAACGAAGGGGAGCGGCTGAAGAAAAAGATCCAGCCGCCGAACCCGACGGCATGGAACAACGACATGTACCGCCAGCGCGTGTTCATGGAGCTGGTGCGGGACAACGACCGCAACCTCACCAACGTGCTGATCTCGCCGGAGTGGCGGATCATCACGATCGATTTCACGCGCGCTTTTCGTTTGCAGGACACGATTCGGCCGCTCGAGCTCGAGCGGGCCGATCGGGCATTGCTCGCCAAGATGGAAGGGCTGACGGCTGACGCGTTGACCACTGCCACAAAGGGATACCTGTCGCCCGGCGAAGTCCGCGCCGTCATGAAGCGCCGAGACCTGATCATCTCCCACTATCGGAACCTCGTTCAGAAGCTCGGCGAGGGAAAGGTGCTGTACTGACGAAGGTGCCAACGGTGCCAACGGTGCCAAGGGGTGCCAAAGGGTTGGTGCCGGTGCCCGGTGCCAGTCTCGGTGCGGGTGCCAGTGCCAGTGCAGAAAACGCGATCGCTCTTCGAGCGCGGTATTGAAGAAACTGCGATCGATCAAACCATCACCCTTGAGACTGCGCCCAAAAACACAGATCGGGGCTGGGCTAGCCGATTGCAGGAAGTGTCGGCATGGCTGGATTCAAAGACTTCAGAGAGATCGTCGCCTGGCAACTGGCGCGCGAATTGAAGTTGCTGGCAGATGCGTTGCTGGCAAAGCCAGAGGTCGCTCGTCGATATAAGTTCTGCGATCAATTGAGCGATTCTGCGCGCTCAGGTCCGCGAAACATCGCCGAGGGCTTTGCCCGGTTCTTCCACAAACCGTTTGCACAGTACGTGCGAATCGCAAAGGGGTCCGAGGCTGAAGTCATCAACCACTTCATTGACGCCCGCGACCTGAAGTTGATGACCGATGAGGAGTTCATTCAAGGCGAACACACGGCGCGTCGCGCGATCAAGGCGGCGAGCGGTTTGATTCGATACCTGGAATCAACGCCTGACCCGCCGCCACCGCGGTATCTACCGAAGGCGAAGCTGGAAGATCCAACGTGGGGCCAGGAGTAGGGCGGGTGTCGCGCACCGGCACCCGGCACCAACCCTTTGGCACCTTAGGCACCCCTGGCACCCTTGGCACCGGCAACACTCATGGAAGGTGCTAGAGTTCCGGGAGATTCTCCGCGTTCCAACGTTCGAGGAGGGCTCCCATGCGATTCTCCGCCGCCCGGCATCAAGCCGAGCCTGCTGCGGTGGAAAATGGTCGATCGCATGCGCAAGGCCAACGCCTTGATGCGCGCCTACTGCGAACGCGACGACCGTCTCGTGTTCATCGACGTCGACCAGGCGATGCTCGGCTGGGACGAGAAGCCGCGGCCCGAGCTGTTCGTTGAAGACGGTCTGCACTTGTCGCCACAGGGCTACGCCGTCTGGTCCGCGCTGCTGCGGCCGTTCATGGGCGCGCCGACGGCCCGGACGAGCAACGGCCGCTAGCGGTCCGAGAACGCAGGGGTGGCGATGTTGACAGCCGTGGTGTAAGACCGTATCTTACCTAGATGAGAACCACGGTGTCCACCAAGGGTCAGATCGTGCTCCCCGCCGAATTCCGGCAGCGGGATGGGGTTCGGCCAGGGCAGGAATTCGATGTCGAACGGATCGACAGCGGCGAATACCGGCTGAAGCGAACGCGGCGGCGCAATGAAGGCTTGGTCAAATTGCTGCTCGCGTGCCCGGTTAAGGGTTGGTTCACGCCGGTGGACCGCAGCGACACGACCGACGACATCCATGTGCCCAGACTCGGATGACGTACCTGGTCGATGCCAACGTGCTCAGCGAGGCGACCAAGCCGGCGCCCAGCGCCAAGGTTCTCGACTGGTTGAGCACCAACGAAGCGACGCTGGTCGTGGACTCCATCATCCTGGGAGAACTGTCGATCGGCATCCTGGCGCTGCCGCGCGGGCGCAAGCAGAGACAACTCGAACAATGGTTTGAGGCGCTCGTGCAGACCATCGAGTGCCTTCCATGGGACGCGACGATCAGCCGGCGTTGGGCCAAACTCGTGGTGGACTTGAAGCGGAAAGGGGCGACGATGCCGCTGCTGGATGGGATGATTGCGGCCACGGCGCTCCAACACGACCTGACCATGGTCACGAGAAACACACGCGATTTCAAGAAGGCCGGCCTCCGGGCGCTCAACCCGTTCGAGTGACAAATACAGGGTGCCTACCCTCTAGGCACCCTTATAATGGCGCCGCTGCGGTTTAATCCCATGGAGACAGTCATTGGCTCTTGAAGTTGGAACTCGACTTGGTCCCTACGAAATCGTCGCCCCGATCGGGGCAGGCGGCATGGGCGAAGTCTACAAAGCGTCCGACACGCGGCTGAACCGCACCGTCGCCATCAAGGTGCTCCAGCCGTATTGGGAGGGGCATCCCGACATGAAAGAGCGCTTCGACCGCGAAGCGCGAACCATCGCGTCGCTGACCCATCCCCACATCTGCACGCTCCACGACATCGGCCGGGACGTCCCGTCGACTGGCACGACAGACCCGGGGCAGGCCAGCGCAGCGCAGGCGATCGACTTCCTCGTGATGGAGTACCTCGAGGGCAAGACGCTGGCGCAACGTCTGGAAAAAGGCGCGTTGCCGCTCGATGAGGCCCTGAAGGTGGCGGTCGCGATTGCCGACGCGCTCGACAAGGCGCACCGCATGGGCATCGTGCACCGCGACCTCAAGCCGTCGAATGTGATGCTGACGCCGAGCGGGCCAAAGCTGCTCGACTTTGGCTTGGCGAAACTGACGGCGCCCGTAAAGCCCGCATCGACTCCCTCGGCACCAACAGGAGTCGTGCGGCCGCGCGCGGACGCCACCTCGCCGGGCATGATGGTCGGCACGCTGCAGTACATGGCGCCCGAACAGATTGAAGGCGCCGAGGCCGACGCGCGGACCGACATCTTCGCGTTCGGCTCCGTGCTGCACGAGATGGTCACGGGCACCAAAGCGTTCGAGGGGAAGAACCGCGCGATGCTCATCACCGCCATCGCCACGCTCGAGCTCGATCCGCTCTCGACGGCGCAGCCCGCCGCCTCGCCGGCGCTGGATCATGTGGCGAAGCGATGCCTGGCGAAAGATCCCGACGACCGCTGGCAGACCGCGCACGACCTCGCGCTGCAGCTCCGATGGGTCGCCGGAGGCGGTGTGTCGGGCGCTCCGCCGGTGGCCGCCCGCGGCCTCGACAAGCGGCTCTCGTTGGTCCTGGCGGCCGCGCTGGTGCTGATGGCCGTCATGGCCTGGCCCGCCGTGTTGTACTTGCGAGGCTCGCAGGAATCGGAGGCGTTCCAGTTCCGCATCCCCGTCGCCGGGTTGAGCGATGCCGACATCGCGCTTTCTCCGGATGGGCAAACCGTCGCGCTTGTCGCCCGCCCCAATACCCAGGAACCAGCATCGCTGTTCGTTCGCCCGGTCGGTTCCACCACGTTCCGCAAGCTTGGCGGTACCGACGATGCGTCGCTGCCGTTCTGGTCTCCCGACAGCAACACGATCGCCTATGCGGCCGGCGGTCGGTTGAAGCGAGTAGACGCCGCGGGCGGCGCGCCCAAGGACCTCGGCGAGGCGCCGGGCTTCGCCGGCGGCGCGTGGAACGCCGAAGGCACCATCGTCTTCGGATCGGCCAAGGGTCTGTTCCGCGTGTCGGCGGAGGGCGGAAAGCCCGAAGCGATCACGACCGTCGAAAAGCCGGAGACCGGTCACTTCTGGCCGTCGTTTCTGCCCGACGGACGTCGCTACGTGTACCTGGCGTGGTCGGGAGAGGCCGCCAATCGCGCGGTGTTCGCCGGTACCCTCGGGTCGCAGGAGAAGACGAAGCTGATGGCGGCTGAATCGAATGCCGCTTACGCATCTCCTGGTTACCTGGTGTTCCACCGCGAGTCCACGCTCTTCGCACAGCCGTTCAACGCTGACACGTTGGCGCTCGCCGGGGACCCGGTCCACATCGCGGACCAGCTTGGTTTCAGCAGCGCGAACGGGCGCGGCCATTTCGATGTGTCGCAAAACGGCGTGCTCCTCTATTTTCAGGGCGGAGGGGCGACGGCGCTGGGTGGGTCTGGCAGGGCACAAATCACGGCCCCAAATGCCACGTTCGGCTGGAGAGACCGCAGCGGCAGACAACTGGGATTGGCCGGAGAACAGGGTGCGTATGGGGACATCGACCTCTCGCCAGATGCGAAGTTCGTCGCGATCACGCGGCAGGACGGGGCCGGCGCGGATATCTGGGTGATCGATTGGGAACGCGCTGGCGTTCCGACCAAGTTGACGCTGGACCCGGCGGATGACCTCAACCCGGTCTGGTCTCCTACAGGCGACCGCATTGCCTTCACGACGTACCGGAAAGGGAATGCGGATGTCTACGTCAAGAACGCCAACGGTGTCGGGCCAGAAACACCGCTCCTGAACTCGTCGAGCAACGAGATGGTGGAAGACTGGTCCAAGGATGGCAAGTACATCGCCTACAAGCTTGGACAGGATGCGTTCGAGGATCTCTACGTCCTCCCGGTGTCCGGCGGCGACAAGAAGCCGATCCCGGTGGTCACGGGGCCCTATCGGAAGGACGAGCCGCAGTTTTCGTACGACGGGAAATGGCTCGCCTACACCTCCAACGAATCGGGCACCTTCGAGGTGTATGTGCTCTCGTTTCCGGCCCTCGATCAGAAACAGCGGATCTCGGCCATCGGCGGCGGCGGCCAGCCGCGCTGGAGAAAAGACGGCAAGGAGATCTTCTATCGAGCGCCCGACGACGGAGTGATGGCCGTGGACCTCAAGCTCGGGGCAGGGATCGAAGCCGGCATCCCGCGCCGGCTGTTTGGTGCGATTAGCTATGCAAACTCTCGAGATCCGGTTCGCCACCAGTGGAACGTCACCGCCGACGGCCAGCGTTTCCTTCTCCGGTATGGGAACGGGGCCGGAAACCTGTTCGGGGGCGGCCAGGGGGAACGTCAATCGTGGGGTTCAACTCCACGGCGCCAGGGCGTCAACCAACCGCAGCGCAGGGCGGGCAGGGGTTTATTTCGAGTGGGCTTACTGTGATCCGCGGATGGACAAAGGCGGCTGCGGCTGCGCCGCTGAAATAGAGTGCAGAGTTAAGAGTGCAGAGTTAAGAGTTGAAGGCGAAATTTTCATGGCGTTAGCAGAGGGCACGCGACTCGGACCGTACGAAATCCACTCCGCCATTGGCGCCGGAGGCATGGGCGAAGTGTATAAGGCGACCGACACGCGTCTGCAGCGCACCGTGGCCGTCAAGGTGCTGCCGAAGCATTGGGCGGACCACGCGGACATGAAGCAGCGGTTCGAGCGCGAAGCGCAGGCGCTCGCGTCGCTCAGTCATCCCCACATCTGCGTGCTGCACGACATTGGTCGCGAGAGTCCCGCGACCGGTGAAGCCGCGATCGACTTCCTCGTCATGGAGTACCTGGAAGGCGAAACGCTCGCGGCGCGTCTCGAGCGCGGCGCGATCGGTCTGGACGAAGCGCTGAAGCTGGGGATTCAGATTGCCGACGCGCTCGACAAGGCCCATCGCCGTGGCGTGGTGCATCGCGACCTGAAGCCGGCCAACGTCATGCTGACGCCCGGTGGAACCAAGCTCCTCGACTTCGGGTTGGCCAAGACCGGAGCCGGCAGCGCAGGCGGGGTCAGCGCGCTCAGTGGAGTGACCGTGCTGCCGGCCCGAACGGATTTGACGACGCCGGGCGCCATGATCGGCACCTTGCAGTACATGGCGCCCGAGCAGTTGGAAGGGAGCGAAGCCGACGCCCGAACGGACATCTTCGCGTTCGGCGTGCTGCTCCACGAAATGGTCTCGGGCAAGCGGACGTTCGTCGGCAAGACCCAGGTGCTGCTGATTTCCGCGATCGCCACCTCCACTCCGGAGCCCCTCTCGAAAGTCGAGCCCGCCACGCCGCCGGCACTGGACCATGTGTTGGCGACATGTCTCGCCAAGGACCCGGCGGACCGCTGGCAGACCGCGCGGGATCTCCTGGCGGAGCTCGAGTGGATCGCCGAAGGCGGCGCAAGTACACAAGCGGCCGCGCCGGTGCGCGTTGTCGCTCGAAGCCGCGCTTGGCTCTACCGCGGTCTGATCGCGGCCGTCGTGCTGCCCGCTGCGGCCATGGTGGCGCCGGCCCTGCTCTATCTTCGTGGCCCGGATGCGCAGCAGGAACTCCGCTTCAGGGTGCCGATTCAACTGACCGCCGAGGCGAGAGCGGCGGGAGGAACGGGAGGAGCAGGAAGAGGAAGCAATACAGGCGCTGCAGGCACCTCAGGCCCAGGTGTCTTCGACCCAGCGAATTTCGCGGTCTCGCCCGATGGACGCGCGATTGCGTTTGTGGCCCGGCAGACAATCGCGACTGAAGATTCATGGATTCTTTACGTTCGGCCGATCGGCGCGGTGACGCCTCAGCGGCTGCCGGGAACCGAAGGGGCCGCACAACCATTCTGGTCAGCCGACAGCCGCTGGATCGGCTTTATCGCCGGCACCAAGTTGAAGCGGGTGGAGGCCTCGGGCGGGCCGCCCCAGGAGATTGCCGACGCGTCCGGTTTCTCCGGAGGCACGTGGAACCGCGAGGGGGTCATCCTGTTTGGTTCCGCCCAGGGGCTGTTCCGCGTGCCGGCCGAAGGCGGAAAACCGGAGGCCGTCACCACGCTGGACGGATCGGAGAACGGGCATTTCTGGCCCCACTTCCTGCCGGACGGACGTCACTATCTGTACACCGCATGGTCCGGGCAGGCCGCCAGTCGCGCCATCGTCGCGGGCACGCTCGATTCGAAGGACAAGACCCGCATCCTGTCGGCGGGGTCCAACGCCGGCTATTCGAATCCGGGCTACGTGATCTTCCACCGCGATAGCGCCGTGTACGCGCAGACGTTTGACGCGGCCACGCTAGCGGTGTCTGGCGAACCCGTTCGCATCGCCGACGAGGTGACGTTCGACAGCGCCAACGGTCGCGGCGATTTCCGCGTGTCCCAGAACGGCGTGCTGGCCTACTTCTACCTCGCCGGTGGCACCGCCGGGGCGGGCCCGGCCGGCCCGGCGTCGGATCTGGGGGAGTGGCAGTTGGCGTGGATCGACCGCGCCGGTCAAGTGGTGCAACACGTGGGGCCTCCCGGCGCGTACCGCGGCGTGGAGGTATCCCCGGATGCGAAGCGCATCGCCGTCCACCGTCACGACGCCAACGGCGGCGACATCTACGTGATCGAGCCGCGAGGATCGCAGTTGCGGCTCACGAGGGATGCGTCGCGCCACAGCTCCATGCCGCTCTGGTCGCCCGACGGAAGCCGCATTGTGTATGCCTCGCTCAGGAGCGGCAAGTGGGGTCTGTACCAAACGCTCTCGAGCGGGTCTGGTGCCGAGGAGCCGCTGCACGAATCGGATCTGCCCAAGGCCCCGATGTCCTGGTCGCCGGACGGCAAGCGGATTGTCTTCTGGGTGCAGGATCCCAAGACCGGGAGCGATCTCTGGGTACTGACGGTGGAGGACAAGAAGGCCGCGCCGATCGTGGCGGAGCCGTTCAACGAGACCCACGGGCAAATCTCTCGGGACGGAAAATGGTTGGCCTACACGTCCAATTCGAAAGACAACCGGAACGAGATCTACGTGAAACCGTTCCCGACGGGCGCTGGAGGATGGCAGGTGTCATTCACCGGTGGAGACTGGCCCCGGTGGCGTGGGGACAGCAAGGAGATCTTCTACCACTCTCCGGTTGGTGCGACTGGCGGCACCCCATACGCATTCGGGGGGCCGATGTACTCCGTCCAGGTGAACGCCAAAGGCGACGTCTTCGAACCCGACACCCCTCGGGAAGTGGTGGTCTTCCCGGCGCTCAACGTGCCTCATAGCGGCGGCGACTACCATCCCTACGCCGTCGCGCCAGACGGTCAACGGTTCCTGGTCCTCCAGTTCGTCGCCCCGACCACGGCGGCCACCGGGCAGATCGGACCGGATACGTACAGCGGTCTGACAGTGGCGATGAATTGGGCGCCCAAGAAATAGGGTGCCAAGGGTGCGTACGGTGCCTAATTGTGCCCAAGGGTTGGTGCTGGTGCGACCGTCGCACTCGGCACTAACCCCTTGGCACCCCTCTAGGCACTGTACGCACCGTACGCACCTTATTTCACTGCGAAGCAGTAGAAGAGCCCGGCCCCGCCGGTGCCGATGAGATTGTCCTGGCTGCAGCCCTTGCTCGGATGCGTCGCGTTCCAGGAACCGTTGCCGCCGCCTTGCTTGTCGTGGTGCCCGAGCTGTGCGGACCCCGCACTATTGCTCGTCCAGTTGTTGCAGGTGTGGTCCGCGCTGTCGGTGAAGGCGCGGCCGTCGGCCGTCGAACCGGTGAGAATGTCGTGCTGGTTCGGCTTGTCACCGACGCCGTTGACCAGCTCGCCCTTCTCGTTCAAGGAGAGCTGCTTCCCCAACGGGTTGCCGATGCGCGCCTGCTCGATGGTGTCGCCGTGCAGCACCGCATTGCTCGTCGAGATGACTTGGCCTCGGAAGTTATGCCACGGACCGTTGCCGATGCGGTCGCGCGCGCTGACGGCGCCGGCGCCCTGCGTGCTCAGGTAGGCGCGCCACACCGCATCCGGCTGTGCCGCGGCTTTGGCGAGCGCCTGGCAATGCGCATCCGCGCCGGCCACGCCGCCGAGATTCGCGCCGTCACCCTTGCCGACGCTGGTGACAAAGAACGACATCGGCTGCCGCGGTGCGGCGGCCGCGGGCTGCGCCGCGGGCGTGGCCGGCTGCTGCGCCAACAGTAGATAGGACCCCGGCACCACCGCAATCGTCAGTGCTGCAAATATCAAACGCATCGTCTTCATCTGTGTCTCCCTGTGCACTTGGCACCAAGCATTCGGCACCAACCCCTTGGCACCCTAGGCACTGTACGCACCGTACGCACCTTATTTCCCGGCGGCCCCGCCGTCTGCAGGCCGCCGGTCGACCCCGCCTTCGAGCATGTTGTCTTTCTGGTTGAACACGATCACCTGGGCCGCGCCCTGGCCGCCGCCTTCCTGCACGGTGTGGCCCATCTCCTTCAGCAGCTTAATGGTGTCGACCGAGAACCCGAAACGCTCGAGATTGATGCGATCCGGCAGCCACTGGTGATGCATGCGGCCCGCATCAACCGCTTCCTGTGCGTTCATCCCGTAATCGATCACGTTGAGGATCGTCGTCAGCACCGTGTTGATGATAGTGCGTCCGCCCGGCGTGCCGGTGACCATGAAGAGCTGTCCGTCCTTCGCGACGATCGTCGGCGCCATGCTGGAGAGCATGCGCTTGCCGGGCCGCGCGAGGTTCGGGTTGGTGCCGACCAGCCCGCGTTCATCGGTGAGACCAGGACCCGCGTTGAAGTCGCCCATCTCGTTGTTCAGCAGGAACCCGGCGCCGGGGACGACGATGCGCGAGCCGTAGCCGTACTCGAGGGTGTAGGTCATCGCGACAGCATTGCGCTTGGCGTCGACGACCGAGAGATGCGTGGTTTCCGGTGATTCGGAGGTCCACTCGAACTTGTTGACCTCGGACTTGGAGGCCTTCTTCGGATTGATCGTCTTGCGCAAGGCGTTGGCGTAATCCTTCGAGATCAACATCGGTAGCGGGATGTCTTTCTCGAAATCGGGATCGGCGAGGTAGCGCGCGCGATCGGCAAACGCCCGCCGCATCGCTTCCGCGGCAAGGTGGATGTTCTGCGCCGAGCCGTAGCCGTTCGCCTTGAGGTCGAAGCCCTCGAGCACGTTAAGCATCTGCACCACGGCCATGCCGCCGGAACTGGGCGGCGGCATCCCGATGATGTCGTAGCCGCGGTAAGTGCCCTTGACGACGGCGCGCTTCTTGGCTTGATACGCCTTGAGATCCGCCATGGTGATCAAGCCGCCGTTGGCCTTCATTTCCTTTTCGACGAGCGCCGCGGTCTCACCTTCGTAGAAGCCGGCCGGTCCCTGATCCGCGATGCGTGTCAGCGTGCGCGCCAGGTCGGGCTGCTTGAGGATCTCGCCCTGCTGATAGGGCGTGCCGTTCTTGGTGAACTGTGCGAGCGACGCGGGGTACTTCTTGAAGTCGTCGATCTGCCCGGCCAGGGATCGGGCGAGGCCGTGCGAGATCTCGAAGCCGTCACGCGCCAGCCCGATCGCGGGTTGCACCAGCTCCTTCCACGGTTTCGAGCCGGCCTCCTTCCAGGCCAGGTGCAGGCCCGCCACCGTGCCGGGAACGCCGACCGAGAGGTGGCTGTTGTGATGCGTCTCGAAGTCGTACTTGCCGTCCTTCAGCCACATCTCTGGCGACGAGCGCGAGGGCCCGACCTCGCGGAAGTCGTACGACACCGGCTCGCCCTTGGCCGGCCGATACACGATGAAGCCGCCGCCGCCGATGTTGCCGGCGGTCGGATGCGTGACCGCCAGCGCGAACGCAGTGGCCACGGCCGAGTCGATCGCGTTGCCGCCGTTCTTGATGACCTGGAAGCCGATCTGGGAAGCGATGTCACTCTGCGTGATCACCATCCCCAGCTTGGCGCGTTGGGGGGTGGAGCCGGCCTGTAGCGTCAGCGAGGTGACGGTCAGGACGGCAATAACAACAAGAGATGCGCGGCGGATCATGAGGCCTCCGCCGGGAATTATAGTCCGGGTGCGCGGCTGGGCCGCCTAGGTTGTCCGCAGATTACGGTGCGCCGTGAAGCGGCGCGTTCCTTGTGGGATGAAAGGAGCCCACCCCTATGAAACGCTGAGCAGTAGGGTAGCGCGGTCCCCTGCGTGATGTCGCGAGATATCCGGCAGAAGCGGGACCCGCATGTCGGAGGGCTGGCGAGCCCCCGACTGCGACGCGACGGGCCGTAGCGTACAGCGAACCCAGATGTAGCCCCGTAACGGAACCGGGGAGGCCGAGCCTCTCGTAATCAGGCGAAGGCAGCACGCGGCGGGAAGGTGCTCAGCCAGTGCACCGCCGCGCTCCTCCGGGGTCGCAGGGACAGCACGTCGCCACAGGAACGCGTTGAACACGGGAGACCTCGCGCGATGCGATGCCATCGCAAACGCGGCGCACAAGACGGTAGTCGAGGCGCGGCGGTCGGGCGAGGAGTCGGACGGGGTCGTAGTACCGACGAAGGCGGGGAAACTCGCTGGAGGGAAGGACCCCCACTCGATGACGTGACCTCTGCAGGAAAGGGACGGAGATTGTGGCCGCACTAAAAACTCCAGCACCTATCCGGAACCTGCAACGGGCACTGTACCTGCGAGCCAAGAAGGAACCGCACTTCCGCGCGTACGCGCTCTACGACAAGGTCTACCGGCTGGACATCCTCGCGCACGCCTATGCCCTCGCGCGGGCCAACGGCGGCGCACCGGGACCGGACGGGCAGACCTTCGAGCAGACCGACGCGGACGGACGGGACGTGCTGCTGGCGCAGTTGCGTGACGAACTGAAGTCGCAAACGTATCGGCCCGGGCCGGTGCGGCGGGTGTACATTCCGAAGCTGAACGGAGGGGAGCGCCCGCTGGGCATTCCCAACATTCGAGACCGGGTGGTGCAGACAGCGGCGAAGCTACTGCTGGAACCACTCTTCGAGGCGGACTTTGGGCCGGACTCCTACGGCTTCCGTCCGCGGCGCGATGCGCATCAAGCCATCGACGCCATCCGTGAGGCGCTGCACGACGGGATGTACTGGGTCATTGACGCGGATGTGCAAGCCTACTTCGACACGATTCCGCACGACCGGCTGATGAAGACGGTGGCGCAGCGTGTGGTGGGCGGCGCGATGCTCGCGTTGGTGAAGTACTTTCTCGAGGCCCCCATCGTCGACGAGCGTGACGGCGGACGGCCCCGACGCCCTCGGCAGGGCACGCCGCAAGGCGGAGTGATCACGCCCCGTACGCAAAAGGTAACTTCGGTCGGCGCCGGGATCATCGGAGCCGCCCAGCGGCGGCGGACTGCTCCCGCCCGGCGGTCCGGAAGGGACGGGGATGGCGTGGCGAAGCACAATCGTGTCATCGCC
>JAUSDY010000048.1 GCA_030650395.1 Acidobacteriota bacterium | reverse complement strand
TGCAGGCCGTCGGCGCCCGCGGGCTGCTCCGGGATCAGGTCGACGAGCATCTGGACGCCCGTCATCGCGCCGCTGATCTCGTGGGCCAGGCTGGCGACGTGGGCGCCGAGCGCCGCCAACTGGTCGACACGCTGGATATGTTCGCGGATCTGCTCGAGATGGCCCGGATCCCGGATCGAAACCATCACCTCGCCGGCGTTGGCCGTCGGCTGCAACCGGACCAACTGCCGTAAGCCGGGCTCCTGTTGTGTCGCCGCGAGGAGCATATCGGCCGGTAGTTCGACGGGCGTGCCGGCCCTGCGGACCTCCTTCAGGGCGTCGCCGAAGCGCGAATTCATCTCCGGCGCGCAGAGGTCGTGCAGCCGGCCGCCGACGAGCGCGCGGCCGGTGGCACGGAACAGCCGATGGGCGTCCGTATTGGCGCGGATCACCACATCCGATTTGTCGACGACGAGGATGCTCACCGGCATCCCTTCGATGATTTGGGAGTCGGTGACGAACTTGTCGAACGAGAGCAGCATGTCGTCGAAAGCGTTCGACAGCTCCTGAATCTCGTTCGTCGTTGTGAGGCTCTCCGTGTGGCCGTGAAGCCGATGCTGGATTCTCTGGAAGAGCTGACGGATGGGGCGGGTCACCGCCACCGCGAATGCGACGCCGGCGACCAGGGCGACCAGGCTGCCGCCGCCGATGAGGAGCAGCCGAGTCCGATCGACCGCCAGCGGATTCGCGCCGATGCGCGGGACATAACCGAGCGCCGCCAGCGTCATGTCGACGGCAAGGTACGCTTCGACCGCCGCGAGTATCACCCACACCGCCGGGAGCGCGATCAGCACGCGCAGCTCCCACCGGGCCCGAATGTCGCCGTCGCCGGCCTGTTTTTGCGGGGCCGGCATCAGAATCGGGGCCGCGTCTGGATCTGGCCGAGCATCGACAGGAGTGGTGAATAGAGGGTGAAGGCGACGGCGAGCACGAGGACGCCAAGAATGACGTACATGATGGGCTCGATCGCGGTCGTAATCCGCTTGACGGCGGCCGGCACCTCGCGGTCGTAGTAGTCGGTGACCTTCTTCAGCGTGTCGTCGAGCGTGCCGGTCACCTCGCCCGTGGCCACCATCTGCACGACGAGCGGTGTGAACTGGCGGGTCTCCCTCAGCGCATCCGCCAGAGACGCCCCGGCCATGACCCGCTCACGCGCGGCTGCGACGGCCTTCGCCAGCACCTGATTGCCGACCACGTGCTCGACCACGTTGAGGGCGACCACGAAGTTCACGCCGGCCTTGACCATCATGCGCAGGTGATGAGCGAACCGGCTCAACCCGACCTGCCGAACGAGGTTCCCGACCAACGGTATCTTGAGTGTGAAGGTGTCGACGATATAGCTGCCGCGCGGAGTCCGGGCGAGCATTCGCGCCGTGAGGACCATGCAGACGCCCACGAGCAGCACCTGCAGCCAGTTGGCGGTGACGAATTCTCCAAATCCGACCACGAGCCGCGCCGACAGCGGCAGCGTCATGCCGGTCTTGGCCAATGCGCCCACGAAGCGCGGCATGACAAAGGTGGCGATGCCGAGCGTCACGGCGCCCATCATCGTCAGAAGAATAATCGGGTAAATGGTGGCCTGGCGGATTTCACCGATCAGGTTGATCTGCCATTCAAGCGACTCGAGCAGGTCGAAGAGCACCTGATCCACCTGCCCGACGGTCTCGCCTGCCTTCACCAGATTGACGAAGTCCTGGGGAAACGCGTTCGGCAACTCAGCCATCGCTTCCGAGAGCATCTGGCCCGCCTCGACACCCTGCAGGATGGCGTGCGCCACGATCTCGATGCGCTTGTTGGATCCCTCCTCGATGCTGTGACGGAGCCCGAGCGTCAGCGACAAGCCGCTCTTCATCACCGTGGCGAGGTGCATCGTGAACAGCGAGAGCTCGCGCCGGTTTAATCTCGGCGACGCGGCGACTCGCAGCGGCGCGGCGATGCGCGCCGAGCTGATGATCGTCGGGAAGAGCCCGCGGTCCCGCAAGGTCTCCTCGACCGCCGCCTCGGTGGCCGCATCGAGGTTGCCGGTAACGCGTTCGCCGCGGGTGGTCCGCGCCTGATAGGCAAACTGTGCCACGCCTCAACGCTCCTTCGATTTCGTCTCTTCGACGTCCAGCCCGAGCTTTCGTACGCGGTACCAGAGGCTCCGCTCGGTGATTCGGAGGGCTTTCGCGGCGTGCGCCTGCACGCCATTCACCTCTTTGAGCGCCTCGACGATCCACAGCCGCTCCTGCTCCGCGAGGCGGGCGTCCAGATCGTCGCCGCTCGCCGCCGGCGCCAGGCCCGGACGCGCCGCCGCGGCGAACCGCAGCGGCAGATCCTCAGTGTCGACGAGCTCGCCCTCGGCCATGATCACCGCGCGCTCGATCGAGTTTCTCAGCTCGCGGACGTTGCCGGGCCAGGAGTAATTCAGCAGCCGTTCCATCGCATCCGGCGCGACCCCGCGGCTCTTTCGCCCGTCGACGGGAGGCATCTGCTCCAGAAACCGCTCCACCAGCACCGGAATGTCTTCCACGCGATCGCGCAGCGGCGGCAGCAGAATCGGAAACACGTTCAGGCGGTGATAGAGATCCTCACGCACCTCGCGCGTCCGGACTGCTTCCTCCAGATCCTTGTTCGTCGCCGCGACGATTCGCACATCGACCCGGATCGGCTTCGTCCCGCCGACCCTGAAGATCTCGCGATCCTCGAGCACGCGTAGGACTTTAGCCTGAATCGCGATCTGCATGTCCCCTATTTCGTCGAGAAACAGCGTCCCGCCGTGGGCGAGCTCGAATTTGCCCGCCTTCTGGGCCACCGCGCCGGTGAAGGCGCCGCGCTCGTGGCCGAACAGCTCGGACTCGAGCAGCGTCTCCGGAATCGCCGCGCAATTCACTTTGATCATCGGCGCGTCGCGCCGCGGACTGTTGCGGTGGACCAGCTCCGCCGTGAGCTCCTTGCCGGTGCCCGATTCACCCTGGATCAGGACGGTCGCACTCGTGCGCGCCACCTTGCTCACGAGCGCGCGCACCTCCCGGATCCGGCTGCTGTCGCCGATGAGCCCGTGGGGGTCGGAGCGCTGCTCGAGCTGCTGGCGCAGCTCACGCACCTCACGCTGCAGCTGGCGCTTCTCGAGCGCGCGCCGCATGACGATCTCGAGCTCCGGCACGCGAAACGGCTTGACGAAGAAGTCGTACGCCCCCCGCGCCATCGCCTCCGTCGCCACGCTGCGTCCGCCCCCCGACATCATGATGACGATGACCTCGGGGTTCAGGCTCTGAGCCCGCGCCACGAAATCGAGGCCGCTCATCCCGGGCAGCGTGACGTCGCTGATCGCGATGTCGAACCGTTCGCGGTGAAACTCGGCCAGGCCATCTTCGGCCGTCGGCACCGCGGTGACCGCGTAGCCCTGCTGCCGGAGCGCCACATCGAGCGCCATCCGAATCGTCTCGTCGTCCTCGACGATGAGCACCTGCGTGTCGATGCCTGAACCGTTGCTCATGCGTGCGTCTACTTGCTCCGCTCCATCTGCCGGACGTGCTCGGTGACGCGCGCGGCGAGCGCCGCATGGGGCGCGCCGGCGAGCTCGATGAACTTCCGGTAGGCCTGCACGGCCTTCTCGAGATCGCCGTGGCGCTCCCAGAAGAGCCCGAGATTGTAATGCGCCTCGGCGGACCGCGGATTGTATTTCAGGGCCTGTTGAAACGCGCCGAGGGCCTCGTCCCACCGCTGGGCGAGAAAATAAATCATCCCGAGGTTGACGGAGCTCTCGACATTCGCCGGATTGATGCGAAGCGCCTGACTGAACAGATCGACGGCGTCCGCATAGTTGCCCTGTTGGTACCGGCTCAC
>JAUSDY010000174.1 GCA_030650395.1 Acidobacteriota bacterium | reverse complement strand
TATTGACGTCGGTGATGATGCCGAGCGGATCGGTAGTCATCAGCGCATCGATGTTAGATTCGATGAGCGAGCGCGTGTAGAACTGCTGGTCGCGCAGACGCTGATCGAGCTTCTTCTGCTCTGCTTCGACCTGTTTGCGAGCGGTATTATCAGTGCCGATCAATAGATAGCCGATGATTCCACCCTGAGCATCCCGCAGCGCCGTGACCGACACGACGGCCGGAAAGCGGCTGCCATCCTTGCGGATATAAGTCAGCTCGTAGATGTCCTCGATCCCGCGTGAGGCCTTGAACACCAGGGCTTCAAAGCCCGGCGTGATCGGGGTTCCGAGCTCGACGCTTAGCGCTTTGGCGCGCGCGATCACTTCCTGCGGGTCGGAAATGTCGGCCGGCGTGATCTTGTTCATCACGTCGGCGGCGGTGTAGCCCAGCATCCGCTCCGCGCCGACGTTGAAAATCTGGATGACACCCTTGGCGTCGGTGGCGATGCTCGAGAAGTTCGCGCTGTTGAAAATCGCGCTCTGCAGCGCCCCCGCCTGGAGCAGGGCCTCGTCCGCCTGCTTGCGCGCGGTGACATCGTAAAAGCAGTTGATGGCTCCCGTGATTTCTCCGCGTTGGTTCTTCAGCGGACGGACATTCACGACGACGGTAACCCGCGAGCCGTCGGGCCGCTCGATGAGCACTTCTCCGTCACGTACCTCAGGTATTTTGCGCTCACCACCTCGGCCATGGGGCACTGCTCGTGGGGCATGAAACTGCCGTCCGGACGGAACCACTTGAACGAGCCACAAAACCGCTCGTCGGTATCCCCTGCCGCTGGCTCGCGGCCCCACAGTTCCACAGCGCGGCGATTGAATTCCCGGATCTGACCCGAGGCATCACAGGAGTAGGCGGCCGTGGGACCCAACTCGAACAACGCCCGAAACCGCTCTTCGCTGGCGTGCAGCGCCTCAGCGTGTCGGACGTCGATGTTTGCATCAGCCGCGTCAGCAGTGCTCTTGTCAGTAGTAGGCATGTGCCCCGGTTTCACTTTGTCTTGATCTGCGATCGAACGCGGCGGTCAACAGCGCCGCGATTGAAGGACGACACTTCGACTCGAAGTGTCTTGTCTCGTAGGAGGTCCCGCAAGAAACGTGAAAGGGCGTGTGGACCGCTAGAGCTAGAGACGCTGCAATCTCCGAGCCGCGGAGGCGGGTTGTTTTGGCGCCGAGCACGTCCCGGGCGAGCAGCGGACTACCTAACTTGTGTAGGGAGTGACCTGATCGCGGCGATCCTCGGTGCCGCCGGCCTGCAACCAGGGTTCTAGCCTCAATCGTCCGCGGCCGGTCACCGCGGCGTCCGTCGCCGAACACCATCAGGGGCCCGGTCCGGCTTGCTCTCTCGATAACATCAACATTCGCACCGGGTTAACTGTCGAGGCGGGATCGGCGCGATCCTCGCTCTCCCAACCCACCATGAACTCGATTATCCAGGACGTCCGCTACGCCCTCCGCGCCCTGCTTCAGAACAAGGGCTTCGCCGCCGTCGCCCTTGTGACGCTGGCCATCGGCATCGGCGTCAACACAGCCATCTTCTCAATCGTCAATGCGGTGGTGCTGCGGCCGTTGCCGTTTCCGGATGCCGATCGGCTGTTCGTGGTCTACGAACAGCACCCCGCCCCGGTGAATCGCACGCGGCTGTCGTCCGAGAATTTTCTGGATCTGCAGCGCGAGTCGCGCGCCTTCGACGCGCTCGGCGGTTACATCGGCACCGGCTTCACTTTCTCCAGCGACGGCGATCCCGAGCTGGTGATCGGCCAGATGGTCTCGGCGGAAGTATTCACGGCCCTCGGCGTGCAGCCGCTCATCGGCCGCACCATTCGTCCTGAAGAAAATGAAGGCGGACGCGATCGGGTCCTCGTCCTGAGCCATGCGTTATGGCAGCGGCGCTTCGGCGGCGACCCGTCGGTCGTCGGCCGGGTCGTCACCGTCAACGCCCGCCCCTACACCATCGTCGGCGTGATGCCGAAAGACTTCGAGTTCCCGTCGAACCGCGCGAACGTGACGAATCTGCTGCTGGCGCGCGCATCGGCGCGCGAGCGCGAGGTCGCCGTCCGTACCGCCCTTGGCGCGGGACGATGGCGCCTGGTTCGGCAGCTGCTGACTGAGACATTGGTGCTCTACGGCGTCGGCGCCGGTGCGGGCGTGCTGCTGGCCGCGTGGGGCCTCGACCTGCTCGTCGGGCTCAGCCCCGCCGATATTCCACGGCTCGATCAGACCGCCCTGGATCGCACCACGCTGTTTTTCACGCTCACGATCTCGCTCCTCACCGGGTTGCTGTTCGGCATTCTGCCCGCCCTGCAAACCACCAAACACACCTCGAGCAATGCGCTTCGATCGACCGCACGATCGGTTACGACGGGACGCGCCAGCCAGCGTGTGCGCGCGACCCTCGTCGCCGCGGAAGTGGCGCTGTCGCTGATGTTGCTCGTCGGCGCGGGCCTCGCCGCGCGCAGCCTGCAGCACGTGCTCGATGTCGACACCGGCGTGCGAACCGACGGCGTGCTCACGTTCAACCTGGTTCCACCCGAAGCGCGCTATGCCGACGTCGCCAGCGTGATTCGCTTCCATCGCGATGTCGTCGATCGACTTCAGACTCAGCCGGGGGTGATCTCGGCCGGGGCCAGCACACACCTGCCGCTCAGCGGCCAGAACACCAGGATGCGTTGCAGCATCCGGAACATGTTGGACACGACCTCGTTCAAATCGAGCGCGGTCGCCTGGATCACCGTCAGGATGTTGTTGAAGTCGTGAGCAACGCCGCCGGTCGAGGGTGGAAGCATGGCCTGTGCGCACCTTACTTCGGAGCGGCGTTGTTGATCGCGATGATCTCGTTGACGGCCTCGATTTCGTCCTGGCTCACCGTGTGGCCCATGCCGCGGTAGATTCGCTCGTCAACTGTCGCGCCCATGCGGCGAAACACGTCGGCCGATTCACGCACGCGCTCGACCGGAATATGCGGATCGACGTCGCTGCAGCCCATGAAGATCGGCGTGCCGGCGAACGTGCCGGTGTAGTCGCGCGGGGTTCCGGGCGGACCGATCAAGCCGCCGCTCAGGGCCGCCACGCCGGCGTAGCGGCGCGCGTGCCTGGCGGCAAACTCCGACGTCAGGCAGGCACCCTGCGAGAAGCCCATCAAGACCACGCGATTGGCGGTGATGCCCTGTTCTTCGAGCGTCGCAAGGATCGACGCGATGACACCCAGTGCCGAGCTGAGGCCCGGTTCGTTCTGATCGGTTGGCGCCAGAAACGAGTACGGATACCAGGTGTTCCCAGCCGCCTGCGGCGCCAGGTATGCCACATCGTCCGCGCTGAACTCCTGCGAGAGTCCGAGGATGTCTTCGGCGGATGCGCCACGGCCGTGGATCAATACGGCCGCCAGCCGCGCCTCCGCGATCGCGGCGCCGCGATACAAGATCGGCTGGCCGGCGTGCGGATCAAGTGGTGTCGGCATGGCGCGGCACTAATCGATGGGCAGCAGGTTGGCGACGATGTCGTCGCGCTGCCCTTCGAGAAACGGCGGCAACACGATCTTCTCGCCGAGCGTCGCCGCGTCTTCGTCGACGGCGAAGCCCGGCCCCTCGGTGGCGATCTCGAAGAGCACGCCGTTCGGCTCGCGCAAATACAAGCTGCGGAACCAGTAGCGATCGACCTTGCCGCTGTTGGGGATGCCCTGCTCCGTCAATCGTTCGGCCCAGGCATCGTAATCCGCATCGGGCGTACGGAACGCGACGTGATGCACGCCGCCGGCGCCCTGCTGCGCCGGCGGCAGCTCGGGCTGAACGGCCACATGCAGCTCCGCGTGCGCGCCGCCGCCACGCATCGCGAACACGTGGACGCGGTTGGCCGGGTTCTCGGGGTGCGGATAATCGCGCGCCTGTGGCATGTTGAGCACGCGCGTGAGTAAGGCGTCGGTCGGTTCGAGCATCGGCACGCTCATCGTGATCGGTCCGAGGCCGCGAATCTGATGCTCCGCCGGGACGGGGCTCTTCGCCCACGCGACCGGCGGATCGCCGGCGCCGCCGTCGTCGACGAGTGACAGGCGTTGCGCTTCGGGATCCTCGAAATCGAGCGACAGGCGCCCGTCGCGTTCGGCGATTGCGCCGTGCCGCACCTGCAATTCATCCAGGCGGTGGACCCACCAATCGAGCGTGGCCGCGCCCTTGACGCGGAGGCCGGTGCGAACGATGCTGCGCGCGCCGCGCCGCTCGCGCGGGGCCGGCCAGTCGAAGAAGGTCAGGTCGGTGCCGGGGCTGCCCTTCGCGTCCGCATAAAACAGGTGATAGGCCCGCACATCGTCCTGGTTCACCGATCGCTTGACGAGGCGCATGCCCAGCACCTGCGTGTAGAAGCGGTGGTTCTCCCTGATTTTTGCGGAGATGGCGGTGAGGTGATGGATGCCGAGGAGATCCATGCTGCTATTCTGGATCAACATGATTCCTTTGGCGGTCCTCGACCTGTCGCCGATTGTTGAGGGAGGCACCGCGGCGGATGCCTTCCGCCGCACCGTCGATCTCGCACAACACGCCGAGGGCTGGGGCTACAAGCGGTTCTGGCTGGCGGAGCATCACAACATGCCCGGCATCGGCAGCGCCGCCACCGCGGTGCTGATCGCGCATGTTGGTGATAAGACGTCCACCATTCGCATCGGCGCCGGCGGCATCATGCTGCCGAACCATGCGCCGCTGCAGATCGCGGAGCAGTTCGGCACGCTGGCGTCACTGTTTCCCGGCCGTGTCGATCTCGGTCTCGGCCGCGCGCCCGGAACCGATCGCGCCGCCGCGGTGGCATTGCGCCGCACGCTCCAGACCAATCCCGACGATTTTCCCAGCGACGTCGTCGAGTTGATGGCGTTCTTCCGCGAAGCGCAACCCAATCAACTGGTGCAGGCGGTGCCGGGCGCAGGGGTCGACGTGCCGATCTGGATCCTCGGCTCCAGCACCTTCGGCGCGCAGGTCGCCGCCGAGCTTGGGCTGCCCTTCTCGTTCGCCTCGCACTTCGCGCCCGCGATGCTGTTCGATGCGATGCAAATCTATCGAGAGCGCTTCAAGCCAACGGAGCGGCTCGCCAGGCCGCACATCATGCTCGGTGTCAACGTCGTCGCGGCCGATTCAGACGATGAAGCGCGGTTTCTCGCTTCGTCGGGGCGGCAGTCGTTCGCCAGCCTGCGCTCGGGCCGTCCGATTCTGCTGCCGCCGCCGTCACAAGAATGGGCGCGCGATCCGTCGGAGCCGCTCGATCCGCTGCAGCGCACGCGCGTGTCGTTTGTCGGATCGGCAGAAACCGTGCGCGCGCAGATGGGCGAGTTCATCGAACAGACGAAGGCCGACGAGTTGATCATCGTTTCGCACATTTACGATCACGCCGCTCGGCTGCGCTCTTACGAACTGGCGGCGGACGCGTCAGGATCCTTCACGGCGAAGGGCTCGGGCGCGGGCCGCGCACCGTGGCGCAGGGCGTAGACGCGTGTGAACTCAGCGCCGTACAGCAGAATCTGGCACGAGTAGTACACCCACAGCAGCAGGATCATCATCGACCCGGCGGCGCCGTAGCTGGACGCCGTGCTGCTCTGGCCCAGGTAGAGGCCAATCACCTGTTGGCCGATGGTGAAGAGCACGGCGGTCACAAATGCCCCGGTCGTGACATCGCGCCATCGCAGCCGCACGTCCGGCAAGAAACGGAATAGCAGCGCGAACAGCCCCGTCGTCACGACCAGCGTTACGAGCATGTTCACGCCGCTCCACACGAGGGGCAGGCCGGGCGAGAGCCGGGAGAGCCAGGCGGTGAGCGCGGCCAGCGCCGCGGTGACCGCAAGCGACACCAGCAACAAGAAGCCGATCGCCACGACCAGCCCGAACGACCGCACGCGGTCCATCAGGAACGCCGTGAGGCTCGCGCGCGGGTTGGGCTTGACCCGCCAGATCATGTTCAGCGCCACCTGCAGCTCGAGGAACGCGCCGGTCGCCGCGGCGACGAAGGCGATGCTGCCAATCACGGTGGCGAGAATGCCGGCGCGTCGCTGGCTGGCGCCCTCGAGCAGGCTCTGCACGGCGAGCGCCCCTTCGCGGCCGAGGAGCTGATCGAGCTGGCCGACAATTTCGCCACGGACCGCCTCGGTGCCGAAGAACATGCCCGCGATGGCCGTTGCCACGAGCAGGACCGGCGCGATCGCAAACAGGGTGTAATACGCGAGCGACGCGCCGAGTCGTAGCGCGTCGTCATCCCACCAGGCCCGGCCCGCAGACCCCAGCATTCGCAACATCAGCGGCGCGCGTATCGGCATCCCTCTAACCTCCCGCGGACGCCCGTTCGCTGACTGTTCAATTCGGCACGCTGACGCCATGGCCGCGCGCACTACAGTCGATGAATGGTGCGCGTTCGTGGATGAGACGTCGAGCAGCGTGAAGCATTGGGTGGCGTTTGCCGGCGGCGTGCTGGTGATCGTCGTGCTCTACTGGGCACAGGCCGTGCTCGTGCCCATCGCGCTGGCCGCACTGTTGTCATTCGTCCTGGCGCCCCCGGTGTCATGGCTGGAACGCTGGTTGGGCCGCGTCCCGGCGGTGCTCGCGGTGGTGACGCTGGTGTTCATCGTGCTCGGCACGGCCGGCTGGGGACTGGTGCGGCAGATGAATCACCTGTCCGAGGACCTGCCCGGCTACCGCGTCAACATCCTCGCCAAGATCGCGGACGTTCGCGGTGCGGGTAAAGGCGGTGCGGTCGAGAAGCTGCAGGAAACGATCGAAGACATCAAGATCGATCTTGGCAAGTCCGATCCGGCAAAGGGACCGGCACCGCGGTCTGTGGTCGTGGCCTCGCAACCGGTTGCGGGTTTCCCCGCCATCGCGTGGCTCGGTCCCATCGTCGGCCCGCTCGGCACCGCCGCGCTCGTGGTCGCGCTCGTGATCTTCATGCTGCTGGAGCGCCGCGATCTGCGCAACCGGCTGATCGGGTTGGTCGGCCACGGGCGGCTGACCGTGACAACCAAGGCGTTCGACGAGGCGGGCACGCGCGTCAGCAGGCAGCTGCTCATGCAGTCGCTGGTGAACGCCGTCTACGGCATCGTTGCCGGATTCGGGTTGTTCTTCCTGGGTGTGCCCTATCCGCTGGTATGGGGCGTGCTCGGTGCGGCGCTGCGGTTCATTCCGTACGTGGGGCCGGTGCTTGGCGCGGGCGCGCCGATTGCGGTGAGCCTCGCCGCCCTCCCAGGCTGGGTGGATCCGCTCTGGGTGGTTGCGATGTTCGTCGTGCTCGAGCTGTTCACGAACCTGGTGCTGGAAACCGCCTTGTATGCCGGCACGGCGGGTGTGTCGCAGGTGGCGCTGCTTATTTCCGTTGCCTTCTGGACGTGGCTGTGGGGACCGCTGGGCCTGCTGATGGCGACGCCCTTGACGGTGTGCCTCGTCGTGCTGGGCAAGCACGTGCCCGGCCTGGAATTTGTCGGCACGCTGATCGCCGACACGCCTGCGCTCGCACCCGAGTACGGCTATTACCAGCGGCTGCTGGCCCGCGACCCAAGCGAAGCCGCCGACCTCATCGAGCGCCACATCAAGACCGGGTCCGCGGACACGGTCTACGACGCCTTGCTGCTGCCGGCGCTCAACTATGCGGAGCGCGATCGCATCGAGCGCCGCTTGTCGGTGGAGGAAGAAGCCGGCGTGATCGAGGCCACCCGCGAGCTGCTCGCTGAAGCGGCCGAATCGATCCGCCGGCTGTCACCGGCGCCCGCCTCGCCCGAAGCGTCGCCGCCGCTGGCGCCGTTGGAGCCTCTGCGCGTGTTGGGTTATGCCGCCAATGGCGTCGCCGACGAGCTCGCGCTGGTTATGCTGGGCCACCTGCTGACCGGCCGATCGGTCGTCGTCGAGATTACGCCGGAGCGCATGCTGGCGGCGGATCTCGTGTCGCTCGTACACGCACAAGGGGTGTCGATCGTCTGCCTCGCGGATCTGCCCCCCAGCCCAGCGTCGAAGACGCGCTATCTGGTGAAGCGGCTGCGTGCCGCGTTGCCCGACGTGCGGATTGTGGTGGGGCGATGGGCCCCGCCGGCGCTGGCCGACGAGAGCACGCAAGTGTTGCGGGAGGCGGGCGCGACGCTCGTGTCGTCGACGCTGACCGAGACCCGCGACTACCTCGCCGGGCTCGTGGAGCTGCCACGGCCGGGCGAAGTCGCAATCGAAGCGGCGTGAACCCCCACAACCGCCGATCCAGCGCTAAGAAAAAAGTAGAGGCGGGTCTTTAGACCCGCCTGATGTTTGTTTCTAGCCGCGGACCATCGTCTGCGGCGCCTTCTTCGGGAAGATTTCCTTGAAGGCCTTGGTGAAGCGGTCCATCTCTTCGGGCAAGCCGACCGAGACGCGCATGTGCTGGATCATCGGCGGGAACGGACGCCCGACCAGGACACCCTTGCTGCGGAACTCTTCGATCACCGGAGGTCCACGCTGGGCCGGAGCCCCAGGACACCCACGGTCGCGGCGACCCCTCCGAAAAACCGACGACGAGAAACCGGCTGCCTGACGTTCATGAATCCTCCAGTAAAGAGACCGATCTGCGTGCGAAAAATTTACCCGATCTGGCACTGCCGCGGTAAGGCATTCACCAGCCGGACGCGAGGCTACAATTGAAACATGCCGGTGACCCTGACTGCGCGTGAACGCGCCCACTTAAAGGCGCGTGCGCATGCGCTCGAACCCGCCGTTCAGGTGGGAAATGCCGGGCTGACCGAGGCGGTCGCGGCCGAAGTGGAACGCGCGCTCGCGGCGCACGAATTGATCAAGGTGAAAATCAACGGTGCCGATCGCCACGCCCGCGAAGCGCTGTGCGAAGCCATCGGCGCCCGCGCCGATGCGGCGGAAGTCCAGCGTGTCGGCAAGGTCCTGGTGCTGTGGCGTCCGCGACCCGATCAAGGTTCTCAGGAGACCGCGCCGTGACCGACGAACTTGAAGAAGATTTCGCCACGATGTTCGAGGCTTCGCAACAGGCGAAGCGCTTCAAGCGCGGCCAGACCATCGAGGGCACCATCGTCGCGATCGGTTCGGAAGTGGCGTTGGTCAACGTCGGCGGCAAGGGCGAGGCCCAGATCGAAGTCAGCGAGCTGAAAGACACCGACGGCGTGCTCGAGGTCGCGGTCGGCGAGCGCATCCAGGCGACGGTGGTATCCACCGAAGGCGGTCTGACACTTTCGAGGAAGCTGGCGCGAGGCGCCGCAACCAATCGACAACTCGAAGACGCGTTTCGCGCGGGCCTGGCGGTAGAAGGAAAAGTCGAGCGCGACGTGAAGGGCGGCTACGAGGTCCGCATCGCCGGGCAGCGCGCCTTCTGCCCGTTCTCGCAGATCGACAACGTGCGAACCACCGACCCGGCGCAGCACATCGGGCGCGTCTACGCGTTCCGCATCATCGAATACAAGGACGGCGGGAAGAATCTCGTCGTGTCGCGGCGCGCGCTGCTCGAGGAAGAGCAACGCGCGAACGCCGTCGAGGTGCGGCGATCGATCGTCGTTGGCGCGGTGATGACCGGGCGTGTAGCATCGGTCCGCGAGTTCGGCGCGTTCGTCGAGCTCGGGTCCGGCGTGCAGGGCCTGCTCCATGTCTCAGAAATGGCCTGGTCGCGCGTGCCGGATCCAACGCAGGTCGTCTCGCCCGGCCAGGAGATCACCGTCAAGGTGCTGCGCGTCGACGAGGACAAGCAGAGGATTTCCCTCAGCTTGAAACAGCTCACCGACGATCCACGGACACTCGTCCAGGCGCCCGACGAGAGTGCCGAGAAGGGTTTGGCGCAAGACGCCGAACTGCGCGATTACAACGAGCGAACGGATGCCGAGCCGGCGGCGGAGGGTTTTGGATCGCTCGCCGACAAGCTGCGAGGCGCACTCACCCCGCGTGGAGAGTGAAGACCATGAGTTAAACTGATCTCGATTGATGAAATCAGTTTTGTCTCCGAATGTTTTCGTCGCGGTCGCCCTCTGCATCCTGCCATCACTGTCAGCCGCTCAAAGTACGGAGCACCTCCACCAACCAGCGGCGCCGGCACGCACCACCGGCCAGCCGCTGACGCGAGGCGAGCGTCCGTCGGTGCGAGCTGTACTCGCCACCGAATCGCCGAAAATTGACGGCGTCCTCGATGAAGCCGTCTGGCAGTCGGCCCTGCCGATCGACACCTTCACTCAACAGGAGCCGAACGAGGGCCAGGCTGCGTCGGACCGCACCGAGGTCCGTGTCTTGTATGACCAGGGCCACCTGTTCATCGGCGTCCACGCCTACGCGTCGCTCTCGGTGATCGCGACCGAAATGCGGCGCGATGCCGACCGGCTGTTCGATGAAGACAACTTCCAGGTGATTCTCGACACCTTCCACGACTCGCGCAACGCGTTCATGTTCCTCACGACGCCACTCGGCGCGAAGCTCGAACAGCAGGTGTTCGATGAAGGCGAGGGCGGCGGCCGCGGCACGACCTCCAACGTGAATCGCAACTGGGACGGGGTGTGGGACGCCGCCGCGCGAATTACGCCCGACGGCTGGACCGCGGAGATCTCGATCCCGGTCAACACGCTGCGTTTCGCCAAAGGCGACGAGCAGGCGTGGGGCATCAACTTCGAACGGCACATCCGCCGCAAGAACGAGACGGTCTTCTGGGCGCCGATTCCCAAGGCCTACACTCTCACCCGCGTCAGCCTCGCCGGCGAGCTCACCGGGCTGCGCGGCCTCAGCCTCGGCTGGGACCTCAAGCTGAAGCCGTTCCTGGTCGGCGGCGTCCGCGACGTACGAACCAGCCGCACAGTGGGAGCGACGACGGCAATTCGGGACATCGGTCTCGATGTGCGCTACGGCGTCACGCCGGGCCTCAACCTCGACCTCACCGTCAACACCGACTTCGCACAAGTCGAAGTGGACGAGCAGCAGGTCAACCTCACGCGCTTCGGCTTGTTCTTTCCCGAGAAGCGCGACTTCTTCCTCGAGAACTCCAACCTGTTCACCGTCGGCACCGGCAGCTCGTTCACGTCTGCGCCCGTTCAGACCGACCTGTTCTTCAGCCGCCGCATCGGGCTGTCGGACACCGGCACGCCGATTCCGATCGTGGGCGGCGCCCGCCTCGCCGGCAAATCCGGCAGCCACAACATCGGCCTGCTCAACGTGCAGACCGAAGACGCCTTTGGCAAGGCCGGCGAGAATTTCTTTGTCAGCCGTTACAGCCGCGACATCTTCAAGCGCTCGCGCGTCGGCGCGCTGTTCATCAACAAGGAAGCCGTCAACGGCAGCACGCACTACAACCGGACGATGAGCGTGGATACCAACCTGGCGATTAGCGGCAACATCCAGGTCAACGCGTTTCTCGCCAAGACCGCTACCCCGGGACTTGCCGGCAAAGACATGGCGTTGTACGGACGCGTAGCCTATCGCGATCCGCAGTGGAACGCCTGGCTCAATTACCTGGACGTGCAGGATCATTTCAACGCCGAGGCCGGGTTCGTGCAGCGGACCGGCATTCGCACGACGAAGGCATACTTCAGTCCGACGCCGCGGCCGAAGCGCGGCAACATCAAGATGCTCGAGCCGATGTACGTGCTGACCTACACGACCGATCAGACCAATCGGCTCGTCGGCCGCGTGCATCACCTGATGCTCGGCACGACCCTTCGCGACGATTCGTTCATCAACGTGATCTACCAGAAAAGCCTCGACGTGCTCGACGTGCCGTTTCGCATCGTGCCGGGCGTGACCATTCCAATCGGCGGCTACAACGCCCACGAGTGGGTCTTCAGCTACAACACCAGCCCCGGGCGGCGGTTGTATACGCGTTTGTCGTTTTCACCGAACGAGTTTTATGGCGGCACGCGGCGGAACCTGTCGGCGTCCGGTGGCGTGCGCGCGTCGAGCCGGATGGCCGCGGAGCTGCAGTTCAACCGCAACGATGTGCAGATGCCGTGGGGCAACTTTCTCGTCAACCTGACGACGCTGCGCGTCGACTACACGTTTTCGCCGCGGATGACCGTCCGCAGCCTGACGCAATACAACTCGTCAACCCACGATTTTTCCAACAACGTGCGCTTCAACCTGATTCATCGCCCGGGCAGCGACTTCTACCTGGTCTACAACGATCTGTCGCAGACCGGCCTCCCCGCCGACATCTTCGGCAAGAAAGACCGCCAGCTGGTGATCAAGGTGAACTACCTTATTCAGAGGTGAACATGACCCTTCGCAGCCTCGCTGTGTTGGCCTTGATCGTCGCCGCCGGCATGCCGCTCCTGGCGAAGGGCAACGCCGGTGCCCGCGCTGGCGCCGACAGGCGTGTTCAAACCGTACGTCATGCACTACGCGATTGACCCCGCGACCGATCAAGGGTTTCTGTACCTCCCCGGGCGTGGTGAGGACGGTTACCGGCTCAACACCAATCTCATCATCCGTGATGGCCACGACGGCCGCTGGCATCGGGCAGATCCAACTTGGGCTTCGTTAGTGAACGGCTATCTGCCGCGCGGCTGATTTCGTCGGCTCACCGCGGCTCGAGCACGCTCGCCGCCACGCGCGCGTAGATGGCCGCGCACTCGACGATGCGGTCGGTGTCCACGAACTCTTTCGGCCCGTGTGAAATCGACAGCAGGCCTGGACCGTAGGCATGGTGCGAAGGCTTCGCACACAGGCGTCGAGGTCTGTGAAGTCATCGCCATGTCCACGTGAAAGTGGATTATGCCCATAGCCGTCCTTACAGGCCACTTCTCCGCCGGGTTGTGGCGCATCTCTTGCTTCTAGAGGTAGTAACACCGCTTCGCGCCGGGCGAAGGGGGGTGAGACCGTTCCACATCGACATCTTTTAGGAGCCGCCATGCCGAACAACGACGAAATCAAGGGTAAGTTCGATCAGGTCAAGGGCAAAGTGAAACAGGAGATCGGCGACGCCACCGGCGATCAGGACCTGCACGACGAAGGCGTGGTCGATCAGGCGTCGGGCGAGATTCAGGAGGGTTTCGGTACCGCCAAGCGCAAGGTCGGGGAAGCCGTGAAGGATCTCGGCGACCGCATCAAGCAGTAGTCATTTGCCCTTGGGCTTCGCTACGCTGATCCTCAAGGGCCACCGGTATGGGGTTGTGCGCAGCGGGCGAACTGTCCTATGTTGACACCTGATTCAACCATCTCAGGAGGCAACATGAAGAACTTGTTGGTATACGGAGCGGCCGCGGCGGCCGCACTCGCGTTGTCGGTGGGCGTACGGGCGCAGGAACCGGCGAAGCCCGCACCCAAGGAACACACCATGACCGGGTGCCTCGCGAAGGGCACCGCGGACGGCACGTTCATCGTGACGAGCACCGCGGAAAAGGGTCCGAAGACGATCGGGATCGTGTCGTCCAAGGCCAACCTGGCGCCACACGTCGGTCACAAGATCGACATCACCGGCGTGAACGTTCCAGCCAAGGAGGCCGAAAGCGCCAAGCCGAAGCCGCCGGCCGCCGATCACTACATGACGCTCTCGGCCATCGCCATGGTCGCGGCGAAGTGCCCGTAGTAGCCGGGTGATCGGAAGGGTGGGACTTGAACCCGAGTCCCACCCGTTTTATCAGTTACTCAGATGCCCCTTGCGGCGGACCGCCTGTCTCGGCTCTACTATCGAACCGAACCCAAGGAGCTGCCATGTCACTGTCACGAATCCTCGTATCTGCCCTCAGCGTCTGCGCCGCCTTTTTCCTGACGACGTGGGACGCGGGTACCAGCGTTCACGCCCAGGCCGCGGCGTCGAAGGGAAAGCCCGCGACGGCCGCAGGGAATTTCATCACGGGCGAAGGTCTGCCGAATCCCGCCCCCAACGTCACCCGGAACTGGGGCGAGCTGCCCGCCGGACGGAAGTGGGGCACGAGCGCCGGCATCGACATCGATCCGAAGGACGGCCACGTCTGGGCCTACGAGCGCTGCGGCGCGGGCACGGCCGGCGGCGGTCCCGTCGATTGCGACAACAACCCGGTCGATCCGGTGTTCAAGTTCGATCGCCGCACCGGCAAGGTGCTCGCCAATATCGGCAAGGGCGTGATGGTGACGCCGCACGGCATCCACGTCGATCGGAACGGCAACGTGTGGGTCGCCGACTTCGCCGGGAACAAGGAGGGCACCAAGGGTCACCAGGTCCACAAGTTCAACCCGAAGGGCGAAAAGCTCCTGAGCCTCGGCATCGCGGGCAAGCCGGGCAACGCCGACGGCCAATTCAACCAGCCGAACGACGTGGTGACCGGACCCGACGGCAGCATCTACGTCTCTGACGGGCACGATGGCCAGGGCATGATCACCAACGCCGCCATCGCCGAGGGGCTCAAGCGCGGCGCCACGGCGCGCATCAGCAAGTTCACTGCGGACGGCAAGTTCATCAAGTCGTGGGGCAAACTCGGCGTGCGCCACGGTGAGTTCCGCACGCCGCACGCGATGGTGATCGACGCGAAGGGCCGCCTCTGGGTGGCGGACCGCGGCAACCATCGGCTCGAGATCTTCGATCAGGACGGCAAGTACCTCGAGTCGCGCTACATGTTCGGGCGCATCAGCGGGTTCTTCATCAAGGGCAACCTGCTCTACGCGATCGACTCGGAGTCGGGTCCGTTGAACCACCCGAACTGGCGTGACGGTGTGCGCATCGGTCCGGTCGACGAAGATCGCGTCACCGCGTTCATCCCGCCCTTCGAGCGAGAGGACCGGGTCTATCAGGGCACGGCGGGAGAAGGCGTCGCGGTCGATGCGGACGGCAACGTCTACGCGGCGGAAGGGCCCAACTCGCTGACGCAGGCGGGCGGCGCGTTCACCAAGTACTCCGTGAAGTGATCTAGCGCGCTGTCACGCCTTCTTTGAGAAACGCGACGAGCGGCGGCAGCACCTTGTCGGGCGCTTCGAGGTGCGGCACGTGGCCGAGCCCTGGAATCAGGTGCACGCGGCCGTTGCCGTTCGGGATCGTCTTGGCGAGCACGTGCATCCGCTCCTGGAAGCGCGCCGCAGGACCAAGCAGCAGGTCCTCGGCGCCGCCGAAGGCCAGCGTCGGCACCTGGATGTGCGCCCAGTCGTAGACGACGGGATCGGCGTAGAGCATCTGGCTAATCAGGGCCTGCACCATGGCCAGCCGCGGCCAGTCGGCGCTGAGCGTCCAGGAATAGCGGATGCGCGTATAGCTTTCGAACTCGGCGTTCCACGCCTTCGGGTCGTGACCGACGTAACGGCTCAGGCTGGCGCGGACGCTTTGATAGTCGGTGCCCTTGAGCGTCTGCTGGTAGCCCTGATCGATAGGCGTCATCGGCCGGTCGAAGCGGCCGTCGGTCAGGCCAATCGGGTTGTAGATCACCACGCGTTCGATGGCCTTCGGATACTGCGTGGCCATCCGCGCCGCCATCATGCCGCCCATCGAGTGGCCGATCACCATGGCGCGCTCGATCTTTTCGTGCTGCAGGATCAGGTAGGTGTTGCGCGTTTGCGAGTTGAAGTTGTACGGCGCGATCGGCTTCGACGATCGGCCGTAGCCGATCTGATCGGGGACGATGACGCGGAAGCCCTCGGCGGTGAGGGCATCGATGATGGCCTTGAAGTAGAACCCGCCGAAGTTGTTGCCGTGCAGCAGCAGCACCGTGTGCCCATTGGCCGCGCCGCGCGGCGCGGCATCCATGTAGGCGATGCGCACGTCCTGGTCGTAGACGCTGATCGTGAGGTATTTGCTCGGGTATGGGTACGGACACTCGTCGCAGGTAATGCTGCCGGGCTTGATGTCGGTCGGTGTCGGCACCGGCGGCAGGATGCTGCCGCCCTGCGCGGAGACGCGCGCGGCGCCGAGCATCAATGACAGGCCGAGAAGGATGGCGACGAGACGTGTGTGCATACCTGGCAATCTAGCACACGCGCCGCGGCAATCGCCTATTCCCGTCTCAGAGCTTCCATGGGATGAATCCTGAACGCACGAAGCGCCGGGAAAGAGGCGGCGATCACGCTGGACACCACGAACACCAGGATCGCTCCGCCGATCATCCGCGGATCGCCCGGAGAAACGCCATACAGCTGCGAGCGCACCAATGTCGCGGCCGCCAGACTAGACGGCAACCCGATCGCCACTCCGACGATGACGACTACCAGTCCTTCGCGCACGACCATTCGCGCAATCGACCCCTGCGTGGCGCCCACGCTCATACGAATGCCGATCTCGCGCACGCGGGCGGTCACCGAGTACGCCAGCACGCCGCCGATGCCGATCGCGGCCAGCAGGACGGCGAGCGCCGCCGCGGACGTCGCAACGTTGGCGACCAGCCGCTGCTGAAGCAGCGCACCGTCGACCCAGTCATCCATGGTGAACAGGGCCCGCACCCGCACGTTATTGCGGCCAAGTGACGTCACGGCTTGCACATACCCCTCGCGGGCTTGTGTGAGATCGCCGTTGACACGGACATGCGCCAGCGGCACGGCCGCTTGGGCCAGGTTCTGGATCATCGGTCGAAACACCACGGGCACCTGGGGTTCGTCGATGCGCCCGATCGGAGCGTTCTCGACGACGCCGACGATGATCAAACGGGTGATCGCACCGGCCGTCGTTGTTTGCAGCTCCTGCCCGATGGGATCGCTCGAGGGGAACAGGCGCTCCGCCACCGATTCGCTGATGATCGCTGTGGCGGGGGCCCTGGCATTGTCGGCCCAGGTAAAGTCACGGCCGCGGCTGCGGGCAATGCTAAACAGCTCAAAAAACCCCGGCGTGACGAACTCGGTCATGCCCGTCACCGCAGCCGATGCATCGACGGCGCCGGCTGGTGCAATCGTCGTATTGGCGCAACGGCGTGCGGATCGGTCCCCTCGACGAGGACCGCATCACCGCGTTCATCCCGGGCTTCGAGCGCGAAGACCGGGTGTATCAGGGCACGGCGGGGGAAGGCGTTGCGGTGGATGCGGACGGTAACGTCTACGCAGCGGAGGGGCCGAACTCGCTGCCGCAGGCGGGCGGCGCGTTTACCAAGTACTCCGTCAAGTGAAGCGAAGAGATTGGCTGGAAGATCACCGTCGGCCACGCGCAGCACGTGCAGCCGTACCTGGAGTGCCTCGCCTTTCGCCTGGATACGAAGGAAGGGTCAATCTGCTACACGGGCGACAGCGGGCCGAGCGACACGATCGTCGAGCTGGCCAAGGGCTGCGACCTCCTCATTCACATGAACCATTACTTCAGCGGGACCGAGCCCACGCCCGCCTATCGAGCGGCCTGCGGCAATCATCGCGATAACGCCATCGTCGCGAAACGGGCGGGGGTCAAGACGCTCGTCCTGACGCACTTGCTCGCGCAGATTGATTTGCCCGGAGTGCGCGAGCAGATCGTTCACGAGATTCAGCAGGTCTTCGATGGCAAAGTCGTCTGGGGCGAGGACCTGATGCGGCTCGGAATCAGCGGCGCCCGCGTGTCGACGATTGAGCCACGACAAGGGTGACGGCGAAGTAGGTTCGGTGGCGCCGGCACTTGCCGGCGCCCACCGTGCTAATTCCGCCGGCGTCGATCCGGTTTTCGTCTAAGGATGCAGTGGACGTCACACGATTAGACCCTTCCGAACCGCATACAGCACGATCTCAGCAGTGTTGTGCAGGTTGAGCTTCTGCATGAGATTGGCGCGGTGCGTTTCGACGGTCGACAGCCCGAGATTGAGCAGCGTGGCGACCTCCTTGTTGGAGCGTCCCTCCGCCAGCAATTGAAGGACCTCTTTTTCACGATCGGTCAGCAGGTGATAGGAATCGGTGAGCCCGCGCTGTTGTAGCTGGCGAACGTAGTCTTCGACGAGCACCGCGGCGACGGCGGGACTGAAGTACGGCTTTCCTGACGCGACGGCACGAACGGCGGGAATCAGGTCTTCATCGGTCGCGCTCTTGAGGAGATAGGCGCGGGCACCGGCAGCGAGGGCGCGCATGATGTACGACTCGTCGCCGTGCACGCTCAGGATGATGACGCCGGGTGGCCGATCCATTTTCTGGGCGCGAGCCGCCACTTCAATGCCGCTCAGTTTCGGCATGCCGATATCGAGGATGAGGAGATCCGGACGCTCCTCTTCGCAGAGTCGCACCGCGTCGAGTCCGTCTGCCGCCTCTGCGACCACTGACAACCCTGCGGCTTCCAGCAGTCCTCGCAGTCCACGCCTGACGATGCTGTGATCGTCAGCCAGCAGCACGCGCAAGTGGCGTCTCCATGATGGGGGCGGGCAATGGAAGACGGACCGCTAACGTGGTTCCTCGCTCAGCCTCAGGCGAGATGGTCACCGTGCCTTGAAGCTCCTTGACGCGCTCATCGATACCAAGCAGCCCAAGGCCGGTACGACGGCAAGCCGGATCAAGGCCGACACCATCGTCACTCACCGATACTCGTAGCTGGCCCTCGGTCGTGGTGACACCAACCTGGATGTTTTTGGCGTCGGCATGCCTGACACAGTTCGTCATCGCCTCCTGCACGATCCGATATACACAGGTCCGGTGGCGATCCGGCAGCCGATCAAAGTCGCCGACCATCTTGAGTTCAACGTTAATGGCGTACCGGGTCATGAAATCGCGCACGTGCCATTCGAGGGCGGCCTGAAGGCCGAAATCGTCCAGCATGCTGGGACGGAGGCCAAGCGCCAGATTGCGGACCGTGCGGAACATGTCGTCAACAAGCGCCTTACATAGCGCGACCGCGGAAGCGGTCCCTGGGCTGGTGCGCTCGATGCGACCGAGCTCCATCCTGAGTCCCGTCAGCACTTGGGCGACATCATCATGCAGCTCGCGAGACAGGTTCTTGCGCTCCTCTTCCTGCGTGTTGACGAGCTGTTGCGAGAGCTCGCGCATCTGGTGTTCAGCGGCGTCGGACCGCCTCTCGAGCACTCGCAGACGCAACACGACGACCATCGCGACTCCGAGACCCAGCAGCACTGTCTGCCAGAGCAGGCGGTGGAGGTCATCGCGGAATGCGGTATGGCGGCGGGCCACTTCGTCTCGTTGAGCGGCCAAATTCGCATTGTTGAGCTCTTCGATTTCTCTGGCGATAGCGAGAGCCGCCTCGCGTCGAGGGACCACTTCCCGTCGTAGAAAGGCGGCGCTGCGAAGGATTTTTTCGGTTGGCGTCCAGTCGAACAGGGGATCGAACGTTTCCCAATATTCGTTGAGCTCCGTCTGAAGGCTGTCGATTTGGTCGTCACGCGCGGTCAACATCTCAAGCTCGACCAACGTCGCCATGTTGGTCCGGCGAAACTCAGCTATCTGCTCTCGGTACTCGGGCGCCCGTTCTCTGGCGACGTCTAAAAGGTAATCACGGACGAAGATGCCCGACAGGTTGACGTCCGACCGGAGGCGCCGGAGATTCTCTTCAACGCGGCGGTGATGGTTGTTGAGCTGGTCGAGTTGGGCATAGATGTCCTGGGCCTTCCGGGACAAGGCCAGCATCGACACCGCGATCAATACGACAAGACTGCCAAGCCCGAGCGCCGCCACGATCCAGGTCTTCAGCCGCATCTCTATCTCCCAGCGTACGTCATGCATCGAGTAATCGGCATCCTGTCAACAGGGGAGCAATGCCACGGCAACTCACCTAGTCCTTTGCCGCCCGGACCGTCCCTCCCCTACAAAAACGTCCGTTCTCCACCCTCCACTGGATGGAACCGCGGGGGCCGGCGATGTCTACTCCAATGAGCGTGGCGATGCGCGTTTGGAGGGCTAAATGTTTGGACTAGCAAACCGCCGGGACAACAACTTGCGCATGCTCGAACGAGCGCGAGGCTCGCAGAACACACCGCCGGGCTGGAATCGCGTCATCGTGCTCGCAAACCGTGCGCCACTGAGGCACGAGTACGCGGCGGATGGTGCCGTGGTCGTCAAGCGCTCGGCCGGCGGGCTCGTCACCGCGCTCGAGCCGTTGATTGAAACTTATTCGGGAACATGGGTGGCGCACGCCGCCGGGGACGCCGACAGCCTCGTGGTCGACGATCGCGGCGGAATGAGTGTGCCGCCCGCCAACCCTCAGTACCGCGTCAGGTACGTGTCGCTTCCGGAGGCTGAGCACCGCGGCTACTACTATGGGTTCGCCAACGAGGGACTCTGGCCTCTTTGCCACGCGGTTGATGTGATGCCCACTTTCCGGCGCATTGACTTTCAAATGTATCAGGCTGCCAACGCGCGATTCGCGACCGCGGTGGCCGGCGAAGCCGGCGGCGGCTCCCCTCTCGTGCTCGTGCAGGACTATCACTTCGCGCTGGCGCCGCGCATGCTTCGACAGCGATTGCCGTCGAGCACCGTCGTGGCGTTCTGGCACATTCCGTGGCCGCGTGCCGGTACCTTCAGGACGTGCCCCTGGGCACGCGAACTTCTGGACGGACTGCTCGGTAGCAACATCGTCGGCTTTCAAACCGACGATGACTGCAGAAATTTTCTGGGTTGCGTCGAAGCCCTTCTTGACGCCGAGGTCGATCTCCTGCAGAACACGATCACCTACCGCGGCCAATCGACGGCCGTCCGCGCCTACCCCGTTGGCATCGACTGCTCGAATGAGGCCGTGCGCGCGTTACCGTCATTCGCGGCGTGTCGCGAACGTGTGTGTCGTGACCTTGGGTTGCCCCCGGGCGTCAGACTTGGTGTCGGTATCGATCGAATGGATTACACCAAAGGCATCAATGAGAAGTTTCTTGCCGTCGAGCGCCTGCTCAAACTGAAGCCCGAATTCAGGGAACATTTCGTGTTCGTTCAGGTCGCCGAACCGAGTCGCGACTGCCTGCCGTCCTATCGAGCAGCGCGGACGCAAATACTCGAGACCAGCGAGCGCGTCAACCGGCGATTTGGCACGAGCTCGTACCGGCCGATCCGTCTGCTGGAATCGCACCACGAGCCCGCCGATGTCTACCGATACTACCGATGTGCAGATCTGTGTTACGTCGGAAGCCTGCATGACGGGATGAACCTGGTGGCCAAGGAATTCGTGTCCGCGCGAGACGACGAACGCGGCGTGCTGGTCCTCAGTCAGTTTGCGGGCGCGGCGCAGCAGCTCCGCGCCGCACTCGTAGTGAATCCGTCCCGCGTGGACCAGTCGGCGGCAGCGCTCGCCGAGGCTCTTGACATGTCGGTGGCGGAACAGTCGATCCGGATGCGTCTGCTGCGCGCCAATGTCGCGAAATTCGACGCGTCCTGGTGGGCGCAACAAATGGTCCAGGACGCGATGGTCGACACCCATCGTCGCCACTCGACCTCGTCGCAGGGGTTCGTTCCAGAAGCGATATCCGCTTAATGAGGAACGACCCGAGGAGAGGTGTGACATGCAGCACATCATGGCGGACGATGTCGGCGGCCGTCTCCGGCGCGCCCGCGAGCAGCGTGGGCTGTCGCTTCGCGACGCCGCGCATCGGACCAAGCTTTCGATCTTCACGCTGGAGGCCATCGAACGGAATGATTTCGGGCGCCTGCCCGGCGGGATGTTCCGGAAGGCGTATGTTCGGACGCTGGCGGCCGAAGTGGGTCTGGACCCGGGCGAGCTCGCGAGCGAGTATTGCGCGCGGTTCGAGCCGCGTGAGGAGCCGGCACCGCCCGAGCGACCAGGGCGGCGAGTGGATCGCGCTCGATCGATCCGGACGTGAGACTCCGCTGGTCGTTCCGCCCGGCAGCATCGGGACCGTCAACGGTGCCGATCGCGGTCTGGTCGCGAGAGGATCAGGTGCGTCCGCGCGCGCCGCTCGACAACCTGCTGGCGCGCCATCGCCCCATCCTGATGAATCCGCGCGCGTGGGACGCGATGGACGCGCACGCGTGGGACCTCGTTCCCCAGCCCATGCGCACCGTCGCGTACCGCCAGATGGTCGCCTATTGGTCGGGGTTCTATGACGTTGGTGGTGGCTATGCAGTGCCGCCGCGCCTAGCGGCCGACACGCTCACGGCGATCGTGATGTCGGAGTCGTGGTTCGATCATCGCGGGGTGTTCGTCAACCGCGACGGCAGCCGCGACATCGGGCTGGGCGGTGCATCGCACTTCGCCCGTGAGCGGCTGCGCGAGCTCCACCAGCGCGGGCGTGTCGATGTCGCGTTTACCGATGCGGAGTATGTCAACCCGTGGAAGGCGACACGGTTCGTCGCCATCTGGATGTCGCTGCTCTTGGATGAGGCCGGCGGCGACCTTGACCTCGCGATCCGCGCCTACAACCGCGGCATCAACGACGCCGCCGATGCGCTCGGGACGGAATATCTCGCGGCGGTACACCGCCGCCTGAGGCGGTACATCCGCAATCAGGACGCACCACCGGCATGGGACTACGTGTGGCGCAAGGGCCGGGAACTCGAACGGCGCGAGTGGCCATGGCTATCCACACCAGACGCGTTGCCGCGCACGCGAGAACGCCGAATCGACCCTGTGAAACCGATCCGGCGTCTCGTCCTTGCGCGTCGTGCGCATGGAGGTCTAGAAGTCGAACCGGATGCCGAACCGCACGATTCGCGGGTCGAGCAGCGCGGTCACTTCCCTGAAGGTCGGCCCAACGTGACCCATTGGCCTTTGTACTGTGCGCGTCGTCCTCGGTAAATACGGCCCGGACGGCCGCCAATCTACTGTGCAGACATGACAAGGAACGCGTCGCTCGTGAGCGTGAAAGCTAGCGCGCGGCGCAAAGAATCAATGACCAGCCGAGAAGGATTGCGAGAAGACTCGTATGCATAGCTACGAAATCTAGCACACGCGCGGCATTCACCTACTGAGCTGCTGAGATCTGCGCCAACAGCTTGGGATCGACGTTGAGGGTGTCTGCGCGGTCGGGCGACCTTTCGGAATAGAGATCGAAGCGCACCGCTCCGCAGTGCGGGCCGAAATCACCAACCGCGAACACATAGAGGCCTTCACGAATGGAAGCACGGTCCTGCAGTTCGCGCACGATGGTGAAGGGGTGAATGGGCGCAACCTCCGCCGTGCCGCAGAACGCGCGCAGGCGAAGGAAGTTCGCGCTGAAGCTCTTCAGGGGCGGCAAGCCGACGCCCTGGGTCGCGGCGGCGCCACGCATGATGGTCTTCCACAGGCTCTCCTCGAACTGCGGTGTCACGCGCACCAGCAGCACGGGCGGCGCGTTGATGACGTAGTCCGTCCACTGGCCGAAGTCGGTACGCGGGTTCGACCGCACCGCGTCGCTGTCTGCCATCGCCGGCGTCATCAACGAGATGTCGAAGTTCGACGACGACACGGTCGGGATCGACAAGCGGGGTGCCTTCGGGTCTTGTGGGGACAAACCTTTCTTGTCCGCCGAAGCGCCAAGCGCGAAGGTGGAAGGTTTGTCCACGCGCGCTCGGGTAGCGGCACGCGAATCCTCAACGCGCAGACGGGTCCCTGGTGGCGCAGTCGCGCCGGCGATTTTTTTCTCCGCCGCGGCCAACACGCTGCAGGCGTTGCTCAAGGCAATGGCCTGCGAATCGCGGCGACGCGAATCCTCGCGCTCTTCGTCAGCGAGGGTGATGCCGATCGGCCGGCCGTCCGCGGAGAACACCGGCCCACCAGCGGCACCTCCGGTAAGGCGCCAGTCGACGTCAAACACCACCGTCTCAACCCGCCCGACCGTTCCGAGGATGGCGCTCTTCGGCTCGAGCATTGGCGCAACCAGCGTGACCACCTTCTGTTCGTACTTGACCGTTGCGCCCGGTCGGGCGCTGCAGTCAGGCCCGATCACCGGGATGGAAGACACCGTGGCCGGATCGATCCAGATGATGGCGACGCCCTGCTGCTTATCGGACGCGATCACGCGGCCGGCGATCTTGAAGCCTGAGAACTCGACCTCCACGGCCGTCGCATCACCCATCGACCGCTCGTTGGTCGCAATGAATCCGCGCGCGTCGATCAGGAAGCCCGAGGCGTGCGACGTCGGCGTCCAGATCTGGACGAGGCTGTGGCGCCATTTGGTGAAGATGACGGCGGAATCGGCGCGCATCGGCGCACCGACGCCGGAGGCGCCGCCGGTGTCGGTGTTGATTTCCGCGTTGGCCGGCGTGAGTGACAGGGCGTTACTGCCACGAGTGACGTCGATCGTCTGCGTCCAGGCGTAGGATTGTGCGCCGAGCGTGACGGGCGCATCCGACTCCACGGTGTAGTTTCCGGGCGGAAGTCGGATCTCGACGGCGCCGTCCGGGCCGGTCCGCACGCGCCGCGGCGCGCTGGTCGCCGGATTGTCGCTGACCAGCAAGACTACGCGCGGGATCGGCGTGACGTTGCCGTCGGCATCGGTCAGGACGACGGTGATGCGAAGCACGCCGGTGTCCTGCGTGACGGCCCAGAGAGGTAGGCTGTGAGGCAGGCCGAGCGCCAGCATCGCCACCGCGACGGCGCTTCGCATCGTTACTTCTTGCGGCGGAGGTAGGTCACGTGCGTGACGCCCGTGATCTTGCCTTCCTTGTCCATGCGGATGTACTCGTTGCTGATCGTGTTGTTGTCTTCCGATAACGTGTTGATCACCACCTGGTTGACCACGCCGTCCCGCTTGTTGTAGATGCGGATGCTCTTCGCGTTGATGATCTCAACGGCCGTCTCGGAGCCCGGCTGGCCAGTGACGGGACGGAACTTGCCGTCGAACATCGTCACATAGCTCCAGTCGCTCGCCGGATTGCTCGGGTTGCTGACGGTGAGCTTACTGCCGCCCTTCTCGAAGGCCTCGTAGGTCATGACGTTGTTGGGATTGGTCGAGTTGTCCCAGACCCCGAATCGCGCCTCCCGCGGGTCGACCTGGGCCCAGGACGGGGTGGCGAAGAAGAGCGCGGCAGTGAAGGCGGCAGTGCAAACAAGCAGATTTCTGATTCGCATCGATTCAATCCCCTTTGAAACGTGGTACTCGGAAGAAGTTTACTCTAGCGCGCGTTGGCGAGGAACTCCCGCAGCGCCGCGATGAATTCGGGACGCCGCATCACGCCCTCGGGACCGCCGTGCTGAGCACCCTGCACCACCAACGTCCGGATCTGCGGGTGAATCTTCTTCAGCTCCGGAACGCCGGCGGCGCTGATGTCTTCGCTGCCGATCAGCACGATCGACGGGACCCGCACCGCTGTCAGCTGCTGGTTGGACACGATGAGCGTCTTGTAACCGCGCCAGAGCGCGGCAAACGCCCGCACGTCATTGGCCGCCACCAGAGGCGCCACCGCCTTGCGGACGTCATCGTCTGACGGCGGCTTCGCGCCGGGTGGCTGCAGCGCGACGACGAGCGACTTGAACGGCAGCTCGCTCTCGAGCTCTTTCACGGACTCTTGAGCAAACGTGTCCATGTACGTCGCTCCCTCCAGCAGCGGCAAACTGGCGACGTACGCGACGCCAATCAGCCGCGTCGGATGCATCGTCGCCAGCCGGCCGGCGATCATCGCGCCGAGCGAATAGCCCAAGACGTGCGCGCGCGGAATCTTCAAGTGATCGAGCAGCCGCACCACATCGCCTGCCATCGTCTCGCCGTACGCCTTGGGGTCGTGCGGCTTATCGCTCTTGCCGTGCCCGCGCAGATCCATCGCGATGACGCGATAATCTTTTGCCAGATTCGCGAACACGCCGTTGGCGATGAAGTGCCGATCCAGCGTGCCGGTGTAGCCATGCATCAGGACGATCGCGGGCCCCTGCCCCTGCTCGACGTACCTGATGCGAACACCGTTGGAATTGAAAAACTGATCCGGCGGCGCGGAAGGAGCGGCCGGTGACTCCACCCCACCACGCAAAGTCCGCGTGGCGGGGGCCCCGGGCTGAGCCGCCGCAGTGACGGACCAGACCAGCATCGCCGCGATGCCGGTGAAGCGACGCGCGAGAGCCTGCCCTGAGCGAAGCCGACGGCGCTTGCGGCGTTGGCTGAGTCGAAGGGCTGCCATGGGGAAATAATACCTGTGACAACGCCAGACCCAACATGCGATGGATCAGGCTCATCGTAGACCTCTCAAGCGATATCGGCGAGCGCCTGAACCAGACGGTCGATATCGTGTGTCGTCGAATACACGTACGCGGACACGCGCGCAGCCGCGGAGACGCCGAAGCGTTTCAATAGCGGCAATGCCGCCATGTCGCCTGCGCGAATGGCGATGCCTCGTGCATCCAGAGCATTGGCGATGACGACAGGCGACTTCCCGTCGATCACAAACGTAAACACCGGCACGCGATTCGGCGCCGATACTGGTCCGATGATTCGCAAGCCCTTCACCTCACGCAAGCGCGCCAGACCATGACGCACCAACTCCTGATCGTGACGCCATGTCGCGTCTTTTCCCATCGCTGTCAGGAAGTCGATCGCCGCCGCCAACCCGACCGGCCCGGCGACGTCCGGCGTTCCGGCTTGAAACTTCTGTGCTCCGTGCTCGATCGCCGCATGTTCGAAGTCCACGTCGTGGGCCATGTTGCTACCCACGTGGTACGCAGGCATCGCGTCCAATAGATCCAGGCGACCCCACACGACGCCAGTCGCCATCGGGCCGAGCATTTTGTGACCGGAGAACACGTAGAAGTCGCAGCCGATGTCCTGCACGTCTACGCTCACGTGGGGTACCGACTGGGCGCCGTCGATGACGACGCGCGCACCAGCTTGCCTGGCCAGCGCGCAGATTTCCTTGGCGGGATTGACGAGGCCCAGCACGTTGGAAACATGGCTGAACGCGATGAGACGGGTCTTCGCAGAGGTCATCTGCTTCAGTTGGTCGATCCGCAGGCGGCCCTCTTCGTCTAAATCGACAACCCGAACGGTGGCGCCCGCCTGTTTCGCCGCACGTGTCCACGGCAGCAGGTTGGAGTTGTGTTCCGCAATCGTGAGGATCACTTCGTCACCCGGCCGGAGATTCGCAGCGCCCCAGGTGCTGGCGATCAGGTTGATCCCCTCGGTCGATCCTCGCGTGAAGATGATTTCGTTTGGACTTGGGGCATTGATGAATCGCGCCACGGTCTGACGCGCCGCCGTCAACCGGGATGCCGCGCGGCGAGCCAGCGTGTGCACCGGCGCGGGGTTCGCATTGTCGGTTGCATAGAAATCAGCGAGCGCGTCGATCACGGCCTGCGGGCGCAACGTTGTCGCCGCGCTGTCCAGATATGCCAGTGGGCGGCCGGCGACCTGCTGACGCAGCGCAGGAAACGATGCGGCAGTGGGCTGCTGCAGTAAGCGTGCGTCGCTCGACGAGAAGACCCGCGGCTGAACCGCAGCGACGGGCAATAACGACAGAAAATGCCGGCGATTCAAAGTCATGGTTTGTAATGTAACTACTGTTACATGATAATGTCAACATGGTTACATTACACACGCCCGGCAAAGGGCCGTATACTTGGCAACAGCAGTTACACGCCATGCGGAAGCCACTTGCCACGACCAACAGCGTCACTCGCGCGCGCCCCCTGCCCGGCGCAGGTCCGCGGGGCTGGTTGCTTCTGGTCCACCAACTGCCACCAACCCCGTCGAATCTGCGCGTCCGGACCTGGCGCCGCCTTCAGGAACTGGGTGCGGTCGCGGTCAAGCAGTCCGTCTACGTGCTGCCTGACACGGCCGAGTCACGCGAGGACTTCGAATGGCTGAAGGTCGAAATTGAAGGGGCTGGTGGCGAGGCCGTCGTGTATTCAGCCGATCATCTCGATGCCGCAGCCGGGGCCGCACTGATCGACCAATTCCGCCAGGTGCGGCAGCAGGCCTACACAGCACTTGCAAGCGAATTGCAGCGGATTCAGCGCGCCGGCGCGTCTCGACAAGGACCCCCCGGTCGACGTCGCGATCTCGCCCGCTACCGAGAGCGGTTTGCCGCCATCGAGCGCGTCGATTTCTTCGGCAGCGCCGGACGCGATCGCGTCGTTACGCTACTCGGCAATTTGGAGGCGGCGGCTCCGTCCGCAGCCAAGGGGAAAGGCCCACAACCTACGCGCGGTCCTGCGGATGCGGGCCAATACGACGGCCGTCTGTGGGTGACTCGTCCGCGACCAGGGGTCGATCGGATGGCCTCCGCATGGCTGATCCGGAGATTCATCGATTCGAAAGCGCGCTTTGGATTCATCACCGACGTCAAAAGCGCTGGTGACGCGCTGCCCTTCGACATGTTCGGCGCCGGTTTCGGTCACGAGGGGGATCGCTGCACCTTCGAGACGCTGGCAGCCCGCTTTGCCATCAGCGATCCCGCTGTCGCACGAATCGCTGAAATCGTTCACGACCTCGATCTCAAGGACGGCAAGTTTGGCGCGCCGGAGGCCGCGACGCTTGGCATCACCATCGATGGATTACAGCTGTCGTCGATGGACGACAGCATGCTGCTGGATCAGGGCATGACCCTCTTCGAAGCCCTCTATCGGTCGTTCGGCCAGTCGATTCGGCCATCACGCCCCCGGTCCGTGGTCACCCGGAAGCACAAAGGCAGCCGCCCGAAGTAGGCAACTATGGCGCGAGCGTCGTGCGCACCGTCATGCGGTTCTCAGTGGCGCGGCTGAAGAACGGGCCGAACTCCTCGCGGATGCGGGCGAGGCGCGTGAGGTCCTGCGGATTGAGCACGGCGGTGGCCAGCCGGACGAACACGAAGGCCTGCCGGTGCAGGCGCGGCGAGTCGGCCGCGGCAGGGGCACGCGGGCCGAGAGCGTCGATCACGTCCTGGATCAGCACGTCGCGGCGCGTGCCGGTAATGGTGCTGCCGACAAACGGCCCGGACTCGCGGGTCCGATCGGAGATCGGCGCGTCGATGAAGAACCAGCGCGGCACCTCGGCGTCGGTGGCCAGGCCCATCGCGTAGAGGTCGAGGCGGCTGTATTTCTCGGTGGCGGCCGCGGTCCGAAACGCGCCGCCGCCCAGGTCCTCGATCTCGTTGCCTTCCATGACGGATCCGTCGGAGTCCATGAAGAAGCTCCAGTGCGCCAGTTGGCGGCCAAGCAGCTGATCCGAGATCGAGCGGTCGGCGTTGCGAAACAGCAGGCGCGCCAGCCAGCGGTGGCCGGTCTCATGCGCGAGGATGCCAAGGGCGCTGATCTCGCCGAATATCTTCGCGGCCGGCGTGTCGGGGTACTTCGAGATGCGGTCCATGTTGATGACGCTCTCGAGAGATCCGCCGCTGCCGAGCTCGGCCGAGAAGTCGAAGACCTCCAGCCCGGTGCCGGTGATCGCGTTCTTCACCGTGGATTCAAAGGCGAAGGCGGTGGTGACCACCGTCGTGTCGGTCCAGAACACCAGCTGTTCGAAGTTGTCCGGGTGGGACTGGTAGAACCTGCGGGTGGCGGCCACCAGGTCGAGCGAGGGCGACGCGGTGAACAGCTCGCCGAACGCGACCGGCTCGGTCACCTGGCCGCCGGTCCTCAAATCAAGGGCCGTGACCGTTTCGGTTCGGCCCGGTGACAGCGCCACGATGCCGTTGGTGAGATCCGGCACGCCAAAACGGAATTCAATGGCGCCGTTCGCGAACAGCACGGACTGCACGGTCATCGCCTGCGGGAGCCCGAAGCCGGGCACGGCGCACCACGTGATCGTTATCGCGTCCGGGGCGCTGTCGAAGAACACCCGGCCGCCCGCCGATGGATCGAGGTCGGCAAAGAAGGGCGCAATCCGCGGCGCGCCCGAGGCGAGACGCGCGAGTCCGCGCGCGGTCGACGCGTTGTCGCCCTCCTCGAAGGTCAGGTTGCCGTCGGAGTTGACGAACAGCGACGTGAAGCGGCGGCCGTAGAACTCGAAGGGGAACGCGATCGTCTGCGCGACGGAGTCGTCGTCGCCAAGGGTCAGCGTGCGGCCGAGCGCCGCGCGAAACTCGGCGCCGGTGATCGTAACGGCGTATCCGGCGCCCGCTGGTTCGAAGCGGAGCCCGGTGTTTGCCAGGTCGAACGGATTGGCGCGGAGGATCAGGTCGCCGCCGTTATCCTCGAGGATCGCGATGTTGTTGTCGTCGCGGTCGGCCGCGGGCCGCGCGCCTGTCGATGTGGCACGTGACCGTGCCTGCGAGGACACCGCCGAGAGCTGCAACAGATCGCGAATGTCACGCGTATCCGCGCCGAAGCGGCCGTACTTCGGCGCGCGGAAGGGCGGCGTGCGCATGGCCGTGGCGCCCTCGGCCGCCAGTGCCGCCACGCAGGGGTTGGGCGACTGCGCCAGCGCTGCCGTCGGCGGTACGGGCGACGCCGTCAGGGCCGCGATCACCGCGAGAGAAACGATGGCCAACCGTCGCAGAGGCATGAGGTTTGTTCCATCTTATCGTCAGTCGATTCGGCGCGCGACGCCGGTGGTATCCTTGGCCCCGCCGTTGAAAGGCGGGTGGCATGACAATCAGGAATCCATTGAGCGGCTGTGGCGTCTCGCGCCGCGACATGATGCGGATCGGTGCCGGCGGCCTCGGGTTGGGCCTCTTTGGTGGACTGGGACCCGTGCCGTTCGTCCTGGCCCAGGCGAGCCGGGCTTCAGCGGCGGCGACCTCCGGCCGGATTCTCGTGGTGTTCGAGTGGTTCGGCGGCAACGACGGCCTGAACACGATCGTGCCGTACGGCGACCCGATGTACTACAAGCATCGGCCCACGATCGGCATCAAGGAAAAGGACCTGCTGAAGATCGACGCGCAGTTCGGCTGGCACCGGTCGATGCGCGGGATGAAGCGCCTCTACGACGAAGGCAAGGTGGCGATCGTCCAGGGCGTGGGCTACGACCAGCCGTCGTTCTCGCACTTCACGTCGATGTCGTTCATGCACACGGCGGCGCCCAACAGCGGCAACGAGTACGGCTGGATTGGCCGGACCGCATCAGCGATGGACCCGGCAGGGTCGCGCGACAACCTGATCGTGAACATCTCCGACAGCCAGACGCTGGCGGTGAAGGCCGAGCATCACGTGCCGCTGGTGTTCATCGATCCCATGCGGTTTCAGCGCGCGCTGTTCTCGCAAGAGAAGTCGGTCGTTGACGCGCTGGTGGCGCAGGCGCCGGTGGGCGACGCCCATCGCTACGTGCTGGACGTCACGAAGAGCGCGGCCCAGGCATCGGAAGTGGTGCGTGCCGCCTGGAGCCAGTATCAGCGCAAGGCCAACCCCGACCTGCGCCTGCTCGACCTCGATAAGGTCGCGGCACTCATCGAAGCCGACTTTCCGACCAGGCTGTACTACGTGCCGCTGCGCGGCAGCTTGTTCGACACCCATGTTAACCAGGCGTCCCCGCACGATCGGCAGCTCGAGTACTGCTCGGATGCCATCGCCGGCTTCTTCCAGGAGATGCAGCGCATCGGCCGCGCCGATGACGTGGTGATGTACGTCTACAGCGAGTTCGGGCGGCGTGTGCCGGAGAACACCAGCCTGGGCACCGACCACGGCACCGCGCAGGTGAACTTCGTGATCGGCAATGCCGTGAAGGGCGGGTTGTACGGCAAGGCGCCAAGCCTCACCAACCTGGTGCTGGGCGACAACCTCGAGAACACCGTCGACTTCCGCCAGGTCTACGCCACGATGATCGACGGGTGGCTCGGCGCCGACGCCACGAAGGTGCTGGGGCAGAAGTTCGAGACACTGAAGATGTTCCGCGCGTAGCGGACGGTTGGAGAGCGAGATGATGGCCAATCGCATCGGCTGGTCTCCGGGACCGGCAGCCTGGAAGGATGACCTGACGCCGATCGCGGCCGCCGACTGGAACTACGATCGCGCTGCGCATCTGCTCACGCACGCGGGGTTCGGCGGCACGCCGGCGGAGATCGAGGCGCTCGCCAAGGCCGGCCTCGACGCGGCGGTCCGCTCGCTCGTGCACTACGAGCGCGTCCCCAATCCGAAGATGCAGCCGTTCGTGGAATCGGGTCTGTGGGATCCGACGCTGAACGGATTTCCAGAGAGCCGTCCTGAAGCGACCGATCGCGCCGAACGCGACGGCGCGTCGATGGGCATCGCGGCCAAGCCGTCCGGCAACCGGCCGGTGCAGCCGGTCTCCGATCGCTTCTTCTACTGGCTGCGCGCGACCATGCTCGAAACGCGGCGGCTCGGCTACTGGTGGGCGAACCGGATGCTGCAGACCACGCATCCCGTCGAGCAGAAGATGACCCTGCTGTGGCACGGGCACTTCGCCACGCACGAGAACAAGGTCCGCGACTACCGCAAGATGATGCAGCAGATCGACCTGTTCGAGCGGGGCGCGACCGGCAGCATCCGCGAGCTGGCCATCCGCGTCGCGCAGAACCCCGCGATGCTGTACTTCCTCGACGCGCAGTACAACGTCAAGGGCGCCGCGAACGAGAACTTCGCCCGCGAAGTGATGGAGCTCTTCACCATGGGCGTCGGCAACTACACCGAGCGCGACGTGCGCGAGTGCGCGCGGGCGTTCACCGGTTGGTACTTCGACAACCTCGCGTTCAAGGTCGATCCTCTGAAGCACGATGGCGGCGCGAAGACATTCCTCGGCAGGACCGGGAACCTCGGCGGCGTGGACGTACTGAAGATCATCTTCGAGCAGCCGGTGACCGCCGAGTTCCTCGCGGGAAAAATCTACCGTTTCATGGTGCGCGACGAGCTGTCGCCGGAGCTGCGGCGCAAGCTGGGCTCGGTCTTGCGCGACCACGACTACGAGGTCAAGCCGCTGCTCACCGCGATCTTCTCGTCGAAGGACTTCTACAGCCAGGCCAGCTACGGCGGCCACATCAAGGGGCCGGTGGAACACCTGGTGACGATGATGAAACAGCTGGGCGCCGACGCCGTCCCGGGAGTGCCCGACTTCAACCAGGCGACCATCGCCATGGGGCAGCATCTGCTGAATCCCCCGTCGGTGGCGGGGTGGGCAGGCGGCAAGGCGTGGATCACGCCGGGCCTGCTGATTGCGCGCGGCAATGTGGCCCGCGATCTCCTGATCCCCGACATGACCGGCTTCAGGGACTGGAACTTCAACGCCGGCAGCGACAACGTGCTTGGCCAGCGGCTGCGCGATGGGCTCGACGTCGGCGCGGCCACCGCGGTGAGCGACACGTCGAACATGAGCGCGTTCGACATGGTGGCGCTCGAGCGTGACGAGCGATTCAACACGCGAATCTCGGGATACGTCGGCTGGCAGCAGGCGGCGCGAAAACTCATTCCCACGCCGCGTCGCGCGGCGCAACTGGATCTGAGTGCGATGGTGTTCGACAGCGGCGCGAAGACGACGGCGGAAGCCGTCGATTACCTGCTGTGGCGGCTGCTGCGCGTGCCCGCGGCGCAAGGCACGAGGGATGCGCTCGTGACATTCCTGACCAAGGAGTTGGGAACCGACACGGTCGATCGCGCCAAGACGTACATGGAAGATGCGCTACGTCTGACCGTGCATCTGATCATGAGCACGCCGGAGTATCAGATCGCCTAGCGAGACCATCATGAACCATGTCAGCCCGCGCCGGCTTCTCATCGCGGTTCTTCTGTTCGCCGGACTGGCGATGCGGATCATGTCAGCAACGGTCCAGGAAGGTCTCGCTCTCCCGGCGCCCGCCATCGACATGCCCGCAGGCGAGGCCGCATCGGAGGTGGCGGTTCTTGCCGGCGGATGTTTCTGGGGTGTGCAGGGTGTCTTCCAGCATGTCAAAGGCGTGAGTAACGCCGTCTCCGGTTATGCCGGCGGAGCCAAAAGCACGGCGATCTATGAGTTGACCAACGATGGCACGACGGGCCACGCCGAGTCGGTTCAGGTGACGTTCGATCCACGGCAGGTGACGTACGGACAACTGCTGCAGGTCTTCTTCTCCGTGGCTCACGATCCGACGCAGCTCAATCGGCAGGGCCCCGACACCGGGACGCAGTATCGGTCAACGATCTTCCCGGCCAACGCCGAACAGGCCGCGGTCGCGAAGGCCTACATCGCACAACTCGACGCCACCCACGCGTTCAAGAGGCGGATCGAGACGACGATCGAAATGGGCCGCGCGTTCTATCCAGCCGAGAAGTATCACCAGGATTTTCTCGTCCGTAATCCCACCTATCCCTACATCGTCTACAACGATCTGCCGAAGATTGAGAATCTGAAACGCTTGTTGCCGGCGGTGTATCGGGCGGTGCCCGTACTCGTGTCCGGAACTCGGTAGCTGCCGACAGGCGTTCTTGGGCCGCTCAGCGAAGAAACAGCGTGCCAACGAAACCCAGGAGAAGAGCGTGTGCCTTGTCAATCATTGGCCTTTCAGGTCAGTCCATTGCCGTGGTCGACACTTCCAAGCTGGGACCGCAAGTCGGTTCAGCGGCGCCGGCCTTTACCGGTATCGACCAGTTCGACAAGTCCGACGCGCTGGCGTCCACCTACGGCGCGCAAGGCACGATGCTCGTGTTCTTTCGATCCGCCGACTGGTGACCGTACTGCAAAACGCAGCTCGTGGAGCTGCAAAGCCGCTACGCCGACATTGCCAAGCAGGGCCTTGGATTGATCGCCATCAGCTACGACTCGCCCGAGACTCTCAGGAAGTTCTCGGATTCGCGCGGGATTACCTTTCCGCTGATCTCCGACGCGGGCTCGGCCATCATCAGGAAATACGGCCTGCTCAACGAGACGGTCGATCCGAAGTCACGCACCTACGGGATTCCGCATCCCGGGACCTTCGTGGTGGATCGCAAGGGAGTCGTGCGGTCTCGATTCTTCGAGGATGCCTACCAGGAGCGCTACACCGCCGCCACGATTCTGAGCACGCTCGGCGCCGGTGTCGCTGGCGGAGCGATCTCCGCCGACACTCGACATCTCACGATGACTGCGGCGATCAGCGACGGGATTGCGGCCCCAGGCGAGCGTCTCGCAATCACCGTGAACGTCACGCCCAAGGCGGGCATGCACCTATACGCGCCCGGAAAACACGATTACCAAGTCGTCCAGCTCACGCTCGACCCGCAGCCGTGGCTGCGGCCGCAGCCGACGATCTACCCGGCGTCGGAGATTTATCATTTCAAGCCGCTCAACGAGCGCGTCGAGGTGTTCATGAAACCCTTCCAGCTTCGCCGCGATCTGACACTGCTCGCGACCCCGGAAGCCCAGAAGCTGCTGGCGGGGATGACGACAGTGACCATCACCGGGGCGCTCGAATACCAGGCCTGCGACGACAAGGTGTGCTTCAACCCGAGCCGCGTGCCGGTCAGTTTTATCGTGAAGCTGAAGGAGCTGGATCGCAGACCGCCGTCATGAACCCATTTCCCTTCACACCACCGGTCTTTTTGGCATAGCCTGTCAGAGCAAAACACCAATGGGTGCGGCGGAACCTCCGCTGCAGGAATCTGGGTGGTCGGGCCGCCATCCTCGTGGTCGAGAGACCAGGAGGATTTACGTGTTCTTCAAAACCGCCCTCGTACTGCTAATTTCTTGGCTACTCGGCGTGCTCGGCGTCTTTGACGTTGGGCAAGCCGTGCATGTACTGCTGCTGGTCGGTTTGCTGTTCCTGCTACTCGCCGCCACTAAACGCGGCGATACTGCTGTGAACCGTGACACGAAGCCGAAGGCTGACGGTCGCTAGTCAGCCATGGCAGAAATTCCTATCGAATTCTTACTGTTCGCGTTCACTTTGCTTGGTGTGGCGCTGTGGCACCATCGCACGTTGGAGATCGCAGCGTCCGGACTCCTGGCGATCACGCTATACAAGCTGCTGTTCGGATCGTTTCGAGGTGCCGCCGGACTCGATGGGCTGGCGGCGCATCTGTCGCACGAATGGGTCATCGTCGCCAACCTGGCATGTCTGCTGCTGGGATTTGCTTTGCTGTCGCGACACTTCGAGAAGAGCCACGTGCCGTTAGCCTTGCCACATGTGTTGCCGGATGATTGGCGAGGCGCATTCCTGCTGTTGGCGATTGTGTTCGTCCTGTCGTCGTTTCTCGACAACATCGCGGGCGCGTTGATCGGCGGCGCCATGGCCCGTTCGCTATTCAAGAAGCTCCACATTGGCTACTTGGCGGCGATTGTTGCAGCGTCAAACGCAGGCGGAGCCGGCAGTGTGGTCGGGGATACGACGACGACGATGATGTGGATCGACGGCGTGGCCCCACAAGCTGTTTTCCCCGCCTATGTCGCCGCTCTGACGGCATTGTTCGTCTTTGGCTTTCCGGCTTCGCGGCAGCAGCAGCGCTACTCGCCGATTGTGAAAGACGTCGAGCATCGCCCGAACATTGATTGGATCCGTGTCGGGATCGTGGTGGCGATTCTCGTCGCCGCGATCGGAGCCAATGTCATCGTGAATGTGAACTTCGCGGACTTGGCGGACACTTTTCCATTTATTGGTGTCGCTGTGTGGGTAGTTATTCTGCTGTCCGCGCCGATTCGCCGTCCCGACTGGCATTTGTTGACCGAGGCCAGCCGCGGCACCGCGTTTCTGCTCTCGCTCGTCATCGCCGCGTCCATGATGCCGGTTGAACAGCTGCCGGCCCCGTCCTGGCACACTGCGTTCGGCATGGGCTTCGTGTCTGCGGTGTTCGACAATATTCCTTTGACGAAACTCGCCCTCGACCAGGGCGGCTACGATTGGGCCGTATTGGCTTATTGCGTCGGCTTCGGTGGCTCGATGATCTGGTTTGGCTCCTCGTCGGGAGTCGCGCTGTCGAATCTGTTTCCGCAAGCTCGCTCAGTTGGAGCCTGGATTCGACATGGTTGGTACGTCCCAGTCGCCTATGTCGTGGGTTTCTTCGTGATGCTTGGACTGCTTGGATGGCATCCGCAATCGTCACGTCGTGCGGGTCCACACCAGCCTCAACCTGAGATCAGCACGGTACGCCGATGATCCTGCGCGATGCGACTGAAATCGAAGAAAGTCGTTTTTACCCGCATAGAGCCGCGGGCGCATATCGAGTTCACGCCGACGTTCTGGCTGATGCGGCTGTTCTTGCCGAGGATGCTGTTCCGAAACTCTGGCCTGCCGGTCTTAACCTCGCAGATCCACCACATCATTTGCTTGTAGTTGCGTAACATTATTTGCTTGTGGTTACACGACATGATATGCTTGTTTTAACATAACACCAAAGGCTTGTAAACAGTACGACCTCCGATGCCTGCACCGCACGAAAAGCTCGCTAAATCCCTCACCGCTCTGCAGGCTCTGCAGAAAAGCGGGCGGCGCGTGATCCAGTCGAGCGAGCTGAGCCGCGTTGACCGGGAACGGCTCCTCGAAAACGGCTTCCTTCGGGAGGTGATGAAAGGCTGGCTGATTTCCTCCAGCCCGGGTGCGCACGATGGCGATAGCACGCCTTGGTATGCGTCCTTCTGGGAATTCTGCGCGCGCTACTGCGACCAGCGTTTCGGCGACGCGTGGCACCTTTCGCCGGAACAGTCGCTGCTCCTTCTCGCAGAGAACTCGGTCATCCCGAAACAGGTTGTGGTCTACAGCCCGAAGGGCACGAACCACAACCTTGACCTGCTCTTCGGGCCATCGCTCTACGACCTGAAGTCTGACCTGCCCGACGCAGCGGCCCTCACAGAAAGAAACGGTCTACGGTTGTTTTCACCGCCGGCAACACTCGTGAGAATGCCGGAGTCGTCCTTCGGCCGCCAGCCGCTCGAAACGCAGGTCGTGCTCGCAGGCCTGCGCGACGCGTCGGACCTGTTGCGTTTCCTTCTAGCGGGTGGGAACTCGGCCAAGGCCGGTGTACTCGCTGGAGCCTTCCGCCGGATCGGCCGGCCTGAGCTTGCCGACGAGATCCTCAAGGCGATGAGCGCCGCAGGTTATGACTCGCGCGAGACCGACCCGTTTGAAGCCGCGCAAACGTTCAGCGTCCTTCCACCGGCAGTGACGCCCATCGTCGGCCGCATACGGGCGATGTGGAAGTCTATGCGACACGTGGTCGCTGAGAATTTTCCGGCAGCACCGGGGCTTCCACAGGACAAAGGCGCTTATCTCGGATTCGTGGACGACATCTACAAGAGCGACGCGTATCACTCGCTGTCGATCGAGGGCTACACCGTGACGCCCGAGCTGATTGCAAGGGTACAGCAGGGAAACTGGAACCCTGAACATCATGATGATGATCGGAAGAGCCGGGATGCGCTGGCGGCGCGCGGATATTGGCAGGCATTCCAGCGAGTGAAGGAAACGGTCTCAGAGATCATCTCGGGCGCGAATCCCGGCGCGCGCGCGCGCGCGACGCACATGGACTGGTATCGCGAGCTGTTCCAGCCTTGCGTGGCCGCGGGCATCATTCCGGCGGCCGCCCTCGCGGGCTACCGGAACGATGCCGTCTATCTGCGAACATCGCGCTACGTGCCGCCGCGGTGGGAAGCCGTGCGGGATGCCATGCCGGAACTGTTCGATCTCCTGGAAAACGAAATGCACCCTGGCGTTCGCGCGGTGCTCGGGCACTGGCTGTTCGGCTACATCCATCCTTACCCTGACGGGAATGGACGGATGGCGCGTTTCGTGATGAACGCCATGCTGGCGTCCGGCGGCTATCCTTGGACGGTGATCCGCGTCGAAGACCGGGACGCCTACCTATCGGCCCTGGACCAGGCGAGCATCGACATGAATATCGCGTCGTTCACAGCGTTCGTTGCCGAACGCGTGCAATGGTCGATCGAACACGCGCCTTCCCAGCGAAGGCGTTGAACGGGCTGTTCAATCGTTCCCGAAGCTGCGCGAACATCGCGTAGTCTTCCTCCCTTAACAGAAATCGATACTGTAAGTCCGCCTTCGCGGCTGCGCCGCTTCGGCGTGACAGCCTTCGCCCGTAGCGTACATGGCCAGCCCGAAGGACTGGCCTAGCCGTAGCTCGACGAACAACTGTTGGCCAGCCCGAGGGGCTGGCTAGGCGAGTGAGGAGAGCGAAGGCTGGCGGAGAGGGTGGGATTCTTTTGAGACGTTCACGAAAACCCCAATGAAGACGGGCGTTTTCAGCGTAACGCGCGCGACGTCAACAATTTAGCGTCTTCCAATTTCTGCCCACGCTTGCATCCCTTTGCGTCCGTTTGCCGATTTTGCCAGCACGATGTCACTCAACATGTCACTCGACGCGGCGGCCTCGGGAGCCGATTCCCCGAGGACTCCGACGCTATGGGCGAGGTGTATCCTCTAAGCTGAAGTGGGAGGGAATGGGACGATGGCGTTCCTCGATTGGTCACAATGTCCTGCGGTCGAGAGCATCCCCGGCAAAGTCAGCGGGGCGTGGGTGTTCACGGGCACGCGCATGCCGGTGTCGATCGTCTTCGACAACCTCGAAGCGGGCGCCACCATTG
>JAUSDY010000170.1 GCA_030650395.1 Acidobacteriota bacterium | reverse complement strand
CCCTGAAGGCGGCGTATCTCGAGAAGAAAAAGAAGCGCTAAAACGGGGGCCCGGGGGCGTGTGCTCGAGCTGTCTCAAAAGCGTTACGACCTGCCCGCGATGATATGACGAGTGATTGAGGACATGCTGCATCGTGTCCGCGAGAGCGAACTCCGACTCTGGGCGATGTCTTTTGCTGGCTCGCCGAGCCAGAGCCGAAGCCAATCCCACTCACCGAAGACGATGTGAACGAGCGTTCCTCGAACGGAACCATGACTTGCCTGAAGCTCTCGTGTGAAATCTTCGGCATTGAGGTGGACTGCTGCATCCAGGAGACGCCCGTTCGCCCACTGGTTGTAAGCGAAGAGAGTTCGCAGTTGATCGACGTTCATGACTTCGCGACTCTCATGTGGCCACCTAACGTGCTGCCGCTCACCTGCGGCGTGCGCGTCAACGATAGCATCGCGCGCGAGGGGTGCGCGTGAGCGCGACCCGGTGCCGTCAGGTGCAGCGGCTGGTTAGCCTGCGGCCGGGCTGCCGCCGAAGGAGATGATGTAGCCGTCGGGGTCCTCGATATAGAAGTCCTTCGTACCCCAGGCCGTGGCCGCGAGCGACTTGATGATGGTTACGCCGTTGGCGACGCACTGTTCGTAGAACGCTTCGATGCCATCGACGCCCGCCGCGGCGTCGAGATGCTCATTGCCGCGCCGCCACTGGCGCTCCGCTTGGTTCTTGGGCGCCTCCTTCAAGTGGACTTCCAGTCCGTCCAGATGACCGATGGCATAGAAGCCGTCCCACGGCTCACCGAAACTGAAGCCGATCTTCTGGTAGTACGCGATCGAGCGTTCAAGGTCGTCGACGAGGAACTGTGGAGCGAAGGAGGTCACACGAGTCTTCATCGTGGTCGTAGACATTTACTCATCCCTCTTCTGACAGGCTAACAAGTATTGAAGTAGACCGCACAGTGTTGCACGCGGCCAACCGGCTACGGCCAATCCGACCGACTTGGCTCCGATGTGTCCGGAGCGGCGGAACGCGTACAATGCCTTCATGGGACTGACCCACGTCAGCGTCAAGGTCGGCAATCCTGCCAACGGACGGCAGACCGAGGAGGTGCGGTGCCTCGTCGACTCGGGCGCCATCTATTCGCTGGTGCCGCGCCCAGTACTGCGACGTCTTGGCATCCGGGCCCATTCGACACGCGAGTTCGTTCTGGCCAACGGTGACGTGATCCGCCGGCGTCTCGCGACGGCGACCTTCGAATACACCGGACTGCGCGGCGACTCGATGGTCATCGTCGGCGAACCGGGTGACGACCCGCTGCTCGGGGCGACGACGCTCGAGGGGTTTGGCCTGGTGCTGGATCCGTTTCGCCGCGAGCTGCGCCCCATGCAGCTTCCACTGAAACCGTCTCGGATCAAACAGGAGATCAAGAGACAGAAGAAGATTGATTATCTCCTGACCTTCTGATCTCCTGTGGATCCCTCCGCTTACTGCTGCAGCGTGTAGGCGATGTACTCGCCGGAGTAGTTGCCGCCGCCTGACGCGACGATGATGTACTGCCGGCCGTCGACGCGGTAGGTCATCGGCGATCCGCTCTGCGGCGCCGGCATCCACAGCTCGCCCACCTGCGCGCCGGTCTTCTTGTCGTACGCCCGCAGCATCGCGCCCCGCGGCCGGTTCGGCATGGTCGTCACCTGCGGGTCGCCCATGATCACTAGCGTCTTCGTCACGAGCAAGCCGACCCCTGACGTCGCCGCCTGGCCGGTCTTCGGGATGTCCTTGCCCCTGAGCGCCGGGTGGTTACGGATGTTGTCGGGCGTGTCGCCGTGCGCCACCGACCACATTAGCTCGCCGCGATCGAGGTTGAGGGCCGACAGCACGCCGTACGGCGGCTTGACGATCGGCAGCCCCTGCACGGTGAGGCCGGGCGTCGATGCGGCCGCTGGAGGCGGCGTGGCCGGCGCCGTCGCCAGCGCTTCTTTCACACGCTCGGCCGTGCGCGGTGAATCGGCGGCGCAGCAATCGCCGGGACCGAGCACCTCGCGGAACGGCTGGCCCGACGTGCCCGAGACGTAGCGGATGTCGGAGAAGCCCGCCGGCGGCTCGACGATCGATCGAATGCCGGGCGTGTTGCCGGCAGGCGCGAACGCGATGTGCAGCTCGGGATCGTAACCGCCGCCCGGCCAGTTGGTGGCGGTGCCACCGGTGATGGCGCCGAGGATGCCCTTGGCGTTGCCGGTCACGGGCGGTGCGAACGGCGTCGCCGACCACTTGAACAGCTTCAACCGTTCGATCGCTTCGGCCCGCATCTCCGGCGTGAAGTCGATGAGGTCGTCCATGTTCAGGTAGTTGCGCGCGTACCTTAGCTTCTCCGGCGGATGCGGCTGCGTCGGCGAGTACCACTCGCCGGGCACGTCGCCTGCCGGCACGGGCTTCTCTTCGATCGGCCAAATCGGTTCGCCGGTCGCGCGATCGAAGACGTACAGCCACGCCTGCTTGCTCGGCACCGCCACGACCTTTCGAGCGCGCCCGTTCACCGTGACGTCGGCCAGCAGCGGCGCCGACGACATGTCGAAATTCCAGATCGGATGATGCACGAACTGGTAGTGCCACTTGCGCTGCCCGGTTTTTAGATCGACAGCAACAAGGCTCTCGGCAAACAGGTTGTTACCCGGACGATGGCCGCCGTAGTAATCGGACGAAGGCGTTTCGACCGGCAGGTAGGCGAGCCCGAGCTCTTCATCAACCGTGATCTGCGTCCAGACGCCGACGTTGCCGTTGGTCGCCCACGATTCGTTGAGCCACGTGTCGTTGCCGAACGATCCGGGCCGCGGAATCGTGTCGAACTGCCAGAGCTGGCGGCCGGTGCGCACGTCGAAGGCGCGCACCAGGCCCTTGGTGTTGTCGTGCGTCTCGACCGTGGCGCCCTCGCGCATCGCCGACCCGACGATCACGATGTCGCCGGTGACGATCGGCGTGGAGTGGATGCCGATCTCTCCGGTTTCGAGATCGATCGGCGTGCCGCGGCCCTTCACCACACCGGCCTTCAGATCGACGATGCCCTTGGTGCCGAACGATTCGATGGGCGCGCCGGTCTTGGCGTTGAGCGAGACCAGCCGGTACCCCGTCGACGCGTAGATAATGCGCTCGTCACCGCGGCCGTCGGTCCAGTACGACACGCCGCGACCCGACAACTGGCGTGGCGACACCGCCGCGCGCCGACCTTCCCTGAGGCTGTGCACCCAGATCATCTCGCCCGTCTTGGCGTCGAGCGCGACCACGGCGCGCCGCGTGCCTCCGGTGGTGTACAGCACGCCATTGATCATCAGCGGCGTGCCTTCGAGCTTGAACTCGGGGAACGGGCCGAGGTTGTCGGTCTTGAACCGCCACGCCACGGTCAGCTTGCTGAAATTCGTCGCATCGATTTGATCGAGCGGCGAATACCTCGAGCCCTTGAGGTCGGCGGTGTAATGCGGCCACTCGCCTTTACTGGTGCTGGGTTGACCGGCGCCTTGGCCGGAGACGGGCGACCACAGCCACGCGACAGCGACGGCCAGGGCCAGAGACGCCGATACGACTCGAGGCAGGGTTCTCGACATCGATCACTCCTTTGGGAAACGCGGAAAGCGAAAACGGGCTAAGTCTACTCCACTACGTCGGTGCATCGGCGTCGCGGCGAATTAATTTAACGACCAGCCCCAGAAGTACCAACACGGCAAGGCCGAGCGCAGCCCAGAAGACCACGGGCGATACGGTCGGCGCCGTGTCTTGCGCGCCCGGGCCGCTTGCTCCGAGAATCGCCGCATCACGAAGATCCACGCCAGGGCAAAGACCGCCAGCACGCCGAAGGCCGCGATGCCGACCTCGGCATGGCCGCGCGGTTGGGCGACACCGCGCCACATCAGCAGGATCAGGCCGACCATCACCGTCGATACGATGTGGACGGGCGGGTTCCTCGCCGCTAGCGCCGCGGTACTGAATGCCAGCGTGACCACCGCCAGCGCGCCAAACAACGGCCACGGCGGAACCGCCCACTCGACATTCGCGGCCACTCCGAGCAGGAAGAGATGGGCGATCAGGGCGAGCCACAAACCTTGCGCCACACCCTGCGGCACTTCCTCTGCTGCGGTCGTTGCGCGGCGAGCCTGGCGTAGCGCCCACAGGTAGCCGCCAACCATGACCAGCGCGAGTCCGACGACGACGAGCAGCGACGGGAGGAGGCCGACCGCTGCTGCGGCTTCACTCCACCACGACAGCAGGATGAGCCACGAGATCACGCTGCCCGCCAGCGACAACGCCGGTAGTGCGGCAGCGGCGCTCTCGATGAACAGCGCGGCGTTGAGAATGGCCAGCAAGAACGCCAATCCCCAGATGCCCGTCACCGCAACCGGTCCGGTCGACAAATACATCAGCAGCGCCAGGCTCATGATCAAGACGACGCCACCACCCGCTTCCGGCAGCAGCGGCTTGCCTCGTCGTCGCGCGAGCTGCGGTACGCCGAGGTACAGCGCCGCGAAGCCCGCGTAGGTCATCAATGCCTGGCCCAGCGTTTCTGCCGTCAGGTACTTCGCCGACCACACAGCCTCGGTCGCGAGCGCAAAGAACGCGGCGATGAAATACAGGATGCCGGTGTCAGCCGCGAAGGTGCGCCAGACGATCACGCCCACGAGCACGAACAGCGCCGGGAAGATCAACGCCGGCGATGACGCCTGCGGCTCGCGGATGACGAGCAGCGGGAAGATCGCGAGCAACAGCGGCGATACGAGGATGGCCAGCGCGCCGGCCTCCTCGAACTCCTCGTCGAATCGCGCGGCGATCGCGGGAGCGGCGAGATACAACGCGATGAAGAGGGCGGCGAAAACCCATCACCGGTATGGCGGACCCGGGCAAGTACGAGTTCGACATCCACAGGATGAAGACCAGCAGCGTCGTGCCGCCACCGACGGCGTGGAGGATCTCGCGCGACTGCGCGATGGCAATCGCCAACAGGCCCGCGGCGATCAGAAACATCCATCCAAAGAGCAGCGCGTAGTGATCGCGGAATTGCGGGAGCGCGGCCACATAGACGGCAAACAGCACGGGCAACACGGACGAGGCCAGCGTGGTCCACTCGAACGTGCGCTCTCCCGCGATCTCGCTCGTGCCGGGACGGGATCGGGAGACGGCCAGCATCCCGTAGCCCACCACGGGGAAGATCGTGAAGATGCCAATCGCGAGCGGCAGCTGGCTGGCGTCGAGATACTCGGCGACCCAGCCCCACTGATAGATCGTCGTGAAGACGAGCGTTAGCGTGCTGAGGATGGTCCAGCCGCGGCGGTACGCGACCCACGCGAGCCCGACGTTGAGCAGCAACAGGTACGCGAACAACGGGACCGGCCGGTTCTCGCCGGTCGAGAGCAGGATCGGCGTGGCGAACCCGCCGAGCAAGCCAAGCACCGCGATGAAGAGCGAATCGTGCCGTATCGCGAGCAGCACCGCCGTCAGCGTGACGAGGGCGAGCAACCCGAAGGCCTGGGGCCCGGTAATAAGGTCCCACAGCGAGTGCGCGGCGAAGAAGGTGGCGAACAGGATGGCGATGGCCGCCCCATCCATCGCGTTGGCGAGGAGCGGGTACTGACGCGCCGCCTTGCGATCGCAGGCGACGAGCAGTCCGATCGCCACGAGGATGCCGATGACGACACGCACCGGCGGCTGCAGCCATCCGTTGTCGATCGAGTAGCGCAGGAAGAAGATCCCGGCAAACACCAGCGCTATGCCGGCGATGGCCGAGAACAGTTTGACGCCGACGAGCCGCTCCCAATCGAACGACCAGTTGAACGGAGCCGACAGTGGCCCGACTTCGGCCTCGAACCCAGCCCCGGTCGCAGCTTCCCTCGGCGGGAGGGGTGGAGGCGGCAATGACGGCGGCGGTACAGGTGGTGGCGGTGCCGGCGCGATCGGGGCGGCTTCCGCGATGATCGGGGGAGGCGTCACGACCGGCGGCGGTGCCGGCTCGGGAGCGGTCACGACCGGACTGCGGACCACTTCTTCTCGAGGCTTCACCTGTTGTGCGGCTGGTCTTGCCTCCGGCGCCACGCCCTCGACGCGAAGGCGCTTCAGTTGTCTGGTGAGGTCGTTGATCGCCGCGTCCTGCGCGGCGGCCCGCTGCTCGAGCTCGTCGAGACGGGTGCGCATCTTGCTCGCCGCAAACCACCCGACGACGATGGCGATGATGGAGAGCAAGGTCACTGCCGGGAGTCTAGCCCAGCTCGGCCTTACGCCAGACCTTTTGCACGGCTATTCGACGGTCACTACAGCGATGCAATCCCGATCTTGATCGACCACGACCGGCAGCCAACCAGTGAAATTCGGCTGCGCCGCCATCATCAAGACCGGCGAGAGGCCAGCCGGCGCGAACCCCGGGCCCGCCTGCGGAGCCAGCGCCTGCCTGAAGCGATCGAAACCCGGCACGTCGAACCACATGAAATACAACTGGCGGGTGATGCCGGGATCCGACACTCGTCGATACCCGACGCATCTTGGCGCCGGCACGGCGTGCGCGAGCCCGGCTTCGCGCGCGAGCGCAAGCAGGGCCTCGGCGCTGATCTCGCTCGGGATCTCGCGGCGCAGCACGAGCGGAATTCCCGGCTGGCTGGGCGTGCCCAGTGATTCCATCTGGCGGCTGAACAACTGGCGGAACAGATTCATCGGCAGCTCCGGCGGCGGTCTTAACGACACGACCGCGCCGTCCGCATCTGCGGCAGTGTCGATGCCCAGTGTCCAGTTCTGCAGGTGGTTGGCGCTCACCACGTACGGCTCGGCACGAGTGTCTTTGACCGAGCGTATGAACAGCAGCGCGACGCCAGCCAGCAGGAGGATAGCGACGGCGACCTTGATCAGGGGATGAACCCTGCGCTTCGGAATCATCCGCTCACGGCTCGCGCGACGCCGTGTAGGCCGCGATCGCGATCATGTCGTCGACCGTGAGCTTTTCGACCGCGCCTTTCATCAGCGCCGACCACGGTCCCTTCCGCACGCCCTGCTGGATGTCGTAGATCTGGCGGACGGTGTAACTGGGCGATCGGCCCGCAAGCGGCGGCACCGGGCCAAGGCCCTTGAGTTCCGCGCCGTGGCACGCGGTGCACGCGACGGTCTTGCCGCCACCGCCGGTCTTCACCAGCGCTTCCCCCCTTGCAATGCTGCCGGGCGGCACGTACGCGACGAAGCCGGAGGCCGCATCGCGCAGCTCCGTCCGCGCGAGGTCCTCGGGCACCTCGATGATCCGCGGGCCGAGCGGCTCGGAGCCATCGTTGGTCGGCACGTGCATCGATCCGGCGATCCGCGTCTTCGGCACGTCCTTCGACTCAACGACCCGGACCCACTTCTTGTACGGGAACGAGCTGAAGTACGCCGCCGCAGTCTTGATCTCGTCGTCTGTCGCGGCCTTCGCGTCCTGGATCATCGCGTTGGGCGGCCCCATCCGCGGCTCCGCGCTCTTGCGCTCGCCGTTCTTGAAGTCCGCCATCTGCTGAATGATGTACGCGGCCGGCAGCCCCGCCAGCGACGCGTTCTCGGGCCGGCCCTGGCCGTTGGCGAGATGACAGAACCCGCACGCGCGCATCGCGGGCCGGCGGCCGTGCGCGACCGCGTCGGGCATCGGCGGATGCGCGGCGGGATGCCAGTCGGGAGGATTGAACGCGTCGCGGGTCTGCGAGGTCGTGAGTGACACCGTGCTGCCCGGTACCTGCTTCGGTTCCGGATCGGCAGGCGCCGGTGTTGCGCCCGGCGTCGGCGGAGGATTCACGGTGTACGCCCACGGCGGCGGCGACCCGGCTGGTGCAGGCGCCTGGCCGGCGAGCGTCGCGGACGCGGCGACGGCGAGAACAACGGTGCGCGTGAGGATTGATCTCATGGCGTGGCTGATGACTATACCGCGCTCCTGATCTCCATTGGCGCGGTCACGGGATTGCCATCCGGACCAATCCGAACGATGTCTGCCGGCGGATCCTCGGGATGTTCGAGATCGCCGATGGCGCGCACGATCATTTGCCCGCCGTCGATCCGCGCCAGCAGGAAGTGGCACTGCGTCGCCCACGACACTGTATGCGCGTCGGCGAAGTCACTGGGCGGTGTGCGGCGCAGCTTGCCGGCCGCGCCGGTCACGAAGTGGTGGAAGCCGCCGACCTGCGAGTGCTGGAAGTTGTGCTCGTGCCCGGTGAACATCACGCGCACGCCCGCGCGCTCGAACAGCGGCACGAGGCGCTCCATTCCCCTGGTGTTGTGATGCTGCGGCCCCGCGCTGAAGAGCGGATGGTGTGCGAAGGGAATGCGCCACCGCACGGCGCCGCCCCCCGCTGGGAAACTTTGCTCGATGAAGTCCCAGTGCTTCGGATACTCGAACAGGCGCTTGCCGCGGAAGAAATCTTCCTTCGACGTATCGATGCAGACGAACTCGATGTCGGACCCGTAGCGGAACTTGTAGAACAGCCCCGGGCAGAATGAAGCACGGCCCGCGGCTTCTTCGCCGAGAATGCGCTCGCGAATGTAGAAGTTGTCTTCGACCTGCGCGCGGTCGTCGCGCTCCTCGGTTTCGTCGGCGTCGTGATTGCCAATCGACGGGTACACCGGAATGCGGTTGATGATGTAGCGGTACGGCTGGAAATACGTGAAGAACCAGTCGTCGTCTTCGTCGCCGGTGCCGCCGATCGGGATCCCGAGCAGGCGGCTGCCGGCGTAGATGTTGTCGCCGGTCGTGATCAGTAAGCTGACGTGTTCTGAATCGACGACCTTCAGCAACGCGTCCGCCACCTGTTGCTGCCGGTACGTCTCAGAATGTTTTCTCACGCCGACGCCGAAATCGCCCATCACGGCGAACGTCAAGCGGCCGGCGGGCGCGTTGGGATCGGGACTGGTGCAGAACCGGTTGTCGTAGCGGCGGCCCGTCTGCACCAGCGCTTTGTCTTTCGCGGACCAGTCCCAGCGATCGCCCACGGCCCACTCCTCGCCCTTCACGAACACCTTGTAGGTGTATTCGGTGCTTGGTGTCAGACCGGCGACCCAGCAGTGGTTGGCCACTTCGGTGGTGGCGACGCCGACGGTGCGGCCGGCGGCGTCGTAGATTTCGACGCGAGCTGGACCGTAGGGCGCCGAGCGTGCGCCGATTGAATCCTTGCGTGGCGGATGCACGTACTTCAGTTCGTGGTCGTCCACGATCTTCGATTTGCCGCTCGACGTCGTGCGGAAATAGAACGCGCCCCACGCGACGAGCGCCGATTTGTGACTAACTGAGGGAAGATAGATGTATGGCTCAGAATGAAACTCGGGCATAAGCGATCTCCACGGCCTGTCCTGAGCCTATCCCGAGCACTATTGGAGCGTATCAACGATTTCGGAAGTACGAGCATCGTCGCTCGGACAACGTTTTGGGGCCGTTCCTACGGAACGGCCCGCTTTCGCTCTCGAACATACACTCCACTAGATCCCACCAATGCCAATTCTCCATGTCGACCAATAAGATCCTGCTGATCGCATTCTGGAGCGCGTTCGGCATCATCGCCGGTTACTGGGTGGTCAAGATCTTCTGGCGCGTGCGCTCCGCGCTGCAGCGGCGCGCGGCCGGCGAGCCCGAGCTCGACTCGACCAGGTCGCTCGTCTGGCGCGACCCCGGCCCGGCCGAGCGCCTGGATCTCGCGGCCGGCCCCGGAGGAAAGAGTGGCGAACCGTCGCCGCCGTTCACGTTTCTCGAGGAACACACCAGCGGATCGCAACCGTGCGTGTCGGTGCGCGACGCGCGCGGCCGGGTGTGGCGGGTCAAGTGGGGATCCGAGGTCAACACCGAGGCGTTCTGCACCCGCCTGGCGTGGGCCGCGGGCTATTTCGTCGAGACGACCTACTTCGTGCCGGAGGGGCGCATCGAGGGCGCAACGGCGCTGCAGCGGGCCAAGGAGAGCCTCGACGAGCACTGCCGCTTCGAGAACGCGCGGTTCGAGCTCGACGAGAAGGACGTGGTGAAGCACTTCGATGCGCACAGCTGGGCGTGGCACGACAACCCGTTCGTCGGCACGCGCGAGCTGAACGGCCTGAAGATCCTGATGATGCTGCTGTCGAACTGGGACAACAAGGACGTGCGCGATGTCTCGCGCGGGTCGAACACGGCGATCTTCGAATACCGCACCGAGAAGGGCGGGCGCGAGGCGCGTTACCTGATCATCGACTGGGGCGCGGCGCTCGGCCCATGGGGCGGCAACGTCCTCAACCGCGGCAGATGGAACGCGGAGGCGTTCGCCGCACAAAACGAGCAGCTCATCACCGGCACCGACGGCGACGTGGTGAAGTGGGGCTACGCCGGCCAGCGGACCGCGGACGCCGTGGACAACATCACGATTGCCGACGTACGGTGGCTGCACCAGTACCTCGGGGCGATCAGCCACGACCAAATCGCCGCCGCGCTACGCGCCAGCGGCGGCACCGATCAGGAAGTCGCGGATTTCACGACGGCGATCCGCGCGCGGATCGATCGTCTCGGACAGGTCACCGAGTTGACGAAGCCGTAACCTTGCTGGGGAGCGTAAAGCGGACGGTGGTGCCGCGCCCCAACTCGCTTTCGGCGTGCGCGGTGCCGCCGTGCGCTTCGATGAACGTCTTGACGATCGCGAGACCCAGCCCGGTGCTGCCGTCCTTTTCAGGATCACCCGCGCCCTTCTCGAACACCTTGTCGAGCAGCTCCGCGGGGATGCCGGCGCCGTTGTCGCTGACCCAGCAGAGGACCGCGTCCTCGGCCGCGCCCGGCTCCGCGCCAATGCGGACCTCGCCGCGCGGCGTATACACAATCGCGTTGGCAATGAGGTTCTGGAAGATCCGCCGCAGCAGGCTGGCATCGGCGCAGACCACGAGATCCTCCGGCACCATGTTGATGAGCTGAGTGCTGCCGCTGCCCGCGACGGGGTGGATGTCGTGTACCAGCGCTTCGACGAGCGGCCACAGATCGAATGAGCGCCGCTCGAGCTTGATGCCAATCTCTGTTTGCAGGTTGGTGTTCTCTTCCAGCACCTTGGCCACCAGCACCTCGAGGTGCCGCACGTTGCGCTGCAGCGATTTGATCATCCGCGCGTTTTCGGCGCTGCCGCCCTCGGCCGCAACGGTCTTATCCAACACCCGCGCGACCAGCGACATGGCATTGAGCGGCGTGCGGAGATCGTGCGCCACAAACGCGAGGTACTCTTCGCGGCGGTGCTGTACTTCCAGCGCCCGCTCGGTGGCAAAACTTTCCACGGCGTAGCCGATGGCGCTATCGAGCACCCGGTTGAGAATGTGAAACGCCTGGCCCTGCAGGCTGAAGCCGTTGGCCTCGGCGAGATCGTGCACGCAGCCGCGCAGAATGTTGTATTCAGCCACGACTTCGACAATGTCGAAGCCGTCCTGCACGCGCTGGAGCCCGTGCGCGAGCGGGCTGCCATCCCGAAGCGCTTCGGCGATCGTCTCGTCCGACTTCGATTCGAGGGCCTCGGCCAACTCATCGAGCAGCGTAGGCAGATGATCGTTGAGGGTCGGAACGTCCAGGTGTTTGGCTGACGCCAGCTCTCTCACGAGCGCCCGCCATCGCGTCAACAACTGATCGCGGTCACGGCGGATGAGCTTGGCGAGCGCCTTGAGTTCGTGCCCGGGGACGTGCCCGGCCGTGGCGTCGGTAGAGACCATCTAGTAGCGTAGCCCGTTCCGAGGTCGCGTGCGGCGAAATCGCGGAGCTAAAGCTCCGCGCTACCTGCCGGTCGATCGCTCTTGCAACTTCTTGACCGACAAGTCGACCAGTTTCTTTAGTGTCGGCAGGTGCAGGTCCGACAGGCGCTTGATGTGGACGCACGACTTGCCACCCGAATGCGGGCCGAGCTTCTTCATCAGCGCGGCCTGCCCCTCAAAGCCCGGCATGATGTACAGCGTGATGTTCTTGTTGCGTGGGGCAAAGGCCGTCAGCATCCAGTCGCCTTCGCGGCCGCTCGCGTACTTGTAGTGATAGCTGCCGAAGCCGACGATGTTGGGGCCCCACATCTTCGGCTTTGACTTGGTGGCTTTCGACATGATGCCGGCGATGGTCTTGCTGTCCTTGCGGATCTCATCGTCTTCGATCGCATTGAGAAAGCCGGCGACCGACGCCTTCGACGGTTTGGTTTTCAGTTCCGCCATTAGTCGCTCCAAGGCGGGTCTAACCACCTTCGCCAAGGCTACGGTGGTCCGCCGTAGCTTTAGCGGAGGCGGAAGACCCGCCTCTACATCCCGGCACCCCATAAAGGGGTGCCCTACTTTGTCGGCAGCTCGAAGACGTACAGCTGGTGGCCGCTCGCCGGCGGATTAATCTCCGGCGTGATGGTCCGCGGCACCACGCGCGGGCTGCCGCCGCCGGTGCCCGTGGTCACCGCCACATACTGCTTGCCATTGGCTGTGAACGTGACGGGGAATCCCTGCACCGTCGTCCCGAGTCTCGCCTGCCACAACACTTCGCCGGTCTTGACGTCGTGCGCGCGGAAGTTGCGATCGAGATCGCCGATGAACATCACGCCGCCGGCGGTCGAGAGGGCCGCCGTCAGGTACGCCGCGCGCTGCTCCCGGCTCCACACTTCCTTCATCGTCGTCACATCGATCGCCGAGATCTTGCCGACGTTGCCGTCGGAGCCCGGCATCTCGAAGAAGCGGCGGGCCGCCGACGTGCCGCCGGAGCCTTCGACAAACTCGGTTTTCCGAGCGACAATTTCCATGCACGACTGGCTGAGCGGGATGAGCAGCGTGTGGGTCGGCTGGTGATACGACATCGCCTGCCAGTTGTGCCCGCCCTCGGTGCTCGGGCACACGGTGAGCCACTCGTCGAGCTTCTGATCGATGATGTCCTGGCGGTAGGTCGGGATGCCGCGCTCGGGATCGATCTTGGTGAAGATGTTCTGCAGCACGGTTTCCTTGAAGCCCATGAACTTGCCGGTCTTGCGCTCGAGCTTCCAGAGCACGCCGGCCTTGCCGATCGTGAAGAGCGCCCGCTCCGGCCCGATGTCGACGAGGACCTTCTCGAATACTTCGTCGAGATCGAGCGATTCGCCGGGCGTGTGCTGAAAGTGCCACGCCAGCGAGCCATCGTCCGGCCTGAGCGCGACCGTCGAGGCGGTATACAGAGCGGCGTCGCTGACCTTGTTGCCGCGGCTCGCGGGCATCCAGGGTTTCGCCTGGGCGATGCCCCAATAAATCAGATCGAGATCGGGATCGTAGCTGCCCGCGATCCAGGTATCGCCGCCGGCCCGCATCGTGTCTGGTATGGTGCCCCACGTGTCGCCGCCGGGCTCGCCGGTCCGCGCGATGGTATGGAACTTCCACAACTGCTTGCCGGTGTTGGCGTCGTAGGCGCTGATATAACAGCGATCCTTGTCGCGATAGCGATCGCACCCATGCAGACCCTGAATCACTTTTCCGCGGACGACGATCGGGCCACTGGAGTTGGTGAAGCCTTTCGTGCCGTCGGCGATGGTGACATCCCACGCGACCTTGCCCGTTCGGGCATCGAACGCCACCAGTCGTGCGTTGTTCGTGGCCATGAATACCTTGTCGCCGTAGATCGCGGTGTTGCGCACGGCGCCAAAGCCGGTTATGGCATTGGGTCCGACCTGGTTCTCCCAGATCAGATCGCCGGTCGCGGCATCGAGCGCCTGCATCATGTTCCCGGTGTTGCCGAGATACATGATGCCGTTGTGGACCAGCGGCATCGGCTGGTTGGCGCCGGCCTCGTTCATCGCCCAGCTCCACGCCAGCTTCAACTCTTTCACGTTGCTTCGCGTGATCTCGTCGAGCGGGCTGTAGCTCCACGCCTGATAGTTCCGGCGCGCCATGAGCCAATCGCCCGCGGGTGGATTGCGCAGCATCGCGTCGGTCACCGGCACGTAGTTCTTCACTTCACCCCGCACCGACAGCCCGCGCGCGGGCGGCGCCGACGCCGCCGTGGCGCGCCCAGCGGGCCCGGCGCCCGCAGGCCCGGCCGGCGTGGGCCTGGCGGCGCGCTGGCCGGTCGCGATGGTGCCGATCGGCGGGGCCGTGGCAGCGACGAGCGGCTGCGCACCGGCGGTCGCGCCGTTGAACTGCAGGATGAACGCGGTGATGTTGAGATACTCCGCTTCGGCCAGGCTCGGCCTGCCAGGCGGCATCGTCGCCGACATGTACTCGACCAGATCCTTGGTGGTCCGCCCCCGCCATGTGGTCATGAAGTTGGCGCCGGCAAGCGGCGGCGCCTCGTTCTGTCCCGCAAGATCTGGCATGTGGCAGCTCGCACAGTTCGCTTGGTACGAGGCCTGTCCCGCCGCTGCCTGTGCGGCGGTGTAGACCGAAGGGGCTTGACCTTGGGTGCCGGTCAGCTGAACGCCGGCCACGAGTGCCAGGAGTACGGACGAGCCGATTAACGCCTTCATTGCTTCTTTCCTTCCTGAGAGAAGAGCCAGCCCCAGAGATTTCCGTCCGGCGCCTTCTCGCTATGCAATTGAACGTAGAGGCGGCCGTTCGACAGATCGTCGAGCTGCTCTTTCGTGAGCTCGATCGTTCCGGCAATCGTGCCGGTCGTTCCACCCGAGGCCTTGAGGTCGGCGATGGCCGGACCGCGCATCGCGATGCGTGGGCCGCGATGCAACCGCACGACGGTCGCGGCTGTTCTCAGGTCCTTGTAGGTGCCGCTCAACGTCAGCGTGCGGCCGGCCAGCGTGCCCGTCACCGATCCGGATCCGGCGATCGTCGATTGCATGGCGACATCGAGCGGCACCGGCGAGAGCCGCGCGCGGTACTGACGCGCCTGCGCTCCAACGGTGCCCACGGATACCAGGACCGCACAGGCGGCAAGAAGGACGAACCGTCTGGTCATGGGCCGAAATGATACCTGAGAAGGTGGCGCTCACAGTTACTCACGCCGTTCTCACCGCAGCCTCAGGACTTGGCCCGGCGGGCCGTCTACTCTGCCTGCGGAGGATGAAATGGCTCGACAACTTATCCGGTTCGTCGTCGCGGCGGGGTTGGTGCTGGCAGGCAGGCCGGAATCGGCCTGGGCGCAAGTGCAAGACGGCGCCAGCCCGTCGGGGGTCCGGCGCGAGGTGCGCGGCCAGGCCGGCGCCTCGATCAACAACGCAGGACTCCAGAACACGCTCGATGTGTCATGGACGTGGCCGGCGACCCGATCGCATCACCCCCTGCTATCCGGCGCCCACATCGCCACCGGGATCACCAACGTGCTGACGCCGACTCAGGCCAAGCTGGGCGGATGGATTGAGTACGCGCCGCTCTCGATCCTCGATCTGCGGGCCGGCATCGACCCTTCTGTCTACTTCGGCACCTTCGATTCGTTGATGAGTTACGGGTCGTACGACCAGCCATTCGATCCCGATTACAGAAAGGCGCTCGGCGGCGCGAAGGCCGGTGTTTCGACGCGCGCGTATCTGTCGCCGACACTGAAGTACAAGGCGGGTCCGATCGTGGCGTCGGCCGGAGCCGAGGTCGAGTGGTGGCGTTCGAGCGCTGCCGGTGAATTCTTCTACGAGCCGACGCGCGACACCATCCTCAAATCCTCGGGCGACCAGCTGATCACGACGACCAGCGTGCTGATGTATCAGTGGACGACCGGCGCGAGCTCAGTGTCGGTTGGCGGACTGCATACCCTGGCGCGTGTGTCAGACGCCCCCGGCAACAACATCCAGAAGCTGGGCGTCATCGCCGTGAAGCAGTTCGGATCCGCGCACTACGGGTTGCCACAACCGCGACTCACGTTGGTCGTGGCCCGGTATCTCGACGATCCGTCCAAGCAGCGGCAATGGACTGCCGCCATCGCGGTCGGCTTCCGAAAGGGACGGCGATGACTCCGCCGAGCGCCGCGCGCGACTGCAAGGCATTCCTTGCAGGGTTGAGCCTGTCCGTCGTCCTGGGCTGTTCCGCTTTTAAATACTTAGACTCCGGTCTCGTAAGCGCGCCGACCAGCATCAAGACGGGAGTGAACATCTGCGAGCCGGCGGAAACCAAGAGAAACATTGCGGTCACGCTCAGCCAGCAGTGATCAGAGGATTGAAATGACTCGACAACTGATTCGGTTCGTCGTCGTGGCGGGGTTAGTACTTGCAAGCCGGCCTGATTCGGCGTCGGCGCAATCCAATCCTGCTTACCCGGTCGTCGCCGGCAGCAAGATTCGTGTCGAGGCGCCGACGCTCCTGGCAGGACAGTTCGAGGGGACCGTGAAGGAGATCGATGAACAAACTCTGTTGATTGAGACCGCGAATCACTCTACGGTCAGAGTACAGCGACAAGCGATCACGTCACTTGATGTCAGCATCGGCCGTCGCCGCCAATTCGCGAAGGGCGCGAAGATCGGCGCCCGCATCGGTGTGGTCGTGGCGGTCCTCGGTGCAAAGGCGCTGGGGGTGGCATCGTCAGAAATGGGCCCTGCCGTGGCGAACGGTCTGATCGGAGGCGTAATGTACGGTGCGGGAATTGGCGCTCTGTTTAAGACGGACATCTGGGCTGGCGTGCCGAACGCGCCCGCGCCTGTGAGTTCGACTGCAATACGAGATGGCAGGGTACTCACCCTGGCGTCCGTGAGGTTCTGAACGCACTCGTTGCCGTCTTCCTGATCAGTGCGAGGCGGGCTCGCCGATCAGGAGGCGGTTTTTGGGCGTGATGGTTTCGGGGATGGTTTGGGTCTTAACGGTGTAACCGTGTTTCTGGCGACGCACCGCCCGGAGAAGATCGATGGCGAGCGCAGGATCGACCCAGCCCGTGATCTGGCCCGCGTCGGAGGTCGTGGCGTCGTGACAGCAGGGCAACACGGCGACACGTGCCCGCACGTGCATCGCGCTATCGAGCACGAAATCGGTAAGGCTGCCGCACGCGTGGCTCGAGACGATCAGGTCACCCTTCTCGAACGTGAACGCATCGAGTGGGGCCGCTGTCCAGTGGACGCGGCCCGCGAGTCGCGGCCACGCTGACACGATTGACTCATGCAGCTTCGTGGCAGACGAGGGCGGCGCCGGATCCACGACGTAGGCGTCAGGCGAAGAATCGTCCAGCAGCAGCATCGTCTGCGCGAGCAACCCATGGCCGCCGGCGACGTCGACGACACGCCCGCCGCGCAACAGGCGCCGCACGCGCCGGGCCACTTCCCACGCTTCGTAAAGTTCCTTGCGCGGCAGGCATCCCGCTTCGCACACAGCACGAGCGAGGCGATCGAACAAGCTTCTCCCCGGAAACCTGTTCAGGTCGTGGCTGGTCAGCCGGCTCTTGGCGGACGTTGAAAACGTCATTCAGCGCTACCAGAGCAGCCCGGCGAGGCTGAGCGCGGTGAGGCCCGCGCCGGCCACCTGCATCGCCAGCTCGGCGCGCTCGCGCAGGAAGATGGCGCCGATCGCCGCGGCAGCGACGGCCGCAGCGAGGAATCGCCAGTAAAGCTCCTGGACCTTGCCTTCCTCGACCTTGGTGGGCGCCTGACGACGGCCGGCGTCGATGATCGTGTTGGCAATATCGCGATCGGGATCGCGATCGAGCTCGAAGTATCGCCCCCCGCCTGCGGCGGCGATGCGCAGCAGCGACGCCCGATCGAGCCGCGATCGGCCCGGCGACGCTTCCTCGACGTCGTCTTCGTTGCGAAACGCCGGCAGCATTCCGCCGGAGAGCGTGCCGGCGCCGATCACGAACAACGGCACATTCGCCTCATTCGCCTTCTGGATCGCGCGCGCCACCTCGCCGCTCCACGACTCGCCGTCGGAGATCAGCACGAACAGCCTGGCATTCGGTGACGGGCCGTGAATGTCGCGGTCCTTCTCAATCAGCCGGAGGCCCCAGGCAATGCCTTGTTCAAGATTGGTGTCCCACGTGGTGTCGTCTTCGAGCCGGAATGGTGGACGGTCCTGGAGATGATCGAGAAAGAAAAAGACGGTGTTCGGATCGTTGGTCAGCCGGATCTGGGGTGTTGAGATATGCGCAAACACCGTCAGCGCCATGCGGTCGTCGTTCCAGCTCAGGGAATCGCCAAGCACGCGAAGAAAGCGCATCGATCGCTGCCAGCGATTGCCCGGTACATCGGTCACGTGCATCGACGCGGAGCCGTCCTGCAGCACCACGATGTCGACGCCGGCGCGGCCGATCGCCGTGGTCATTCCGCGCGGGCGCGCGAGCGCGACGATGAGCAGCGAAGACGCGAGAATGATGCTGAGCCAGAACGGCAAATCGCCGGCAAGCGCGAAGCGTTCCCGAATTGGCACCGATCGGCGTTCGCGCAGCCGGCGCAGATCGGAGAGGCGGCGCACAAACCGCCACACCCACAGTGCGATCAGCAACGCCGGCGCCGCCAGCAGCCACAGCAATGGCGGCGCGCCGAACGCGATCATCCCTTGCGCTCGCGCCTGGCGCCCGGCGTGGCCTCAGGCTGCGCCTCGCGGTCGCCGTAATTCATCGGCGCGATCACGTCCATCTCCTCCGCCTTCATGTCGGGCGGCGGGCCGCCAGGACGCCCGTGAACCGTGGGGCCGGCCGGCAGGTCGCCGGGCTTGCGAGGGGCGGCGGCGGTGCGAGGCAATTCCTTCACCGGCTTGCCTGCGCGTCGAGCCACCTGATCGCGCACGCGCGACACGTATTCGTAGTTGTACGCCGCATCCATTCGCGACGCCGTAGGGCTCCCCTTTATGGCGGGCCATTCCGCCTTCAATACCGCGACATACGCTTGAAGCACGCCGTCGAGCCGTTGCACCCGCGCGGAGCCCGCGCCGCCCTCGCGCTCCTGCGTGCGGAACGCGGCATTGGCCGCCGCCAGCAGGACCTCGGCATCGAGTTCGCCGTTGGCCTCGTCGATCACCTCGCCGTATCGCGCCAGCCAGTACTCGACCGTGGTGCGCGTCCGCCGAATGTCCGTGGCGAGCGGCTGCGTGTCGATCGGGAGATAGTCGGACAGCGTCCTGTTGGCGTCGAGGTCATCGTCCACGTGTAGATCAAGGGTGGCGAGCCGCTCTTTGGCGGTGGCAACGCGAGCGGTCAGCTTCGCCTCGCTCCACGACAGCCACGCGGCGACCGCAAGAACAACCGCAATGCTCAACCGGCTGATCACTGTTCTCATCGCATGAACCTCTGAACCCCTGAACCTCTGAACCCCTGAACCCCTGAACCTCTGAACCCCTGAACCCCTGTACCTATGGAATCCTGCTGAACCACGGCGTGCCGAGCTTCAGGCCGGCGGCGCCGATCCAGAACGCGGCCGCCAGCAACGCAAACATCGTGAAGCGCGGGCGTTGACTGGTGTACTGCCTCGATTGGATCGCGCCGACCGCTTCGCGATCGATGTCTTCGACCGCGGCGATCAGGCTCGACTCGTCCTTGGCGATGTAATAGCGGCCGCCGGTCTTCGCCACCGCGGCCTGCCACTTGGCGTCGGGGATGCCGTCGCCGAAGCTCTTGTTGTAGTTGGTGCGCACGAAGAACAGGGGGATGTGGTTGTCGACCGCACTCTTCAGAATGTCGTCGAGGCTGCGGCCGTGGACGATCGACGTGGTGTCTTCGCCATCGGTGAAGATCACCATCAGGTTGCCGGACGCTTCGAGATAGTTGAACGCCTTGAAGATCTCGATGCTTTGTTCGATCGCGCTGGCGATCACCGTGCCCGAATCAGGAAACAGCGAGAACTCGACCGGGTCGCCGATCAGCGCCATGCTGAGCAGCAGGTTGTCGTAGTCGCTCGTGAACGGCGTGATCACGTAGGCGCGGTTGCCGAACTCCACGAGCGCCATCAGGTCGCGGTACTTGCCCTTGCGGCGGAGCTGAACGAACCGCTCCGCGGCGGCGACGGTCGTGAAGAACGCCGGTTGCACGTCGTTGCGAGTGTTCAGGGTCTCGGCCTTGAAGGCCGTCTGCATGCTGTCGGAGGCGTCGATCATCAGGCTGATGCGGCGGCCGGGGTACGTCACATCCTCGACGACCAGCGCCGAATACGGATCGGCGAGGGCCAGCACTGCCGCCGGCAGTCCGAACAGGAAGAGCGCGATCGGCAAGTGACGCGTCCACGACAGTGACGAGGACGGCATCGATCGCAGCAGTGCCGGCACCACGAGATGATCGCGCCCCGCTTTTTTGGTGAGCACCGACCGAATCAGGAAGAGCACCACCGCGGCAGCCACCAACGCGACGAGCGCCAGGCGTGCCGTGTCGCGATGCCAGAACTGCAGCCCGCTGAGGCCGAACCCCATCCATTCGGCGGAGATGCTGTCGCGGATCGCCGTCAGCGTCGCGGCCACACGGTTCTCCACAGCGTTCTCCGCAGCGTTCTCCACGAGGCGCGTTCCTGCTCGAGGTCGCGGGCCACGCTCGCACCGTGACGCACCGCCTCGTCCAAGACATGGCTGTCGCGCACCGGGACCTGCCGATACAAAGCCGCTGCCAGCGCGGCGAGGCCCTGTTGCAGCCCTTCGAGATGATGGCGCCGTGTCATGCTCACCGAATCCGGCAGCTTCGATCCCGCCCGACCGACATCGTCTGTCGTCACCGGGCTCGACACCGAGACGCGCACGGGCCGCGGCCACCCTTGCCCGGCGGCGAGCCGGCCCTCAGGCGTCGGCGCATCCTTCGCCAGCGGCTTCTGGCTGCTCGGCCGATCGATTGCGGACGCGGCCACAATGCGAAGCGCAGCGAGGGCCCGGGCCGTGAGGCCGTCGGTCCATCCTTCGATCGCGGCCTCTCGCTTGACGCCTTCAAGCTCCGCGGCGACGTGATGGAGGACGATGCGATCGGGCAAGCGGCCTTCGTCTTTGCTTGTCGCGGTCCTCGCGCGGCGCGTGAGCGGCAGCAATGCGAGCAAGACCATCACCGCCGCGATGGCGCCGAGCGCCAGCGCGAGGATCTGGAACAGGCTGGTGCGGAAGCGAAGCGATTCGACCGCGCCGAGGCTGGCGTCTGCACCATCGCGGATGTCGGCCGCGTCGGCGGGAACGAGCGACAGCACCTTGATCGGCAGCGGCGGCAGGAGGTAGGTCAGATCGCGTCCTTCGAGCGACGCATTCGCAGCCACGCGGCTGTGCACGCGGTATTGAATCGGCAACACCGGCACGTTGACATCGCGTCCGATCGAGTCGGCGTTGATCAGGCGGAGCGAATACCGGTATTGGAAAAACCGCCGCGACCCGCGGTGTGAATCTGGTGGATGCGAGCCGCCGAGGATTTCGAACGGGGCCACCTGAATCGAGGCCACGCCCAACCGCGATTCATCAGGCACCACTTGCACGGCTTCGGTGTCGAGCACGGCGCATGTCAGGGTCACGTCAAAGGCTTCGCCGATGGTGACGGCGCCCGTGCTCGATTGCCACCAGCAGCGGATCGGTTCGACCGACGTCATCTCCTGCGCGTTACCGGGCGCACTAAAGTGCGCCCCTACGCTCGCCAGGACAAGAACACCGAAGATCCGCCTCATGGCACCGGCACCTGCGCGATCACGTCGCGAATCACGTCTTCCGCGGTCAACCCATGCGCCGCGGCGTGAGGACCTAACCAGATGCGATGGCCGAGCACAAACGGCGCGAGGTCCTGGATATCTTCGGGGTAGACCTCCGCGCGCCGGCGCTGCAGCACCGCCCACACCTTGGCCAGGCGGCTCCAGCAGATGATCGCCCGCGGCGACGCGCCGAGGTCGACGCCGCGCTCGACCAGCTCCGACGGCGAATGCTGGCGCCAGTCGGTGTCGGGATTGTACGGGCGCGTGGCGGCCACCAGGCGCTGGATGTACTTGCCGAGCCGCTCGTGCAGAAACACCCGCTGATTGATCGCCGCGCGCAGCTGGATGATCCGCTCCTTCGTGAGCAACGGGTTGAGCGCGACCCGCTTGAAATCCCAGTCGACCAGCTTCTCTTCTTCTTCAGCGGGCAGGTAGCCGATGTTGATCATCGCGGCGAAGCGATCCGTCGCGGCTTCCGATAACGGGAACGTGCCCTGCCCGAGCTCGACCGGGTTCATCGTCGCGATGGCGAAGCTGAACGCGGGCAGCTCGTAGGTCGTCTTGCCGACGGTGATGGTGCGGTCCTGCAACGCCTCGAGAAACGCGCTTTGCGACTTCAGCGGGATGCGGTTGATCTCGTCGAGCAGGATCACTTCAGCTGATGCCATCGGGCCAAACTCGGTCACGAGCTGGCCGGTGGCGGGATTGATCATCTGGAAACCCACCACCTCGGTGGGCTGCAGGTCGGCGCGCCCCTGGATGCGCGCGAACTTGGCGTCGCTGATCGCGGCGAGGATGACGCCGAAGAATGTCTTGCCGACGCCAGGCACGCCCCGCAGCAGCAGGTTGCCGGCGTTGACCTGCCGCTCGCTCCGCTTGTCGTATGTGGTTGGGATCTCCGACAGCAAGACGACGTTGGCGACGGCCTTCGCGATGTCGTAGCCGACCAGCGCCTTGCTGCCTTCAGCGATGACCGCGACGTGGAAGTCGATCGCCTCCTGGAGCTCCGCGTGCACCTATTTCTGCCCTGCTTGGATCTGCTTTGCGACCTTCTCCACATCCGCCATCACGCGCAACAGGTTGCCGCTCCAGATCTTGCCGATCTGCTCTTCGGTGTAACCGCGGCGCACGAGCTCGAGCGTGACGTTGAAAGTTTCCTCGGCGCCGTTCCAGCCCGTGACGCCGCCGCCGCCGTCGAAGTCGGAGGAGATGCCGACGTGCTCGAGGCCAATCGTCTTCACCAGGTAATCAATGTGGTTGACGAAGTCGGCGACCGTCGCGCGCGTGTCGCCCGGCGTCTTCTTGTCGATCTCGGCCATGCGCGCCATGTACTCTTTGCGCTTCTCGGGCGTCAGCTTGGCCATCACGCCGCCGCCACCACCGCCGCCGGTGCCGGGGCCGGGACCGCCGCCCGGCGCGCCAAGGCCGAATTCGTTGCGGAGCGCGAGGATCGCGGCAGTGCGCTCGGGCGTGTCGGGCTTGTTGATCTTCACGTAGCCGGCAAACGCCACCGTTTGAATGACGCCGCCGTTCTTCTTGAGCGCCATCAGTTGCTCGTCGTCCATGTTGCGGCTGTGATCGGCGAGCGCGCGTGCGGCCGAATGCGACGCAATCACCGGCGCCTTCGACAGGGCCATGGCCTGCAGGTTCGCGGCCTTCGAGGGATGGGAGAGGTCGACCATGATCCCCCATTTGTTCATCTCGGCGATCGCCTGTTTGCCCAACTCGCTGAGGCCGTTGTGCAGCCATTTGCCATCGCGCTCGCCGCTATTCGAGTCGGCAAGCTGGCTGTGGCCGTTGTGTGCGAGCGACATGTAGCGGCCGCCGCGATCGTAGAACTCCTTGACGCGCTTGATGTCGGTGCCGATGGAGTAGCCGTTCTCGATGCCGATGAGCGCTACCTTCTTGCCCGATTTCGCAATGCGCGGCACGTCGGCCGCCGTCAGCGCCAGCTCGATCTGGCCGGGCGCGATCTCCTTGGTCAGGTGATGCACCGCGTCGAACTTGGCCACCGCCTGTTTGTACGCGCTGTCGTATCCCGCGGGCGTCAGCTCGCCCTGCCCCACATAGACGATGAAGAAGGACGCGTCGAGGCCGCCTTCAACCATCTTGGGGAGGTTGACCTGCGTCTCGAGCCGCTGCGTGTAGTTCTTCTGTCGCGTGAAGTTTTCCGGATTGATGTCGTCGTGGGTGTCGAGAGCGATCACGCGGTCGTGAATCGCGCGCGCCCTCTTGACGAGCGCCTCATCTGCGGCGCCGGCCTGGCCAAGCGGCCGGACTTCACTGGAGACAACAAGAAAGACGAGGGCGGCGGCAAAGCTCACATAGCGGGTCATGGGCGGATCTCCTGAGGCGGCGATCCTACCATCCCCAAGTCTGGCCTCGGGCGACGGCTCGCCAATTGCAATGTCTGCTAGTAGCGCATCTCCCGCGGTAACCACGCGCTATTAGAGGGACCAAAATGACCCAAATTCAGAAGACTGTAGCCATATGTGTGGTTGCGGGGATGGCGCTCTCCAGCTCGTCGGCGTTCGCACAGAGCAAGCCCGACGACGAGCGTGCCGTCGGTTCGAAGGTGACCCTCAGCACGTGTGTCGAGAAAGGCCAGAAAGCCGACACCTTCGTGATGACGCACGTCGCCGCCGTCCCGGCGCACGCGCCGTCGCACGGCCGGGTGGTTTACTGGTTCGACTCGGTGAAGCCGCTCCGCGCACACGTCGGCCATCAGGTCAACATCATGGGGACGATTACCGACGTCGACAGCGAGGAAATGGAAGTCAAACTCGGCGAAGACGGCAAGGGTGGCTGGACGGTCGAAGTGGAAGGGCCTGGCCGGGATGTCAAGGCTACCCCCGCCCAGCTCGGGGTCTCCACGGCCGGGCGTAAGAGCGGGAAGGCCGACATCCAGACCACGGTCGTGAAGGTCAAGATCGACACGCTGACCATGGTCAGCGCCTCTTGTTCCACGATGTAGATCAGACGTCTCAGGGCGGCGGCGGGACAACCCGCCGCCGCCTTTTTCCACTCCCCACTAAGTAATCGACAAGCCGGCGAATAGACGACAGGATCAGCGTGAATGGATTCGGCACGGATCCAGCAGCTGTTTCGTGACGCCGGCGCTGAGCGATGGCACGTCCCGCAAGGGGCGTTTGTTGACGCGCTCAAGCGAAGCGCGGCGAAGCATTTCGCGGGGCGCGAACCCAGTCCCGCCGAGTTCGACCGCTATTTCAAGTCGCTCCATTTGCCGGACCTCGCGCTGGCCTGCGCATGTGCGCTCGGCCACGACGCCGCGTGGGATCACTTCATCATCGAGTTCCGCCCGTCGTTGTACCGCGCGGCCGATGCCATCGATCCGGGTGGCGGCGCGCGCGAGGCCGCCGACGCGCTGTATGCCGAGCTCTACGGGCTGAAGAACAAGGACGGCGCGCGGCAGTCGCTGTTTCATTACTTTCACGGCCGCAGCAGCCTCGCCACTTGGCTGCGATCCCTTGTCACCCAACGTTACGTGGATCAGATCCGCGCCGGTCGTCGTCGCGACCCGTTGCCGGAGGAGACCTCGCCTGCCGCGATCGCGGCGCGGCCCGCGGCCATCGATCCGGATCGGGCCCGCTTTGCGGCGGCGATGCGACAGGCGCTGGGCCTTGCCATTGCGGCGCTCGAGCCGCGTGATCGCCTGCGGCTCGGCTGTTACTATTCGCAGGAGATGACGCTGGCGCAAATCGGCCGGCTCATCGGCGAACATGAAGCCAGCGTCTCGCGGCATCTCACGCGGATCAGGCGGGCCATCCGCGAAGACGTCGAACGCCGACTGCGCGGCGATCATCGGTTCAGCGACCGTGAGATCGCCGAGTGTTTCGCCAGCATGACCGCCGATGCGGGATCGATCGATCTGGGCGATTGGCTCGATCCCGGGCAGGGCCGCAAGAAATCCGCGGCCGACCGTTCTATGAATGAGGAACTGTCGTGAACGCCGAGCACGATCGCGATCGCGCGCTGGATCAGGCGCTGAAGGCCACGCTGGGCCGCGGCGCTGACGCGCCGATCACGCCGGCCTGCCTGGATGCCGAGACGCTGGCGGCCTGGATGGACGGCGGCCTTGATGCGCAGTCGGTCGCGATGGCCGAAGCGCACGCGGCGAACTGCGCGCGGTGCCAGGCCCTGATCGGCACGCTGGCGCGCGCCACGCCCGAGGTGGCCGCGAACAGCGCGAGCCCGGTGCGCTTGTGGCGCTGGTGGCTCGCGCCGCTGGCAGCAGGAGCCGCCGCCGTGACGCTATGGATGGTCGTCCCGGCAGATCGCTATTCGGCGCCACTCCAGAAGAAAGAGATTCAGGTTGCACCCGAGTCGCCACCGGCTCCGGCACGCGACGCCGTGGCGCCTGCGCCTGCTGATCTGAAAAACGCCGCGCCATCCGCGGGCAAAGATCAACCAGTCCCGGGCAAGCTGGCGGATAGCGCGGCAAGGGCGAACTCCGCGACGGGCACGGCGGCTTTTGACGAATCGAAGCGCAAGGCCGAAGCGTTGATGAAGGCCGACACCGCCGCTGAACGTCGCGACCGAGCCGAGCCGCGCGCGTTGGAAGAGCAAGGAGCCGCGAAGGCTGCTGCCCCTGCGCCGCCCGCCGCAGCGCCGGCGATCGGTCAGTTGCGAGCGCAGGTGGCACTGCCGAGCGGTGTGCAGATCACATCGACCTCGTCGCCCTCACCCACCACCACCTGGTTCGTCGGCCGCGCGGGTGTCGTGCTGCTCACGATCGACGGGAAAACAGTCACGCGGCTGCCGTTCCCCGAAACAACGGACCTCACCGCAATCACCGCCACCGACGCCCGGGTCGCCGTGGTCACCACGATCGACGGCCGCATCTTCCGCACCGACGATGGCGGAAAGACGTGGCGGCGTAGCGCGGAACTTTAGTTCCGCGGCGAGTCTGCAAGAATTCCCGCCGTCCCCGTTCTAAGTGAAAGGGCCGCGATTGGCCCGGATTCCAAGGAGCGGTTCCCATGTCTGCACGCACTTCTCTTGCCGCGCTGATCATCATCAGCGGCGCCCTTCTGCTGCGGCCCGAAGCCCAGCCGGCCTTGTCAGCCGGGCCAGACAGAATCGACGAGGCGCCTGTGTCGGCCACCGAGACCGGGCAGGACCTCACCACGACGCTCGACGATCAGTCGGAGCTGGCGATCACGGTCTACAACTCCGACATCGCGCTCGTCCGCGACGTGCGCAACCTGCAGCTCGCCCGCGGCGTGGGCAACTTGCGGTTCATGGACATCGCCGCCACGGTGAATCCCGCGACCGTGCACTTTCGATCCCTCACCGAGCCGACCCGCGTAAGCGTGCTCGAGCAGAACTACGAGTACGACCTGCTCGAGCCCGACAAGCTGCTTCGCAAGTACGTCGGACGCGAAGTCACCTTGATGCGAACGCGGCAGGACGGCGGATCGACGCGGCAGGAAGAAGTGAAGGCGCTGCTCCTCAGCTACAACTCGGCGCCGGTCTGGAAGATCGGCAGCGAGATCGTCACGGGCATGGGCTTCGATCACATTCGCTTTCCCGAGCTGCCGACGACGTTGTATTCACGGCCGACCCTGATCTGGACCGTGCAGAACGACGGCGTCGCGAAGCATCGCGTCGAGGCGTCGTATCTCGCCGGCAAGCTGGCGTGGAACGCCGACTACGTGCTCACCGTCGGGCGCGACGACAAGGCCGCCGACTTGAACGGCTGGGTCACGCTCACCAACGGCAGCGGCACCGCGTTCCCCAACGCGAAGCTGCAGCTCGTGGCCGGCGATCTGAATCGCGTCCGCCAGCAGCTCGGCAAGGTCATGGCGGAAATGTCAGCCCGACGCGACGCGGCGGCGCCGGCCGCCAACATGGCCGAAGAATCGTTCTCCGACTACCACCTCTACACGCTCGGCCGGAAGACGACCATCAACAACGACCAGACCAAGCAGCTCAGCCTGCTCACCGGCACCGATGTGCCGACCCTGAAGCGCTACGTGGTGGAGGGACAACATTACTACTACCACAACCAGCAACACCCGGGCTCGCCCATCAAGGATCTCGTCCAGGTCTACTACCAGTTCAAGAACGAAGCGAAGAGCGGACTGGGCATCCCGATGCCCGCGGGCGTGCTGCGCGTCTACCAGCAGGACTCGAAAGGCGGCGTGCAGTTCGTGGGCGAAGACCGCATCATGCACACGCCGAAAGACGAAACGCTGAACGTCAGGATCGGCAACGCCTTCGACGTGGTGTGCGAGCGGAAGCAGATCGACTTCCAGAAGATCTCGTCCAACGTCTACGAGCTCGAATACGAGATCACGCTCCGTAACCACAAGGCCACCGCGATCTCGGTCGAAGTCAACGAGCCGGTGGGCGGATCGTGGCGCATGCTGCGCTCATCGCACGAGTACACCAAGACCTCCGCGTGGGCCGCGCAGTTCAAGGTGCCGGTCGCCGCCGATGGCACCGCGGTGCTCAAATACCGCGTTCGCGTGACCTACTAGCGGGCGTGGGTGCGCAGGAGGCTGTCAGGGGCCCGGACGGGCGGGACCCTGCCGCGGGTTCGCAGGATCGCGGAACTAGAGTTCCGCGCTACACCGACCATCGAATGCGGCCGGATTGCCCTCCGCCGCCGGGGCGGCACATAATGCCGCCCAAGGAACCGCGATGAATCTAAAACTCTGTGTGGCCGTTTCGTTTGCGTTCTTCTGCCTGATTGGCGCCACTGCCTCAGCCCAATCGGCTCCGGCACAACCTGCCGCTGACGCCGCGGTCGGCGCATGTCCTGCCGGTGCCGTGCTGCCGGATCCCGCCTTGATGCCGATGTGGAACGGGTGGGGCAACGACGCGTCGAACACACGGTTCCAGAACGAAAAGGCGGCGGGGCTGACGGCCGCGCAAGTGCCGAAGCTCACGTTGAAATGGGCGTTCGGTTTCCCCGGCGTCTCGTCCGCGTCGGGCCAGCCGACGGTGGCGGCCGGACGCGTGTTCGTCGGCAACACCAACGGCATGGTCTATTCGCTCGACGCCAAGACCGGCTGCACCCATTGGACCTTTAAGGCGGACGGCGGCGTGCGCACCTCGATTGCGATCGCGCGCGTGCCGATCGACGGCAAGCCGCGAACCATCGCGATGTTCGGCGACATCCGCGCCAACGCCTACGCCATCGACGCGCAGACTGGCACGATCCTGTGGAAGACCAAGGTCGACGACCATGCCGCCGCGCGGGTGACCGGCGCGCCGGCCTACGCCAACGGCCGCCTGTTCGTGCCGGTCTCGTCGATTGAAGAAGTGTCGGGCGCACGCGCCAATTACGCGTGCTGCACGTTCCGCGGCAGCGTGGTCGCGCTCGACGCCGCCACCGGCAAGCAGATCTGGAAGTCGTACATGATTCCGGAAGAGCCGAAGATCACCGGCAAGACCTCGACCGGCACGGCGATCTGGAAATCAGCCGGCGCCGCGATCTGGACCTCGCCGACGCTCGACGTCGCGAAGAACACCATCTACGTGGCGACCGGCAACGCCTACACCGCCCCTGCCTCGCCCAACAGCGACGCCGTCGTCGCGCTCGACATGACAACGGGTGCGATTCAGTGGACCTCGCAGGTCACACCCAACGACGTCTTCGTGATCGGCTGCAAGCCCGGCGTCGAGAATTGTCCAGACGATGTTGGTCCGGATTTCGACTTTGGCAACTCGCCGATCCTGCGGGTGCTGCCCGGCGGCCGCCGCGTGCTCGCGCTCGGCCAGAAATCGGGCGTGGTCTACGGGCTGGCGCCGGATGAAAAGGGCAAGATCATCTGGCAGTTCCGCGCCGGCAAGGGCGGCGCGCTCGGCGGCGTCGAATGGGGATCGGCGGCGGACGACCAGAACATTTACGTAGCGGTATCGGACGTGCTCGAGCCCTCGGACAAGGCCGGCGGGCTCTATGCGATCAAGCTGACGAGCGGCGAGCGAGTGTGGCACACACCCGCGCCCGCGCTGACGTGCACGACGGGGCCCGGATGCACCGGCGCGCAATCGGCGCCGGTCAGCGTGATGCCCGGCGCGGTGTTTTCAGGATCGATCGACGGCCACTTCCGTGCTTACTCGACCGCGGACGGCAAGATCATCTGGGACTTCAACACCATGGTGCCGTTTGAAACCGTGAACGGCGTCAAGGCGCAGGGCGGATCGATCGACGCGGCCGGCCCGGTGATCGCCGGCGGATTGGTGCTGACCAATTCGGGCTATGGGCAATGGCGCGGCAAGCCAGGCAATGTGCTGCTCGCGTTCGGATTACCGTAGCAGCCGCTCGAGGCTCGCGATAGCCCGGCTCTCGAGCAACTTCGCCCCTTGCGCCTGTGCGACTGCGATCGCGCAGTTGATGAACATCTCCGCATCGTCGCGCCGCCCACGGCCCGCGGCGATCTCGCCGCGCAGCCGCAGCAGCGCCGATTCCCAGAACCGCTCTTCATTAATGGCGATGAGTCCATCCGCCTCTTCGAGGGCCGCAGCCGCTTCGTCAATCCGTCCCGCGCTACAAAGCGTGTCGGCCAGCAGTCCCAGATAATAGGTGTTGAACATTGCGGCGCCACTCGCGCGCGCGGTGTCAATGCCGGTCCGCATCGTGACGACCCCGGCGTCGACGTCGCCGCCGGCCGCGAGCGCCCAACCTTTGAGAATCGCGCTCCATCCCAGCCACAGCGCGAGCCCCTGCTCTTCGGCCAGCTTCAGCGCCGCCTCGGCGTTCGCTCGCACGGCGTCGCGATCGCCCTGGAGCTGGTCGTGTATCGCCGCGAAATGAAACGCGTACGCCTGACTGTTGGCATGCGGAGTCTGACGCCCGAGCTCCATTCCCTCGTCGCGACGTTGCCGAGCCTCGCCGGCATCGCCGAGCAGGCACAGCGTGATGGCAAGGTTGATCCGAGAGGACATCCCCGGCTCATGCCCGTGCGAGTACGCGAGCGGGCGATGGAGGGCCGGCTGGTACATCGCCCGAGCTTCCTCGAAGCGTTGTCGCGCTTCTTCGAGCCGTCCCATCGACAGCAACGGCCAGCCGACCAGGCGGTGCGCCACGACCACGGCCGGGGCCTGCTGGCGTTCGGTGACTGCGAGCAGCTCCTGGCCATATTGCAAGGCCCTCGGATGTTCGCCGCGGACCAGGTAGAGTGCAGCGAACCCATAGAGCACCGCAGAGAGGTACGGCGTTTCGCCAAGCAGCAGACAGAGCTCGTGGGCGCGGAGGTAGGTTTCGAGCACCGCGTCGGCGGCGTAGCCTCGGGTCGCGATCAACGCATTTCCTAAGCTAACGCGCAAAGCGAGCTCGCGTTCCTGCCGCTCGCGGCTGTCGGGCAGCGATTGCAGCAGCGCCACGCCCCGGCTCGCGAGCACGACCGCTTCGCGCGAGGCAAACAGCTGGGCCGCCTGCTGGGCGGCCAGGCCAAAGAACTCCGCCGCGCGCGGATAGTTGCGCGCGGTCTCGAACAGCGGCGCAAGCTCCGAGGCGATCTCACCCTGTCGGGTACCGTGGAACCGAAGCAGGGCCTCGGCGACCGCCGCGCTCAACGCGACCTTGCGAGTGGCCCGCAGCTGCGCGTACAGCGCGTTCTGATAGAGCACGTGCACGAAGCGGTGGCGCAACGTCAGCGTGTGATCGGGGAACTCGCGCTCTTCCACCAGCTGCACGAAGCGGTGCGCGCGCTCGATCATCTCGAGACGCTCCTCGACGCGCGACGGGTCCAGCCCCAGCGCTTGCGCGATGACGGCGGAATCGAATTCGTAGCCCTGAACACTTGCCGCCGTCAGCAACGCCCGATCTTCGTCGCCAAGCTGCGCGATCTTCCGCTCGATCAGTCCCCGCACCGACTCGGGCAGCTCGCGCCCGATCTCCGCGAGCGAGCCTTCGACCACCCACCCGCCTCCGCTTCCCTGGACCAGCGTGCCTTTGGTGCGCAGGTAGCGGACCAGATCAGCCATGAACAGCGGGCTGCCTTCGGTCTTGGCGTGAATCAGCCGCGGCAGCTCGGGCGGGAAGCGATGGCCCGGAAATTCGAGCGCGAAATATCGTTCGACGTCGTCGGCGGTCAGCATCTCGAGCGCCAGCTCGTGGCACAACCGCCGGGCCTGCAGATCCTGCCGCAGCGAGAGGAACGGGTGGCTGGCGAGGCGCAGATCCGACGGCCGCGACGTGACGATCATCAGGACGCGCAGGCCGGCAAACCTCGGCGCCAGGTACGCCAGCAAGTCGATGGTTGACGCGTCCGCCCAATGCACGTCATCGAAGAACAGCACGAGCGGTTGCGACTGGGACAACTCGCGCGCGAGCGCGGCAATTTCCCTTTTCAGCCGTTCCTGCGATCCGCCTTGGGCCTCAGCGGCCTTGGCACACCGCTCGCCGGCGTGGCGCTGGCGACCTGCGAGTACCACGCGGGTGCGAAGCCGGTGAACAGGGGGGCGACATCCCCCGGGTCGCCGTGCAGAAGACTCTCGAGTGCTTCGAGCACGGGCAGGTACGCTTCGGAGCCGGCGAGCCGCTCGGAGCATCGGCCCCGGCCGATACGGCACGGTGTGCCGCTCGTAGTCAGACCATCGAGGAACGATTCGACGAGCGTGCTCTTGCCGGAACCGGCGTCGCCGCTGATCGATAGAAGATGACCGTGCCCGGACACCGCCCGGCGAAACGCCGCGTGCAGTTCCGCGCGCTCTTGGTCTCGCCCGACGGTATGTTGCCGGCCCCACTGTCCTGATTCGTCGGCGGCCGGCTGGTCGAGTCCGCTCTCAACGCCGGTGCGGATCGCAACCAGCGCGGCGTGGAAGTCGGCCGCCGATGCAGGCCTGGCGGCCTGGTCTTTCTTCAGGGCCATCGCGGTAATGCGCGCCAGGCTTTCGGGCGCTTGCCGTGCATGGACGTCAAGCGGTGCCGGATCGGCATTCAAGATCGCGGCGATCAGGTCGGCCGTCGTCGCCCCGACGAAAGGCGGACGCCCGGCCACCATCTCGTACAAGACAACGCCGAGGCTCCACACATCCGTCCGCGCGTCGGTCTCGAGCCCGCGCGCCTGCTCCGGCGACATGTAACGCGGCGTGCCCATCACCATCCCGGGCTCGGTGCGCAGCATCGACTCCGCGTCTGCAGGTGCCTCGAGCGACGTCAGCTTCGCAAGCCCGAAATCGAGCACCTTCACATAGCCGTCAGGCCGGACCATGATGTTCTCGGGCTTGCTGTCGCGATGAACGATGCCGCGCGCGTGCGCCGCCCCCAGCGCGCTCGACACCTGGATCGCAATGTCGAGCGCCTCCCGGATCGGCAGCGCACCCGCCTCGAACTTCTGCCTGAGCGTCACGCCTTCGACGAGCTCTGTCACCATGAAGGGCCGGCCGTCGAAATCGCCGAAGTCATGAATGATGACGATGTGCGGATGGTTGAGGGACGAGGCGGCGCGCGCCTCCGCGCGAAAGCGCCGCAGCCGTTCGGGATTGCCGGCCACCGCGCCCGACAACAGCTTCAGCGCGACCGGACGATCGAGCTTCGCATCGTGAGCGCGGTAGACTTCGCCCATCCCGCCGGCGCCGATGCGGCCTTCAATGCGATAGGTGCCAACGACGCGACCAGCCAAATCCTCGACTGCAGTCGCCGGCTGGTCAACGATGGCTGAAGTATCGAAAAACGTTTCCGCGCGATCGTTCGAGGAAAGCAGCGCATCGACTTGCCGTCGCAGATCTGCGTCTCCGCCACAGGCGTCCGCCACGTAATGGTCGCGTGCGCTGCCCGCGAGCGCGAGCGCGCCTTCGAGCACGGCTTTCACACGAGGCCATTGGTCGGGAGGCACGTTCATGAGCGACTGCCGGAGAGTCTATCGCAGCCGACCAGCGAGGCGGGACAGGTGACGGAGCGCCCAGCTCGTGGTGCAGCCACGCTTTCGCAATCAAGCCGCGTCAGGCCAGGCGATGCCGAATGTCTGCGAACCAGCCGACCGTCACCGATAACTGCTCGGGGTGCGCGACGGCCGAACTCTGGGCGATGAGGAGCACTCTCCCGTCCCTCGCGACGTCGTAGTTCGGCAGACCGGTCGTGGCGCCTGGCTGGAAGGGGCCATCGGCAACTATGCGCGGCTTCGAGCCATGCTGGGGGCGCGCGCGGTCCATCTCCCTTGCCAACAGTTGTGATCCCCTTCGGAAGTAGAGGCTGCGGCCATCCGGCGACCACACCGACTCGCTGCCGCCGTCGACGCTGATCTGCACACGGTTGGCCGCATCCGGAAACGCCGAGACGTAGACCTCGAGCTGTCCCGATTCGTCCGAGGCATACGCGAACGAGCGGCCGTCGGGCGAGCACGCTGGCGCGAACGCGTTGCCTCTCGAGCGAACGAGCGGCCGCGGCGGGGCGTCGCTGGAGGGGGCGCACACCCACACCCCCGCACCGCTGTGCGGGTTATGTTCCGTAAACAGCAGCTGGGTCCCGTCGGGCGACCAGGACCCCGGCACCAGGTCGTGCTCGCCACCCACGAGCAGCGTTGGCTCCGGCTCATCGAGCGCCTGGGAAAAGATCTGGCAGGGTCCCTGCCGATTCGAGCTGTAGGTCAGTCTCATCCCGTCGGGCGACCAGATCGGGGCGAAGTTGTCGCCGTCAAAGGTCAAGCGCGTGAGCGTCCCCTGCTCGATGTCGTGCGTCCAAATATCACTCGTCGCCTTTCTGATCCCCAAGGCGATTCGCGTGCCGTCGGGGGCCAAGCGCGGCTCTTCGATCAGGCGTGCGGCGATTTGTGTCGTCTCGACGGCGCCATCGGCGGTCCAGACGAGGCGTTGGATGACATCGCGCGCCTCGCCGGTGAGATACACCAGGCAACCGTCCTGCGAAAAACTGAAATAGCCTGAGCCGGTTGGTTGGGTCATCACGGCATCGACGACCGGCATCGACGATCCCTGGACGGCCAGCTGTGCGAGGTCGAATGGCGCCGCCATCAGGGACTCGCCGCGCATGTACACCAAGTGGCCGGTGGGAACGTACCGCGCGCTGCTGCCATAACGATGGATGGTGCGCCGCTCGCCGTTCTCGAGCGACGCCACCACGAGATCCGCTTCCTCGAACGAGGCGGAGCCGGCATGTGCAACGGTGAATAACACGTGGTGCCCGCCTGGCAGGACCTCGGGCCAACGGTGGGTGCGTTCACCGTGTGCGAAGTCGAGCGTCGTCGCCAGCCTCGGCGCGCCCCCGTCAGCGGGCACACGGACCAGGCCCGACGCCGGGGTGGGGGCGAACAGAATCTCGTCGCGGCAGCTCCAGGATGCGCCACGACACTCGGCCCCGGCCTCGCAGACCTCGATCGGCGTTCCGCCCGCGGCGGGGACCTTGCACAGAAGGCCGTTCGCGAAGTACCCGATCCAGCGGCTGTCCGGGGAAAAAAACGGCGAGGTCGCGCCGGCCGTGCGCGCAAACTTTACCACGTCGTGGCGATCGAGATGGCGGACAGCCAGTACGGTCGTCGCTTCGTCATGCGCGATGTAGGCCAGCAAGCGGCCGTCAGGTGATAACGTAAACGGCCGCGATGGCGCAAGAGCGAGCGGCGAGCCGGGCGAGAGGATCAGCGACAGTTTCAGCGGCGGTCCGGCGACATCCACGGCGGGCGGGCTGCTGCGGTCAGCCGCAGCCGGGCGTGTGCCGTTCGCGTCAGGCAGTTGCGTGACCTGCGCGACGAATCGGTAGCCGCGCCGCGGTACCGTGGCGATAAAGCGGTGATCCTTCGCGTCCTCTCCCAGCACTCTTCTCAGGAGAAAAATCTGCTGACTGAGATTGGCTTCTTCGACAATCGCGTCGGGCCAGACCCGGCGCATCAGCTCGTCCTTGTCGACGACGCGGCCGGCGTCCTCGACCAGGGCGGCCAGGATGTCGAACGCCTTCACCGTGACGGCGACAGCCTCGCCATTACAGCGGAGGCGCCGCGAGCTGAGGTCTATTTGAAATTGGCCGAACGAAAACGTCTGCCCGGGCATCCTGTTGAACCTATTTGAGAAGTCTTGAGCGCCGCCTTGAGGACTCCGGCTCGGATCTGGGAGATTCTAACGCCCGTCACCAGTGGCGGGGACACAAAAGGAGGATCACGATGGCTGTTTACATGGTCGAACGCGAGCTTCAGGGAATCACGAGCGAGGGGCTGGCCGGAGCGCAGAAGGCGGCGATCGCCAGCGCGCAGAAGTCGACGGCCGATGGCACGCCGGTGCGCTACATCCGCAGCACGTTCGTGCCCGGCGAAGCGCGCTGCATGTGCCTGTTCGAGGCGAAGACGCCGGACGCCGTCCGCGATGTCAACGAGTCGGCCGGCTTGCCGTTCACGCGAATCGTCGAGGCGATGGATCTGACCCCTGCGACGTAGGGTGAGGCCCGTCAGGGCTTCTTCGACGGGCCATACAGCACGCGGCCGGGGCGGGCGGCGGTCATCTTGCCGCCCTCGAAGACGACCTGGCCGTTGATGATGACGAGGCTGACACCTTCGGCGTAGCTGTGCGGCTTCTCGAACGTCGCCGTGTCGCGCACCGTGGCGGGATCGAAGATCGCAATGTCGGCCTTCAATCCCGTGCGCAGCACGCCGCGGTCGCTCATCCCGAGGCGCTGCGCCGGGAACGCCGACATCTTCTGCACCGCGGTCTCGAGCGGCAGCAACTTCTTGTCGCGGACATACAGCCCGAGCACGCGCGCGAACGTGCCGTAACTTCGCGGGTGCGGCACGTTGCGTCCGAACACCGCAACTTCTCCGTCGGAGCCGATCATCGTCGCCGGATGCACGAGGATGCGTTCCAGATCCTGTTCGCCAATGGCGTGGAAGATGCCGCCACAGCCGCCCTGCTCCACGATCCACATCGCGGTTTCTGCTGCGTTCTCGATCGTCACCGCAAGGCCGCGGCCTTGCGTGATCTGTCCAAGGTTCTGACCGGCGAGCTTCGGGTCGAACTGGCACGCCGATACCGAGACGTTCTTCGGATCGCCGCCACCGCGCTCGTCGCGGATGATCGCCACGCTCTCGGCCTTGATCTTCGCGCGCGTCGCCGGATCCTTCAGCCGCTTCAGCGTTGACTCCCGTCCGCCCTCCTGCGCCCACGACGGCAACAGCGCCGCGCCGATGCTCGTCGCCGACGCGGTATAGGGATACTGATCGATCGTCGCATCGACGCCGCGCGCGCGCGCCTCGTCCACCATGCGAAGCGTCTCGACCGAACCGCCCCAGTATTTCTTCCCCACCACTTTGTGGTGGGTGATCTGCGTCGGTAGTCCGCCCTTTTCGCCGATGGCGATCGTCTCGCGCACGCTATCGGTCAGGCCCCTGGCCTCGTCGCGCATGTGAGAGATGTAGATGCCGCCCATGCGGCCAGCGACCCTGGCCAATTCGATGACTTCTTCCGTCGGCGTGAACGCTCCCGGCACGTAGAACAGCCCCGAGCTCAACCCGAACGCACCCTCGTCCATCCCCTGGGTCACGAGCGCGCGCATCTTGTCGAGTTCGGCCCGCGTCGCCGGGCGGTCGACCTCGCCCATCACCGCGCTGCGCACCGAGCCCTGGCCGATGAACATCGCGAAGTTCGGCGTGATGCGGGCCGCCGCGACCTTCGCGAAAAACGGCGCGAGCGGAATCGGCGAGCTGCCGTCGGGGCCTTCAATCAAAGTCGTGACGCCCTGGCGCACATAGTTGTCGGCGGTCGGCACCTCGAAGATGCCGCGGCGTGCATGGGTGTGGATGTCGATGAAGCCGGGTGCGGCCACCAGGCCGCGGGCGTCGACCTCGCGCGCGGCCTTGCCGTCGATGCGCGGCGCGATCTGCACGATGGTGTCGCCGCGCACCGCGATCTCGCCGCGATACCACGGGCTGGCGGTGCCGTCGATGATGCGGGCGTTGCGGATGATCAGGTCGTAGGGCGCGCCGCCCTGCGCGTGCAGGAGAACGGCGCCGAACAGGAACAGGCTCAGGACGAGGAGGCGTGCGCGCATCCGCGCACTATAGCGCGGGGCCAACCGATTCAACAGGAGATCAGGAGGTCAGGAGACAAATCTCTTCTAACTAATCGTCGCTGATATCGCGCGTAGGTGATCTCGACTCCGTCGTACGAGCCGAACATCACGATGCCGAAGATCGCGACTGGAAAAAGCATAGCGGGGTGACTAACCGCGTACATTGGACGCGCCCACAGCGGCAAGGCAGCCCATGTTGGTCGCCGATCGGCAGCAGTCAGTTTCGTAATGGCCGATGATAACAAGAGGCGACGCAGGCCAAGATTATTCTCCTGACCTCCTGATCTCCTGTGTTTGGGTTCAGCCCTTGCGGATCATCGCTATTTCGCGAACGTGCGGATGCCGGGTGCGTTGCCCCTGGCCGGCGCGGCCGCGGTGCTGGTCGGCGCCGCCGTTGTGGCGTCGCTCATGCCCGCGGCGCGCGCGTCGCGCGTCGATGTGCTGCAAGCGCTCGGATCGGAGTAGCCGGCTACTGCTTCGGCTTCGGCGGCGCCGGCGTCGGCAGGTTCTTGAACAATAGCGGATAGACGTAACCCGCCGGCAGCGCGCGCTCGGGATCCGGCCGCACGCTCAGATAGGTGACGTGATCCGTGATTTGGCTCCAGCCGTGCGCGACCATCGTCGGGATGATGATGATGTCGCCCTCTCGGACGATGCGGCTGTAGGCGCCGTTGCCCGCCGTCCCGCCGCCGCTCGGCCCGTTCATCACGTTCGGCACTCCAGTGCTCGCGCGCCTGTTCTCGATCACGCCACCCGTCGTCAGCACGCCACTCCCCGACGTGATGATGTATACCTCGGGCGTGAAGTCGTGATAGATGACCGAAATCGGAGCCCCGGGCTTGTCGTTGGTCGGCCCGCGATGAATGATGCCGACGCCGAGGTTGTACTTGCCCATGTCGACGACGCGGAGTTGGCGGTCCGGCGGGTTGGCAGGGGCGTTCTTCAGTACGAAATCGATGTCAGCTTTGGTGATGTCGAAGGCGACGGTCGGGATCGGCCCATTCGACGGCGGTGCAGGCTGAAAGGTTGCCGGTGGCGTGGCCGTTTGCGCAGGCGCCGCGGTCTGCCACGCGGGAGCCAGCAACAGCGCGCTCACCATACAAAGAATCGTGCGCTTCATGGTTCCTCCGTTTCGAGTTCAACGCATTAACTTTAGGCATCATACGCCTCGCCAAACCGTTCAGCCCTTGCGGATCATCGGCACGAACCTGACCGGGATCGTCTCGCGCCGGACGACGCCGGCGGGCGTCTTGCGGAGAATGGTCATCATCTGATCGCCACGGCCGACTGGCACCACCAGGATCCCGTTGACGGCGAGCTGATCGACGAGCACCGGCGGCACGTCATCCGGAGCGGCGGTGACGATGATCTTGTCGAACGGCGCGGCCTCGGGCCACCCGCGGTAGCCGTCACCCTGCCTCGTGCGAATGTTCGCGTAGCCCAATTCCTTCAGCACGGTGCGCGCGCCGTCGGCCAACACGGGCACGAGCTCGATCGTGTAGACCTCTTTCACGAGCTCGGCGAGGATGGCCGCCTGGTAGCCGGACCCCGTGCCGATTTCCAGAACCCGATCGGTGGCTTTTGGCTCGAGGGCCTCGGTCATGTACGCCACGATGTACGGCTGCGAGATGGTCTGACCCTCGCCGATCGGCAACGGCGTGTCGTCGTACGCGCGCCCGTCAAGCGCGTCGGGCACGAAGCGATGCCGCGGCACCCGCCGCATGGCGTCGAGCACGCCAGGGTGTTTGACGCCGCGTTCCTTCAATTGCGATTCGACCATTTGCTCCCGAGCGGCCGCACCCTGCTGCGCGCGGACCTGGCAACCGCACATGACGACGCCCAGCACGGCTGTCACGAGTCCCGCACGCTACCGCCGGCCCATCGCTAGGAGATCAGCATGCGGCCGCCGCGCACCCACGTCGTCGATCCGACGGTCACCGTAAGATCGGTAAAGAAGTTCCAGCGGACGTACCCGCCGGTGACGGCGCCGCCCAGTTCCGAGTTGTCGCCGAGCGACAGCCGCACCACGCCGGCGCCGTAGCCATAGTAGGGAATCCATGGCTCGCGCTCCGGAACCGCCAGCAGCGGATTGAATCCGAGTGCGAACTCCCGGAAGGCACGACCGGCCGTTCCCGCCACTCGCATTTCCGCTTCGACCGCCTCCTGTGCGCTCGTGGCCGTCATCGCCACGACCCGACCGCGCGCGAAGCGCAGTTTCAATCCCTCCACGGGCCGGCCATCCCACTGCGAGGGTGGGAACGCGATAACGCCTTCGACGCTCTCTTCGATCGGCGCCACACGGATCGCGCCCGAGGGTAGCTCGATCTCCTTGTCGATCAGGGTCACGCCTGACGCGGTTCGCGAGCGCGAGGCGTCCCCATCTTGGAAGTTCACCGGTCGATCGCCGGTGCGAAAACGGAGATCGGTTCCCGATGGCGACGTAATGTGGACATCCCCCGTTCGCAATGCCGCCGCAAACCGGCGCTGCGATTCAGCCAGCGCCTGGTAGTTGGTGTCGACGAGCGCGCGCTGATACAGCGCATCCATCGCGAACCGTGGCGGCAGGGGCTGTCCGGCAATCGGATACGCGCTGCCGGCCTCGAGCCAATGGAAGTGAACCGTCCGCCGGCCGCGCCGATCAGCCAGGTCGTCTTTCGGCCAGTCCTGCATGGCCAGGTAGGCAGGATGCGAGGGGTTGGCGCCCGGCATCATGATGGCCGCATCGACCTCGCGGAACATCGCCTTGTAGGGTGCCCGCGACTCGCGCGCCCCCTTTTGCAGTACGGCCGGCTCGAACGACGCGGGCACAGGTTCCTGAAGGACGTCGACTACGCCCAGGTCGACACCGCCCGCGCGCATCACTTCGTAGCGAATGTGGGGAACCATCTCAGCGAAAGTGCCGGGATGTGCGACCGACAGGACGCGCTCTCCCGGCCTGAGCGAGAGCCGCTCGACAATCACCCGCGCCATCGCCGGGTAGTCGAGCGTCAGGCGCGGTTGGGCGGACAGCACGGCGGCCGCCGCCGCTCCGACGGAAATGAAGGTCACGAAAAGCCGCATCGCCAGGTGCAGGTTTACTGCTGTTGCGGGGTTGAAGTCGCGGCGGTTACCGTCACCGTGATGTCGTGCGGCGTGTGGATGCTCGCGTCTTCGGCATAACCACGAAGCACGTAGACGCCGGGCTTGTCGAACACCGCCGTGGCCGTCGCCTTACCGTCGGCCACCCGCACGGTCTTCGGCGTGAAGGTCACGATGCCCGGTCCCCTCCACTGCAACCAGCTCACCCTCAGCGATTGATTGAGCGGCAACTCCGCCGCGGCCTTGATGCCCGCGACGCGCGCGCCCCGATCGGTCCGCCGCTTCGGGTTGCCATCGTCGGCCACTGCCACCGACAAGGTCAGTGGCTTGCCCACCTCCGCCCGCTCGGTGCGCGGCGCGTTGACGAACTTCGGCGCTTCGTTTGGGGGATCATCGAAATCGACGGCGGTGCGGCTTCCCCGGTTCGCTGAAATCGTGTTCTGGTCGATCTCCCACACCGGCCACAGGCAGCCGTAGGCCTTGAGCGTGACGCCGTTCGCCTTGAGCGTCCAGACCAGATCGCGGTCCTTCGGAAAATTCGCAGGGACATCGACCTTGAACGCAAACTGCTGGCGCCTGGGGTCAAAAAACTCGGGCTGGCCCATGTCCTCGCCGTTGAACCCGTTGTCGGCGCCCACGCCGACGTGGAGTTTTTCCTCGTGGTTGCGATTCAAGTAGCCAAACCACATCGCGAAGGTGCCGTCGGGGTTTTTTGACCAGCCTTCGAAGACCGGCTGCACGCTCTGCCCCTTCGAGTAGCGGACGCTGTTGTTGTACACGTCCTGCGCGCCGGCCATGTTGGCCAGCAGCAGAAACACAAGAGCGAACCCTGACGCGGCCTGTCCTGAGCGAGTCGCCGCAGCAACGGCGACGAGTCGAAGGGCCTGTCCTGAGCGAGTCGCCACAGCAGCGGCGACGAGTCGAAGGGCCTTCAGCATGCGCTACCGCTCCGACGCGCGGCGCTTGTCGCGCTCCGACACCATCTTCTTGTAGTCGGCCTCTTCGAGGTAGGTCCACGTCACCCACGCGAAGGCCATCTCGTCGATCGTGCGCTGGCCGTAGCCGACCCAGTTGCGCGGATCGGGGTTACTGCGATTCGAAGCGGTGTTGTCGTGCCAGAGGATCGTGTGCAGCATGGTGCCCGCGGGCAGCAGCGGCGTGGAGTCGTCCGCGTAGTTGTAGACCTTGTGCCAGTTGAACTCGAAGCCCATGCAGTTGAGCATCTCGGCGCGGCCAGAGGGCAGGATGGCCTCGACGCACATCCGCTTGCCACGGTTGTGCATGTGGGGCTGAAGCGCGGTGACGCGTGCGGGCTTGGAGAACCGGTAGTAGCCGTCGTGCCGCGACAGGGTGTTGGCTGGAATGTCGAGGTCCGGATGGGCGTTCGCGATCTGCAGTGAGATCTGGTGGTACTTCGGTAGGTAGCCCTTGGGATAGAACTTGAGCGCGACCCGCGTGCGGTCCACGGTCTCCTTGCCCGACGCGTGATAGTGGAGGTTGAATCGGATCTTCGCGCCGGCTTTCACGAGCTTAGCGGTGCCGTCGGGGAGGAAGTCGCCGTTCTTGCCGACCGCGAACTCGTTGAGAAAGCTCTCGGCGTTGGTGCCGCGGTCGTCGAGCCGGCCCGAGAGCACCTCGTCTTCATCCACTTCCTGGATCAAGTAGGTCAGCAGGTGATGCACGACCGCGCGCGCGCCAGGGCCAGGCTTGGCTTCGACGGCCTGCAGGTAGCGATCCTCGGTCAGCCCGGAATCGGCGATGTAGTCGATCCACAAGTCGGCGGCGTTGGCCGGGACGACGTGGGCCTTTGGAATCTCGACGATCAGATCCGGCTTGCCGATGTGCCAGGCCTCGTCGTCAGGAAACACCGGGGCCGCCGGCAGGTCGCCGGAGTCGCCCCGCGGCGCGCCGGCGTCGGACCACGCGGCGATCGTCGCAATCTCTTCATCCGTCAACGACGGGTCGTCCTTGAACTGCTGGATGCCGACGTTGCGCTCGATGTGCCACGGCGGCATGATGCGGGCCGTGGTGCGCGCCTTGATGGCACGGGCCCACGGCCGCACGTCTTCGTACGTCATCAACGACATCGGCGCGTTGGTGCCGGGACGATGGCAGGTCTGGCACGAGCGCTGAAGGATGGGCGCGACATGCCTGGTGTAGGTCACCGCGCTCGGCGCGGAACCCGCGGACCGCGCCTGCCCGCCGTCGCCGCTCACGCTCGAGTCCGCCGCAACGAGCACCACGAGCCCGCCGAGCACGCCGACGCCGATTGACCTTGCGTTCATGTTTTTCTCCTGTGGACAAACCTAAAGGTTTGTCCCCACCTGCCCCGCGTTTGTCCCCACCTGCGCCGCGTCTGTCCCCACCTGCGCCGCGTTTGTCGCCACGTCTCCCTACGGAGTTTTCTTCGCGATCTTGATGGTCTGCAGATCGAACGAGCGGACGTCGTAGTTGTTCGACAGCGTCACTTCGGTTCCGGTGATGGCCACCGTCTGTCCGATGAAGGGCTGCACCTTCAGGTATTTGTCGCGGGCCGCGGTGCCCCAAATGCGGAACAGCCCGTCGCCGTCGCTGAGAATGCCGAGCGCCGCCCCCTTTTCAAGCACGCACATCTTCGCGCAGTCGAGGTGGGCCGCGCCGGTACCCGCGGCCACGCCTTTTTGCTTGTAACAGGAAATATCGACAATCTCGCCGGTGAGCGTCATCGGCGCGCTGCGGTTGATCACCGGCTCTTGCGTGGAACCTGCGCTCAGGGCAGGCCCTTCGACCTTCGAACCTGCGCTCAGGACAGGGGATAACGCGGCCGTGCCGGAGAGAGCCACTGCCAGGACGAGCATGACGCTACGCATCAGCACAGGTATACGGCCCGCCCATCCTCCTGTCAAGGCGCATGCGAACGGTATAGCCGGGCTCGTCGCGGCCGATAAGGCGATAAGCTGAAACTGATGGCAGACGACGAAATACCGGACAAAACGGCGGCGGATGACCTGGATCCCGCCTTCGACTCCATCGACGCCACCATGAAGAGCGTGCCGCCCCGGGAGGTCTCGGTCACTCCCGAAGCGCTGGCGCAAATCGTGAACGAGGCGGTCGCGAAGGCGATCACCGCGTACGAGCAGGCACGCACCGAGCCGGTGGAACCTGCGCGGGCGGCGTCGCGCCGCGCGATCCGTCGAAACCCGCTGTGCCGCAGACGCCGTGGCGCGCGAAGCTCGAGCAGTTGCAAGGCGAGATGGGGATCGGCGACATCAAGTTCGATGGACCTCAGGCCGAGCCTGCCGAAACCATCATTCAACGCCAACTGTCCGCGCAGATGGGCGTGCACGACTTCGAGTTGGCGGTCGCTCCTGCGATCGAAGAGCCGCCCGCGCCCAAGCAAGTCACACCGAAGCAAATCACGACCAAGCCACCCCAGCCAGTCACGCCCAAGCAAGAGGTCCGGGAGAAGCGAAGCACTCTGGCGAGCTGGTTCCGCTCCGCACTCACCGACCGGCCGCAAGAGCCCGAGCAAAAACCTGCGGCCGTCACTCCCGTTGCGAAACCTGCAGCGCCGCCGATGGCGGCGGCTCCGCCGGCGCCCGCGCCTGTCGTCACCGCCCCGCCACCAATCGTTCGGCCGCCTGAATCAGAAGCCAAACCCGCGCCGGATCCGGCCGCGTCGGCCAAGCCCCTCACGCCCGAGGACGCTGCGAAAACGACCTTCTTCACGTTCGATCCGATTCCACCGGTGCCCCCTCGGCTGCCGCGCGAACCGAAGGACCCGCCAAAGAAGCGTTAGTACGTCTGATATGTCCCTTTGATCGGAACCTGCCCCACTCCCGGCTTGCTGAAATCACAGACCCCGGTTGGGAACACCATCTTCATCCGCATCTTCTGCGCGTCGGTGAAGCTGGCCTTGTAGTCGCCAAACGCGATCGGCTTCAGCTGGCACTTCATCACGTCGTTGGTCAACGGCGCGCCGGCCACGAGGCGCGGCTCGCTGTGGATCGGATACAACGCGTTGCACTTATTGGCGGCGCCGAACACGGCCGGCTCGACGATCTTGGTGCCGGACGGATCCCAACAGGTATCCACCGCGTCCGCCGGCTTGTGCTTCACCACTTTGTCGGGCGAGAGCGGCTTCGGGTCCGCCACGATGGCGTCGAGCCACGCGTTCATGGTGTCGAGGCTGGCGGCGATCGGGGCGACGGTGTTGGCGATCCAGATCACCGAGTTGTCGGAGCGGCCGTTGGCCTTCTGCAGCCGCTCGCGCACGACGAAATCGCGCTGGCGGTCGTGGATGTCACCGCGGCTGTCGAGGTAGGAGCGCGACATCAGGATCGGCACGTTGGCCAGGGCGGCGTGGTACGACGCCTGCATGCCGCTTTCGTACGCGGCGCGCAGCGCGATCGGGTCGCCCTCGGTCCGCTCCGCCACGATCTTGCCGTCGATGTCGGTGCCGCCGACCTTCTCGTTCACGTCGAGGAACTCGTCGACGGTAATCGCGCCGCCGTTGAGCGCCGCGAGGCCGTACTGCAGCCCGACGTTGTCGGTCGGCCGCCGCGCCCATCCGGTCCTGGGGTCGCGGCCGTACACGTTGACGCGAATGTCCTGCGTGGTGCAGCGCGCGCCTTTCGGGTTGGTCACCGGATCGTAGATGAGCGTCTTATCGGCGAGCGCACAACCCGAGGCGTTGGTCGGGACGCCAAGCCGGCCGTACGCGGCGTTCCACGCCCGCGCCGTTCCGGGCGTGAAGCCCTCGACGGCGGTGATTTTCTCCTGCGTCCACACGTTCTTGTCGAGTTTCGGCCAGACGTTGGTCAGCAGGATGCTGTCGATGGTGTGCAGCGTCGAGTCGGGGAACGTCAGGCTCGGCATCAGGCCGTCCATCAAGCCCGGATACATCTGCGTGATCACCAGCTGCTGGATCGCGCCGCCGGATCCGCCGCTGCCGGCCATCCACTTGAGCACGCCGTAGCGCTCGGTGATGTATTCCTTGATCATCATCAGCGCCTCGCCTTGCAGCACGCCGTTGCCGCGGCGGCCGTTCACGAGCTCCGACGAGATCAGGTAACCGAAACCTTTTGACAGCGCGGCGTGATTGACGACCCCGCCGCCCACGCCGGCGCCGGTCGGCGGCGCCATCACACCCTGGATGTACTGCGTGCCGGAGCTGCCGCCAAACGACACGACGAACTTGCGGTTCCACCCATCGCCGGGCTGCCACGCGGCGGGATTGATTCCGGTCGCGGATGGATCGTCCAGCACGGCGATCTGGTAAATGGCGCGATTGATCGTGCCCGAATCGACGCGCACGATGTACGGCACGGCTTTGCCATCGGTGGTCGTCGTGGTCGCCAGGTCCGCGGGGCGCACACCCCGGGGATCGGCAAGCGGCTTGAACGTGTTGTCGGTCGATCGATAGAGGTACCAGATCTTGCGCGGCGCGGAACAATTGGCGTCGAGTGCCGCGCCGAGGCCCGACTGTTCCGTGCTGCACTCGTACGGCTTCAGGTGCGGTCCCGACAGAATGGGCCCGGTGATCGGATGGTTGATGATGGTCAGCTTGGCCTCGTGCCGGGCCTTTGGCGACTTCGCGGTGGCCAGCAGCGTGTTCGTGCCGATGGTCATGCCCTCGACGACGCCCCGGTAGTTGCCAGTTGCCGGTTCATTCTTGAGATAGCTCGTCACGTCCTTGCCGTTGAGCGCGAGCGTCAGCTGCGCGATCGGCGTGCCGGCCGGGGCCCTGACTTCGATCAACGCATCGCCGCCGCTGAGGAAGTCCGCGCGCGACGACAGCGTGCGAATCTCGAGCAGCGCCCGCGATTCCACCCCAGCGCGGCTGCCGCGCTGGGGGCCCGGTTGCGACCAGACGTCGGGGGTGCCTGCGGCGGTCAACGCGGCAGCTGCCGCCAGCGACACGATGGAGGCTCGCATCTGAATCGTCATGCCGCGAGTTTACGCCCGTTCCCCTGCCCTGAGCGAGCGATCCCGCCATGGAAGCGCGGGATCGCGAGTCGAAGGGTCATTCCCAGCGAAATACTCTGGACGAAAGCGCGACGCACACGACGCCAGTAACGGCCAGCGCCGCGAGGTCGCCGAGGTGCGCCGTCCACGCCCCTCCCGTCCAGATGCCCCGCAACAGCGACACCACGTAGGTGAGCGGCAGCATCTGCGCGACGATCTGCAGGCCGCGCGGCAGGACCTCCAGCGGCACGAACAAACCGGAGAGCGCGAACATCGGATAGAAAATCACGGCGCCGATCGGCTGGGCGAACCGCGCGGTGGGCACGAGGCTGGCGATCACAAAACCCATCGACAGGATCGCCAGCGTGCAGATTAGCACTGCAATCGCAAAGGAAAAGTACGGCACGTTGATGCCGGCCGGAAACAGCCGCCGGCCCGCCAGCATCATCAGGCTCAGCGTGATGGCCGTGAACAACAGCTTCACGAGCACGTGCGCGCTCAGGATGGCGTGCGGCCTTAGCGGCGTGGCGCGAAGACGCTTCAGAATGCCGCCTTCGCGGTAGATCGAGATGATCGTCACGAGCGACAGCACGGCATTGAGCGCGATGAAGATCGCGACCAGCACGGGCAGTCCCTCTCGCAGGAACACCGCGGCCGATGCCGAGGCCGGCGCGGCCGCACTCCTGCCTCCCATCGCCCGGCCCACCACAAGGAACACGACAACGGGGATCACGACCGTCCCGATCGCGCCAAGCGGCTCGCGCAGGAAGATCTTGATTTCCAGCCAGGTCAGTTGAAAGAGGCCACGCAGCATGTTGCCTCGTAGGGCACCCCTTCGGGGATCCCTCGTAGGGCACCCCTTTAGGGGTGCCTAGTCACGAATCGAATGGCCGGTCAGCGTGATGAAGACGTCTTCGAGATTGGGAAGCGCGGTACGAAAATCAGAGACGCGCATCTGGTGTTCGGCGAGGCACTGGATCACCTCGGTGACGAAACCGTCTCCCCGGCCGAGAATCGAGAACTCGTCGCCGGCCCGCGACACGGTATCGGCGTGCGGCAGCGCGCGAAAGCGCTCTTCGGCTAGCGGATCCTGGGTCACGAGCACGACCGTTCGACCGGGGACATGGCGATCGATCAGTCGTTGCGGCGTGTCGATGTCGATGATGCGGCCTTGCTCGATGATCGCGACGAGGTCGCACAGGCGCTCGGCTTCCTCCATCAAGTGCGTCGTCATGAACACCGTCTTGCCGCGGGCCCGGATGCCGCGCACCAGCTCCCAGATCGTGCGCCGCGACTGCGGATCGAGACCGGTCGTGAGCTCGTCGAGAAACACGACCTGCGGATCGTTGATCAGCGCCAGCGCGATGAACAGCCGCTGCTGCTGCCCGCCCGACAGCGTCATGAACCACGCGTTGCGCTTCTCGGCGAGGCCAAGCTGCTCGAGCAGCACATCGCCGACGCTAGCGGGTTTCTTGTAGAGCGTCGCCCACAGGTGTGCGGCCTCCCACACCTTGATGCGTTTCTGGAGGTGCGCCTGCTGCAACTGCACGCCGATGCGCTCCTGTAGCTGGTAGACGTCGCGAAACGGGTCGAGCCCCAGCACCGAGATGGTGCCGCGGTCCGGCCTCCGCAGGCCCTCGACGCATTCCATCGTCGTGGTCTTGCCGGCGCCGTTGGGCCCGATCAGCCCGAAGATCTCGCCCTCGTGGACATCGAACGACACTTCGTCGACCGCCACGATGCGGCCGTACGTCTTCCGCATCCCGGCGACGTGGACTACAGCCATCGAAGACTTGGGGGCTTGAGGGCTTGGGGGCTTGCTTGCCCGCCGTAGCTTTAGCGAAGGCGGGAGGGCTTGAAAAGTCATTTGCGCGCGATGCGATAGAGCTTCGTCGCCGTGCGCATGAACAGGCTGCCGTTGGCCACGGCGGGGCTGGCCAGCGTCATCTCGCCGAGCGTGTTCCGGCCGAGCACCTTCAGCTCCGGACCCGCCTGCAACACGAACGTGTCGCCGTCTTCGCTGACCGCGAAGATCTTCCCGTTGTACGACCAGGGGGATGCCGAGAACGTTCCGGCATCGACGGCGATCCGCTGGCGTCCGTAGATCTCGCGGCCGGTCTTCGGATCGTTCGACGTCACGAACCCGCGGTCCATCAACGTGTAGTACTGATCGCCCACGACAAGCGGCGACGGATAGGCGGAGCCCAGGGTCGGGTGCGACCACGCGATGAAGGCGTTGCTTCGCTCCTCGCCCTTCAACGAGATGTCGCCCGCGGCGCCGGGTTTGATCGCATAGGTCGGCCGCAGTGGATCCGGAAAGTATCCGGAGCTGACAAACAGCAGGCCGTGACTTGCAAACGGCGTCACGGCATGAATCGACGTCATGCCGGCCAGCTCCCACAGCAGCTTGCCGGTGGTGTCGTACGACCGCACCTTCTTGCTGCCGGTCGTCACGATCTCGGTCCGCAGCTCGTTGCGCCATACGAACGGCGTCGACCAGTTCGAGCTTTCACCCTCGCGCTCGGTGCGCCACAGCTCGTTACCGGTGCGCGCGTCGAACGCCGCCACGAACGATCGCTCGTCGTTGTCGTTGACGATGTAGAGGCGGCCGTCGTGGAGCACGGGCGACGCCGCAGTGCCCCATCCCATGCGCATCTTGGGTGCCGGCATCGGCTTCGACCATACCGGGCGGCCGTCAAGGCCGAAGGCAAAGAGTCCCACCGTGCCGACGTAAACGTAGACGCGCTCGCCGTCGGTCACCGGCGTCTCCGACGCGTACGAGTTCTTCTGGTGGGTGGACTGCTGCGGCACGGCCGCATGGATCGCGCGCTCCCACCGGATCTTCCCGGTCTCGAAGTCCACGTCGTAAAGCACCCAGCGGTGCTCGGCGGAAGGCTTGGTGATGTCGGCGCCGGTCATCGGCCCGCCGAGCGAGCGCGCGAGATAGGTGCCAACCGCATTGAGCGTTGGATTCGGCTGGTCGACGTTAACCGCGGTGAGGACGAAGACGTGGTTGCCCCACACCACCGGCGAGCTCCAACTGCGGCCGGGCACGTCGAGCTTCCATGCCACGTTCTCGGTGGCGCTCCACGTGTCGGGCAATCTTGCGTCGTCGGCTGCCACGCCGGCCTGGTTGCCGCGAAACTGCGGCCAGTTCTGCGCGCCCGCTTCCGCGGGACGGAGGACAAACAGCAAGACGATCAGCGCGGTGGCGAAGCGATGCATGAGCCTTCCGATCGAAGAGGATTGCTGTTAACGCGCGGTCGTTTATCCGACGTAGCCTTGGCGAAGTCGGAAGCCTATCACGTGGCCGTGTGCGATAAGATTCGCGCGGCATGGGCAGCGGCGCGAACGTCGGCGACACCACGAGCGTCCGCGAGGGACATCGGCTCGACGAGGCCGCGCTCGCCCGCTACCTCGACGATCACCTGCCCGGGTTCCGCGGTCCTCTCGTCGTCCGGCAATTCGAGGGCGGGCAATCAAATCCGACGTATCACCTGCACACACCCGGCCGCGACTACGTGCTGCGCAAGAAACCACCGGGCCAGTTGCTGCCGTCGGCGCATCAAGTCGATCGTGAATACCGGGTGATGACGGCGCTTCGAGACAGCGCGGTGCCAGTGCCGCCGACCTGTCTGCTCTGCACGGATGAAGGCGTCATCGGCACCTCTTTTTTTATCATGGCCTGCGTCGAAGGGCGTGTCTTCCGGCAGCCGCACTTGCCCGGCGTGGCTGCCGCCGATCGCCGTGCGATGTACGACGACATGGTCGACGTGCTGGCGCGGCTGCATGAAGTCGACTTCGCCGCAGTGGGACTCGCCGACTACGGAAAGCCCGGCAACTATTACGCGCGCCAGGTGGCGCGCTGGGGCCATCAATATGTCGCGGCCAAGACCGGCGAGATCGTCGCGATGGACCGCCTGATGGCGTGGCTGCCCGAGCACATTCCTCCGGGCGACGAAACTACGATCGCGCACGGCGACTACCGCGTGGAGAACTTGATCTTCCATCCGTCAGAGCCGCGGGTTGTCGCGGTCGTCGATTGGGAGCTGTCAACGCTCGGCCATCCGCTGGCCGACCTGGCGTACAACTGCCTGACGTTCCACTTGCCCGCTGACGCACTTGGCCGCACCGACGCGACCGTGGCTGATTGGACCGGCATTCCGACAGAAGCCGAATACATCGAGACGTATTGCCGGCGGACCGGACGGTCGGAGATCCCCGAGTGGAACTTCTATCTCGCGTTCTCGATGTTCCGTCTCGCGAGCATCCTGCAGGGCGTCTACGCGCGCGGCCTGCAAGGCAACGCGGCTTCGACGTATGCGCTGCAGCGCGGCGCCGCCGCCCGCCACATCGCCGAACGCGCGTGGGCTATCGCGTGTCCTTGAAGCCGCGATCGCGCGCCAGGACCATCGCCTGCGCGCGGCTCCAGACACCGAGCTTGTCGAACAAGTGGGAGGACACGTGATCTCAGATCTCAGATTGTAGATTGCAGATCAATTTAAGATCTGAGATCTGCGATTGATCTGCAATCTGAGATCTGAGATCTGACATCGACGGAGATCCGTGTCCTTCTGTGGTTAACGGTACTCGTCAGAGCAACCTAGGTTGACCGAGCTCGAGCGGTGATCGCTATCGCTCCCACGTCAGGGATGCGATTCGCGGATCGGCGGCAAAGGCATCACGCTCGAAACCCAGGCGCTGCTCGGGGAAGTCGCAGATGGCGCGGACCCCGGGCGCGCCCACATGCAGGCGCCACACCTGCCGCTCGATCGGGTCGCGCGACCCGAACGCCTTGCAGGTGAGGAGCGCGATGTTCCGGCCGGGCGCCCGCGCCGATTCGTAGCGCAGCGCCTGCACGCCCGCCGCGCGCGCCGCGTCGGCCAGCGCCTGGCACGCGGCGTAATCGGTTGGATGCGACCACCGCGCCTGCTGTCGATCGAACGGCGGCGCTGTGAGATCCAGGCCGGCCGCCGTCCTGAAGCGAACGGCGAATGCGGTGTATTCGCTCGCGTTCGCCGGCCACGGCGTCTCGGGCGATTCCGCATAGAACAACAGCCGTCGAAATGCCATCTCGGCGACCGCAGTCGCGACCGTCTGCGACGCATAGAAGACACCAAGCGTCAGCCCCGCGCGACGGAACCGCGATCCAGCCGGAGATGCGGCCCCGTACCGGAATGGCGTCGCGAGAAGGTAATGAAGCTGACGGCAGTCTGGCGGGACCGGCGGTTTGCTGGCGTCGAGCAATTGCTCAAGGATCTGCTGCTCGTGAATCGTATCCACGAGCGCCATCGTCGAGACGATGTGCTGGGCCTCGACCACGCGCCAGCACTTGCCGGCGAGGCGGCGGACCTCAGATGAGAGCGCGGCGGGCGTCCAGGTAGCCAACGACGTTCACGAGGCCCGACACCGACTGGATCAAGCTGACCGGCGTCGCGCCCAACACCGTGTTCTCACCGCGCAGCCAGGCCCGCGCGGCCGCGGCATCACCACCGACAATGGCGTCGAGCGCGCGGAAGAGACGCAGGAAGAGCACGGCGATTTCGAACGGCTTGTCACCGGGCGTGAGCTGATACGTACCGGAGCCCATTCGCGAGATGGTGGCTTCGGACAGACCGAGGATGCCGGCCAGCGCCCGATTGGGCAGCGCCAGCCGCTCTGCCGCTCGCAGCACCGCCTTGGTCACGACGGCAGCTTCGTCAGAGGCCCGCGGAAGCGTATTCAGGTCTGGCATCGCATTATTTCACCTGAAATAATATACCTTTTTATGTTCTGAGGCAAGACGGGCTGAAATGCTTCCGGAATCGTTTCACTGGACACGGAATTGTCAGCCCTGTCGCGAAATGCAGGTCTAAAGACCCGCCTCTACTTTCTCAGTTCGAGCTTCGCTACGGTTTCCAGATGCACCTCGTCCGGACCATCGGCGAGGCGGAGGGTGCGTGAGGAGGCCCACGCGTGAGCGAGGAAGGTGTCCTGGCTGACCCCGGCCGCGCCGTGCGCTTGCACCGCACGATCGAGTACTTGGCAGGCCACGTTCGGGGCGACGACCTTGATCATTGCAATCTCGGCGCGGGCCGCCTTGTTCCCGACGGTGTCCATCAGATGTGCGGCGCGTAAGGTGAGCAGCCGCGCCTGATCGATCTCGATGCGCGACTGCGCGATGTCGCGGCGGATCGTGCCCTGCTCCGCCAGCGTCTTGCCGAACGCCACGCGCACAGACACGCGGCTGCACATAGTCTCCAGCGCGCGCTCGGCAACGCCGATTAGCCGCATGCAGTGGTGAATGCGTCCCGGCCCCAGGCGGCCTTGCGCGATCTCGAAGCCGCGGCCTTCGCCGAGCAGCACGTTCGACGCCGGCACGCGGACGTCCTCGAACGTCATCTCAGCATGCCCATGCGGCGCATCGTCGTATCCGTAGACGGTCAACATGCGCTTGATCGTGACGCCCTTGGCATCCATCGGGACGAGGATCATCGACTGTCGCTGATGTGAGGGCGCACCGGGATTACTGAGGCCCATGAAGATGGCGATTCGGCAGCGCGGATCGCCGGCGCCGGAGATCCACCATTTGTGGCCGTTCAAGACGTAGTCGTTGCCGTCGCGCACGATCGTCGAGCGAATGTTCGTGGCATCAGACGAGGCCACGTCGGGTTCGGTCATGGCAAAGCACGATCGGATGCGGCCTTCGAGGAGCGGCGTGAGCCAGCGCTCCTGCTGCTCGCGCGTGCCATAGCGCGCCAGCACTTCCATGTTGCCGGTGTCGGGAGCGGAACAGTTGAAGACCTCGGGGCCGAGGTGGGGCACGCGTCCCATCACCTCGCACAGCGGCGCGTACTCGAGGTTGGTGAGGCCGGCGCCGTGCTCGCTTTCCGGCAGAAACAGGTTCCACAACTCGGCCGCGCGCGCTTTGATCTTCAGCTCTTCGACAATCGCGGGGACATGCCAGCGGTCGTGCTCGATCTGCTGATGAAACAGCGCTTCGTTCGGATTGATGTGCTGATCGAAGAAGGAGATCAGCCGCTCGCGGAGATCGCGGGACTTTGGTGAGGGTTCAAACATTCTGGGCGGCCGCCTCGGCTCGCAGCGTCGTGTAGAGCACTTTGCCTACGGTTGACTTTGGCAGGCTCGCGCGGATCTCGATCGTGCGAGGCCGCTTGAACTCGGCGAGGTGGCCGGCGCAGTGCGCGCGCAGCTCGTCGGGCGTGGCCGACTGGTTCGGTTTCAAGACGACGACGGCCTTAATCACCTCGCCGTGATAACCGTGCGGCACGCCGATGGCCGCGGCCTCCATGACCGCGGGGTGCTTGTACAGCGCGGCCTCGACTTCAGAGGGATAGACGTTGAACCCGTCCACGATCATCATGTCCTTCTTGCGCTGCACGATGTAGGTATAGCCGTCTTCGTCGATGCGCGCCACATCGCCAGTATGCAGCCAGACTACGCCGTCCTCGTCGGTCCGAAGGGCGATGGCCGTTTCGTCGGGCCGGTTCCAATACCCTTTCATCACTTGCGGTCCGGCCACGCAGAGCTCGCCTTCTTCGCCGAGCGGCAATTCGCGCGTGCCGCTTTCGAGATCGACGATCTTGAGGTCAGTGTCGGGCATCGGCAGGCCGATGCTACCCGGCTTTCGCCGCGCCAGGTGCGCCGTCGAGTGGGTCACCGGCGAGGCCTCCGACAGGCCGTAGCCTTCGTTGAGCGTGACGTTGATGATGCGCTCGAACTTCTCCAGCACTTCCACGGGCAGCGGCGCCGATCCGCTGTTGTAGGTGCAGACCCGATCGAGATTGAACTCCCTGACCCGGGGATGGTTGAGCAACGACACGAAGATGGTCGGCACCGCCGGGAAATAGGTTGGCCGGTAATCTCGCAGCGCGGCCAGCACCACTTCGACGTCGTATTTCGGAATCAGGATCTGACGTGCGCCCTGCCACACGCCGCGCATCAAGCCGACGGTGAGGCCATAGATGTGGAAATACGGAATCACGAGGAGGAAGCGATCGTGCCCGCGCTCGATGCTGCGGGCATGCCACAACTCGGTCTGGATGGTGTTGGCGAAGATGTTTCGATGCGTCAGCATCGCGGCCTTCGGGACGCCCGTGGTCCCGCCGGTGTACTGCAGCACCGCGACATCCTGGTCGGCATCGATGGGCACGCGCGGTAGATCGATGACCGCCTCGGCGATCAGATCGGCGAGGCGGATCGCACCGGCAGTAGCCGCCGGTGGCGTCGTCGCGGGAGAGTACTCGGCCAGCGAGGTGATCACGATCGTCTCGAGCGCCGTGCCTGGCTGAAGCGCTGTCAGCGCTGGCGCCAGCGCGTCGAGCGTCAGCACCATGCGGACGCCTGAGTCGCGCAGGATGAACGCGACCTCGGGCGCGGTGTAGGCGGGGTTGATGTTGACGACGGTGGCGCCGAGGCGCAGCACTGCAAACACGGCGATCACGTATGGCGGACAGTTCGGCAGCATGATGCCGACGCGATCGCCTTTCACAATCCCGTGACGCGCCAGCGCGGTCGCCAGCCGATCGGCTCTGTCTTTGATCTCGCCGAATGTCAGGTCGGCGCCCAGGAACGTGGTCGCCGGCAGGTCCGGGCTCTCGGCGGCGGTGCGCCGCAGAATCTCGTACAGCGAGCGCCGCGGGTAGTTGGTGTGCGCGGGGACCCAGTAGTCGTAGTGGTCCAGCCACGGCCGCTTTCTGCCTTCTGCCTTCTGCCTTTTGCCTTCTGCCTTCTCCATCTGCCTTCGTTACGCGATCGTCCGTCCGCCATCGACAACGATGGTCTGGCCGGTGATGTAGTTGGACGCATCCGCAGCCAGGAACACCGCGACGCCCTTGAGCTCGCCGGCATCGCCGACGCGCGGAATCGGACTGGTCGCCTTGATGTGGGGCTCGGCATGGACGATCGCGGGATCGGCGAGGCGCGAATGAAAGAAGCCCGGCGCGATGGCGTTGACGCGGATGTTGCTGCGGCCCCACGACGCCGCCAGCTCGCGCGTCAGGCCCATCAACCCCGCCTTGCTCGCGGCGTAGCCGGCGTAGTGCGAGCCGTTGACCGATGCGTGCAGGCCCGCGATCGAGGCGATGTTGATGATGCGCCCGTACTTCCGCTTCAACATCTCGCGCCCGGCGGCCTGCGAAAACAGGAACGCGCCCGTCAGGTTGACGTCGATCACCTTCTGCCACTTCTCGAGCGGCATCGTCTCGGGCTCCTCGCCCCAGCTGATGCCGGCGTTGTTCACCAGGATGTCGACCTTGCCGTAGACGGCCACGGTCTTATCGACGACGGCTTGCACCTGTTCGGGGTTGGCGACGTCACAGACCATGCCCTCGACGCGAAAGCCGCGCCCGCGCAGGGTCTCGAGCGTCGGTGTCAGCCATTGCTCGCGGCGCGCGCATAACATCAACGCCGCGCCGGCTTCGGCGAGGCCCTCGGCCATCTCTTCGCCGAGGCCGCGCGAGCCGCCGGTGACGATGGCGACCCGGCCGGTCAGGTCATACAACTCGTTGAGCGGACGCATGTCAGCGGTCGTGTCCGTCGATGAATTTCACCAGCGTCTGCGTATAAACCGGGTTCAGGTGCACCGACCCATGCGTCTCTTTCGGCAAGACGACGATCTGAGCGCCCTTCATTTCGCGCTTGATCCGGTGCGTGCGCGCATTCGGATTGTCGTAGCCGCCGACCAGCGCCAGCACGGGCACCTTCACCTTCGTAAGATCGATGTCGCGATCGCCGGGCTGCCACGGATACTTCTGCACCGCGTCGAGGGCGGCGCGATCGTAGCCGGGATATAACGACCAGTTTTCGCCGCGCGGCGCATTCGGATCGTTGGCGGCCGGCGCGGCCTCGTCTTTCGGAACCTGCGCGACCAACGCGGGGTCGGTCTCCTGCGGACCGGATCCGCCGTAGATCGCCGTGATCAACCGCTGCGGATGCCGCGCGAGGATCTGCGTCAGGATGCTGCCGCCCATCGAATAGCCGTGGATGTGCGCCTTCGCGAGCTTGAGGTGATCCATCAGCTCGATGACGTCGTTGGCCATCTGCGGACCGTACTTGGCGGGGTCGTGCGGCTTGTCGCTCTTGCCGTGGCCGCGCGCGTCGATCGCAATCACGCGGTGCTTCGCGGCAAGCGCTTGCGCAATTCCCGACTTGAACCACTTGCCCTCGGCGTTGGCGGTGTAGCCGTGGATCAGGATCACCGGCGTGCCGGTCGTGCCGAGCTCGAGATAGTGGATCTTGAGGCCATCCGACGCGGTGAAGAACTGGCTCTTCGGATCGGCCGCGGCCACCGTGAGTACCGACGCGACGACCAATGCTGCTGTTGATATCCGCATGTTCACTCCCCCGCGATAAGTCGGAAGAGCTTACACCGAAGGGTGCCCTTCCGTCGGATCATACGGCGGGCGGACCTGCCGGGCTTCAGTCCCAGACGCTACCAATGTAGACCCGTTCGACCCGATGGTCCTGCACCGTCACGGTAATGACATTGAGACGCTCCCGTGGGTCCTCGTAGATCCAGTCGGCATCCTCCCGCCGGGACGGTGAACCGTAGAGAGCAAGCACGCGTTGCTCGGTGTCGCCGACCCTCAGCCCACGGCGAGTTGCGTAGCGCGGAGAGGTGAGGGTAATGCCGATTCGCGAGATAGACCCAAACGCCACGAAAAGGCCATCGTAATGCCAGACTGTAGTCATGTCTCCCGGCTGGAATTCGGACCGCGTGATCGTGTCGGGACGACCCAGGGTCTGACGCACGCTCGCCATATCGAGCGCAACGTCCAGGTCGGGATAATTGTCCGCGATACCTGCCACGACAAAATCAGCTGGCTCAAGAGGGCGAGCTTGGGTGTGGGAGTGCCTAGATGCAAGCAGGCACAATGCCGCGGCAAGTAGGAGTTGTTTCGATGACAAGGTCATAGGGTCTTTGGTCGACGCACCTCGTAGCGAAGCGCCACCATGCCGCTCTCGTATGTCTTCACCTCTACAAGGTGCAGGGCGATGTCCTTGTCAAGCCAGTCGAAGAACGAGATTCCATCGCCAATCAGGATGGGCATGATCGAATAGCGAACTTCGTCGGCCAGTCCGAGGCGAAGGCATTCACCGGATACTTCACCACCTCCAACGAACCAGATGCTGCGGAAGTTCGGCTTCAATCTCTCGTCCACCAAGCGCGCGAGCTCGCCCGAGTAGAACTCAACGGTCTCCCGGGCCTTCCGCAGCTCGCGACTGGTGAGGACGAAGGTCGGCTTGTCGCCGTAGGACCAACCCAGCCCCCTGGCCTCGAAATCCAATGCGGTCTCATAGGTTCGCGACCCCATGACGTAGCAGTCGATCGTCTTGAGGAACGCCTCGACGAACTCCGGGGCCATCGTGTCCCCGCCTTCAAACGTGTCCGAGGTCTCCAGCCAGTCCACGCTGCCGTCTCTTCGAGCGATGAAACCGTCGAGACTCGCCGCCATGTGGATCGTTATACGGGACTTCGTCTTCTCCATCGACCAATTACCTGAAGCGCTTGCCGGCGAGCACGGTCGCGATTGGGAACAGCCGCTGCCGGCCGGTGCGCGTGCCTTTGTAGTTGTCAACGAATTCGAAACTGCCGTCCCGCAGCTCCATGATCGCCACGTCAGCCGGCGCGCCGACGTTCAGCGTCCCGCGGTCATCAAATGCCGGGAAGACGCGTGCCGCATTGACGGTCGCACACGCGATGACCTGACTGAGCGGCATGCCCAACATGATGAACTTCGACATGACATTCGGGAAGTCAACGACGCCGGTGGTGCGCGACATCACGTTCCAATCAGTGGATAGGGTGTCGGGCCAGAAACCCTGCTTCGTGGCCCGCTCCACCGTGGCCCAGTCGAAGTGATCGGTGACTCCGTGGCCAAAGTCGAAAATAATGCCGCGGCGGCGCGCCGCCGCCACGTCCGGGAATAGGCTGCCCTTCTCGTCGACGATGCCGTTGGCACCAGGTGCGTACAGATGCGTGACGATGTCGCCGCGCTTGAGCAACGGCAGGATCGCGCGCATCGGCGAGTAATTCTGGCCCACGTGGATCATGACCGGGAGATTGAAGGGCCCGGCCGCCTCCTGCGCGCGCCGTAGCGCTTCGAGATCGTTAGGGCCGGCGACGTTCGCCGACAGTCGCGCCTTCACACCGACGACGACATCGCGATTGCGGGCGATGGCGCCCTGCGCCAAGGACACGTTGGCGCGATTGATGTCGTGCAATTCGCCGCCGGGGGCGACCCCCGTGCGCGCAATGTTGACCAGGGCGCGACCGATTTGCGGTGCTGCCCGTAGGTTGGCGGCGATTTGATCGATGTTGTCAGCTCCCCCCGATCCGCCATCGACAAAGCCTGTCACACCATCCTGCAGGCACAGCGGCGGGCCTTCCTTCGTGCGGCCGGCGTGGGAGTGGATGTCGATCAAGCCTGGCGCGACGATCCGGCCGCGCGCGTCAATCGTGTCGGTGGCGTCGCCCGCAAGGTTGACCTCGACCGCCACAATGCGGCCACCGGCGATACCCACGTCGCGAACTCCGTCGAGCCCGACTGAGGGATCAATGACACGCCCACCCTTGATGAGCAGATCGTAGGTCGCCGCGAATGCGGTCGGAATTCGAGCGAGCATCGCAGCGCCCGCGGCGGCTCTGCAGCAAAACTGGCGCCGATTCATCATCACTGCAAGCGAGGAAGACATACGGCGTTCTGCACAGGGTGTCCGTTCTTCCGCGTTCAACTCTCACGAAAAGGGTGGCCGAAGCGTGGGCGGCAAATTGTCTATGTAGGAGATTTCATACTCGAAGGGTTTTCCGTCCTGAGTCGCGAAGTGGACGTCGCGTTGAACGTTCGCGAGCGCGTTGAAACTCACGCGACGGCAGATCGGGCAGCGGAACCACAGCAGCTCTTCGTCCTCAGCAATATCAAGCGCCTGGTTGCACGCTTTGCATGCTGCATGGACCACTCCACTAGCCGTTGTTCGCAGGATAAGATCTTTCTCGCCGGTGCGGAGCATCTCGCGCAGCCGCTCTTCGGGGATTTCAACCCGAACGAACGCGATTTCGGACGGTTTTCCTGAAAACAGCTGCCACAAACGTTTGAGCGCGGCTCGAATCAATCCTAAACCTCCAGCAGTGACCCACCGCCGTGGCGCGCTCGGTTGCGCTGCGACGACCGCGAGGCTGCGGCTCATCATCGCGCCAGCCGCCGTCGGGTGCAAGCGGTGGTTAGCTGGCGAGTCGAAGGTATCCAGTACCCGTCAAGTAAACAATGCCACTACCCTTGCCTGTTCCGCCCCTTGCCTGTTCCGCCTTGTGACTTCGGCGAGCCGGATGCTATCGTTACCGCCCCATGGCTGTAGACCTCACGCCACCCCGAAAAGCGGTGGACAGCGCCAACGCCGAGCCCAAGGCGGGCAACGGCCGGTTCTTGATCGCCGACACCGCTGCCGACGCCGTGTTCACGCGTGAGGATCTGTCGGAAGAGCAGCTCCTCTTCGGCCGCGCCGCCGAGGAGTTCATGCGCACCGAGGTGCTGCCGCGCGTGAAAGAGCTGTACAACCACGACTGGGTACTGACGCGCGAGTTGATCCAGAAAGCCGCCGACCGCGACTTCACCCGTCTCGAAATTCCCGAAGCCTATGGCGGCCTCGGTCTCGACAAGGTCAGCACCGCGTCGGTCGGCGAGATGTTGAGCCTGGATCCGTCGTTTGCCGGATCGCTCGGCGCCCACACCAGCATCGGCACGCTCCCCATCGTCTACTTCGGTAACGAGGATCAGCGCGCGCGCTATCTGCCCCGCCTCGCCAGTGGTGAGTTGATCGGGGCCTTCGCGCTCACCGAACCAGAAGCCGGCTCCGATGCGCTGTCGGCGAGAATGACGGCGACGCTGACCGCCGACGGCAAGTTCTACAGCCTGCGCGGCCAGAAGCTCTGGATCACCAACGGCGCCTTCGCCGACATCTTCACCGTGTTCGCCAAGATCGACGGCCAGCACTTCACCGCCTTCATCGTCGAGCGTGGCATGGGCGTCGTGAGCGGCGCCGACGAACACAAGCTCGGGCTCGACGGCTCGTCCACGACGGCGCTGATGTTCGACGACGTCAAGGTGCCGGTCGAGAATGTGCTGGGAACGATCGGCGAGGGCCACAAGGTCGCGTTCAACACCCTGAACTTCGGCCGCGTGAAGCTCGGCACCCGAAATATCGGCGGCGCCAAGCAGGCGCTGACCGCGGCAACACGCTACGCGAAAGAGCGCCGCCAGTTCGGCCAGGCGGTTTCGAGCTTCGGTCTCATCAAGCACAAGATCGCCGAGATCGCGATCCGCTGTTTCGTTGGCGATGCGATGGTGTTTCGATCGCTTGGCGAAGTCGATCGCGCGCTTGCCGCCGTCGACCCGAACGATGTGCCGGCGGTGCTGAAGACGATCGAAGAGTTCGCCGTCGAGTGCTCGATCAATAAGGTGTGGACCAGCGAGGCACTCGCTTACGCAGTAGACGAGGCGCTGCAGATCTACGGCGGCAACGGTTACTCGCAGGAGTTCCCGGCCGAGCGTGCCTACCGCGATGCGCGCATCACGCGCATCTACGAGGGCACCAACGAGATCAACCGGCTGATCATCGGCACCAGGCTCGCCAAGAGCACATTGGTCGGACCCGTCATCGCGACCGCAGCCGATCGCGGTCTGGAGGGTGGGGACAAACCTTTAGGTTTGTCCGATGAGCGCGGGCTGCTGGCGCGCGCCAAGCGGATCACGGCGTTCGCGCTCGGCCGCGCCTCGAAGAAATACGGCAAAGGCCTCGGCAGCGAACAGGAAGTGGTCGGCCGATTGGCGGACATGGCCATCGAGGTCTACGCGCTCGAAAGCGCCATCCTGCGCTCGGAGAAGATGCAGGTTCGCGGCGGATCGCACGCCGCCACCGCGGCCGACATCGCGCAGGTCTTTGCCGCCGACGCCGCCGATCGCCTGGAGCAGGCGGCGAAGAACGCGCTGGCCTCGATCGAAGGGCCGGATGCGGCCGCCACGATCGACCGCGTGCACGCGCTGCTCCACCATGGCCCCGTCAACACCATCGCCGCGCGCCGGCGGATCGCCGACGCGGTGATCGAAGCGAATCGTTATCCGCTGTGACCGAAGCCGTGACCCCGGCGTCTTTACCCGACCTCGTCGGCAAGGAGATGCTGTCGCCCTGGCATGAGGTGACGCAGGACGCGATCACGCAATTCGCCGATGTCACGGGCGATCGCCAATGGATCCACGTGGACCCTGAGCGCGCGCGCACGGACTCACCGTATGGCGGCACCATCGCGCATGGCTTTCTCACCCTCTCGCTCGTCAGCCGCCTGTTGCGTGACGCGGTCGGCGCGGTCGAAGGCACGCGGATGAGCATCAATTACGGGCTCAACAAGGTGCGCTTTCCGGCGGCGCTGCCGGCCGGCTCGCGCGTGCGCGGCCGCTGCACGCTGCAGCGGCTCGATGCGGTGGAGGGCGGCCTGCAAGCGACCTGGGGTGTGCTGGTCGAGCGCGACGGCGCCGCCAAGCCGTGCTGCGCCGCCGAGTGGCTGGTCCGCTACTACCTCTAGTGGCGTGTAGGCTCGACATCTAAAGCGGGCCGTTCCTACGGAACGGCCCCAGTACCTTCGATGAGCAACGATGTTCGAGACTTTCCATTTCGTTGATACGCTCCACTAATCGATGGAGCTCCTCGCCCAACAGATCCTGAACGGCCTGGTGACCGGCAGCGTCTACAGCCTGGTGGCGCTGGGGCTGACGCTCACCTACGGCACGCTGCAGGTGCCGAACTTCGCGCACGGCCATCTCTACATGTGGGGCGCCTACCTCTCCTACACATTGATGTCATCGGCCGGGTTCAACTATTGGGCCGCGATGGCGGTGTCGATCACGGTGCTGGCGCTCGCCGGCGTGGCGCTGGAGCGGCTGGTGTTCCGCCCCCTCAGGAATGATTCTCCGGTCAACGCGATGATCGCCGCGCTCGGCGTGATGCTGTTTCTCGAGGCGGTCGCGCAAAACATCTGGGGCGAAGAGTTCCGCCACCTCGAGTCGCCGTATGGCGGCGTCGTCTCGGTGTTCGGCCTGCTGGTGACGGCACACCGGCTGATCCTGCTCGGCACCGCGGCGGTCCTGATGGTGGCGCTGCTGCTGTTTCTGACGCGCACGATCGCCGGTTCCGCCATTCGCGCGACGGCACAGAACCGCGAGGGCGCGCTGCTGGTTGGCATCGATACCAACCGCGTGGCGATGACCACGTTTGCGATCTCGGCCGGCCTGGCGGCGTTTGCCGGCTCGCTGGTCGCGCCGATCAGCCTCGTCTATCCGTCGATGGGCGCGATGATCACGCTCAAGGCCTTCGCCATCGTCGTCCTCGGCGGCATGGGCAGCGTGCCGGGCGCCCTGGTCGGCGGATACCTGCTCGCACTCGCCGAAAGTCTCGGCGGCACCTACGTCTCGGCGACCTATCAGGATCTAGTCGCGTTTGTGGTGCTCGCGTTGGTCTTCACGTTCAAGCCGAGCGGGCTGTTCAAGGAGTCGGTGTGAAGTACGGCGCCGGTGCTGCGCTCGCGATCGCGGTGGTGCTGCCGCTTGTCGTACCGAATGCGTACTACCTCGAGATCCTCACGCAGGCGTATGTCTTCGCGATCTCGGCGTGCGGGCTGAACGTCATTCTCGGCTTCGCCGGTCAGTTGTCGCTGGCGCATGCCGGCTTCTTCGGCATCGGCGCCTACACGGTGGCGCTGCTGGCCACCAAGGCCGGCGTGACATTCTGGGCCGGCGTGCCGGCGGGCATCGCGCTGAGCGCGGTGATCGGATTTGTTGTCGGCTCGATCTGCCTTCGCAGCAAGGGCCACTACTTTGCGATTTTCACGATGGCGGTCGGGCTCATCATCAACCTGATCATCCAGAAGTGGGAATCGCTGACGCACGGTCACGTCGGGGTCATCGGCATTCCGGGGCCGGGTGCGATCGGCCCGATCCATTTCGAGTCGGGCATCGCGCGCTCGTATCTCGCGCTCGTCTGCCTCGCGCTGACGCTCGTCGCGACCACGCGGCTGCTGCGCTCGCCGGTCGGCCGCACGATGGTGGCGGTGCGCGAGAGCGAGCCGCTGGCGGCGGCGATCGGCCTCGATGTGATGGCGGCCAAGCGGCTAGCGTTCACCATCTCGGCGGCGCTGGCCGGCCTCGCCGGCGGCCTCTACGCGGGCTTCATCGGATTTCTGGGACCCGAATCGTCGAACATCGAGATGACCTTCAACACGCTGCTCTACGTGATGGTCGGCGGCATCGGATCTGTCGTCGGCCCCGTCGCCGGCACGTTCATCGTCTACGGCTTGTCGCAAGTGCTGCAAGTGCTGCAGCACTACCAGATGGTGATCTTCGGATTGGCTTTGGTGTTATTGATTCTCTTTATGCCGAAGGGTCTCGCCGGAGTGTTCCGGCGCCCTTCGACTCAGCCGACTCCGCTAGCGGAGTCAGCTTCGCTCAGGGCAGGCTCGAGCAAAAAGGGTGACAAGTAATGCTCCTCGAGGCCCTGCGTCTTCGCAAAGCGTTCGGGGGGTTGTGCGCGGTCGACGAAGTGGATTTCGCCGTCGAGGCCGGATCGATCACGGGCATCATCGGCCCTAATGGCGCGGGCAAGACCACGTTCTTCAATTTGATCAGCCGCGCGCTCCCCGTGACGAGCGGCCGCATCATGTTCGATGGCGAGGACGTGACCAATCTCCAGCCGCATCACATAGCGCGGCGAGGCGTCGCGCGCACGTTCCAGGCGACGACGCTGTTCGGGGATGCCACCGCGCTCGAAAACGTGCTCGTCGGCTATCGGCAGCGGACCAGCTCCGGCGTCTGGGACGCATTGGTGCGCAGCGCACGACTGGCGCGCGAAGAGCATGAGGCGCACGCGGTCGCTCACGAGACTTTGGCGTTTGTCGGCCTGACTGATTCGGCCGAGCGGCTCGCTCGCGACCTGACACAGGAACAACAGAAGCGCCTCGCGATGGCGCTCGCGATCGTGGCCCGGCCGCGACTGCTGCTGCTCGACGAGCCGTCAGCCGGAATCAATGCTGACCAGACCCGCGGGTTGATCGCGCTGGTCGAAAAGATCGCGGCCACCGGTATCACCGTCCTCCTCATCGAGCACCAGATGCAGATGGTGATGCACCTGTGCCGGCGCATCATGGTGCTCGACTACGGGAAAAAGATTGCCGACGGCACGCCGGAAGAGATCCGCAACGACCCCGCGGTCCTCGAAGCCTACTTGGGACACAAATGACGAAGGTTCCTCACGAAGGTTCCGGACGGAGGTTCCTCACGGCGGTTCCTCACGAACGTTCGAACGATGGCGGAGAACCCTCGCCGGGAACCTTCGTGGGGAACCCCCGTGGGGAACCCCCGTGGGGAACCGTCGTGGGGAACCATCGTGAGGAACGCTCGTGCTGAACGTACGTGACCTGACCGTGTCGTATGGCAGCTTTCAGGCGGCGCGCGAGATCAACTTCGAAGTGCGGGAAGGCGAGCTGGTGGTGCTGCTCGGGGCCAACGGCGCGGGCAAGACGACGGTGTTTCGCGCGCTGAGCGGCCTGACGCGCGCCGGCGCCGGCAGCCGCATCGAGTTTGCGGGCCGCGATCTCTCGAGCGCCACCCCGCGCGCCATCGTCGATGCCGGCATGTCGCATTGCCCGGAGGGACGCAAGCTGTTTCCGGCGTTGTCGGTGCTGACCAATCTCCGGCTGGGCGCGTATCGCTGCCCCGATCGCGCCGACATCGATCGGCGGCTCGAGCGCGTCATGGCGTTGTTTCCAACCCTGTCGACGCGCACGGGCGACCCGGCCGGCGCGCTCAGCGGCGGCCAGCAGCAGATGGTGGCGATCGGCCGGGCGTTGATGGCCGAGCCGCGCATCCTGCTGCTGGACGAGCCATCGGTGAGCCTCGCGCCGAAGGTCGTCCGGCAGGTCCTGGAAACCGTTGCGGCGATCAACCGCGCCGGTACAATGGTGCTGCTCGCGGAACAGAATGCATATGCCGCGCTCGAAATCGCGCAGCGGGGCTACGTGCTGGAGAACGGCCGTATCGTGCTCGACGGCGCGGCGGCGGATCTGATGCAGCACGACGAAGTTCGTCGCGCCTACATGGGAGCCTAGAGATGCGATTGCGAAGTGCGCTGCCCCTGATCCTCGTCGCGGCTGCGGCCTGCTCGTCGAGCGGCGGCGGCAACGAGACCGTCACCATCGGCTTCACCGGACCGCTGAGCGGCGGCGCGGCGCTCTACGGCCGAAACGTGCTCGATGGACTCGAGATGGCGGCCGCGGACATCAACGACGCCGGCGGCGTGTCGGTCGGCGGCCGGCATGTCAAGATCGCGATCGTCCCGCTCGACGATCGCTACTTCCCCAACGAATCGGCGACCAACGCGAAGCGGCTGGTCCACCAGAACAGCGCGCCGATCGTGTTCTGCCCGCACAGCGGCGGCATCCTCGCCATCCAGGGTTTCAACGCCTCGGAGCCGTCCTTCATCGTCGGCGCGTATAGCAGCGAGCCGCAGATTCTCGAAAGCGGCAATCCACTGACGCTGATGATCCCGCCGAAATACCCGATCTACTTCGACGCGTTCGCACAGACCATGATCGACAGCAAGGGCAAGCGTCTCGGCCGCATTCCCGGCGCGCACGCCTACGCCAAGGAGTGGACCAAGGGCTTCTCGGCAGTATGGGAGTCCAAGGGCGGCACCGTGCTGACCAACAACGAGATCGACTACAACACGACGACGGATTTTTCGAGCGTGGCGAGCAAGGCGCTGTCGGAAAAGCCGGACGTGCTGTTTGTGGGCGGGCCGTCGCAAGCGACCGCGCTCGTGATCAAAGCCGCGAGGGAACAGGGCTTCAAGGGCGGCTTCGTCGTGATGGACCAGGCCAAGTTCGAAGAGATGAACAAGCTGGTGCCGATGGCGATGCTCGAGAACTCGGTCGGCGTGATGCCGACGGTGCACCATCCCGATTTTCGCGCCGCGCGGTTCGTCGAGAAGTATCACCTGAAGAAAGGCGCCGATCGCGATCCGCCGCGAGAGGTCAGCCTCACCTACGGCGCCATGCGCGTTCTGGCGCGGGCGATGGAGCTGGCCGGTACCGCCACCGACGCGCGGGCCATCCATGCGCGCGCCGATGAAGCGGCCAGGACGCTGCCCGATGAGTTCAAGCCGTCGGAGCTGCTCGGCGTGGATGCTACGGGGCACATGATGCAAACCACGGTCGCCGCGCACGTCGTCGGCGGCAAGTTCGTTCCGCTGTACCTCAAACAGAACGAATAAGCGCCGATGTCACAACTCATTCGATACGAAGTCCGCGACCGCATCGCCATCCTCACCGTCGACAATCCGCCCGTTAACGCACTCGGCCCAGGCGTGGTCGAGGGCATCGAAGAAGCCGTCGCGCGCGCCAACGGCGATGCCGGCGCCGATGCCATGGTCCTCATCGGCCACGGCTCGACCTTCATCGCCGGCGCCGACATCAAGATCTTCGGCACCATCAAGACGCGCGAGCAGTCGCTCGCACGGTCGGAAGCCATGCACGCGCGGCTCAAGCGGATCGAAGACGCCACCAAACCGCTCGTCGCTGCCATCCACGGCAACGCGCTCGGCGGCGGCCTTGAAATCGCGATGTCGTGCCATTACCGGGTCATGGCCGCGGACGCCAAGGTCGGCCAGCCCGAAGTGCTGCTCGGCATCATCCCCGGCGCCGGCGGCACGCAGCGCCTGCCGCGCCTGTGCGAGGCGGCGCTGGCGATCGAGATGTGCACCGCGGGCAAGCCGGTTCCGGCCGCGAAGGCGCTGGCGGCCGGCATCGTCGATGACGTGGTGAGCGGGAACCTGCTGGATGGCGCCATCGAGTTCGCGCGAGCGAGGGCGGCCGCCCGCGAAGTCCGCAAGACGCGGGATCTGACGACGAAGACTGACCGCAACGCTGGTGTGGCGGCATGCGCGGCGGCGCGAACAACGCTCGCGGCCACCGCGAAAGGCTTACAGGCGCCCTTCAAGGCCATCGATGCGATCGAGGCGGCGTTCACGCTCGACTTCGAGGCGGGCTCGGCGCGCGAGCGCGAGCTCTTCGCCGACTGCGTGACGTCCACGGAATGTCGCGCGCTGGTCCACATGTTCTTTGCGGATCGCGAGGCCGCGAAGGTGCCCGACGTGCCGAAGGACACGCCGGTGGTGCCGATCGCGCGCGCGGCCGTGATCGGCGCGGGCACGATGGGCGGCGGCATTGCCATGGCCTACGCCAATGCCGGCATTCCGGTGCTGCTGAAAGACGTGGATGATGCCGCGGTGCAGCGCGGCATGGCGACGATCCGCAAGAATTACGAATCGTCCGTGGCGAAGGGCCGCATGACCGCCGACGCCATGGCGCGCACGATGGCGCTCATCACGCCCACCACCAACTACGACGGCTTCGATCAGGCCGACATTGTCGTCGAGGCGGTGTTCGAGAACATGGATTTGAAGAAGACGACGTTCGCGGAACTGGCAAAGGTCACCAAGCCGACGTGCATCCTGGCGTCCAACACGTCAACGCTGGACATCGACGAGTTTGCGCAAGCCAGCGGCCGACCCGCTCAGGTGATCGGCCACCATTTCTTCAGCCCGGCGAACGTGATGAAGCTGCTGGAGATCGTCCGCGGCAAAGAGACCAGCAAGGAAGCGATCGCGACGTCGCTGGCGCTGGCGAAGAAGCTCGGCAAAGTGGGCGTCGTCGTCGGCAACTGCTTCGGATTCGTGGCCAACCGGATGATCGCGTATTACATGCGCGAGGCCTACCTGCTGCTCGAAGAGGGCGCGACGGTTTCTCAGATCGACGGCGCGCTCACCGAGTTCGGCATGCCGGTGGGCCCGTTCGGCATGCAGGACATCGCCGGCATCGACGTCGGCTGGCGCATCCGCCAACACTTGAAGCTCACGGGGCAGACGCGCGCAGAGGGTCCTCAATCGGAAGTCCCCGATCGGCTCTACGAGCTGGGACGGTACGGGCAGAAGACCGGCGCCGGCTGGTATCGCTACGAGGCCGGCAGCCGCACGCGCATCCCGGATCCGATGGTCGACGAGATCGCCGCGGCCGAGGCGGCCAAGCGCGGTATCACTCGCCGCAAGGTGACCAACGAGGAGATCATTTCGCGGATCATGACCGCGCTGGCCAACGAAGGCGCGCGAATCATCGAAGAGGGCTACGCCACCCGCGCCAGTGACATCGACGCCGTCTACTGCTACGGGTTCGGCTATCCGCGCCACAAAGGCGGCCCGATGTTCTACGCCGATACCGTGGGCCTGCCGACCGTGCTCGAACGCGTCAAGGAGTATCGCGAACAATTTGGCGATTACTGGCAGCCGGCCGCGCTGCTGGAGAAGCGCGCCGCCGAAGGCCGCGGCTTTCATTCGTGAAGGCCGTCGTCTGCCGGCAGTTCGGTCCGCCAGAGTCACTGACGATTGAAGACCTGCCGTCGCCGCGTGCTGGCGCCGGCCAGGTCGTGGTCTCGGTCCGTGCCGCAAGCCTCAACTTTCCTGATGTGCTCGTGATCCAGAACAGCCGATGAGGAAGCGTCGGGATTCCTGTTCACGTATGGCACGTGCGAGCATGCACTGCGCGATCGCGGCTCGCTGCAACCCGGCGAGACCTTGCTGGTGTTGGGCGCGTCAGGCGGGATTGGCATCGCCGCGATTCAGATCGGCGCGGCGCTCGGTGCGCGCGTGATCGCGTGCGCGTCGAGCGAAGAGAAGCTGGCGGTCTGCCGGCAGCACGGCGCGACCGACACGATCGACTACGCCCACGACGATCTGCGCGAGCGCATCAAGCAACTGACCGACGGCAAAGGCGTGGACGTCGTGTGCGATGCGGTCGGCGGGCCGTATACCGAACCGGCGTTGCGGTCCACGGCCTGGCGCGGACGACTGCTGGTGGTGGGATTCGCCGCCGGCGAGATTCCGAAGATCCCGCTCAACCTCGTCCTGCTCAAAGGCTGCGCGATTGTCGGCGTGTTCTGGGGCGAGTTCACGCGCCGCGAACCCACGCTGTACAACGAAAGCGTCAGGAATCTCTGCGCGTGGTACGTCGAGGGCAAGCTCAGGCCGCACCTCTCCGAGATCCTGCCGCTCGAGCGCGCCGCGGAGGCGCTGCAGAAGATGGCGTCCCGACAAGTGACGGGGAAAATCGTGTTACGAGTCAGTTCAGAGTTATGAGTTCAGAGTTAAGAACTCCAGGATTCTTGCTCTTAACTCTCAACTCTTAACTCCTAACTACAAGCGACTGGTAATTTCAAGGAAACGCCTAATGTCGTCGCCGGTGTTGAACAGCGCCGGCGACACCCGCACCTGCCCGAGCGGACCGCGCACGGTCACGTCAATCGACGCCCGGGCGAACGCGGCGGTGACGGTCGCGGCGTCCTTCGAGAAGTAGAACGTCACGATCGACGAGCGATTCCCTTCGGGAGTGAACACGCGGTAGCCCTGCGACGCGAGCCCGGCTCGCAGCTCGCGCGCCAACTCGACCGTGTGCCGCTCGATGCGATCGACGCCGACCCGCTGGAGATACTCGAGTCCCGCCCCGAGCTGATACACCTCGCAGAACGGCAGCGTGGCGTAGTCGAAACGCTTGGCGGTCTGGTAGAGCTGAAAGCGGCCGCCGCCGAGCTCCTTTTCCACATGCAGCGCGCCGAAACGATCCAGCCGGATGCGCTCGAGGAGCTCACGCCGGACGTAAAACGGCGCGACACCAAAGCTGCCCAGCAGCCACTTGTAGGTGCCGGTGCACAGCACATCGACACCAGCCTGCTTGACGTCGATGGGAATCATCCCGGCCGCCTGGATACCGTCGGCATAGAACAACGCTCCGTGCGCGTGGGCGAGGTCGGCGATGGGCCGCATCTCGTGTCGAAAACCGTTGTGATGCGACACCCAGGCGACCGAGACCAGGCGCGTGCGCCGATCGACCAGGGGCTCGACGTCGCCCGCGTCGACACGCCCGGCGCGATGCTTCGCGACACGCAACTCGACGCCCCTCGTGTCTCGCAGATGACTGTAGAGGACGAACTCGGTTTCGTAGTGCAAGTCGTCGACCACCACGTTGTCGCCCGCCTTCAGATCGAGGGCGTTGGCCACGATATTCTCGCCCTCGCTGGTCGAGAAGAGAAAGCCGATCTCGTCGGTCCCGGCGTTGATCAGACGGGCAAACTGCGCGCGCACTTCGTCGGTCTTGCGAAGCATCTCGCCGAGTGAAATGGGGCGCACCGCCTTGCTCTCGACAAAGGCGCGACCGGCCGCCACGACCTGGTCGGGCACCGGCGTAATGTAGGCAGAGTTCAGATAGGTCCGACCCCGCACGATTGGAAAGTCGCCGCGCACGCCAAGCGGATCGTCCTGTGAGGCGCTCGATTCCGTGAACGACACGGTCGGAGCGGCGGCACTTGCCGCGAGCGACGCTGCGGAGACCACGAACTGGCGGCGGGAAATCGACATGGTTGTGCTCTGTTTTCTGATCGCGGAACTTCCGCCTTCGCGCGAAGCGCTTCGGCGGACAAGAAAGTTCCGCGCTACACCGAACTCTTAACTCTTAACTACAAGATTCAAACAAAGCCGCGGCGCCTTGGCCGCCACCCACACACATCGTTACGACGCCGTAGCGCGCCTTGCGGCGCTGCATCTCGTTGGCGATCGTGCCGACCAGCCGCGAGCCGGTCATGCCGAACGGATGGCCGATCGCAATCGATCCGCCATTGGGGTTGAGCCGATCCATCGGCAACCCGAGTTGGTCGCGAATGTAGACGACCTGCGACGCAAAGGCTTCGTTCAACTCCCACACATCGATGTCATCAACCATCAGCCCGTGCTTCTTGAGCAGTTTTGGAATGGCATAGACAGGACCGATCCCCATTTCGTCTGGCTCGCAGCCGGCGACGGCATAGCCGCGGAACACGAGCAGCGGCTTGAGTCCCAGCGCTTTCGCGCGATCCGCCGACATCACAAGCGTCGCCGACGCGCCGTCAGACAACTGCGAAGAATTGCCGGCGGTCACGCTGCCCTGCCCGCTGGTCTTGTCGAACGCGGGCGGAAGCTTCTGCAGGCCCTCGAGCGTCGTGTCGGCGCGATTGCATTCGTCGCGATCGACCCGGGCGTCTTCTTCTCCCGTCTTCTCTCCCGTTTTCTTGTCGAGGATGGCGCGCCGCACGTCGATGGGCGCGATCTCACCCGCAAGAAAACCGTCCTGTTGCGCCTTCGCGACGCGCTGCTGGCTGACGAGCGAGTACTCGTCCTGGGCCAGCCGGGTGACGCCGTAGCGTTTCGCCACGACCTCCGCGGTGTCGCCCATCGCCATGTAGAGCCCGGGATGATGCTCCAGGACCCAGGGATTTGGCGACGAGTCACGCTGCATCATCGTGATCGATTCCACGCCGCCGCCAATCGCCGCCTCGACCCCTTCCTGCAGAACCATGTGCGCGGCCTGAACGACGGCCTGGAGCCCGGAATTGCAAAAGCGGTTGACCGTCGCGCCTGGCACGGTGACGGGCAGCCCCGCCCGCAGCGCCGCCACGCGCGCGATGTTGTGGCCCTGCGGACCATGCGGCTGGCCGCAGCCGAGAATCACTTCTTCGATTTCAGCGGCGTCGAGCCCCGGCGCCTTGCGAAGCGCATCGCTGATGCAGTGCGCGGCGAGGTCGTCAGGCCGGGTGATGTTGAACGATCCGCGATGAGACTTGGCGAGCGGCGTGCGGCTGCTCGAGACGATGACGGCTTCGCGCATGATGAATTGATATTACATGCTAGACTTCGGGCGCCCCCTTCCCTGGCAGGTGAAAATGACGATGAAACGTACACTGCTCTTGCCGCTGTGCTCCGCAATCCTCGCCACGGCATTCCTGATTCCGGCCGGCGCGCAGGGCCCTGACGCTCCAGACGCCGTTGGTAATCAGGTGTTGGTGCAGTTTTCGGCGGATTCTACGCCCGGCGAGCGCGCGGCCGCATCCGCGCCAGTCGCGAAGAAGTCCTCGTCGCCGCGGCGCGCCGCTCCGACGGCAAAGGTGATCTCGAATTGCTCCGCCTTCCGCCCGGACTCGCCGTGGCCGACGCGGTCCGCGGCCTGCAAGGCGATCGGGCCGTCGAATTCGCGGAGCCCAACTGGATCTACCAGCACGGCGCGACCTTGAATGACACGTACTACACCAACGGATCGCTGTGGGGGATGTACGGCGATGCCTTCAGCCCGGCCAACACGTATGGCAGCCAGGCTGCAGAAGCCTGGCAAGCGGGCAATACCGGCCAGGGCAGCGTCTACGTCGGCGTGATCGATGAAGGCATCATGCGGACGCACCCCGAGCTGACGGTCAACGTCTTCGTGCACCCGACCGAAACGCTTAATGGCATCGACGACGACGGCAACGGCTACGTCGACGACATCAACGGCTGGGACTTCGACGGCAACAACAACACCACCTACGACGGCTCGCAGGACGATCACGCCACGCATGTCGCCGGCACGATTGGCGCGGTGGGCGGCAACGGCGCCGGCGTCGCCGGCGGCAACTGGCAGGTCACGATGATCCCCGCGAAGTTCCTCGGGCGGCGCGGCGGCACCACCGCCAACGCCATCAAGGCGGTGGATTATCTCACCGACCTCAAGACGCGCCACAATCTCCACATTGTCGCGAGCAACAACTCGTGGGGCGGCGGCGGCTTCTCGCAGGGGTTGCTCGACGCCATCAACCGCGGCAGCAACGCCAACATTCTCTTCATCGCTGCGGCCGGCAACGGCGGCTCCGACGGCGTCGGCGACAACAACGACACTACGGCCAGCTATCCGTCCAACTATCAGTGCACGGCGAACGGCAGCTACGACTGCGTGATCGCGGTGGCCGCCATCACCAGCACGGGCGCCAAGTCGGGCTTTTCCAACTACGGCGCAACGACCGTCGACCTGGGCGCGCCGGGTTCGGCGATCTATTCGACGCTGCCTGGTAAGGGGAATGTCGCGACCTACGGTTCGTACAGCGGCACCTCGATGGCGACTCCGCACGTCACCGGCGGGGCGGCGCTGTACGCCGCGAGCCACCTGCTGGCCGGGGCTGCTGAGATCAAGAACGCGATTCTCGGCAGCGCGGCCCCAACCGCGTCGCTTGCGGGCAAGACAGTGACCGGCGGACGATTGAACGTCAGCGGGTTCTAAACCTCGCCTCGCGTAGATGAAAACTCTGATCGTGACGATCGCGGCGCTAGCCACCTGGGCAGCGCCGCCGATCGAGCACGACTACGCCGAGGTCAACGGCGTGCGGCTGCACTACGCGAAATCCGGGAGCGGACAACTGATGTTGTTCCTCCACGGCTTTCCCGAATTCTCGTACGCCTGGAACAACCAGCTCCAGGAGTTTGGCCGCGACCACCTCGCGGTGGCGCCCGACATGCGCGGCTATAACCTGTCGTCGAAGCCGGAGGCCGTCGATCAGTACCGCATGCCGCTGCTGATTGAAGACGTCCGCGCGCTGGCCGCAAAGCTGGGCTACGGCGCCAACCGCAAGTTCATCCTCGTCGGCCACGACTGGGGCGGCGCGGTGGCGTGGGCCTATGCCGCGGCGCACCCCGACACCATCGAGAAACTCGTCATCGTCAATGCTCCGCACCCGGGGGTTTTCGCGCGCGAGCTGCGCGACAACCCGGCCCAACAAAAAGCCAGCATGTACATGTTGATGTTCCGCGGGCCGGACGCGGAAAAGACCCTGTCGGCCAACGACCATCAAATGCTGGTGAACGCTGTGCTGTCTGACGGCCTGAAGAAGGGACACTTCACCGAGGCCGATAAAGCGGAGTATCTGAAAGCCTGGTCGCAGCCGGGCGCGCTCACCGGCGGCTTGAACTATTACCGCGCCGCCCAGGTGGGGCCGCCGGCCGGTGGAACCCCGCCGGCAACGGCGCCGTCGACCGCGCCAGCCGCAGCGGCGCCGCCCGCGATCCCGAAGATCATGGTGCCCACGCTCGTGATCTGGGGCGAGAAAGACACCTTTCTCCTCACCGGCAATCTTGATGGCCTCGAGACCTACGTGCCTCAGCTCACCGTGCGACGGATCGCAGACGGCACGCACTGGGTCATCCACGAATATCCCGCGGTCGTGAACAAACACATTCGCGATTTTCTCGCGCGCTGACGCGTCACGTCGTAGGGCACCCCTTTATGGGGTGCCGAAGAATACGATAGTGCTACGGCTGCGCATTCGCGGGATCGTGCATCCAGGCGCGCAAGGCGTTGACCTCGGCTGTCACGGTGCGTGACGCGGCAAACAGCACCGCCGCCAGCGTCGCCACCAGAATCGGCAGCAGCATCATCGCCGAATGCAGGCCGGTCGCGCGAAACGGCTCGAGCGCGAGCGGTGTTCGCTCGATGATTCCCGCAGCCGCTGCCGCTTGCCCGGTGAAGTAATCGCTGATCAGCCCGGTGCCGACCGGACCCATCGAGCCGCCGAGCAGGTACATCGCAAAGAAGTACAACGCCATCGCCGTGCCGCGCAGCGATGGCTCGATCACGTCCTGAATCGTGGCGTAGACGCTGGCGTAGTAGCCGTACATCAGCATGCACGCGACGCCCATCAGCACGGAAAAGACCACGACATCCGCCTGCGGCCGGCTCAACGCCAGAAACATGACCGGCGCCGCCATCACGATCGCCGCGGCGCCAACCAGCAATCGGCCATCGTGTCGCCGGCGAAACGCCGCGTCGGCCGCCATGCCGCCGACGATCAGTCCGGGCACGCCCGAAAACCCGTACACCATCATCGAGATGAACCCTGCCTGCTGCAGCGTGACGCCGTGATAGCGGATCAGGAATGGTGACAGGAAGGACATCAGTGCGTACATCGTGAAGTTCTGCAACGCGCCCGACGCGATGATCCACCACATCGTCGGGCTCGATAGCACGGTCCGGTAGGGCGAGCCCGGCCGTCGTTTCGCGCCGACGTTGGCGCCAGCGCCCTCCGACATTCCGCGCGGCGGCTCGAACATCCACAACGCCGCGAGCCCGCACACGAGCCCAGGCAGGCCGGCGACGAAGAACGCCGCTCGCCAGCCCCACGCCTGCGCCACGCTGCCGCTGATGGCGTAGCTCAAGCCAAACCCAATCGGTACGCCCAACATGAAAATCGAGAGGGCCCACGAACGGCGCGCCGGTGGAAACAGGTCGCCGATGATCGACGAGGCGGCCGGCGAACAGGTGGCTTCGCCCACGCCGATCCCCAGCCGCAGCGCGAACAGTTGCCAGAAGTTCTGCGCCAGGCCCGACGCCGCGGTGAGGGCGCTCCAGACGAACACGCCGGCGGCGATGATCGGCTTGCGCGGAAAGCGATCCGCCATGCGGCCAAATGGCACGCCGACAACGGCGTAGAGCAGCGTGAAGGCGGTGCCGAGCGCGCCGAGCGCGGTGTCGCCGAATCCGAACTCCAGCCTGACGGCCTCGCCGACGGCGCCGAGGACCTGGCGATCGAAGAAGTTCAGGGTGTTGACGGCGAACAGGATCGCGAGCGTGAACAGCGCGCGTTGCTTCATGCCTGGCTGCGGCTGTTCCGCACTATCGCTTCGTCGTTCCGGCGCGGGCGCCGTGCTCGACGAGGAATGACGCGACGCGCTCGAACTTGAGGCCGCGCGCGGCATCGAGCGCGGTGCGGCCGTCGATGTTGACGGCATTGACGTCAGCGCCCTGCTCGACCGCCAGCGTGACCGCTTCAAGCATCAGCGCTTCGCGCTCGCGGCGATCGGGCTGCACCCACGCCACGCCGCCGCCCATGCCGGTCGCCGCCATCACCGCATTGGTCACGTGCGAGCGCGGCTCGACCGGTTCTTCGTTGTGGTAGTTGCCGTGATGCACGACCCGCGCGTCGGCGCCATGCTTCAACAGCAGGCGCATCACACCGGGCTCGCTGAAGCGGGCCGCCAGCCAATACGGTGTCGCGCCGACGAGCTCGGGCGCGAAGTTGTAGTCCTTCGACGAGCGCCGCGTCGGCGTCCACACTCGCACCGGCGCATTCGCATCAGCGCCTTTTGCCAGAAGCGCGGTGGCGGTCCTGGTGTCCCTCCGCATGATCGCAGCGTGCAGCGCGGTAAACCCGGCGGCCGCGGCGTTGGCATCGGCGCCGCGTTCGAGTAAGAACCCGACCAGCTCGCCGAATCCCGAGTGGGCAGCCAGCACTGTGGCGCTCACGCCCGAGGCGTCCGCGTCGTTCACGTCGGCGCCCGCGGCCACGAGCAGCTGCGCCGATCGCAGATCGCCGACGCGCGCGGCGAACAGCAGCGCGGTATCGCCGCCTTGCGGAATCACGCGGTTGTAGAGCGGAACGCCGTGCGGCGGTACCGCCACCATCTGCTGCCAGACGTCCGAGCGCTCGCGCACATTGGCGCCATGTGCCAGCAACACCTTGACGGCATCCGGATGTTGTTGCGCCACCGCCCACATCAGCGCCGTCTGGCCGCGCGCCCCGCGCACGTTGACCTGGGCGCCCTTTCGGATCAGCTGTTCGACGACATCCGCGTTTCCGGATCGCGACGCGACCATCAGCGGCGTCTCGCCGAGCAGCAGCGCCAGGTTGGGATTCGCCCCGGCTTGCAATAACGCCTTGACCATCGACGCGCTGCCGTTCTCGCTGGCGATCCAGAGGGGGGTCGCGCCAAGGTCGTTGGCGGCGTTGACATGGGCGCCGGCGCGGATCAACAGCTGCGTGCTCTCGAGGTCGTCGCGGTGGCTCGCCCAGTGCAGCGCGGTCGTGCCGTCGGCCTCAGTCGCATTGACGTTCGCCTTCTTCTGCAGCAGCTCACGCACAGCGGCGCGATCGCCGTTCTTGGCCGCCTCACTCAGCGGCGGCCGTCCCGCGCCGGCCACGACGACCGTGCTCAGCACGACGATGAGAAAGCAGAGTCTCGCGTTTTGCATTCTGCCTTTTGCCTTTTGCCTTTTGCCTTCTAGAGCGAGACGGTATCGAGCGGTAGCTTGCCCGTGCTGCCGCCGATCCGCTCGACCGGCACGTCCATCTTGTCCATCAGCGTCACGAGCAGGTTGGCCATCGACGGTTTATCGGTATACGCGAGATGGCGGCCGCCCTTCAGACGGCCGGCGCCGCCGCCCATCACG